>DATAWQ010000019.1:0-150307 GCA_036267135.1 Streptosporangiaceae bacterium | reverse complement strand
GCGTGGGTCGTTCACCGTGATTACCGAGGCTGGCCAGGACGTTCTCGCCGATGTGGTGCGCCAGCACGTCAAGGACATCGACCGCTGGTTCACCGGGCTGCTGACCGCCCCGCAACTCGACGCCCTGCTCGGCGCGCTGAGGGTCATCCGCGACGAGGTACGCCCCGGGGCCACCGCGGGTGTTTGTCCTCCGGGTGATCATGGGGAAGAATGACTCTGTAGGGTAACCTCGCTGAAACATTCCGGGTGTTACCCCGGACTGCCCGACGGCAGCGCCGCCGACGGTTGAGCCCCCTCGGGGGGCTCCGGGGGGCGTCCCCCCGGGCTAGCACAGTGGGCCAACGTTGTCCCGAACGCACACATCCAGTACGCGTACGAGACGACGGGAGCGTGAATGGCCGCCAAGGATTCTTTCAGGCACCCCACTGTGCTGTCCCGGGAGGGCAACCCCCCGGAACCCCCCGCGTTGACCGCCGCCCAGGCTGAGGGCGTTTACGGCGCCCAGGGCGAGGGGCTTTACGACAGCCGGTTCGAGCACGACGCGTGCGGCGTCGGGTTCGTGGCCGACCTGCCGGGGCGCCGCAGCCACGACATCGTGGCCAAGGGCCTGACCATCCTGCGCAACCTGGACCATCGGGGCGCCAAGGGCAGTGATCCCGACACCGGCGACGGCGCCGGCATCCTCACCCAGATCCCGGACGCGCTGCTGCGCGCGGTCTGCGGGTTCGGCCTGCCCGAGCCCGGCGGGTACGCGGCGGGTATCGCGTTCCTGCCGTCCAGCCAGAGTGCATCGCCGGCGGACGCGGTCGCGGCGGTGGAGCGGATCGCCGCCGAGGAGGGGCTGCGGGTGCTGGGCTGGCGCGGCGTCCCGCACGAGCCGGCCGCCTGCGGCCGGGGCGCCAGGGTCACGCTGCCCGGGCTGAGCCAGCTCTTCGTGGCCGGCCGCGGCGGCGAGCGCGGCCTGGTGCTCGACCGGCTCGCGTTCTGCCTGCGCAAGCGGGCCGAACACGAGGCCGGCGTGTACTTCGCGAGCCTGTCCTCGCGCACGATCGTCTACAAGGGCATGCTCACCGCCACCCAGCTCGAGGCGTTCTACCCGGACCTGACCGACCCCAGGTTCACCAGCGCGCTGGCCCTGGTCCACTCGCGGTTCTCCACCAACACGTTCCCGTCCTGGCCGCTGGCCCACCCGTTCCGGTTCATCGCGCACAACGGCGAGATCAACACGATCAGGGGCAACAGGAACTGGATGCGGGCCCGCGAGTCGCTGCTAGCCACGCCGCTCATCCCGGACAGCCCCGGCCAGCGCGGGCTTGACCGGCTGTTCCCCATCCTGTCCGAGGACGAGAGCGATTCGGCCAGCTTCGACGCCTGTCTGGAGTTGCTGCACCTGGGCGGGGGCCGGTCGCTGCCCGAGGCCGTGCTCATGATGATCCCGCAAGCCTGGGAGAACCACGCGGAGATGGACCCGGATCTGCGGGCCTTCTACCGGTTCCACGCCTCGCTGATGGAGCCGTGGGACGGGCCGGCCTGCGTGGCCTTCACCGACGGGACCGTGATCGGCGCGGTGCTGGACCGCAACGGGCTGCGGCCCGGCCGGTACTGGGTGACCAGCGACGGCCTGGTCGTGCTGGCCAGCGAGGTCGGTGTGCTGGACATAGACCCGGCCACGATCGTGCGGAAGGGCCGCCTGCAGCCGGGCCGGATCTTCCTGGCCGACACCGGGCGGGGCCGGATCATCGACGACGCCGAGGTCAAGTCGGTGCTGGCGGCCAAGCACCCGTACGCGGACTGGCTGCACGCCGGCCTGCTCCATCTCGACGACCTACCCGACGCCGACCCGCCCACCCACGGATCCCCCCACCTCAGCCCGTACGGCCGGCGGGTTCATCTTTCCGGCCAAATAAGCACAGCCCAGCGGGTCTTCGGGTACACCGAAGAAGAGCTGCGGGTGCTGCTGGGCCCGATGGCCCGTACCGGCGCCGAACCGATCGGCTCGATGGGCACCGACACCCCGGTGGCCGTGCTGTCGGACCGGCCCCGGCTCATCTTCGACTACTTCACCCAGCTCTTCGCGCAGGTGACGAACCCGCCGCTGGACGCGATCAGGGAAGAGCTGGTCACCTCGCTGGCCTCGGCCACCGGGCCCGAGCAGAACCTGCTCGAACCCGGGCCCGCCTCGTGCCGGCAGGTCGTGATGCCCTATCCGGTGATCGGCGGCCACGACCTCGCCAAGATCATTCACATCAACGCGGCCGGCGATCTGCCCGGGTTCGCCGCCTACGTGGTGGACGGCCGGTACCGGGTCGCCGACGGCGGCGACGGGCTGCAGCGCCGGCTGGCCGAGCTGCGCGCCGAGGTCTCGGCCGCGATCGGCCGCGGGGCCAGGATCATCGTGCTGTCGGACCGGGCGCACGACCTCGACACCGGACAGCAGCCGTCCCCCCCGGCCGAGCCGGACGCCGGACCCCACCCACCTCCCCATCCCCCCTCGCGGGCGCCGATCCCGTCGCTGCTGCTCACCGGCGCGATACACCACCACCTGATCAGGGAGCAGACCCGGACCAGGGTCGGGCTGATCGTGGACGCCGGTGACGTGCGGGAATGCCATCACGTCGCGTTGCTGGTGGGCTACGGCGCGGCCGCGGTCAGCCCGTATCTCGCCATCGGCTCGGCGCGCCATCTGGCGCGGCGCGGCGAGCTCGGCGAGATCGGGCCTGACCGGGCCGAGGCCAACGTCATCAAGGCGCTCGGCAAGGGCCTGCTGAAGATCATGTCGAAGATGGGCGTGTCCACGGTCGCGTCCTACACCGGCGCCCAGATCTTCGAGGCGATCGGCCTGGGTGCCGAGGTCGTGGAATCCTGCTTCACCGGGACCACGTCCCGGCTCGGCGGGATCGGGTTCGGCGTGCTGGCCGCCGAGGCCGCCGACCGGCACGCCGGGGCGTTCCCGCCGCGCGGCGACGCTCCGGCGCACCGGCGGCTCGAGACCGGCGGCGAATACCAGTGGCGGCGCGAGGGCGAGCCGCACCTGTTCAATCCGCAGACCGTGTTCAAGCTCCAGCACGCCACCAGGGAACGCCGGTTCGAGATCTTCAAGGAGTACACCGGGCTGGTGGACGACCAGTCCGCCAAGCTGATGACGCTGCGCGGACTTCTGCGTATCCAGGGTGTGGACGATGCGCAGCCGTTCATTAAACCAAGCCGTAGCCCCATACCGATCGACGAGGTCGAGCCGGTCGCGCACATCGTGCGGAGGTTCGCCACCGGCGCCATGTCGTACGGGTCCATCTCGGCGGAGGCGCACGAGACGCTGGCCATCGCGATGAACCGGCTCGGCGGCAAGTCGAACACGGGGGAGGGCGGCGAGGACGCGCGCCGGTTCACCCCGGACCCCAACGGCGACCTGCGGCGGTCGGCGGTCAAGCAGGTGGCCAGCGGCCGGTTCGGCGTGACCAGCGAGTACCTGGTGAACGCCGAGGACCTGCAGATCAAGATGGCGCAGGGCGCCAAGCCGGGGGAGGGCGGCCAGCTTCCTGGGCACAAGGTCTACCCGTGGATCGCGAAGACCAGGTACTCCACCCCCGGCGTCGGGCTGATCTCGCCGCCGCCGCACCACGACATCTACTCGATCGAGGACCTGGCCCAGCTCATCCACGACCTGAAGAACGCCAACCCGGCCGCGCGGGTGCACGTCAAGCTGGTGGCCGAGGTCGGGGTGGGCACGGTCGCGGCCGGGGTGTCCAAGGCGCACGCGGACGTGGTGCTGATCTCCGGGCACGACGGCGGCACCGGGGCCGCGCCGCTGACCAGCATCAAGCACGCCGGGGCGCCGTGGGAGCTCGGCCTGGCCGAGACCCAGCAGACCCTGCTGCGCGGCGGGCTGCGGGACCGGATCGTGGTGCAGGCCGACGGGCAGCTCAAGACCGGGCGGGACGTGATCATCGCGGCCCTGCTCGGTGCGGAAGAGTTCGGCTTCGCCAGCGCGCCGCTGGTGGTGGCCGGCTGCGTGATGATGCGGGTCTGCCACCTGGACACCTGCCCGGTGGGGGTGGCCACCCAAAATCCGGAACTGCGCAAGCGGTTCACCGGGCGGCCCGAGTTCGTCGTGAACTTCTTCGAGTTCATCGCCGAGGAGGTCCGCCAGTACCTGGCCCAGCTCGGGTTCCGCACGCTGGCCGAGGCGGTCGGGCACGCCGAACTGCTCGACCCCGCCGCGGCGGTCGAGCACTGGAAGGCCAGCGGGCTCGACCTCAGCCCGGTGCTGCACGTCCCGTCGCTGCCCGAGGGCGCGGCCAGGCACAACACCGAAAGCCAGGACCACGGGCTGGCCCAGGCGCTGGACAACACGCTGATCCAGCTGGCCGAGGGCGCGCTGCAGGACGGCACGCCGGTCCGGCTGCAGTTGCCGGTCAGGAACGTGAACCGGACCGTCGGCACCATGCTCGGCTCGGAGGTGACCAGGAAGTGGGGCGGCGCCGGGCTGCCGGACGACACGATCGACATCGCGCTGACCGGGTCGGCCGGGCAGTCGTTCGGCGCCTTCCTGCCGCGCGGCGTGACGCTGCGGCTGTCCGGCGACGCCAACGACTACCTGGGCAAGGGGCTGTCCGGCGGGCGGATCATCGCCGCGCCCGACCCGGCCGCCACGTTCACCGCCGAAGACCAGATCATCGCGGGCAACGTGGTTGGCTACGGCGCCACCGGCGGGGAGATCCTGCTGCGCGGCGTGGTGGGTGAGCGGTTCTGCGTGCGCAACTCCGGCGCGACCGCGGTGGCCGAGGGCACCGGCGACCACGGCTGTGAGTACATGACCGGCGGCCGGGTGGCCGTGCTCGGGCCGGTCGGGCGCAACTTCGCGGCCGGCATGTCCGGCGGCATCGCCTACCTGCTCGACCCCGATCCCGGGCAGGTGAACACCGAACTGGCCGACCTGGAACCCCTCGGCGCCGAGGACGCCGAGTTCCTGCACGGCCTGCTCACCCGGCACCTGGCCGAGACCGGCTCCGCCGTGGCCGCCGCGCTGCTGCGCGACTGGGACGCCGCGGTGCCGCGGTTCGGCCGGGTCATGCCCAAGGACTACAAGCGGGTGCTGGCCGCGGCGAGTCAGGCCGAGCTCGAGGGCCGCGACGTGAACCAGGCCGTCATGACCGCGGCGCACGGCTGACGGGAGGAAGATCGCGATGGCGGATCCCAGAGGATTTCTGACGACCCCGCGCCAGACCCCGGCCCGGCGGCCTGTGGACGTGCGGATCATGGACTGGCACGAGGTGTACACCGAGTTCGGCGCCGGCCGGGCGCAGCGGCAGGCCGGGCGGTGCATGGACTGCGGCATACCGTTCTGCCACCAGGGCTGCCCGCTGGGCAACCTGATCCCGGAGTGGAACGACCTGGTCTGGCGGGCGGACTGGCGCGAGGCGGCGCACCGGCTGCACGCGACCAACAACTTCCCCGAGTTCACCGGCAGGCTCTGCCCGGCGCCGTGTGAGACCGCCTGTGTGCTCGGCATCGCAGCGCCTGCCAGTCCAGGGCAGCAGAGCACGGGTGATCCGGTGACGATCAAGCAGGTTGAGGTGGAGATCATCGACCGGGCCTGGGCCGAGGGGTGGGTCGGGCCACGGCCGCCGTCGGCCGCGGCGCGGGCGGCCGGGCGCCGGGTGGCGGTGATCGGCTCGGGGCCGGCCGGGCTGGCCGCGGCCCAGCAGCTGACGCGGGCCGGGCACGCCGTCACCGTGTACGAACGGGCCGACCGGCCCGGCGGGCTGCTCCGCTACGGCATACCCGAGTTCAAGCTGGAGAAGCGGCACCTGGACCGGCGGCTCGCGCAGATGCTGGCCGAGGGCACCGACTTCCGGTGCGGGGTGCGGGCCGGGATCGACGTGAGCGTGGACGAGCTGTGGTCGCTGTCGGATGCGATCGTGCTCGCGGGGGGCGCCACGGTGGCCCGCGACCTTCCGGTGCCGGGGCGGGATCTGGGCGGCATCCATCAGGCGATGGAGTACCTGCCGCTGGCGAACCGGGTGGTGGCCGCCGCCGCGGAGGCGGACCGGGCGGCCGGCCCGTCTGGCGCGTTCGGCCGGACCGGTGTGGCCGGCCGCGACGTGGCCGAGCCTGCCATCTCCGCCCGGGGCCGCGATGTGGTGATCATCGGCGGCGGCGACACGGGCGCCGACTGCCTGGGCACCGCGCACCGGCAGGGCGCGGCGTCCGTCACCCAGCTCGAGATCATGCCGAGGCCGCCGGAGTTCAGGCCGGGCCACCAGCCGTGGCCGACCTACCCGATGACCTACCGGGTGTCCAGCGCGCACGAGGAGGGCGGCGAGCGGGTGTTCGCGGTCTCCACCCAGGAGTTCCGCGGCGACGGCGCGGGCCGGGTGTGCGGGCTGCGGCTGATCGAGGTGGAGTTCACCGGCGGCACGTTCGAGCCGGTGCCCGGCACCGAGCGTGAGCTGCCGTGCCAGCTCGTGCTGCTCGCCCTGGGCTTCACCGGCGCCGAGCACAGCCCGCTGCTCGGCGGGCTCGGCGCCGAGTTCGACCGGCGCGGCAACGTGGCGCGGGACGGGGCGTACGCGACCTCGGTGCCCGGGGTGTTCGTGGCCGGCGACATGGGCCGCGGCCAGTCCCTGATCGTCTGGGCCATTGCCGAGGGCCGCAGCGCCGCGGCCGCCGTGGACCGCTACCTGGCCGGGGACTCGCGCCTCCCGGCCGCGATCGCCCCCACCGCCCGCCCGCTCGGCTAACGCCGCCGGCCGGTCCGCCGCCCGGTCCGCCGCCGGTCCGCCGCCGGTCCGCCGCCCGGTCTGCGGCGCGGACAAGGGGCAGCCCCGGCCCGTGGACCGGGCCGGGGCTGTCTTAGCGGGTTTCAGCACCCGTTCTTAACGTTTCAGCACCCGTCGTAAGCGGACCAGGCGCTGCCGCCCGACGCCGCGTACTCCTTGGCATAGGCGGCGTTCTGCTCCGCCACAGAGGCGTCCTCGGGCAGGCCCGAGTAGCCGAGTGCTTGCCAGGTGGACGGCAGGAAGCCGTACAGGCCACCCGCGCCGCTGGAGGGGTTGACGGCCGAGGCGTCGCCGCCGCTCTCCGCGGCGATGACGCAGCTCTGGAAGCCGCCAGAGCCGGTGTAGGCGGTCGTGGCCGGCTCAGCGACCGGAGCTTCGGTCGTCGCTGCCGGCGCCGAGGCCGCAGCGTGGTCCGACGCCTCCGCGGCCTTCGCCGCCTCGTGGACGAGCTTCTTCACCGAGGACTTGCTCACTAGGTGAAGCCGCTGGCCCACCCGGATCTCGCTCGGGTTGTGCACGCTGTGCCGGTTCGCCCACCACAGCGCGGGCCAGTCAGCCGACTTGCCGTACACCTTCTGGCTGATCGAACTGAGCGTGTCGCCAGACTTGACGGTGACGTAGCTCTCGTGCTTGGCCACGGCCGGATGCAGCGAAATCGTGACGGCCATCAGGGTCTTCGCAGCCCCACTGGCTGCAATACTTGACAGCGTCATGGCTTTGTTACCTCCGAGGTTTGTTGCCATGCAAAGGCCCCGGCCACGTGCTGGAATCACGTACGGTCGGGGCCACTTAAGGTCTACTCAACGAAGGACGCGATCTCACCCCCTGTGACCATTTCGGTCCTCCTATGTGACGAGTTGTGAATGCGTCCGCCAAGGTAACTGGCGTTTGCCGGTATTGCCAAGAGATGTGGTCCGCAAGCGATAACGGCGGACCGCCGGCCGCGGCCTGGCGGGTGCCGGACCACCGGCCGGTAGCGGGTTGGCGACCGTTTTGCGAAGAGGCTGGTCAGAGGGGAGAAACCGGTCGGCAAACTCGGGTTGGGCACCCCGTTCGGGTGCCGTTATGAATTCGTTACTTTTTGGCCAAAGGTGATCTCAGCCACACAGGGGCCTCCGGGGCATCTAAACCCCCAAAATCACCCTGCGTGACACCCCTGGGCCCGGTTTTCGCCCCCAATCGGCCCGTGTCGCGACCGAACCCAGTCCAGGGTCCCGTCGGCCCCGGCTCCCCGCTGGCTCAGGCCCGGCCCCCCGAGGGAGCTCAGGTCCCGGCCCCCGCCGGGCTCAGACCCGGGTCCCGCCGGGCTCAGACCCGGGCCGGCCAGGCCGGATGATCGATTGGGCCCCCGGGGCAGACCCGCGGATACCGACCCCGTAAAACTGTGACATGAGCACGGAATTGGCGGCGCTGCAAGACCGGTCCTTCGCGAAAGCCAGCGCCGCCACCATCAGCGCGTTCCCGGCCGAGCGCCGTCTGTCCGACGAGCAACTCGCGGCGTACCTGGACCGCCGCGCGTTCGCGGTGATCGGCACCGGCCGGCCCGACGGCCGCCCGCACGCCGCCATATCGTCGTACTTCCGGCGCGGGACGGTCTTCTGGCTGCCCATGGTCGGTGGCTCGGTGCGGGAGCGCAACCTGCGCCGCCAGCCCTGGCTGACGATGACCATCCCCGAAGGCGACCACACCGGCCACGTCGTCGTGATCATCGAGGGACTGGCCGCGATCGTCCCGCCGGCCGCCGTCCCCACGGACGTCCAGCGCGCGGTGGGGGACTGGGTTGAGGTGTGGGCCAGGCTCGCGCCGTCCCGCCTGCTCTCCTACGCCGACGAGGGCGCCAGCCTGTAGGTGCTGATGCCCGCGGCCCGCGGGCCCCTTGCCACAGGTGCCCGCTCAGGGCGCGGCGGTGCCCGGTCCGCTAGCCGCGGTGATGCACCTCCTGCAGGCCGTAGACCGGCGTCGGGAGGCCGGCCTGCCTGGCCTTGAGCTGGAGCGCCAGGTAGAGGGAGTAGTGCCGGGACTGGTGCAGGTTCCCGCCCTGGAACCAGAGCGCCTCCTGCTGGGTGGGCTTCCACGCACCGCTTACCCCGGTACGCGTCGGGGCCGGGGTGCGCCGACGAGTGGTGCTGGTCGCCGCGGAACACGTCCATCCCGGGGAACGAAGGCACGTTGGGCCGGCCCGACATGCCGGTGGCCAGCACGAGCTGCCTGGGCCGCGGCACCATGGGGCGCCCGTTCCGCTTGACGTGCACCATTCACTCGGCGGCCGCCGCATCATACGATGCGCTCTTCGCCTCGCAGTTCGCCCAGTAGTTGAGCTCCATGATCTTGGTGTACGACTCGAGCCAGTCGGCGATCTTGTCCTTGGGCGAGAACACCGGCCAGTTGGCCGGGAACTTCAGGTACGGCATGTGGTCGAACAACGCGACCGCCGCCTCCGCGTCGCCCGACGTCAGCGCGTCCTCGAATCGCGCCAGCCAGGACGTCACGTCGGCAGTAGCTTGAGCCGGTTCTACGGTTGCGGTCATAACCCCACTCTGACCAGCGACCCACCGATCTAGCAAGAACCCCGTTCCGCAAACGGCTTCCTGGCCAGCGGATGCCACCAGCGCCGCGTGTCGGTCAGGCCAGGCCGGACACCGCGCACTGCGCGCCGAGCCCTTCGAAGAGGTCACGCCTGCCCCTGCTCCTCCCCGCTGGCGCCGCAAACGGCCAGCCTCGGGAAGATCCGCTAGCCCGGCGATCCGGTTTCCCGCTAGTAACCTGACGATGTAGCTGACCGGATCGCCCTGGAATGGGAGCACGGTGATGGTGACGATCGATGACGTCCGGCTGTGGGCCATGTCGCTGCCCCGGACCTCCGAGCACCTGATCCATCGCCAGGTGAAGTTCCGCGTTGGCAAGATCGTCTACGCCGCTATCTCCGAAGACGAGACCAGGATGGCCTTCGGCTTTCCCAAGGAGGAGCGCGAAGCCATGGTCGCCTCCGAACCGCAGAAGTTCATGCTGCCCAGGCCCAGCGACATGCGCTTCCAGTGGATCAGCGCCCGGATGGCCGAACTCGACGTGCCCGAGATGCGCGAGCTCATCACCGACGCCTGGCTCATGGTCGTCCCCAAACGCGTAGGCGCCGAACACCTGGCCCGCCTAGGCCACCCGATCACCCGCGACTAACCCAGCCCCCGGCCCGGGCGGCTCCGGCCCAGGCTGTCCGGGCTCTGGGCGGCCCCGGTCCGGGCGGGCTCGGTCCGGGCGGCCCCGGGCTCTGGGCGGCCCCGGTCCGGGCGGGCCCGGTCCGGGCGGGCTCGGTCCGGGCGGCCCCAGGCTCTGGGCGGCGCCGGTCCGAGTGGCGCCGGTCCGGGCCCGCTCGGGCTCTGGCTTGTTGGGCCGCTCGGGCGAGATGATGACCCGATGCGCGTCTTGATCCCCCTGCCCGACCACGACTTCGACGTCACCGAGGTCGCCGTGCCGTGGCGCATGATCCGCGACGCCGGTCATGAGATCGTCTTCGCCACCGAACGAGCCGGCACGGTCCCGGCCGCCGACCCCAGGCTCCTCACCGGCGTCCTGTTCGGCCAGCTGGGCGCCGAGCCCCAGCCCCGCGGCTACTACGCCGAGATGACCAGGTCTCCGGAGTTCGCCGCGACGCTGGCCTGGTCCGACCTGGATCCCACCGAATTCGACGGCCTGTTTCTGCCCGGCGGGCACGCCCCGGGCATGCGCCAGTACCTGGGCTCGCCTGTGCTGCGGGAGAAGGTCGCCGCGTTCTGGGAACTTGACCGCCCGGTGGGTGCGATCTGCCACGGTGTACTGGTGCTGGCCCGGACCAGCGCCGGTGGCCGCCCGGTGCTGGCCGACCGGACCACCACGTGCCTGCCCAAATACATGGAGCGTGCCGCCTACCTGACCACTGCCTGGCGGCTCGGCCGGTACTACCGGACCTATCCCGCCTACGTCGAGGACGAGGTCAAGGCGGCGCTGGACGACCCGGCCCGCCAGTTCCAGCGCGGCCCGGTCGTCCTGTCCAAGCGCGGCACGGCCACCGACGACAGCCCCGCCTTCGTGGTGCAGGACCGCAACTACGTGTCCGCCCGCTGGCCAGGCGACTCCTACCTGTTCGCCCGCCGCTTCTGTGACCTGCTCAAGTAGCCCACCGCTGCTGCGACTCGCCCAGTAGTAGGTGTCAGTACCGCTCCACTAGGTGCGCCCGGCTGGCGCCGCAACCTACTCACCGGCTCGGACATCCAGCCGCCCGGACTCAGTACTTCGGTCCCACGAACCGGTCCAGCCTGGCCACCGCCCCGCGACGCGCCACCGAGATCGTCGTCGGCTTGCTGAACCGCCAAGCCACCCCCAGCCCGTCCAGCGCCGCACCACACAACCGCAAGATGTCGTCCGAGCGGTTATCGAAAAAGTAGCGTGGGTATTCGTGTTGGCGCTCACCGTTCACCCCCACGCGGCGAACCGGATTAATGGTACGACATCCATCCGAACGAAATAGTCCTCTTGCGAATTCGCCCGGATGGTCTGTCACGATTGTTTGCTGACAAGGTTCCAGTTCGATCCGGCGCTCATGCTTCCTGCCTGGGCCGTGCTGGGAAATACGCACGTCCAGTGCTTAGAGGTGCTCTTGATTTCGTGACACCCTTGCCTCGCGACCCTGAAGACGCCCGCGGCGGGCATGACCGCGATCATCGCATGTTCCGCTTCGTCGGCCAGACCAGGCCAGTCGTCGCAGCAAGAGATCGACAGTGCGTAAACGCCTCGGCGCCCCAGCGTGATACGGCCGTCTCCCAGGTACAGGCCCAGAAGGTAGGCATAGGCGCACGTATCCAGTGCCCGGTCATCGCAGCGCGGGCAACGAGGTATGGACTCCTGCGGTCCGCTTCGGCGACTGCCACGCCGCCAATGGCGGATGGCCGCTGTGGACACGCCACAAATTTGGCCGCTGTGGACACGCCACAAATCAACGCATTCTCGCGATCAAGAATTCCAAGTTCCGACAATGATAGGGCGAGTTCGACGGTGGCGCGCGAGTACATGGATCTATGATCCATGGAGGTACCGACAATTCGGTTAATGCCCTGCTGGGTGCCGGGAGCGGGATTCGAACCCGCACGCCCTTTCGAGCAGACGCTTTTGAGGCGTCCATGTCTGCCATTCCATCATCCCGGCCTTTTCTCCCCGGTGCACCACCCACCGGACGAAGGTGGCCGGGCCGAGGAGCGACCCAACGTCAATCTACCCGTTCAGGGTAGTCTCATGGGGTGAGTAAGCCGCCGTTTCGTGTCGTGATCGCCGAAGATGAGGCGCTGATCAGGCTTGACCTGAAGGAGATGCTCGAGGAAGAGGACTACGAGGTCGTCGGCGAGGCCGGCGATGGCGAGACGGCGGTCAAGCTGGCCGTCAGCCAGCGCCCGGACCTGGTCATACTCGACGTCAAGATGCCGGTGCTCGACGGGTTGTCCGCTGCCGAGCAGATCGCCGCCGAGCGGATCGCGCCGGTGGTCATCCTCACCGCATTCTCCCAGCGTGACCTCGTCGAGCGGGCTCGCGACGCCGGCGCTATGGCGTATCTGGTCAAGCCGTTCACCAAGGCCGACCTGGTGCCGGCCATTGCGATGGCGGTCAGCCGGTTCCAGGAGGTCCGCGCCCTCGAAGCCGAGGTCAGCAACCTGCGCGACCGGCTGGAGGTCCGCAAGCTGCTGGACCGGGCCAAGGGGTTGCTGCAGGCCGAGCACGGGCTCAGCGAGGCCGAGGCGTTCCGCTGGATCCAGAAGACCTCGATGGACCGCCGGATCAGCATGCGGGACGTGGCGCAGGCCGTGCTCGACCGGGCCATGGCCGGTCCTGACGACGGCGCCGGCCCGAAGGCTCCAGCCGCCGGCCAGCCGGGCTGACACCCAGGCCAGGATCGGGACTCAGTACACGGGAAGGAGCCCGAGGGGGCCTTTGGTACCGTGTCGGCCTTCCCCGGGTCGGCACGTTCTCTACTCGGCCGCCCCCGGGCTCTTCCCTTAAACCGTAGCGATGCGTTGGCATCCAGCGCAAAGGGACGACAATCACCGTACGTTATGTGGTAAAGGTCGTCCTCATCCTGCGTTGGCCGGAGTTCCGGGCACGTGATCGCGGAAAAGGCAGGTCAGCCTGCAGGTGCAGATCCGGTGGCCGTCCTCGCCGGTGATGATCACCTCGTAGGTGGCCAGCGTGCGGCCGCCGTGCACCAGCGTGGCGACCCCCGTTACGTTACCTTCCCTAGCCCCGCGATGATGGGTCGCTCCGATTTCGATGCCGATCGTGGCACGGTCAGGACCTGCGTGAATAGCCGCGCCGAGCGACCCGAGCGTCTCCGCCAGCACGCACGACGCGCCGCCGTGCAGCAGCCCGTACGGCTGGGTGTTGCCCGCCACCGGCATCGTCCCGACCACCCGTTTGGCCGATGCCTCGAGCAGTTCGATGCCCATCCGTTCGGTCAGCGTGCCCCGCCCGATCTCCCGAAATCTCTCGAGCATGTCCCGTTCGAAATCCTGCCCCACCCGAAACCTCCACCTCGTGCCCGTAAACGCACAGTAACCGAAGCCTAAGTGGGTGAGTCTGGAAGTTCGTCGGGGGTTGATCGGCAGGCTGTGGTGTGGCTTGCGGGGGTCACTGGCCGATGCCGGCGAGGTGGACGGTGCAGGCGGTGTCGAGGGCTTCTTGGGGGGTGCCTGCGCCGAGCCCGGTGAGCAGGACGGCTTCCTGGTAGCGGTCGCGGGCGGCGGAGTAGATGGCGAAGCCGAAGGAGTGGGCTGAGCCGCCGTAGCGCAGCCGGCACAGCGGGATCTGCTCGCCGTCGGGGAGCACACCGGTGATGTAGGCGAAGGTGCCGCGGTAGGTGAGGCTGACCCTGCTGAGCTGGGGCCAGTGCTGTTCGGCGTGGGCGAGCAGCCGCAGCGTGACCGAGTCTTTGGTGGAGTCGGGGATGGCGGGCATGGCCTGCTCAGTGTGCCGCATCGCGCTGGCGGCCGCGCTACGATCGCCGTCGGGCGGGGGATCGCGGACGTGCATTGCCCTGGGGAGCGCCGATGCCGGTGTTACGCGCGGTGCCTGTATGGCTGACTGCCAGCGAGCGCAAGATGCTGAAGAAACGGGCCCGGGGGGCCAAGACGGCGCACCGGGACCGGCAGCGCGCCCTGATCGTGCTGGCGGCGGCGCGCGGCCGCCCGAGCGCGGCGATCGCCGCCGGGCTGGGGGTCAGCCAGGACATGGTCCGCAAGTGGCGGGGCAGGTTCGCCGAGCGCGGGCTGCCCGGGCTGAAGGACCTGCCCCGGACTGGGCGGCCGCGGCGGATCAGCGCGGCCGAGCGGGCCGAGGTGTGCGCGCTGGCCTGCCAGTTGCCCGCGGCCACCGGGGTGCCGCTGGCCCGGTGGAGCTGCCCGGAGCTGGCCGCCGAACTGGCCCGGGCGGGCCTGGTCAGCGCGATTTCACCGTCCAGCGTGCGCCGCATCCTGGCCGAGCACCCGGTTAAGCCGTGGCAGTACCAGTCCTGGATCTTCCCCCGCGATCCGGACTTCGCTGCCAAGGCCAAGGTGATCCTCGACCTCTACCAGGGCTACTGGCAGAGCCAGCCGCTCGGGCCGGGCGACCGCATCGTGTCGGTGGACGCCAAGCCCTCCATCCAGGCCCGCGCCCGCCGCCACCGGCCCGCGCCGCCCGGCCCCGGCCAGCCGATGCGAGTCGAGCACGAATACCAGCGCAAGGGGGCCCTGGCCCTGCTCGCTGCCCTGGACGTGAACACCGGCACGGTGCCCGCCGCCGCCACCCCGAAGACGACAGGGATCAAGCCGTTCATGGCGCTGATGGGCCAGCTCATGAGGCAGCAGCCCTACGCCAGCGCTCCCCGCGTGTTCGTCATCGTGGACAACGGCTCTGACCACCGGGGACACAAGGCGGCCCGGCGGCTGCGCGCCGCCTGGCCGAACGCCATCATGATCCACACGCCGGTGCACGCGTCCTGGCTGAACCAGATAGAGATCCTCTTCTCGGTCATCCAGAAAAAAGTCGTCTCGCCCAACGACTTCGCCAGCACCGCCCAGCTCTCCGCCACCCTGCTGGCCTTCATCGACCGGCACAACAAGACCGCCCGGCCGTTCAACTGGAAGTTCACCGCCGACGACCTGGCCGGAATGCTCAAACGGATCAGCGCCCGCGAGGAACCCGCCCAGGAGCCATCCGCACTGCCAGAGGCCGCCTGATGGACCCCCGACGAATTTCCAGCCCCACCCACTAAGCCGACCCACCCCACCAACCGCCCCAACCCGCGCAGTCCCTTCCGGCCCCGCCCGCGCCCTCCCTTTCCCGTCCCGCCCGCGCCAGACCCTTCCGCGCCAACCCTTCCGCGCCAACCCTTCCGCGCCAGACCCTTCCGCGCCAGACCCTTCCGCGCCAGACCCTTCCCACTCACTCACCCGGTTGCCCGTCCCCCCGGCCCCACTGTTCGTGATCGTTCGGCTGAACACGCGCTGTGGGGGTTGAAAGTAGGGCGAATCGGACACAAATTTGGTTCCAGTGCGTGTTAAGCAAGCCTGTCATGATCGACAACCGATTTCTCGTGGACTGCTTCTCGATGCAGGAGGCGGCCGGTAGGAGCCGGCCGATGATGGGTGAGGACGCAGGAGGTGACGAGGCGGGTGCGGTGAGGGGTGGGGTGACGGGCGAGGTGGGGTGAGGTGACGGGCGAGGTGAGGGACTGTGGGGTGGGCGGGAGTGGGGGAGCGGGCGGGAGTGGCGGAGCGGGCGGGAGTGGGGGAGGGGGAGTGGGGCACGGGGGGGACTATTGGGGCGAATCGTTACAAAAGCTCACTGACCTGGCTCAATGTGGCGCGAGGGGCAGATTCAAGCCGTCGGATGTTTTTCCCCCAAAGGGGATGACTTCCGGAATGTTAGCGCTAACAATAGCCGATGGGTCCTTTTCCAACCCCGTGACCCGTCCAGCGGAGGGAGCCTTCATGCGCATAGCATCAGCGCGCTGGTTGAGCGTGCCGGCCACGCGAATCGCCGCAGTGGCGATCGTGGGCGCGGCTACCGTGGGGGTGCTTGGCGCCGCCAATGCCCCCGCGCAAACGGCCAAGACGCATTCCGCGAGCGCGTGCACTGGTCCGACCATCACCAAGCAGGCGTTCGGCAAGGCGATGGACATCTACTACCACAAGCGTTTGGCGGTGTTCCGCTACACCCTGACCAACTGCCAGGGCATGTCGGTCTCGATCCTGAGCTACGGCGGCATCATCCAGCAGATCAACGTGCCCGGCCGCGACGGCCAGAGCGCGGACGTCGTGCTCGGCTTCAGCACGCTCAAGGACTACATCACGCATGACAGCCCGCCGGTGACCGTGAACGGCGGTCCCTACTTCGGCGAGACGATCGGTCGGTACGGCAACCGGATCGCCAAGGGCACGTTCCATCTCGACGGCCACACGTACACGCTGCCTATCAACAACGGCGTCAACGACCTGCATGGTGGCCTGGTCGGCTTCGGCAACCACGTCTGGGCGGCGACCGAGGTGCACTCCACGGGCACCGTGGGCGTGCGGATGAAGCTGGTCAGCCCGAACGGCGACGATGGCGCGAACGTCGGCTGCAGTTGCACCGGCTTCCCCGGTCAGCTGACGGTGCACGTGACGTTCACCCTGAACGACGCCAACCAGCTCATGATCCACTACACGGCGACCACCAACGCCGACACGGTGATCAACCTGACCAACCACAGCTACTTCAACCTGGCCGGGGAGAGCTCGGGCTCGGTCTACGGCCAGAAGGTGGACATCAACGCCGACTCTTACACGCCGACCGACGCCACCCAGATCCCGACCGGGCAGATCATCCCGGTCAAGGGCACGCCGTTCAACTTCACCACCCCGCAGACGATCGGCTCCCGGATCAACGTGGACAACAAGCAGTTGCTCATCGCCCAGGGCTACGACCACAACTGGGTGCTGAACAAGACCGGCCCGCAGGTGGACGGCCTCACCCTGGCCGCCCAGGCCTCGGACCCGGCCAGCGGCCGTGGGCTGAGCGTCTACACCGATCAGCCGGGCGTCCAGTTCTACTCGGGCAACTTCCTCACCGGAACCCTGGTGGGCATCAGCGGCCACATCTACCGGCAGAGCGACGGCTACACGTTCGAGACGCAGCACTTCCCGAACTCGCCGAACCAGCCCAATTTCCCGACCACCGAGCTGAAGCCTGGGCAGATGTACAACACCTCGACCATCTTCCAGTTCTCCAGCTGAGACCAGCCGAAGGCGTCGGCACTCTCCACTCCCAGCCCGGAGAGTGCCGACGGCCAGGGGTGCCGGGCGGAGGCCGCCGTCGGGCATCCCTGGCCTGATTCAAGGCCCGGGCAAAGGCACACGCGCAAGGCCCCGGCAAGCACACGCCTTGTCGGGGCCTGCGCATAGGATTCCTTCGTGGCGAAGGATGATGTGCAGCAGGCGCAACCAGGGACAACAGGCGGCACTCGAGACCAAAAGGGCAAGCGTGACCTGCTCTTGCTCCTCGACGGGCACTCACTGGCCTACCGCGCGTTCTTCGCGCTGCCGGTGGAGAACTTCGCCACCACGACCGGCCAGCCGACCAACGCGGTTTACGGTTTCACCGCGATGCTGATCAACGTGCTGCGGGACGAGAAGCCCACGCACGTCGCGGTGGCGTTCGACCGTAGCGAGCCGACGTTCCGGCACGAGCAGTACGTGGAGTACAAGGCGAACCGGCGCGAGACCCCCGCCGACTTCCGCAGCCAGCTCAGCCTGATCTTCGAGGTGCTGGACGTGCTCGGCGTCAAGCACCTGTCCAAGGCCGGGTACGAGGCCGACGACCTGATCGCGACGCTGGCCACCCAGGCGGCCGCGCAGGACATGGACGTGCTCATCGTCACCGGTGACCGGGACGTGCTGCAACTCGTCACCGACGATGTCACTGCGCTCATGACCAGGCGCGGCATCAGCGATATGACCCGCTTCAACCCCGCGGCCGTGCAGGAGAAGTACGGCCTGACCCCGGTGCAGTACCCGGACTTCGCGGCCGTCCGCGGCGACCCGAGCGACAACCTGCCGAACATCCCCGGGGTGGGGGAGAAGACCGCCACCAAATGGATCGCCGAGTTCGGTTCGCTCGGCGCCCTGGTGGACCGGGTCGACGAGGTGAAGGGCAAGGCGGGCGACGCGCTGCGCGAGCATCTGGGCAGCGTGCTGCGCAACCGTCAGCTCACCGAACTGGCCAGGGATGTGCCGCTGGAGGCCGGCCCGCACGACCTGCTGCCCACCCCATGGGATCGCAACGCGATTCACCAGCTCTTCGACACGCTCCAGTTCCGCGTGCTGCGTGAGCGGCTGATCGAGTACCTGCCCAACGGGATCGGGGCCGACGCCCAGCAGGACGCAGCGCCGGACGAGCCGCAGGAGGGCTTCGAGATCACCGTCGCGCTGCCGGGCCCGGACGAGGTGGCCGCCTGGCTGGCCGAGCACGCGGCGGGCCCGCAGCGCTCCGGTCTGGCCATGAACGGCAACTGGGGCCGCGGCACCGGGACGCTGACCGGCATCGCGCTGGCCGCGCCGGACGGCGAGTGCGCGTTCTTCGACCCGGCCGACCTCGGCGAGGCGGACGAGCGGGCGCTGGCCGGCTGGCTGGCCGACCCGCTGATTCCCAAGGCGCTGCACGACGCCAAGGGCCCGATGCACGCGCTGGCTTCGCACGGGCTCGAACTGCACGGCCTGACCAGCGACACGGCGCTGGCCGCCTACCTTGCGCTGCCCGGCCAGCGCTCCTTCGACCTCGCTGACCTGGTGCTGCGCTATCTCGGCCGGGAGCTGCGCGGTGAGGCCGCGGCCGGCCAGCTCAGCCTGGAAGGACTGGGGGAGGAGGACGCCGAGCCGAGCATCGCCGAGGCGACCGCGCTGCGGGCCAAGGCCACGGCGGAGCTGGCCGACGCGCTCGACACCGATCTGGAGAGCCGCGGCGCGGCGAAGCTGCTGCGCGATGTGGAGCTGCCGCTGGCCGCGGTGCTGGTCGGCATGGAGCGCACCGGCATCGCCGCCGACACCCATCACTTCGCGGACATGTCGGCGACGCTGGGCGGCGACGTGAAGTCGGCCGAGCAGGCCGCCTACGCGGCGGTAGGCCGCGAGTTCAACCTCGGCTCGCCCAAGCAGCTCCAGGAGGTGCTGTTCACCGAGCTCGGGCTGCCCAAAACCAAGCGGATCAAGACCGGCTACACCACCGACTCCGAGGCGCTGACCTGGCTGCTGGCCCAGACCGAGCATCCGGTGCTGGCGCACCTGCTGCGGCACAGGGACGTGGCCAGGCTGAAGAGCATCGTGGATTCGCTGATCCCGATGGCCGGCACGGACGGCCGGATCCACACCACCTACAACCAGACGATCGCGGCCACGGGCCGGCTTTCGTCGGTCGACCCGAACCTGCAGAACATCCCGATCCGCACCGAGGAGGGCCGCCGGATCCGGCTCGGCTTCGTCGTCGGCGACGGCTACGAGTGCCTGCTGACCGCCGACTACAGCCAGATCGAGCTGCGGATCATGGCGCACCTGTCCGGCGACGCCGCGCTGGTCGCGGCGTTCGGCTCCGGGCATGACTTCCACGCCACCACCGCGTCCCGGGTGTTCGGCATGCCGGCCGAGGAGGTCGCGGTCGAGCAGCGGAGCAAGATCAAGGCAATGAACTACGGGCTGGCCTACGGCCTGTCCGCCTACGGCCTTTCGCAGCAGCTCCGGATCACCACGGACGAGGCCCGCGGCCTGATGGACGAGTACTTCAAGGAGTTCGGCGGCGTCCGGGACTACCTGCAAGCGGTGGTGGCCCAGGCCCGTACCGACGGCTACACCGAGACGATTCTGGGCCGCCGCCGCTACCTGCCCGACCTGCTGTCGGACAACCGGCAGCGCCGCGAGATGGCCGAGCGGATGGCGCTCAACGCCCCCATCCAGGGCTCGGCGGCCGACATCATCAAGGTCGCCATGCTCGGTGTGGACGCGGATCTGGCCGACCGTGGGCTGCGTTCGCGGATGCTGCTCCAGGTCCACGACGAGCTGATCTTCGAAGTGGCCGAGGGCGAGCTGGAAACGCTGCGCGAACTGGTCGGCGCGGCCATGGGCGGGGCGTTCGAGATGACGATCCCGCTCGAAGTCTCCTTCGGCACCGGCCGGAGCTGGGCCGAGGCCGGTCACTAACTCCGGCGGAATCCGTCCCTAACCGGGCCGGAACGGGTGACTAACTAGTCCGGTGAGGTGGTCTCGGGCCGGGTATCCAATTGACCCCCCGGCCTCCCTCTCATATGCTGATCGCTGCGCTGTGTCCTCGTGCGTTCGCCGGGTCGCTGGCTCCTTCGGCGGTCATCGGGCAGGTCTTGGCCGGTTTACCGGTCGTGGCACGTCCAGGAAACCCTGACTCCGCAAGGCTCTTTGCTTCCGTGTGGCGGACGCGCGGGTCGGAGCGCGCCCACAACCATCCCTGTCCGCATTCGGAGCCGGCCCACACATGACGAGCAGCACAGAGGCAACCTCGACCCCCAAGGTAGCGGTCAACGACATCGGGTCCGAGGAAGCCTTCCTCGCCGCGATCGACGAGACCATCAAGTATTTCAACGACGGCGACATAGTCGAAGGAACCGTCGTCAAGGTCGATCGGGACGAGGTCTTGCTCGACATCGGTTACAAGACCGAGGGAGTAATCCCCTCCCGCGAGCTGTCGATCAAGCACGACGTCGATCCCAATGACGTGGTGAAGAACGGCGAGCACATCGAGGCTCTGGTCCTCCAGAAGGAGGACAAGGAGGGCCGGCTGATCCTGTCCAAGAAGCGCGCCCAGTACGAGCGCGCCTGGGGCACGATCGAGAAGATCAAGGAAGAGGACGGCGTGGTCACCGGCACGGTGATCGAGGTGGTCAAGGGTGGCCTGATCCTCGACATCGGCCTGCGTGGCTTCCTGCCGGCTTCCCTGGTGGAGATGCGCCGGGTCCGCGATCTGCAGCCGTACGTCGGCCGCGCCATCGAGGCCAAGATCATCGAGCTGGACAAGAACCGCAACAACGTGGTGCTGTCCCGCCGCGCCTGGCTGGAGCAGACCCAGTCCGAGGTGCGCCACAACTTCCTGAACACCCTGCAGAAGGGCCAGATCCGCAAGGGCACCGTGTCCTCGATCGTCAACTTCGGTGCGTTCGTGGACCTCGGTGGCGTGGACGGCCTGGTGCACGTGTCGGAGCTGTCCTGGAAGCACATCGACCACCCTGGCGAGGTCGTGGAGGTCGGCCAGGAGGTCACCGTCGAGGTGCTGGACGTGGACATGGACCGCGAGCGGGTCTCGCTGTCGCTGAAGTCCACCCAGGAAGACCCGTGGCAGCAGTTCGCCCGCACCCACCAGATCGGCCAGGTCGTGCCGGGCCGGGTCACCAAGCTGGTGCCGTTCGGCTCGTTCGTGCGGGTCGAGGAGGGCATTGAGGGCCTGGTGCACATCTCCGAGCTGGCCGATCGGCACGTGGAGATCCCCGAGCAGGTGGTGCAGGTCGGCGACGAGATCTTCGTCAAGATCATCGACATCGACCTGGACCGGCGGCGGATCAGCCTGTCGCTCAA
Source organism: Streptosporangiaceae bacterium (assembly GCA_036267135.1). Taxonomy (GTDB): domain Bacteria; phylum Actinomycetota; class Actinomycetes; order Streptosporangiales; family Streptosporangiaceae; genus PALSA-505. The sequence goes on along the minus strand of DATAWQ010000019.1, from coordinate 128,904 downwards.
GCAGGCCAACGAGGGCACGGCCGGCGAGTCCGTCGGCGACGAGTTCGATCCGACGCTGTACGGCATGCCGGCCACCTACGACGAGCAGGGCGAGTACGTCTACCCCGACGGCTTCGACTCCGAGACCGGCGAGTGGCTGGACGGCTTCGACAAGCAGCGCGAGGAGTGGGAGCGCCAGTACGCTCAGGCCCGGTCCCGGTTCGAAGCGCACCGCCGCCAGATCGAGGAGTCCCGCAAGGCCGACGAGGGCGGCGACGACCCCGAGGGGGGCAGTGCCTCGACGTCGTCGTCGTCGTCCAGCCCCAGGGACGACGGCGGTCCGTCCGGCGCGCTGGCCTCCGACGAGGCGCTGGCCGCGCTGCGCGACAAGCTGTCAGGGAACCAGGACTGACCACCCCGGTCCGATGCTGGTGAGGCCTGTGCTGGCTAGAGATGGCCGGTGAAGGCAGGCCTCACCGGCGGGATCGCGTCCGGCAAGAGCGAGGTGTCACGCCGTCTCGCCGGGCTTGGCGCGGTCCTCATCGACGCCGACGCGGCCGCCAGGGAGGTCGTGGCGCGGGACACACCCGGCCTGGCGGAAATCGTGCAGGTCTTCGGCCCGGGCATCCTCGGCCCCGACGGTGCCCTGGATCGCCCCAGGCTCGGCGAGATCGTGTTCTCCGATGCGGCCCTGCGGGGAAAGCTGAACGCTATCGTGCACCCTTTGGTATCTGAACGGATGCTCGAAGAGGAGCGCTCGGCCGCGCCGGGCTCGGTCATCGTGCACGACGTCCCGCTGCTCACCGAGAACGGCCTGGCCAGCCTGTACGACATGGTGATCGTCGTGGACGTGCCGGTGCAGACGCAGCTCGAAAGGCTTACCCGGCTGCGGGGCATGCCCGCCGGTCAGGCCCAGGCCCGGATCGACGCTCAGGCCACCAGGGAAGAGCGGCTGGCCATCGCCGACATCGTGATCGACAACTCCGGCTCGCTGGCCGACCTGGACCGCCAGGTGGATGATCTCTGGGAAGAACTCCGCCGCCGCTGACGTTGAAGCACCAGGCAGTGTGGCTGGCCTGCGACGTTCCGGTGGCCACCGTTCATGATCAAAATCACGTCGCGCATCGGCCGCCCGTTCTGTCGTACCCCCCACCTACAGTGGATGGGTGAAGCTAGCACAGATGGGGATGCCGTCATGCGTCCGGTAACCGACCTCCAGCGTAGGGTCGCGCCATTCGAAGTGGTCACGGAGATGGTGCCGGCCGGTGACCAGCCGGCCGCCATCGCCGAGATGGAGCGGCGGATCAGGGCCGAGGAGAAGGACACGGTCCTGCTCGGCGCCACCGGCACCGGCAAGACGGCCACGGTCGCCTGGCTGGCCGAGCGGCTGCAGCGGCCGACCCTGGTCATGCTGCCGAACAAGACGCTCGCCGCCCAGTTCGCCAACGAGTTGCGGGAGATGCTGCCCCACAACGCGGTCGAGTACTTCGTCTCCTACTACGACTACTACCAGCCCGAGGCGTACATCCCGCAGACCGACACCTACATCGAGAAGGACTCCTCGATCAACGACGAGGTGGAGCGGCTACGGCACTCGGCCACCAACTCGCTGCTCACCCGGCGGGACACGATCGTGGTCGCGTCGGTCTCCTGCATCTACGGCCTGGGCACGCCGCAGGAGTACGTGGACCGGATGCTCAAGCTCCGGGTCGGCGACACGATCGAGCGGGACAGCCTGCTGCGCAAGCTGGTCGGGATGCTGTACACGCGCAACGACCTGGCCTTCACCCGGGGCACGTTCCGGGTGCGCGGCGACACGATCGAGATCATTCCGCAGTACGAGGAGCTCGCCGTCCGGATCGAGATGTTTGGCGACGACATCGAGCGGCTGATGACGCTGCACCCGCTCACCGGCGAGGTGGTTACCGAGGATCAGGAGTTGCAGGTGTTCCCGGCCTCGCACTACGTCGCGGGCGAGGAGCGGATGGAGCGGGCCGTCGCGGGCATCGAACTGGAGCTGGCCGAGCGGCTGGCCGAGCTGGAGCGGCACGGCAAGCTGCTGGAGGCGCAGCGGCTGCGGATGCGTACCACTTACGACATCGAGATGATGCGGCAGATCGGCTCCTGCTCGGGGATCGAGAACTACTCGCGGCACATCGACGGGCGCGCCGTCGGCACCCCGCCGAACACCTTGCTGGACTACTTCCCCGAGGACTTCCTGCTGGTGGTCGACGAGTCGCACAGCACGGTTCCGCAGATCGGGGCGATGTACGAGGGCGACGTGTCCCGCAAGCGGTCGCTCGTGGAGCACGGCTTCCGGCTGCCGAGCGCCATCGACAACCGCCCGCTGACCTGGGACGAGTTCACCGAGCGCATCGGTCAGACCATCTACCTGTCGGCCACCCCGGGGCCGTACGAGCTGAAGCGGGTCGCCGGCGACGTGGTCGAGCAGGTGATCAGGCCGACCGGTCTGATCGACCCGGAGGTCATCGTCAAGCCGACCAAGGGCCAGATCGACGACCTGGTGCACGAGATCAGGGAGCGGGCCGAGCGCAACGAGCGGGTGCTGGTCACCACGCTGACCAAGAAGATGTCCGAGGACCTGACCGACTACCTGCTGGAACTGGGCATCAGGGCCCGGTACCTGCACAGCGAGGTGGACACGCTGCGCCGGGTCGAGCTGCTGCGTGAGCTGCGGGTCGGCCAGTACGACGTGCTGGTCGGCATCAACCTGCTCCGTGAGGGCCTCGACCTGCCCGAGGTGTCGCTGGTGTCGATCCTGGACGCCGACAAGGAGGGCTTCCTGCGGTCCGGCACCTCGCTCATCCAGACCATCGGCCGGGCCGCGCGTAACGTCTCCGGTCAGGTGCACATGTACGCCGACGTGATCACCCCGTCGATGCGGCGGGCCATTGACGAGACGAACCGGCGGCGGGAGAAGCAGGTCGCCTACAACACCGAGCACGGCATCGACCCGCAGCCGCTGCGCAAGCGCATCGCCGACATCCTCGACCAGCTCATCAGGGAGGACGCGGACACCGAGCAGTTGCTTGGTGGCGGCGGGCGGCAGCAGAGCCGGGGCAAGAGCCCGGTCCCCGGGCTGTCGTCCCGGGCCAGGGTCCGCGGTCAGGCCGCCCAGGGCGCGGCCGGGGAAGCGGGCGCGGGGAGCAGCGAAGCCCGGCGCGACGTCATCGGCCTGATCGAGCAGCTCACCGAGCAGATGCACACCGCTGCCGCCGAGCTTCAGTTCGAGATCGCCGCCCGCCTCCGCGACGAAATCAAGGAGCTCAAGCACGAACTCCGCGGCATGCAAGCCGCCGGCGTCTAGCCGCCGCGACCGCCCGGCCTGACTCCTTAACGGGAAGGATTGCAGGCGTCTGAACGACCAGAATCCTTCCCGATGATCGCCGCTCCCACGGCTAGTCGCCGGCGACGCCGTCGATCTGCTCGCGCAGGATGTCGGCGTGGCCGTTGTGCCGGGCGTACTCCTCGATCATGTGGATGTAGACCCAGCGGAGGTCGATCTGCTCGTCCCGCCGCGGATGCTTGAAGGTGTCGTCGAGCGACCGCCCGGCCGTGGTCCGCCGGGATGCGTCGCACTCATCGGCGAACGTGGCGAAATCCCGCTCGGCCCCGGCGGCGTCGATCAGGTCGAACTCGCCGTCGGGCGCCTCGTCGGTGATGTACAGGTCAGTCAGCTCAGACTGCTGGCCGAACAGCCGCCTGAACCACCAGCGCTCCACCTCGGCCATGTGCCTGACCAGGCCGAGCAGGGTCAGCCCCGAGGGAGCCGCGGCCCGCTGGACGAGCTGCTCGCCGGTCAGCCCCTGGCATTTGAACAGCAGCGTCTCTCGGTGGTAGTCCAGCCAGGTGTCCAGTGCGGTGCGCTCGTCCGACCGCATCGGCGGGTCGGCGCGCTTCACCTGCGGTGCGGTCCATGTCATCGGGCCATCGTGCTGCACCAGGGCCGTTCCGGCAAACGCTATTTCGGCTGGGTGCGCACGGGACCCCCGGTGGCCGGCGTGGGGGACGTGGAGACGTGCGCGAGGCTCCCCGCCAGCTTCTGCAGGCCCGCCGGGGTTTCCAGAGCCGGCTGCTGATGGCCGCCCACCGTGATCGTGACGCCCGGGCAGGTCGTGTCCGTGGCTACCAGGAACGGTGCGGCGCCCGCCGATTTCGCGAAAGCCAGCCGGTAGGTGACCCGCTCCAGCGGGCAGCTGAGGGCCGATCCCCGCGGCACCGCGTAGGCGCCGTTCAGCATCGCCGCCAGCCGCTGGACGGCCGAGCGCGTGGTGATCGTCTTCGTCACGGTCGGCGGGCGCGAACCGGACGCCGAGGCGGTGATCGTCACCGCGCCCGTCCCGGGCGGGATGTACTCGGCCGCGGACCGGGGCGGGTACCAGATCACCTGGACGTCCGCGCGGATCACCGACGTGTCCTGGCCGGCCGGGGCCACCGACATGCTCAGCATCGCCGCGTTGACCCCGGTGGGCAGCCGCTCGAGCCCGTAGCCGGTGGACTCCTGGGTGACCACGCCGCGGTCAGAGCTCTGCCCGCTGCCGTTCCACGCCATCGCGGCGGGAGTGTGCCCCTGCCAGAAGCGGTACACCTGGCTCATCGGCTCGGCGACCGTCCATAGCTTGTGGAGTTCGATCGACGGCCTGCCTAGCTCGGCGCCGGACGGCTGGTTCAGGGCCGCGGGCGCCCGGCCCTGGCGAACTTTCGCGCCCCGGGGGAGCAGCGCCCGGGCCAGCAGCGAACGCGCCAGGCCCCCGGCTTGCCGGCCCGAAATGGTCTGCGGCCCCAGGGACGCCGGCCTCTTGGTCGCCGTCAGCATCCTGACCCGATTGCCCGAGCCGCCGGCTCCACCGGCACCGGCGGAGCCGCCGGAGCCGTGGTCGGCCGCGCACCCCGCGGCGAGCAGAACGACGACCGCCGCCGCGGTGGCCGTGCGTGTGGTCATTCTCATCTCACGCCTCCCCCGTATCGCGCCATAGTCGTCCGGGTCCCGCGTCGTTTGTATGAGCACCCCGTTTTGACGGTAGGCGGTGGCAGACTGGTTCCCGCATCCTGGCATCTCATTCAATCCGGGGGAAGGTTTCAGCGTGTTGTGGGTGGTGTTCGACTTCGGCGGAGTCATCTGCGTCCCGCAGCCTGACGCCGATCTGGCCGCCCTGGCCGCCGCGGCGGGCGCGGCGGGCGTGGCGGACTTCTGGGCCGCCTACTGGCCCTCCCGCCCCGCCTACGACCAGGCGCTGCTGACCGCCGCCGAGTTCTGGCAGGACGTGGCCCGCCGCCTCGGCCGCAGCTTCACTGGCCCGCAGATCGGCGAATTGGTCCGGCTGGACATAGCGAGCTGGATGCACCTGCAGGCGGGCACCCTGGCCCTGATCCAGGACCTGGAATCGGCCGGCCAGCGGCTGGCCGTGCTGTCCAACATGCCCGTCGAGGTCGCCCGGGCCATCGACGCACTGCCGCTGGCCAGGCACTTCGAGCATCTGTTCTTCAGCTGCGACTTCCGGGCCGCCAAGCCCGACCGCGGCTGTTTCGTCCAGGCCCTGGACCGGCTGGGCGTGCCCGCGGGCCAGGTGACGCTGGTCGACGACCGTCAGGAAAACGTCACGGCCGCCGCCCGGCTGGGTCTGCGCGCTATCAGGTTCACCGACCCGGGGCAAGCCCGGGCGGGGCTCGCCGGAATCATCGGAGGTGACGCGCTGTTATGTGCCATGGACGCATATATGGGCAGCCTGTGTGCTGGCTGAGGAATAGCCGAGCGTAAGGTCTAAGAGGTGCTCGCCAGTCTCATTGCCGCGGTGGTGGCCCCGCTGTTCTACGGCGTGGCCTCGGTCATGCAGGCCATGGCGGTCCGCGCCGCGACCCGGCCCCCGGGGGAGCAGGGCACCGGCGCGTTCGCCGCGGTCGACCCCGGCCTGGTGGTCCGGATGTTCCGGCAGTGGCGGTTCGTCGCCAGCCTGGGCCTGGACATGCTGGGGTTCGTCGCTCAACTCGTCGCGCTGAACCGGCTTCCGCTGTTCGCCGTGCAGGCGATGATCGCCGCCAACCTCGCGGTCACCGCGGTCTGCGCCTCCTGGCTGATCGGCGCGACCCTCGGCTGGCGTGAGTGGCTGGCGGTCGGCGGCGTCATCGTCGGGGTCGGCCTGCTCGGCGGTTCGGCCGGCGCCGAGGGTGCGGTCCAGGTGAGCAACACGTTCAAGCTGGCGCTGATCGTGGCCGTAGCCGGCATCGGGCTGATCGGCCTGGCCGTGGCCCGGCTGCCAGGCCAGAGCAGAACGTCGCTGCTCGGCGCGACCGCAGGGCTCGGCTACGGGGTGCTCGCCGTGGCGGCCAGGGTGCTCAACGGATTCGCCCCCCTGCACCTGATCCACGACCCGGCCGCCTATGCGCTCGCCGCCGCCGGGATCGTGTCCTTCCTCTTCTACGCCTCGGCGCTGGAAGGTGGCAGCGTGACCGTGGCCGTCGCCGCGGTGGTGCTGGTCGAGACCATCCCGCCGGCCGCCGTCGGCATCACCCTGCTCGGCGACAAGACCAGGCACGGCATGACCGGCGTGGCCATCGCGGGATTCGTCCTGGCCGTGATCTGCGCCGTCCTGCTCGCCCGGTTCGGCCAGACTGAGCACCAGGCCAGGGAAGGCCACGATGCTCTGCCCGCCGAATCATCGGGCAGCGGCAGCGACCCCCACCCCGCCACCTGGTGCTGAACATCTGAGCCACCAAGCGCTGACCTAGCCGGCTGCCGCCCCTGCGGGCGGATGCCGGTCAAGCCGGCCAGAACAGCGGGTAGCTCTCGCCCTCGGCCGGGTGCTCGAAACGAGCCACCACGGCCATCCCCACCACCGCGGCCGCCGGATCGGCGGCCAGCCTGGTGTGCAGCCACGGCCCCTCGTCCAGTTCCACCAGGGCCAGCACAGCAGGCTCCACGCCCTCAGCTCCGCGGACCGACGGCACCGCGAAGCTGATCACGGTGCCGCCCCCGGACGCCACCTCCCACCGGAGGTCGGCCTCCCCGCACCCGGGGCACCCGGTCGCCTCGGGCCCGAGCCAGCGGCCGCATGGCCCACACCGCTTGATCAGCAGCACGTCCCGCGCCGCCGCCTCGAAAAAGGGGGCCGACCGAGCGTCGGCCCGCACGATGCCCAGGTCCATGCGGCGCCTAGGCCCATTCCTGGTCCGCGGCCCGGTCCTTGAGCCGGTCGAGCACCTCCGGTGGCTCGCCCGTGTACAGCACGCCCAGCCGCTGGGTCGCCCTGGTCATGCCCACGTAGAGGTCACTATGGCCGCGCGGCGACTCGGCCAGGATCTGCTCGGGTTCGGCGATGAGCACCGAGTCGAACTCCAGCCCCTTGGCCTGCCGCACGCTGAGCACCACCACCGGGTTCTCCAGCTCGGCGCCCGCGCCGACGGACGTGCCCGCCACCGCGGCGGCGACCGCGCCGCCCAGCTCGGCCACCCGGGCCGCCGGGACGATGACCGCGACCTTCCCTTCGCCGGCCGCGGCGGCCTCCCTGGCCGCGACCCTGGCCAGTTCCGCGGCCAGCCGCCCGGGCGGGACGGACAGCTTCCACGGCTCCTCGCCGGACTCCCGCACCGAGCGCGGCAGGTCGGCCTCGGCGGGGGCCGGGTCGATCGCCGCGGCCACGTCCGCGGCCACCGCCATGATCTCGGCCGGGGTCCGGTAGTTGATGGTCAGCCGCTCGATCCGCCAGCGCACCCCCAGGAAGGGCCCGAGCACCTGCTCCCAGGAAGAAGTCCCGGCCGGATCACCGGTCTGCGCCACGTCACCGACCAGCGTCATCGACCGGGCCGGGCAGCGCCGCATCAGCATCCGCCAGGCCATCTCCGAGAGTTCCTGCGCCTCGTCCACGATCACGTGCCCGAACGCCCAGGTGCGGTCGGCCGCGGCCCGCTCGGCCGTGGTCAGGTACTCATCCTCGATCTGCCGCTCGGCCAGCCGGCCGGCGTCGATCAGGTCGGAGGCCAGCAGCACCTCGGGGTCCTGCAGGTCGCGGGACAGCAGGTCGACCACGCCGCCGGCGTAGGCGATCCGCTCCTGCCGCTCCCGTTCGGCCCTGGCCCGCTGGGCCCGGTCGTCCTCGCCGAGCAGTTCCGCGGCCTCGTCCAGCAGCGGGATGTCGGCCACCGTCCAGCCGCCCCCCGGCTCGCGCACCAGCAGGGCCCGTTCCGGCTCGGGGACGCGGGGTGCGGCCCGGCGCAGCCGCGCGGGAGAGGCGAACAGATCAGAAAGCAGCCGCTGCGGGGTCAGCTTCGGCCACAGCTTGTTCAGCGCCGCCCTGACCCCGGGATCCGTCTGCAGCTCCCGCCTGATGCCGTCCACGTCGAGTTCGTCCATCAGATCGTGGTCGGGCGGCGCGTCGTCGCCGAGTATGTCCGCGACCATGGCGTCGGTTTCCCGCATCGTGTCGCGCAGCCTGCCGGTGAGCTGCCGCAGCAGGGCATCGAGGACCTCGCGGATGAAGATGGCCCTGGCCTGGTTGTGCGGCCGGCGCGATCGCCGGGCCCGTTCCCTGGCCTTGGCGGCCATGTCCCTGTCGATGTAGACCACTTCGCGCTGGTACCTGACCTCGACCGGCTCCTTCGGCACCTGCTGCCGGTCCCGCACCGCGGTGGCGATCACCCGCGCCATCGTGGTCCTGCCCTTGATCTGCGCCGCCTCGGCCGGCTCATCCCGGTCGGCCACGACGCCGGGAAACAGCTCGCTGACCGTGGACAGCACCACCCCGGTCTCGCCCAGCGCGGGCAGCACCTGCCCGATGTAGCGCAGGAACGTCGCGTTCGGGCCGACGATCAGCACGCCGCGCCGCTCGAGCTGCCGCCGGTGCGTGTACAGCAGGTAGGCCGCCCGGTGCAGCGCCACCGCCGTCTTCCCGGTGCCCGGGCCGCCCTGCACGACCACCACGCCCTGCTGCGGCGCCCGGATGATCTGGTCCTGCTCCGCCTGGATGGTCTCGACGATGTCCAGCATCCGGCCGGTCCGGCTGGCCGAGACCGCCGCGAGCAGCCCGGCCTCGCCGGTTAGCCCCTGACCCTGGCCGGTGTACGCGGCCGACAGGTCGAGGACCTCGTCGTCGAGGCCGGTGATTGTGCGGCGGCGGGTCTTGATATGCCGGCGGCGCCTGACCCCTTCGGGGTTGGCCGCGGTCGCCAGGTAAAAGGGCCGCGAAGCCGGCGCCCGCCAGTCCAGCAGCAGCGGCTCATAGTCGTGGGATTCGTCGCGGATTCCCATCCGCCCGATATAAAGCCGCCCGCCCTCATCAAGGTCGAGACGGCCAAAGCACAGGCCGTTCTCGGCCGCGTCGAGCTGGGCTATCCGGGTGGCGGACATTACCGCCGAGACCTCGCGCTCGGTCCGCGCCTGCGGGGTGCCGCCGGATTGCCGCAGCGTGCTGGCCAGCCGATCCGAAGCCCGTTCGCGCAGCTCATCGAGGTGACCGTAGAGCATGGTGACGTAGCCCTGCTCCCGGTTCAGGTCATCGGAGGGATCGGCCAGATCGGGTTCGCCGGCCGCGGCCTGGACGTCGGCGGGAGCGGGGGTATCGGCGCGGGACGAGCTTTCCGCCGCGCTCGGCGATTTTGACAAGGAACCCCTTTCCAGGTATAATTCCTCACTAAGCCTCTTATTCGAGGCTATTTTTATTTGCGGTTCGATTTGACAGTTCACATTGATTTGAATGGCAAATTCTATCAAATAGACCTGGTGCTGCGATCGCTCCTGCGCGGGCCCGGGCATCCTGCGCCGTCGCCGGGGCCGTCTCCCGTATCGCCGCAGACGCCGCCGTCACCGAACGCCCGGCGAAGTATGATCCGGTTAGTCGCGGCCGAGGGGGCCGGCGAGGGGTGCCATAACTCAAGGACAACAGCCCCGCAGGCGAGCAAGGAGTCAAGCCATGGGCATTCTCAACGAGGCCCGCCGCGAGTTCATCGCAGCACCGGACAGCTCGAAGGGCCAGATCGTCTACAAGTGGCCCGACCAGAACATCCGCAAGTTCGCCCGCGCCATCGTCGAGGCCGACGCCGTGGCCGTCTTCATGAGCCAGGGCCAGGTCATGGGCACCATGCTGGCCGGCCAGCACACCCTGGACGCCAAAGAGCTGCCGTTCCTCGGCATGTTCGTGGACTGGGGCACCGGCGGCAACCTGTTCAAGGCCGAGCTCTACTTCGTCGGCATCAGGGACTTCCCGAACCTCCGCTTCGGTGGCCGTCTTGACGAGGTCCAGGACCCGCAGACCGGCCTGATCGTCACCCTGCGCACGTTCGGCGAGTACGCGGTGCGCGTCATCGACGCGCCCAAGCTGATACTCAACCTGGTCGGCACCGTGGACGTGACCAACAACCAGGCCATCACCGCCTGGGTCACCCAGCAGTTGCTCAAGTGGATGCGCACCACGGTCACCACCCAGCTCATGTCCGGCGCCTGGCCGATTCTCGGCCTGTCGGTGCACGCCCCGGAGATCGAGGTCGAGTCGATGAAGGCCGCCAACCGGGAGCTGGCCGACTACGGAATCTCCATCACCAGGCTCGGCAACGTCGACATCAACCTGGACGACGACGACAACGCGCGGCTGAAGAAGCTGGCCGGCGACACCGCCTACAGCCGGCTGGCCGGCGGTTTCCTGCAGGCCGCGCAGGCCGAGGCGATGCAGGGCGCGGGCGAGGGCATGTCCAAGGGTGGCGAGGGCGTGACCCCGATGTTCTTCGGGGCCGGGATGGGCATGGCCAACCAGATGATGCAGGCCCCCGGCCAGGCGCAGCCCGCCCCGCCGCCACCAGGGCCCGGCTTCGCGGGCGGCGGCCCCGGCTTCGCCCCCACCCCGGCCCCGGCCCCCGCCGCGCCCCAGGCGGCTCCGGCCGCGGCCGCTCCAGGCACGGTCGAGTGCGCCACCTGCCACAGCCCGGTCCGGGTCGGGTCGAAGTTCTGCGGCGAGTGCGGCACGGCCATGCGCAAGCACTGCACGGAGTGCAACGCCGACCTGAGCCCCACCGCCAAGTTCTGCGGCGAGTGCGGCACCCCGGCCAACCCACCGCAAGCCTGAGCTCACCTCCGCTAACATCCCCCGCAGAGATCATTTGACGTCTCCTGATCAGAAAGGCCTGCCCGGGATGGATCGGATCGAGTGCCAGTGGTGCAAGGCACAGAACGAACCGGAGCGAACAAGCTGCAGCACCTGCGGCGCTCCGCTCGACAAGCAGAACCTCGTTTCCGATTCGGGCTGGGCCGAGGCGCCCCGCCTGCGGGACATGACCGAGTTCCGGTTCTCCAATTCCACCTGCCAGATCGAGGGCGAGATCGTCCCGGTGGCGGAGCTGGCGCTGGCCAACGGGGACTCGGTGTTCTTCGAGCACCACGTCATGCTCTGGAAAGAGCCGAACGTCCCGATGTCGGCCCTGAACACCGGCGGCGGCATGAAGCGCATGCTCGGCGGCATGCCGCACGTGCTCAGCGTGGCTCACGGCCCCGGCCGCATCGCGTTCTCCCGGGACGCCAACGGTGAGGTCGTGGTGCTGCCGCTGCACCCGTCCATGGAGCTCGACGTGCGTGAGCACGCATTTCTGGCCGGGACGCACTCGCTGAACTACTCGTTCGTGCGGATCAAGGGCCTGGCCAACGTGATGCACGGCGGCGGGGGCATGTACATGGACCGGTTCGTCACCCAGAACGAGCCCGGCCTCCTGCTCCTGCACGGCTACGGCAACGTCTTCCAGAAGACGCTGCAGCCGGGCGAGAAGATCCTGGTCGAGCCGGGCGGCTTCCTCTACAAGGACTCCTCGGTGCAGATGAACACGGTCAAGCAGAGCATCAGGACCGGTCTCATGTCCCACGGCATGTACCTGGCCGAGATGGTCGGCCCCGGCCGGGTCGGCATCCAGTCCATGTACGTTCACCACCACAGTTCGGAGTAGGTGGCCACCATGACCACGCCGACGGTCACCTACACCTGCCCGTACTGCCGTATCCCGAGCGACGGATCGAGCGCGACCTGCCCGCACTGCGGCGCGCCCGTGGACGTCAGGGAGCGCGTGTCGGACTCGGGCTGGATCGAGCAGCCGGCCATCAGGGACATGGCCCGCATCCGCTTCAACCGGTCCACCTGCCAGATCAGCGGCACCTACGTGCCGGTGGCCGAGTTCAACCTGCACCCTGAGGACTGGATCTACTTCTCCCACCACGTGCTGCTGCACACCGACGCCAACATCCCGCTCGAGGCCAAGAAGATGCCGGGCGGCTGGAACCGGCATCTGGCCGGGATTCCGCTGATCATGATGACCGCGCGCGGGCCCGGCCACCTGGCCCTGTCCGCCGACCATCCCGGCGACACCCTGGCCGTGCCGCTGATGCCGAATCAGGCCATTGACGTGGCCGAGCACCGCTTCCTGGCCGCCACCGGGAACGTCAACTACCAGTACCTGAAGATGCACCTCTGGTTCGTCACGGGGGACCCGAACGACCGCAACGACCAGGAGACGCACTACCCGGCCGGCCGGTTCCTGGACAAGTTCAGCGCGCAGAACCAGCCCGGCCTGCTGCTGCTGCACGCGCCAGGGAATGTGTTCATCCGCGACCTGCAGCCCGGCCAGCACATCCTGGTCCAGCCCAGCTCGTTCCTCTGGAAGGACCCGTCCGTCCGGATGAACCTGCACTTCGAGTACCCGCGCGGCCAGTACTGGTTCACCTCGCGCAAGTACCAGGCCAAGTCGGTGTGGATGACCCTCACCGGCCCGGGCCGGGTGGCCGTCCAGTCGGTGTTCGAGCGCCCGGAGACGGTCGGCCAGGTGATCAACGACTGCGGCGCGACCAGGCATCACTGGTAACTGGTAGCTGTTTGTCCTGTCCGTTTTCTGCTGGGAGGCTGTGGGCTGAGGATCAGGGTGGCGTGGTGGGCCAGGATGCCACCGTTGCCGCTGACCAGGATCACGTCGTTGGCGGCCGACTGGCGGTCGCCGCCCTCGCCCCTGGCCTGGATGACCGCCTCGGACAGCGGGGTGAAGCCCCACATGTAGTAGGCGGAGAGCTGGCCGCCCCCGGTGTTCACCGGCAATGACCCGCCGGGCCCGAGCGCACCGGAGGCGGCCAGCGGCCCGCCTTCGCCCTTCGCGCAGAACCCGTAGTCCTCCAGCGTCACCAGCACCGTGTAGGTGTAGCAGTCGTAGATCTGGGCCATCGTGACGTCAGCGGGGCCGACGCCGGCCATTGCCATCGCCGCCGGGCCCGCGATGGCCGCGCCGGTGGTCAGCCCGAACCCGCTGCCCCGCGCCATCGGCTGGCCGGGATGGCCCTGGCCCCACCCCCAGATGTGCACTGGCGGTTTGGCCAGCCCGGCCGCCCGCCCGGCGCTGGTCACCACCACCGCGACGGCCCCGTTGGAGACCAGGCAGCAGTCCAGCAGGTGCAGTGGCTCGGCGATCCAGCGCGAGGCCTGGTGGCCGGCCAGCGTGATCGGCTCGCGGAACTGCGCCAGCGGGTTGCCCGCCGCCCAGGCCCGCTGCGCCACCGCGACCGCGCCGAACTGCTCGCTGGTCGTCCCGTAGGCGGCCATGTGCCGGCGCGCCGCGAGCGCGTACTCGGCGGTGACCGACCGGTACCCGTACCCGGCCCGCAACCCGCCAAGCCCGTGCCATTCGGGCCGCGCCGCTTGCTTTGCCCGCTCTGCTTGCTTTGCCCGCTCTGGCCGCGGGCGGTCGCCGGCGGCGCCGAACGACGCTCCCGCGGAAGCGTCAGGCCGAAGCGGTGTGTCCGCGAACACGCACGCCACCGCGCTCGCCGACCCGCTGGTGACCGCCAGCGCGGCCAGGCTGACCGCCGCTCCCGCGGAGGCGCCGTAGGCATTGATCACGCTGAGCAGCCGCAGGTCGCGCAGCCCGAGCACCTGGGCAAGGCCGACGTCCAGGGCACCCACGGCGATTCCCGGGCAGACCAGCAGCCCGTCCAGGTCGGCCAGGCCGAGGCCGGCGTCCGCCACCGCGGCCCGCACCGCCTCGGCCGCCAGCCGCCGCGGGCTGCGCCCGTAGACTTTGCCGAGCTCGGTCAGGCCGAGACCGGCGATCGCCGCTGCCACCATGAGCCAACACTGTACGATCCACACCGTACCGAATCGCGTTCGGCTACCGGCCGGTGTCGATGCGAGCCACGCTGACCCTGGGCTGATATTCTGAGGGTCCGTGGAGCGGCAGAGAGTTCCGCATCACACCGACCCACGGGAGCCACACTTGGCGGAATTCGCGCGTGCATCACGGCCGATCGAGACCAGGCATCTGTTCGTCACCGGGGGAGTCGCCTCGAGTCTCGGCAAGGGACTCACCGCCTCGAGCCTCGGGCGCCTGCTGAAGATGCGCGGTCTCCGGGTCACCATGCAGAAGCTCGATCCCTACCTCAACGTCGACCCGGGCACCATGAACCCGTTCCAGCACGGTGAGGTATTCGTCACCGACGACGGCACGGAGACCGACCTCGACGTCGGGCACTACGAGCGCTTCCTCGACACCGAGCTGGCCGGCTCGGCCAACGTCACCACCGGCCAGGTCTACTCCACGGTGATCGCCAAGGAGCGCCGCGGCGAGTACCTGGGCGACACCGTCCAGGTCATCCCGCACATCACCAACGAGATCAAGGCCCGCATTCTGGCCATGTCCGGCCCCGAGGTGGATGTCGTGATCACCGAGGTGGGCGGCACGGTCGGCGACATGGAGTCCCAGCCGTTCCTGGAGGCGATCAGGCAGATCCGGCACGAGATCGGCCGGGACCGCTGCTTCTTCCTGCACGTCTCGCTGCTGCCCTACATCGGCCCGTCCGGTGAGCTGAAGACCAAGCCCACCCAGCACTCGGTGGTCGCGCTGCGCAGCATCGGCATCCAGCCCGACGCCATCGTCTGCCGCAGCGACCGGGCCATCAGCGGCGGGCTGAAGCGCAAGATCAGCCTGATGTGCGACGTGGACGAGGAAGCGGTGGTGTCGGCCGCGGACGCCGTCTCCATCTACGACATCCCGCGGGTGCTGCATGCCGAGGGCCTGGACGCCTACGTGGTGCGCCGGCTCGGGCTGCCGTTCCGCGACGTGGACTGGCACGACTGGGACGAGCTGCTGCGCCGGGTGCACCGGCCGGCCCGCAGCGTCACCATCGCCCTGGTCGGCAAGTACGTGGACCTGCCCGACGCCTATCTGTCCCCGGCCGAGGCGCTGCGGGCCGGCGGCTTCGGCAACGACGCCAGGGTCACCATCCGGTGGGTGCCCAGCGACGACTGCCAGACCCCCGAGGGCGCGGCCCGCCAGCTCGACGGCGCGGACGGCGTGCTCATCCCCGGCGGGTTCGGCGTGCGCGGAATCGAGGGGAAGATCGGCGCGGTCCGGCACGCCCGCACCCACGGCATACCGCTGCTCGGCCTGTGTCTCGGGCTGCAGTGCGTGGCCATCGAGGTGGCCCGCGACCTGGCCGGCCTGACGGACGCCAACAGCACCGAGTTCGACCCGCAGACCGCCTACCCGGTGATCGCCACCATGGCCGACCAGGAGGACGTGGTCGCGGGGGAGCGGGACATGGGCGGCACCATGCGGCTCGGCCTCTACCCGGCCACGCTCGCCGAGGGCAGCGTGGTCCGCGAGCTGTACGGCCAGGACACGGTGTCCGAACGGCACCGGCACAGGTACGAGGTCAACAACGCCTACCGCGACGTGCTGGAGCAGGCCGGCCTGGCCTGCTCAGGGCTTTCGCCCGACGGCCGCCTGGTGGAGTTCGTCGAACTGCCCCGCAGCGTGCACCCGTTCTTCGTGGCCACCCAGGCCCACCCCGAGTTCCTGTCCCGCCCGACCAGGCCGCACCCGCTGTTCGCCGGCCTGGTCAGCGCGGCGGTCGAGCGGGCCAGGACCGGATCGGGCGCGGTAACCCAGGCCGGGCCCCGCGCGGTCGCGAGCGCGTGACCGGTCCCCAGGTGACCGGGGTGGCCGACGAGACCGAGCGCTGGCCGGTGGCCGGTTCGGCCGAGCACTTCCGCAGCCCGATCATGACGGTCCGCACCGACCAGGTGGAGATGCCGGAAGGTGACGTCTCCGGCCGCGACGTGGTGGCCCACCCGGGCGCGGTCGCGATCGTGGCCATCGACGAGCAGGACCGGGTGCTGATGATCCGGCAGTACCGGCACCCGGTGGGCCGGATGCTCTGGGAGATCCCGGCCGGCCTGCGCGACGTTATCGGCGAGCCCACCCGGGTCACCGCCGAGCGCGAACTGCTCGAGGAGACCGGCTACCGGGCCATCGACTGGCACGTGCTGACCGACTATTTCTCCTCACCGGGGTTCACCGACGAACGGCTGCGGGTGTACCTGGCCCGCGGTCTCACCGAGGTGCCGCACGCGGAGCGGAACTTCGTACCCGAGCACGAGGAGGCCCATCTGCGGCTGGCCTGGGTGCCGCTGGAACAGGCCGTCGGCCTGATTCTCGGCGGCGAACTGCACAATGGCCCGGCCGTAGTGGGTATCTTGTCCGCGTATGCCGCCAAGCGGGACGGGTTCGCGGGGCTGCGCCTCCCGGACGCGCCCGAGCGCTGACCGGCGGCCGGTGCTCGCTAGGACAATGGCTCGCCAGGATTGATTCCGCCCGGCAACGGGGCCGGCGGCCAGGCGAACCAGGAAAGGCTGGCAGGCATGAAGGTTGGCGTACCGAAGGAAGTCAAGAACAACGAGAACCGGGTGGCCCTCACCCCGTCCGGGGTGCACGAGCTGGCGCGGGCCGGGCACGACGTGTTCATCCAGGCCACGGCCGGTGTCGGGTCGTCCATCCCGGACGAGGACTTCGTGTCCGCCGGCGCGAAGATCCTGGCCACCGCCGACGACGTCTGGCAGGCCGGCGACCTGATCCTCAAGGTCAAGGAGCCGGTCGCCGAGGAGTACCATCGCATGCGGCCCGGGCAGGTCCTGTTCACCTACCTGCACCTGGCCGCCTCGCGTCCGTGCACCGACGCGCTGCTCGGATCCGGCATCACCTCGATCGCGTATGAGACCGTCCAGCTTGCCGACGGGTCGCTGCCGCTGCTCGCCCCCATGTCCGAGGTGGCCGGCCGGATGGCCCCCCAGGTCGGCGCGCACCACCTGCAGAGCGACGGCGGCGGCCGGGGCGTGCTGATGGGCGGCGTGTCCGGCGTGTACGCGGCCAAGGTGGTGGTACTCGGCGCCGGCGTGTCCGGCATGAGCGCCGCGGCCATCGCCCTCGGCATGCAGGCCGAGGTCCACCTGGTGGACAAGAACATCGCCAGGCTCCGCCAGGCGGACGCGATCTACCAGGGTCACCTGCAGACGGTGGCGTCCAACGCCTACGAGATCAGGCGCGCGGTGATCGACGCCGACCTGGTCATCGGCGCGGTCCTGGTGCCGGGGGCCAAGGCGCCGATGCTGGTCTCCAACCAGCTCGTCGCGGAGATGAAGCCAGGCTCGGTGCTGGTGGACATCTCCATCGACCAGGGCGGCTGTTTCGAGGACTCCCACCCCACCACGCACGCCGACCCCACCTACCCGGTGCACAACTCCCTGTTCTACTGCGTGGCCAACATGCCAGGCGCGGTGCCGCACACCTCCACCTACGCGCTGACCAACGTGACCCTGCCCTACATCGCGGAGATCGCCAACCGCGGCTGGCGGGATGCGCTGCGGTCCGACCCCGCGCTGGCCCTCGGCCTGAACACGCACGCGGGCCAGCTCACCTGCCCGCCGGTGGGCGAGTCGCTCGGCCTCAAGTCGGTCACGCCGGCGGACGTGCTGAGCTGAGCGGCTTAGTCACCGGCCATCGGGGCGAGAGGCGAGGGTCCAGCGCTGTTGAATGAGTCTCATACCGTCGCGGCGGCGATCGGTGGCTATCTCGATCATCTGGCGGTCGAGCGCGGGCTGGCCGCCAGCACCCTCGAGTCCTACCGCAGGGACCTGCTGCGCTACGCCGACGCCCTGGCCGGCCAAGGCAAGACCGCGATCGGCCAGCTCACCGGGGCCGACGTCGCGTCCTTCCTGGCCGGTCTGCGGGAAGGCGACGAGGAACACAGGCCGCTGGCCACCAGTTCCGCCGGGCGGGCCGTGGTGGCCGTGCGCGGACTGCACGCCTTCGCCGTGGCGCAGGGCCTGACCGCCGTGGATCCGGCCCGCCAGGTCCGCCCGCCACAGCCACCCAGGCGGCTGCCCAAGGCCATCACGGTGGCCGAGGTCGAACGTCTGCTGAGTGCGGCCGGGCCGCTCGGGGCCGATACCGGCCCGGACGGTCCCGAGGCCAGGGCCAGGCTGCGAGACCGGGCCCTGCTCGAATTCCTCTACGGCACCGGCGCCCGCATCTCCGAGGCGACCGGCCTCGACACCGGCGACCTCGATCTGGCCGGCGACGGCGTGGTCCGGCTGGCCGGCAAGGGCGGCAAGGAGCGGATCGTCCCGGTCGGCAGCTACGCCAGCCAGGCCCTGGACGCCTACCTGGTGCGCGCCCGTCCCGCTCTGGCCGCTGCCGTAGGGCGTCTTTCCGGCCAAGGAAGCACAGCCGCCAGGACCACCCAAAGGGCCGCTGTGCCCGCCGTCTTCCTCAACGCCAGGGGCGGCAGGCTGACCCGGCAAGGCGCCTGGATGGTGCTGCGCGCGGCGGCCAGCCGGGCGGGCCTGCGCCCGCTGTCCCCGCACACGCTCCGGCATTCCTTCGCCACCCACATGCTGGACGGCGGCGCCGACATCCGCGTGGTGCAGGAGTTGCTCGGGCACGCCTCTGTGACCACAACGCAGATATACACCCTGGTCACAGTGGACAAGCTGCGCGAGGTGTACGCCGCCGCTCACCCGCGTGCCCTAGGCTAGGCCGGAGTCCTACGTTAAGTCGCCTGGCCCACCGGTGAGTCGGCTTGCTCCGGCCGGACCCAGGGCCTAGAGTCCGGGTTTCAGCGGAGGGTTTCTGCAGCCGCTCGGGAGGTTCAGCAACAGGTGGCAACATCCCGGATAAATAATCTTCAGGCGCAGGTGCGGTTCGGCCCCACCGGTCGTCCGGTACCCGACTTCCCCGAACCCGAGGTTCTGCACAGCCACGGTCCGGCCCGCGTGGCCGCGGTCTGCAACCAGAAGGGCGGGGTCGGCAAGACCACGACCACCATCAACCTGGGCGCCGCGCTGGCCGAGTGCGGCCGCCGGGTACTGCTGGTCGACTTCGACCCGCAGGGGGCGCTGTCCGTCGGTCTCGGTATTCAGCCGCACGAGCTGGAGAGTTCGGTCTACAACCTGCTCATGGACCGCGGCGTCACCGCCCACGACGTGCTGATCAAGACCAACGTCGACGGCATGGACCTGCTGCCCAGCAACATCGACCTGGCCGGCGCCGAGGTCCAGCTCGTGCACGAGGTGGGCCGGGAGTACGTGCTCGGCGGTCAGCTCGAGTCCGTGCTGCCCGACTACGACGTCGTGCTGATCGACTGCCAGCCATCCCTCGGCCTGCTCACCGTCAACGCGCTCGCCTGCGCGGACGGCGTGCTCGTGCCGCTGGAATGCGAATACTTCGCCATGCGCGGCGTGGCCCTGCTGATGGAAACCATCGACAAGGTCTCCCGCCGGCTGAACCCCAAGCTGGTGATGGACGGCCTGCTGGCCACCATGTACGACTCGCGCACCCTGCACACCCGCGAGGTGCTCAGCAGCGTTGTGCAAGGGTTCGGTGACAAGGTGTTCCATACGGTCATTAACCGAACCGTACGTTTCCCTGACGCCACGGTGGCCGGTGAGCCAATAACCCGTTTTGACTCCTCATCCATGGGGGCAAGCTCGTATCGTGAGCTTGCCAAGGAGGTGCTGGAGCGGTGGCGGCTGGCTCAAATCGGGGGTCCAGGCCCCGGCGGGTGAGAATACCTGGCATCGCCGAACTGCTGCGCCCCGTTTCGGACGGGCTGATCCTCCCGGACCAACGGCGGCAAGCCACCGGCCGGGAAGGCCACACCCAGAAGATCACCGTGTACTTGTCCGCCGAGGAACTGCTCGACCTGGAACACGCCAGGCTCAGGCTGCGCGGGGTCGGGGTTTCGGTTGACCGCGGCCGTCTGGTCCGGGAGGCGATCGCCATCCTGCTCGCCGACCTGGACGCCCACGGCGAGGAAAGCGTGCTGGCGACACGCCTGCAACAGCGTGATCTGCACGAGGGGGCTCTGCAGCAGCGTGATCTGCAACGGGGGGATGGGAACGCCGAGACGTGACTGGTGACACCATGGCCGGCGACGAGACGACGGGCCAGACCGGTGACGCGGCCGGGGAATCGACGGGCTTCCAAGTCCATCTTGACGTGTTCGAGGGCCCGTTCGACCTGCTGCTCGCGCTGATCTACAAGCACAAGCTGGACATCACCGAGGTGGCCCTGTCCCAGGTCACCGACGAGTTTATCGGCTACATCCGGGCCCTCGCCGACGGCTGGGACCTGGACCAGGCCAGCTACTTCCTGGTCGTGGCCGCCACCCTGCTCGACCTTAAGGCGGCCAGGCTGCTCCCGGCCGGTGAGGTCGAGGACGAAGAGGACCTGGCCCTGCTGGAGGCTAGGGACCTGCTGTTCGCCCGGCTGCTGCAGTACCGCGCCTACAAGCAGGTGACGGCCGTGTTCGCCGGCCGGATGGCCGCGGCCGCCCGCCGGTTCCCACGCCGGGTGCCGCTGGAACCCCGGTTCGCCAGCCTGCTGCCCGAGGTCCTGCTCGGCCTCGGCCCGGCCGAGTTCGCCAGGATCGCCGCGATCACGCTCGCGCCCAAGCCGCCCCCCACCGTGTCCATCGAGCACATCCACGCCCCCCGCACCAGCGTCAGGGAGCAGGCCCAGATAATCGCGGGTAAGCTCAGACGGCTCGGCCGGGCCACCTTCCGCGGCCTCACCTCCGACGCCGCGGGCGTCTATGAGGTGGTGGCGCGGTTCCTGGCCCTGCTCGAGCTCTACGGCGAGGATTCCGTCTCGTTCGAGCAGGTGTCCGCGCTCGGCGAGCTCTACATCACCTGGATCGGCGCCAGCGATTCCGTACCCGTGCCAGGCGATGTGCAGGAAGGCGAAAGCGAATTTGACAATTAACGGCTCCGCCCCGGATCCGGGCGACCCCGGCGGCACCGTGCCGGTGGACCCAGCCACGGCGCCCGGCGGCCAGGCCACTGACGCCGAGTTGTCCGGCGAGAGCGGCAGCCCCGGGCCTCGGCTCTCGCCGGACCTGCGGACCTGCGTGGAAGCGGTCCTGCTGGTGGTGGACGAGCCGGTGTCCGATCTGCTGCTCGCCCAGGTGCTGGAACGGCCCAGGCACGAGGTGGCGGCCGAGCTTCGCTCGCTGGCCGCCGAGTACACCGCTCAGGGCCGCGGCTTCGACCTGCGCGAGGTGGCCGGCGGCTGGCGGCTGTACACCCGCGAGGAATGCGCCCCCGTGGTCGAGCGGTTCCTGCGGGACGGCCAGGAGGTGCGGCTCACCCAGGCCGCGCTCGAAGCGCTGGCCGTGGTGGCCTACCGCCAGCCGGTGAGCCGGGCCAGGGTGTCGGCCGTCCGCGGCGTGAACTGCGACGGCGTGATCCGCACGCTCACCCTGCGCGGCCTGGTCGAGGAGCAGTCCACCGAGCCGGAGACCGGCGCCATCCTGTACCGGACCACAAGCCACTTCCTGGAGCGGCTGGGCCTGGCCAGCCTGGACGAGCTGCCCGAGCTCGCGCCGTTCCTGCCCGAGGACATCGAAGATGAGCAGGACCATGAATCTGGATGAGGACGAAGAAAGAGACACGCTGATCGACCCGGACGGTCCCGAGGGCGTCCGCCTGCAGAAGGTGCTGGCCGCCGCCGGGGTGGGCAGCCGGCGGCACTGCGAGGAACTGATCGGTGAGGGCCGGGTCGAGGTGGACGGCCAGGTCGTCCGCCGGTTCGGGGCCAGGGTGGATCCCGAGCGCCAGGTGATCAAGGTGGACGGCAAACGCATCCCGTCCCGCCCCGGTCTGGCCTACCTGGCGCTGAACAAGCCCACCGGCGTGCTGACCGCGATGTCGGACGACCGCGGCCGGCAGACCATCGCCGACCTGCTCCCCGCCGACGCCGACGCCGCGCGGCTGTTCCATGTGGGCAGGCTCGACTACGACACCGAGGGCCTGATCCTGCTCACCAACGACGGCGAGCTGGCCCACCGGCTCGCGCACCCTTCCTACGGTGTGCTCAAGACCTACCTGGCCGAGGTGACCGGGTCGGTGCCCGGGAACCTGGGCAAGCGGCTGGCCGCCGGCGTCACGCTCGAGGACGGACTGGCCCGCGCGGACGCCTTCAAGGTGGTGGACAGGTCCGGATCCCGCGCGCTCGTGGAGATCACCCTGCACGAGGGCCGCAAGCACATCGTCCGGCGCATGCTGGCCGAGGTGGGGCACCCGGTCACCAAGCTGGTCCGCACCCAGCTCGGCCCGATCAAGCTGGGCCGGCTGGCGCCCGGCACCACCCGCGCGCTGACCACCGCCGAAATAGGGGAGTTGTACGCCGCGGTAGGTCTGTAGCCTTGCCACAGGCGCTCCCCACCGGGGGAACGGCCACTCCGGGGGATACCGCCCGAGGAGGGATATTCGTGCCGGTCAGGGCCATCCGCGGGGCCACCCAGGTGGACGCGAACGAGCGGGATGCCATCCTCGAGGCGACCGCTGAGCTCGTCGCCGAGGTGATGTCCCGCAACGATCTGGTCACCGACGACGTGATCAGCGTCCTGTTCACCGCCACACCCGACCTGACCGCTGAGTTCCCCGCCCTGGGTGCGCGCAAGACCGGCTTCGACGACGTGCCGCTGCTGTGCGCGGTGGAGATCGACAGGCCGGACGCCATGCCGCGCGTGGTCCGCCTCATGATGCAGGTGGAAACGCCGAAGCCGCGGGCGGAGATCAGGCACGTCTACCTCCGCGGCGCTCAGGCCCTGAGGCTGGACATCGCCCAGTGACCCCCGCCCGGGTTCTTCGCCGCACCCGAACCGCGTCGTGACCACCGGCCCGGGCGCACCCGTCCCCCCATCAGGCCAGGACGGCCCGCCCTTCCCGCGCGGCGTCGTCATCGTCGGCGCCGGCCTGATCGGCACGTCGGTCGGCCTGGCTCTGCGTGAACGTGGCATCCGCGTGTGGCTCGCCGACCGCGACCATCAGGCCGCCGCCCTCGCCGCGACCCTGGGCGCAGGCGATCTGCTCCCCACCCTGACCACGTCCGTGACCGTGGCGCCTCCGCTGTGGGAAGAGGCCGATCTGGCCGTGCTGGCCGTGCCGCCCGATGTGGTGGCGCCGGCGCTGGCCGCGGCCCAGAAATCCGGCCTGGCCCGCTGCTATACCGACGTGGCCAGCGTCAAGGCCCGGCCGGTGGCCGCGGTGCGCGACCTCGGCTGCGACCTAGCCAGCTACGTGCCCAGCCATCCGCTGGCCGGGCGGGAGCGCGGCGGCCCGGTGGCCGCCCGCGCCGACCTGTTCCTCGGCCGCCCCTGGGCACTGTGCCCGCTGCCGGAGACCGCCGGCCCGGCTCTGGCCGCCGTCACGGCCCTGGTCACGGCCTGCGGGGCCGAGCCGGTCACCGCCGGGGTGGCCGAGCACGACGGCTGGGTCGCGCTGGTCTCGCACGCCCCGCACCTGGTGGCCTCGGCCATGGCCGCCCGGCTGGCCGGTGCGCCGCAGGGCGCGCTCGGCCTGGTGGGCCAGGGCCTGCGCGACGTGACCAGGATCGCGGCCGGTGACCCGGCCCTGTGGACCCAGATCCTGACCGCGAACGCGGCCGGGGTCGCCGACGTGCTCACCGCCGTCGCCGACGACCTGCGCGCCGTGGCCGCCGACCTCGAGGCGGCCGCCGCCGCCGCCCGTCCCACCCCCGGTGCCGAAGGCGCCCATTCAGTACTGACCGGGCTGCTCGAAACCGGGGCCGCCGGGGTCGCCCGTATCCCGGGCAAGCACGCCGGGCCCGCCACCGAGTACGCGATCGTCCAGGTGGTCATCCCCGACCGTCCCGGAGAGCTCTCCCGGCTGTTCGCGGCCACCGAGGACGCGCGCATCAACATCGAGGACATCCGCATCGAGCACTCGCCCGGCCTGCCCGTCGGTGTGGCCGAACTCGCCGTCCGGCCGGACTCCGCGTCGTCGCTCGCCACGGCCCTGGCCACCCGCGGCTGGGTGGCCACGCTCGTGCCGCGCGTCAGCTAGCGAGCCGGCAGCGGTGGACGGACAGAACGCCGTTCGCCCGCCGGTAACATCGCAGGGTGGCCGATTGCCTTGTCATCGCGGTAGACGGACCCTCCGGTTCCGGCAAATCCAGCGCCGCCCGGGGGGCCGCTCGTGCCCTCGGCGTGCGTTATCTGGACACGGGCGCCATGTACCGGGCGCTGACCTGGTGGCTGCTCACGCACCAGGTGGACGTGACCTCCCCGGCCCTGGTCGCCGCCAGCGCCACCAAGCCGGCCATCGAGGTGGGCACCGACCCCGACGGCCCGTACACCACCGTGGACGGCATCGACGTGTCCGGCCCGATCAGGGAGCGCGCGGTGTCCAACGCGGTGAGCGTAGTCGCGGTGGTGCCCGAGGTGCGCACCCACCTGATCGCCCGGCAGCGGGAAATCATCGCCAAGGCCTGCGCGGAGGCCGGCGGCATCGTCGCCGAGGGACGCGACATCGGCACGGTGGTCGCCCCGGACGCGGTGGTCAAGGTCTTCCTCACCGCGAGCGAGACCGCCCGGGCCCGCCGCCGCGCCGCCGACCTGACCGCCGACCCGGCCGTCACGGTCGAGCTGACCCAGGCCGAGCAGGCCCGCAGGGACCGGCTTGACGCCGCCCAGAGCGAGCGGGCCGTCGACGCGGTGCCGATCGACTCCACCCAGCTCGGCGTGGCCGAGGTAATCGCCGAGATCGTCGCCCTGGCCCAGTCCAGGTGGCCGTCGGCCGGCCCGGCTTGGATGGCCTGACGATGCCGAACCCAGGAAGCCTCGAATCAGACATTGACGACCTGTCCTCCGGGCCCGACGTTCCGGAGGACACCTCCCGCACGCCGGTCGTGGCCGTGGTGGGCCGCCCTAACGTCGGCAAGTCGACCCTGGTCAACCGGGTACTCGGCAGCCGCCAGGCGGTGGTGGAGGACGTCCCTGGCGTCACCCGCGACCGGGTCGCCTACGACGCGAACTGGCGGGGCCGCGCGTTCACCCTGGTGGACACCGGCGGCTGGGAGCCTTCGGTGGAGCGCACCGGCGCGCTGGCCGCCCGGGTCGCCTGGCAGGCCAGGCTGGCCGTGGACGCCGCCGACGCGGTGCTGTTCGTGGTGGACGCCGTGGTCGGCGCGACCGACGCGGACGAGGCGGTCGCGTCCGTGCTGCGCCGCAGCGGCAAGCCGGTGGTGCTGGCCGCTAACAAGGTGGACGACGCACCCGGCGAGCCCGCCGCGGCCTCACTGTGGTCGCTGGGCCTGGGCGAGCCTTATCCGGTCAGCGCCCTGCACGGGCGCGGCAGCGGTGACCTGCTCGACGTGGTACTCGACGCTTTGCCCGACGGTCCTATGGCACCGTTCAGTACCGAGACAGGCCCGCGTCGGGTGGCCTTGATCGGGCGCCCCAACGTCGGGAAGTCCAGCCTGCTGAACAAGCTGGCCGGGCAGCCGAGGGCGCTGGTGGACTCGGTCGCGGGCACCACCCGCGACCCGGTGGACGAGCTGATCGATCTGGCCGGGAAGACCTGGCGGTTCGTGGACACGGCCGGCATCAGGCGCCGGTTCAGGGAGAACCAGGGCGCCGACTACTACGCGGCGCTGCGCACCGCGGGCGCGCTGGAGCGGGCCGAGGTCGCGGTGGTGCTGGTGGACGCCAGCGAGCCGCTTACCGAGCAGGACCTCCGGATCGTTGGCATGGTCATCGAGGCCGGCCGCGCGCTGGTGCTGGCCTGCAACAAGTGGGACCTGGTGGACGAGGACCGGCGCGTGTTCCTCGACCGCGAGCTCGACCGCCAGCTGTACACGGCCAGGTGGGCGACCCGGGTGAACGTGTCGGCGACGACCGGACGGCACATCGACCGGCTCGCGCCCGCCATAGAACTAGCGCTGGACGGCTGGGAGACCAGGGTGCCCACGGGGCGGCTGAACACCTGGCTGAACGGGCTGGTCGCGGCCACCCCGCCGCCGGTCCGTGGCGGCAAGCAGCCGAAGATCCTGTTCGCCACCCAGGCCGCCGCCGCGCCGCCGCACTTCGTGCTGTTCACCACCGGCTTCCTCGAGGCGTCCTACCGCAGGTTCATCGAGCGGCGCCTGCGCGAGGAGTTCGGCTTCGAAGGTTCCCCCATCCGGGTGTCCGTCCGGCTGCGCGAGCGCCGCTCGTCCCCGCGCCGCTGACGGACCCGCCGCTTACTCCGCCGCGGGCCTCGTCACCTGGCCGAGGAACAGCGGCAGCCCGGTGGACGCGTCGGTGATGGCGAACAGGAACGGGTGGTCCACGATCATCGTGACCGACTCGGCCGGGGGCCGCGGGACGGCCATCGGTCGCATGGTGAGCCCGGTGGCCGCCGCCGCTTCGGTGCCCTCCTCGGCCACGTCGATGAAGGTCTTGTGCACGACCGCGCCGATGAACAGCCGCTCCGCGGTGGTGACGCCGCTGAAGTCCGCGCCGCCCGCGGAGAAGGCTTGCTTGACGCTGAGCCGCGCCAGCACATCCGCCAGGTTGAACTCGGCCCGCTGCCGGAACCTGGGCAGGGCCAGGTTCACCCGGTGCCGGCGGGCCCGCCCGGTGACACGGTCCAGTTCGCCGCTGAGCCCGGGCGGCAGGGCGGCGAGCGGGCCGTCGGGCAGCACGACGGTCATGACCAGCCGTGCGCCCCGGTAGGGCAGCAGCACCGCTTGGTAACCGTCGCCGCGCAGGTACTTCAGGTTCTCGGTGAGCCGCATCATTCTGGCCGTGACCGGGGTGCCGGTCCCTGGCCCGCCGGGGTAGAACGGCTCGTCCCGGGTGGCCCGCTCGGGGAACCGGTGGACCCAGGCGGCGTTCAGGTAGATCGCGTTGACCAGCACCAGCTTGGTGTCCGCGCCGACCGTGTGCGGGCCGAGCAGGTTGGTGATCTTGTTTTCGGTCTGCTTGGCGACCAGGTCGTTGATCTCCTGCCGGGCCTGCCCGGGGGCGCGGCGGAAGTCGGCGTCCCGCACGCTGACCGCGGCCGCCTCCCGCAGCGTGGCGGTGAACCGGGGGAGCAGGGGCAGGCCGGACTGCACCCACATCGTGTTGGGCGCGCGGAAGACCACGCCGTCGGTGGGTATCTCGGCCAGCCCGGCCGACAGCAGCCGCAGCCCTTCGGCGGCGTCCTGGGCGTTGTCCAGGTGCAGGGCCGCGGCCAGTTCGCCCGCGGTCTCGCCGTGCGCGCCGCACAACGCCATCCGCAGCGCCGCCGCGATGCTGGCGGGGGAGAAGGCCAGGTTGCCCCCGTCGGCCGCGAGCAGCTTGTACAGGGACGCACCGAAGGCGGCGTCCGCCGCCGCGCTACGGTCCATGCTCCGGTCTGCCACGGGGCCCTCCTGCCCGGTTACCGGGTGGCCTCACCCAGCAGGCGGGACAGTACCAGCCGGTGGATCGGGGCTATCGCGAACCAGAGGGCCCGCGCGAGCAGCCCCTGGCAGCGGACGAACGTGCCGGCCAGCACGCTGCGGCCGTCGGTCTGGACCACGAGCCGGACGGTGATGCCCGCCCCCGATCTGGCCTGCAGCACCACGAAGTCCGGGGTGCTCTTGAGTATCCGCCAGCCCAGCACGTACCCGGCCGAATACAGCGGGCCCAGCCGGACCCCGAGCAGCGGCCAGGTGCGGACCAGGAGCGTCCGCAGCCCCACCGGCGCGCCTTCGAACATGACCCGGGCCCACTGCTCGGCGCTGCGGGGCGCGGTGCTGACCTCGGCCTCGGTCTCGAAGTTGTCGGCGTAGTCGGTGACGGGGAACCTGGACCGTTCCCTGGCGTCGTCGCGGACCGGAATCTCCGTGGCCCATTTGCGGTCGGTCGCCGGGCGCACAGTCTCTGAGTGCACTGTCTGTGGGCCCACTGGCGCGTCGATACTCACCGCTATCCCATCTCGTAGGTGTCTGTCCGCCTTTGTTCGCTCAGGGTAAGCCGCACGGGTTGTCATGTCCCGGACCGAAACGGCCCTGTCTTGGAGAGTTTGTGTGGATCGCGCGCTGTTCTGTTGGCCCGGTGGAGCAAGATGTGGCCTTCCGGCGGATAGGAAGTGGATATCAGCTTCAGGACCTGAAAGGCCGCTATGAGGGATATGGCCGCACAAGTGTCCCGCTCCGGTGACGCCGGGCCGGGCGCTCGCGACGATGCCGCGCTGATCGCGGACTCGCTGCGCACGCCGGACTGTTTCGGCGTGCTGTTCGACCGCCATGCGCCGGCGATCAGCCGGTACATCGCGCGGCGGCTGGGGCCGGACGCCGCTGACGATCTGGTCGCGGAGACGTTCCTGGTCGCCTTCAGGCGGCGGGGCCGCTATGACGGCGCGCACGCGGATGCGCGGCCGTGGCTGTACGGCATCGCGACCCGCCTGATCGGGCAGCACCGGCGCGACGAAGTCCGGTTCTTCCGCGCCATCGCCCGCACGGGGGTGGATCCCGCGGCCGAGCCCTTCGCCGACCAGGTCACCGACCGGGTGGCGGCGCAGGCCGCCGGCCACGATCTGGCCGCCGCCCTCGCCGGGCTTTCCCGGGCTCAGCGGGACGTGCTGCTGCTGGTGGCCAGCGGGCTCAGCTACGCCGAGGCGGGCTGGGCCCTGGGGGTGCCCGCCGGAACGGTGTCCTCGCGGCTGGTCCGGGCGCGCCGGAAGGTTCGCCAGAAGCTGGGCGTCCCAGACCCTGCCCACTCAGGAGAGGATGCAGCGGAATGAACGAGATGAAGCGGATCAAGGACCTGTGCCAGGCCGCGTTGCCGCTTGATCCGCACCGGCTCGACCGGGCCCGGGCGCGGCTGTATGCGGCGATGGCCGAAAGCCAGCGGCGGGCGGGCCGGCCTGCCCGCGGCGGCCTGGGGCTGCGGGCCTGGGCGAAGCCCGGGTGCCGGCCGGCCTGGGTGGTGCCGCTGGGTGCCGCTGGCGCGGTCACCGCGGTGATAGTCGGCGCGGCGACCGTATCCAGCGCCGTCAATCACCCCGGGCAGACCCCCGCGGCCACCGGTGCCGGGCTGGCCGGCGGGGGTACCGCCTACGTGGCCAACGGGGCTTCGGGGACGGTGACCGCGATCCGGATCGCCACCAACACCGCCCTGCCCCCGGTCAAGACCGGCCGCGTCCCGCAGGCCATCGCGATCACCCCGGACGGAAAGACCGCCTACGTGGCTAATCTCGTTTCCGACACGGTGACCCCGATCCGGATCGCCACCAACACCGCCCTGCCGCCGATCAAGGTCGGCCGCGCGCCCGAAGCCATCGCGATCACCCCCAATGGCCAGACCGCCTACGTGACCAACTCGGACGGGGACACGGTGACCCCGATCCGGGTCGCCACCAACACCGCCCTCCCACCGATAAAGGTCGGGAGTAAGCCGTTCGACATCGCCATCACCCCGGACGGGAAAACCGCCTACGTGGTCAATTTCCGTTCCGGCACGGTGACCCCGATCCAGACCGCCACCGACAAGGTGCTGCCCGCGATCAAGGTCTCGGTCGGATGTGAGAACATCGCCATCACCCCGGACGGGAAAACTGCCTACGTCCTCAACCCCGGCCCGGGGACCGTGTTCCCGATCCGGATCGCCACTAACACCGCCCTGCCGCCGGTCAAGACCGCATTCGGGGCCAGTGACATCGCGATCACCCCGGACAGCAAGACCGCCTATGTCGTGGTTGATTCCCCCCCCGGTTCCAGCGGGACAGTGTTCCCGATCCTGACCGCGACCAACACTGCCCTGCCGCCGGTGAAGGTGGGCCGCGATCTCGACGCCATCGCGATCACTCCCGACAGCAAATTCGCCTACGTGGCCGACTGGGTCACAGGCACGGTAACCCCGATCCTGACCGCGACCAACACTGCCCTGCCGCCGGTGAAGGTGGGCCGCAATCCCGATGCCATCGCGATCACCCCCGACGGTAAAACCGCCTACATCGCCAACGCCCCGCTGGGACCGCACATCCCGGTCGGCGCGGTCACCCCGCTCCGGATCGCCACCGGCACCACTCTCCCGCCGCTGAAAGTCGGCCGCAACCCGAGCGCTATCACGATCACCCCGTAAACCGCCCAGCGCGCTGGGGTCCTGCCCGGCAGGCCCCCAGCGTCTTGGCTTCGCAGTGCCGGGGGTGCCGGGCACCGTAGCGTACGGGTGTGCCCACCGAGCTGAGCGAACTCGACCGACGCCGGGTCTGGCATCCCTACGCCCCCATGCCGGGGACCCATCCGCCGCTGGTCGTGGCCTCGGCGTCCGGTGTCAGGCTGCGGCTGGCCGAGCCGGCCGAGGGTCGGGACGAGCTGGTGGACGGCATGTCGGCGTGGTGGGCGGCGATCCACGGCTACCGGCACCCGGCGCTGGACGAGGCGGCGCGTGGCCAGTTGGCCACGATGAGCCACGTCATGTTCGGCGGACTCACCCACGAACCGGCCATCAGGCTCTGCGACCGCCTGGCCCAGATCACCCCGGCCGGGCTCGAGCACGTGTTCCTGTGCGACTCGGGATCGGTCTCGGTCGAGATCGCGATCAAGATGTGCCTGCAGTACTGGCTATCGGCGGGGCGGCCGGGCAAGCGCAAGGTGCTCACCTGGCGCGGCGGATACCACGGCGACACGTTCATGGCCATGTCGGTCTGTGACCCCGACGGCGGCATGCACAGCGACTGGGAGGGCATGGTGACGCAACAGGTGTTCGCGAGCCTGCCGCCGGCCGGCTTCGACGCCGGTGTCGATCCCGGCTACGCGGCGCACCTGAGCACCCTGATTGGTGAGCACGCGGACGAGCTGGCCGCGGTGATCGTGGAGCCGGTCGCCCAGGGCGCGGGCGGTATGCGCTTTCACGATCCCGGCTATCTGCGGGTGCTGCGGCAGGCCTGCTCCGAGCACGACGTCCTGCTGATCTTCGACGAGATCGCCACCGGCTTCGGCCGGACCGGCGCGCTGTTCGCCGCCGATCACGCCGGGGTCAGCCCGGACGTCATGTGCCTGGGCAAGGCGCTGGCCGGCGGCTACCTGTCCATCGCCGCCACGTTGTGCACCACCCAGGTGGCCACCGGCATATCGGGCGGCAAGCTGCCGGTGCTCGCGCACGGCCCAACGTTCATGGGCAACCCGCTGGCCTGTGCGGTCGCGAACGCGTCCATCGGCACGCTGCTCGACGGCTACCCCGGCGGCTGGCACCATGAGGTCACCAGGATCGAGGCCGGCCTGCGCACCGGGCTGGCCCCGGTCGCCGCGCTCCCCGGCGTGGCCGGCGTCCGGGTCCTCGGCGCCATCGGCGTCGTCCAGCTCGGCCACGAGGTGGACATGGCCGCCGCCACCAGGGCGGCCGTGCGCGAAGGCGTATGGCTGCGCCCGTTCCGCGACCTCATTTACACCATGCCGCCCTACATCACCACCGACGAGGACCTGGCCGCCATCTGCACCGCCATCCACGCCGCCACCCAAGCCTGCCCACCCCCGGGCTAGCCCCCCCGCCGCACCACTCCATCCCCCCAAGGCCGCAGCGCCGCCGCTGAGCTAACCACCCCGCCGTACCACCCCCCGCCGTACCACCCCGTCCCTCCTGCCGCCTTGACGTGAAACGCCGACGTCCTGGGCCGGTGGCCCAGGACGTCGGTTGGGTCTGGGATTAGTTCTGGGGGCGGTCGAACTCTCCGTTCTTCGCGCCGGCTAGGAACGCGTCCCACTCCGCCGAGGTGAACAGCAGCGCGGCACCGGACCGGTGCCTGGAGTTCCTGATCGCGACCTGGCCACCGTAGAGGTGCGCGAGTTCGACGCAGTTGCCGCCGGTCGGACCGCTGAAGCTGCTCTTCGTCCAGGCCGCGCCGTTCAGCCCCACCGTCGGGGTATCGGTAGGGGGGTTGCTCATGCTGTGCCTCCCATTTCATCCAGGATCGCCTGGACGATGCCGGCCGAAGCCCGCGGTTCCTCGGCCACAATGCTGATCCGCTCCATGGCCAGCAGATAGCGGTCGACCTCCGGCCGCTTGTCCAGGTAGAGAGCACTGGTCAGTTGCTCCACATAGACGATGTCCGGCATCTCGGCGTCACCGAACCGCAGGATGCTGAACCCACTGGGTGCCGCGTGGCCGACCACGCCACGCGGGATGATCTGCAGGACGAGGTTGCCTTTCCTGCTGGCGGCCAGCAGATGCTCGAGTTGCTCTCGCATCACCTTCGGCCCGGCCACCGGGCGGCGCAGCACCTCCTCGTCGAGCAGCGCCCACAGCCGCAGCTCACCGTGGACGAACCGGCGCTGGCGTTCCTTGCGCAGGACGACGTGCCGCTCCATCTCCTCGTCGGGGATGTCGCCGAGGTTGAGGACGGCCGATGTGTAAGCCTCGGTCTGCAGCAGGCCGGGGATGAACTGCGGCTCGTACACGCGGATGGACGTCGCCGCCTCCTCCAGGCCGATGTAGGCCTGGAACCAGGACGGCAAGATGTCGTTGTACCGGTACCACCAGCCCGGCCGGTTGGCCTGGCTGGCCAGTGACAGCATCTGCTCCCGCTCGGCCGGGTCGGTGACCCCGTACAGCGAAAGCAGATCGGCGACGTCGATCTCCCTGACCGCGTTGCGGCCGAGCTCGATCCGGCTGATCTTGGACTCCGAGCCGCGGATGGCCCTGGCCGCCTCCTGGGCCGAAATGCCCCGCCCCTCCCGCAGACGCCGGAGCTGGCTGCCGAGAAGGATGCGCAGGGCGGTCGGGCCGCCGGACAGGCCTAGGGAGGTCATGGCGCACTTCCTCTCGCGTGGTTCCCGCCTCGCTCGCCGCCACCGTGAGCCAGCTCGGTCTGCCTGGGGGTGCGGGGGGCCCTGCCAGTCGTTCCGTGACTTTAGGGATCTCCAGGTACGCGGCGGTACTGTTGACCCCATCCACGTAATTACTAACGCAATTGCGTGACGGTCTTGCGCGTAATCAGGCGCTCACTTCATGGTATCGCATTTGAGATTTCGCGCCACTCCCGAAGATGTCGTATTAAAGAACCGACACTTGTGATTCACAAATTCGGGAGCAGTCCCCCCAATAGTGACCGGTTGACCGGACAGTTCTGACCGAGCCCCGCCCAAGCAGGCTGTTCTCGCAGGTCCGACACGCTGTCGTACTATCAGAATCCGTTCCACCACGCAATTGCGTCGAGAAAATCGTGCTAATGCCCAGGATGCCTCTGCTCTTGAGTGGCGCCGCCAAAAGCTACGCACCAGTAATTCGCACGTATGTCTCACTCTCGGTGCGAACTCCCCGAAATAAATCCCTCCAGAAACACCAGGCCAATCTTTCAGTCCCCGCCCGCTCAAACTTTTCCGGTGCAAACGTCCAGCTTTTACGTTCCCCACCAAACCCACCGGTCATTTACGTCCAGCCACCCCATCCCCGCGCCGCCCCGAACCCGCTTCACGCCCGCACCCACCCCCAATACCGGCCACCCGTGTCCGCCCCCGTGTCCGCCCCCGTGTCCGGCCCCATGTCTCGTCCCCATGTCTCGTCCCCCGTGTGTCTGGTCACTGCGCCCCGCCCTCAACCTCGCGCGCCGCGCCGCCCCGGCCCGCCCCCGAATCCAACAACGCGGAGAGAAAGTATCGCTACCACGAGCCTTTCTCTCCGTACGACTCTTCACGCCAGCGAACGGACCCCCGCCACTTCGGTCACAGGCCCCCGCCGCGTCGGCCCGACGCCTGCAACTGCGGTGATCTTGAAGACTTGTGCGTGCTCCCGCACGTACGTCTCTTCACGCCAACGAATGGAACCGACTCTGCGGGCGGGCGGGTGGATGGATGGAGGGAGGCGACCCCGGGCGCCCACCACCGGCGGGTGTGTCAACCAGCGGCGTGGCTGCGGCGTCGTAGTGGTGAAACCCCTGGACCGGCGGAGGGGTGCCGGCTCATGCCGCCCACTACGTGAGGATGGTCGGCCATGCGTCAGCTCCGTATCAGCCGGAAAATGATCACCGCCGTGGCCGCCGCGCTGGCGGCCGTTGGTGTTCCTGGCCTCTGGCAGTCAGCGGCACTGGCGCGTTCTCCCTCGGTGCTGAACTGGACCCGGCAGCATCCGGCGGCCAGCCCGTCTGCCCGGTGGTTCGCGCCGATGGCCTACGACGCGGCCACCGGCACCGCCGTCTTGTTCGGCGGCGCCACCCAGTCCCGCACCTTCAGCGACACCTGGACCTGGGACGGCTCGACCTGGGCCAAGCGGGACCCCGCGACCCACCCGTCGGTCCGGGGGTACGAGGCGCTGGCCTACGACGCGGCCGCTCGCGCTGTCGTCTTGTTTGGCGGCCTGGGCGGCGGGCGGCGACTCGACGACACCTGGACCTGGAATGGCTCGACCTGGACCAAGCAGGCCCCCGCGGCCCACCCGTCCGTCCGCAATGACGCGTCAATGGCCTACGACGCGGCCACCGGCACCGCCGTCCTGTTCGGCGGCTACGGCGGCAAGACCGACAGCGCCCTCGGTGACACCTGGACCTGGGACGGCTCGACCTGGACCAAGCAGGCGCCCGCGACCAGCCCACCCGCGCGGTACCTCGCGTCGATGGCCTACGACGCGGCCACCGCCACCATCGTCATGTTCGGCGGCATCAACAACGACCGCCGCAACTTCGGTGACACCTGGACCTGGGACGGCTCGACCTGGACCAAGCAGGCGCCCGCGACCCACCCGACCGCGCGGGCCGACGAGGCGCTGGCCTACGACGCGGCCGCCCGCGATGTCGTCCTGTTCGGCGGTACCGTCCGCGGCCCGGTCAAAGACACCTGGACCTGGGGCGCCGGCTAACGAAGCAACCGGGCCGTTAGCAACAGTCCGGCCGGAACAAGTCCGGAGCGGAACCATGCGGCGGCGCGACGTTCGCCCGGCATGATGTGGGGATGGTCGCGTTTGCCAGCGGGGTGCGGGCGCCGTTCGCGCGGTACTGGCTGTCGGGGTTCCTGGCCGACTTCGGTGACGGCGTCAGGCTGGCGGCGTTTCCGCTGCTGGTAGCCCAGTTGTCGCACTCGCCGTCGGAGGTGGCGGCGGTCACCGCCGTGCAGAGCCTGCCGGGGCTGCTGAGCGGTGGCCTGGGCGTTATCGCCGACCGGATCGACCGGCGCCGCCTGATGGTCGCGGTGGATATCACCCGCGCCGCGGTGATCATGGGCCTGGCGGCGGCGATCCTGGGCCACGCCGCTGGGCTGATGCTGATCTACCTGGCCGCGTTCGTGACCGGCGCCGGCTCGGCGCTGCGTAATACCGCCGCGGTGACCTGCGTGCCGCGGCTGGTTCAGCCGGCCAATCTCGATCAAGCCAACGGCCGGATGATTGTCGGCCAGATCGTGGGCAACGAGCTGGCCGGGCCCGCCGCGGGTGGGTGGCTTTTCGGCCTGGCCGCGGTCCTGCCGTTCGCGGTGAATGCGGGCACCCTGGGCATCGCCGTGCTGCTGTTGCTCACGCTGCCCAGCGTCTTCCGGCCACCACCCAGGCCGCAGCAGCAGTATCCCCAGCGCCGCATGGCTCCGCTGGCGTCGGTGCGGCACGACCTGGCCGAGGGCGTCAGGTGGCTGCGGCAGCACCCCGCCATCAGGGACCTCACGATCGCCGTGGGGGTCATCGCCGCGATGGACTCCGCCTGGTTCGCGGTGCTCGTCCTGTACGTGATCACCGATCTGCACCAGCAGCCCGGGGCCTACGGCCTGCTGCTGGCCGTCGGCGCGCTGGGTGGAGTGCTGGCCGGGGGCTTCGGCACCCCGCTGACACGACGGCTGGGCCCGTGGCGGTCGCTGCTGGCGGCCGGCCTGGTCATGGCGGCCAGCCAGACGGTGCTCGGCCTTACCAGCAACGTCATCACGGCCGCGGCGATGATCTTCGCGAGCAGCGCGGCGTTTGCCTTGTTCAACATGACAGCAGTCACCATGCGGCAACGTCAGGTGCCCGCCGCCCTGCTCGGCCGGGTCACCGGCCTCTACGGCAGCGTCGCCCTGGGCGCCGAGACGCTGGGCGCGGTGTCCGGCGGAGCGCTCGCCACCGTGGCCGGAATTCGCGCCCCCATGCTGGCCGGTGCCTTGCCCTTGGCCCTCGTCACGGTCTGGCTGGCCTGGAAGCACCACCGCACCCAGCCGGCGTAACCCCGCCTCCGTCCTTGGCCCGCCCCCGGCTTGCACCGCGCTGCCGTATTCCCCGCTCCCGTCCGCAGCCGCGTTCCCGGCTTGCACCGCACCGCCGTATTTCCCCCAAATCCCATCAATTCACGCAAATCATCTATGCAAGTGCGCGAGACAAGTTTTTCAGGCGCAATCGCAAGTAGGATTTCACAAAGCGCATGTTTCCTGTAATGTGATGGTCACGGCCCGGACCCCCATCCTGGACACCCCTCTCCTCGCGGGGCCCAAGGTCTGCAGAGGCAGGCACACGCTTCCGCACCCCGAGGAGAGGAGTGAGCCGCCCGTGCCTATCGGCCCGACAGTGCGACGGCGTCGGCTCGGCAGTGAGCTGAGGCGCCTCAGGGAAGCCCGCTCGATCAAGCTCGAAGAGGTCGCCGACCAGCTCGGCCTGGCCGCTT
This sequence comes from Streptosporangiaceae bacterium, assembly GCA_036267135.1. Classification (GTDB taxonomy): domain Bacteria; phylum Actinomycetota; class Actinomycetes; order Streptosporangiales; family Streptosporangiaceae; genus PALSA-505. The sequence goes on along the minus strand of DATAWQ010000019.1, from coordinate 92,260 downwards.
CGACGCTGTCCCGCATCGAGACCGGCAAGGCCCCGACCAAGACCGCGTACCTGACCGCTCTGCTGGAGACGTACGGCGTCACCGACCCCCAGCAGCGTCAGGTGCTGACCGACATGGCCCGCGAGGGGCACCGCAAGGGCTGGTGGGCCGCCTACGACGACGTGCTGCCCACCGGCTTTGGCATTTACGTCGGTCTCGAGGCCGAAGCGGCAGGACTGCGGATCTACGAGACGCAAGTTGTCAACGGGCTGTTGCAGACGCCCGATTACGCCCGGGCGGTCCTGCGCGAGGTCAACAAGAAGGACAACCCAGAGCAACTGCAGCGGATGGCCGAGGCGCGGCTGAAGCGCCAGGCGGTGCTGGACAGCGGCGACCCGCCGGATGTGTGGCTGATCCTGGACGAGACCGTGATACGGCGGCCGATCGGCGGCCCAGAGGTCATGTCCAGCCAGCTCAAGCATCTCGTCGAGGCGAGCCAGTGGCCCAACGTCACCCTGCAGGTACTCCCCTTCTCGTCCGGTGCTCATCCTGCGCTCATGGGCCCGTTTTCCATACTCGAGTTCCCCGAGCGCGGTGACCCGGACGTCGTGTACTTCGATTCCTGGGGAGGGCCTATCTACCTGGAAAAAGACAAGGACGTCCGAGTTTGCACAGAGGCGTTCGACCGGCTTCGTGCGGCGGCGCTGTCGCCGGTCGATTCGGCGGCCCTGGCGGAGCAGGTAGCCAGGGAACTCACGTAACCCCTATTTCCATCCGCTATCGATCAAGATCAAGCCCAGCAAGCTCTAGCAAGATCATCACGAGGTTTCTCTACAGGGAGGGAAAGCGGATGAACCCCGAAATGACTGGCGTCCGCTGGTTCAAGAGCAGCTTTAGCAGCACTAACGGTTGTGTCGAGGTGGCGCATCTCCCTGAGGGGGGCGTCGCGGTCCGTGATACCAAGGACCGTGGCAAGGCGGCGCATGTGTTCACCCCGCACGAGTGGGAGTGCTTCCTCGCCGGGGCGAAGAACGGCGAGTTCGACCTGCCTGGCGTCTAGCCCGATGGACCGGTGCCCGCGACCTGCCTGCCACCGCCGTTTGCGGTCTGCGGTGGCAGGCAGGCGCGGGTGCCTAAAAAGAGCCCGGAAGGCGTCCGATGCGATTGCGCTCTGGGCGTCTTCCGGCAAAAATGTGGCTGGCCGCATCCCGCTCGCAGTCTTAGCCCAACGCAGGGTGCCGCTCCCCTGGGTTGAGGCTACACAGCCGAGGCTGCACAGGCTTTTTGTCTACTGAGGTGGGATGTGGATACCGGCAACGAGTGGCGGATAACGTTCCGGCCCGATATCCCGAGCCCAGCTCGCATCTACGATTTCCTGCTCGGTGGGAAGGATAATTACCCGGCCGACAGGGAAGCGGCACAAGAACTTCTTGCCGCCATCCCTGACGTGCGTATGTTCGCCCTGCAGAACCGGGCGTTCCTGCGCCGCGCCGTGTGGTACATGGCGGGTCAGAGGGGGATCCGCCAGTTCATCGACATCGGCACCGGCCTGCCCACCGAGGGAAACGTGCACGAGCTGGCCCAGAAGGCCGCGCCGGGCGCGCGGGTGGTGTGCATCGACAATGACCCGGTCGTGCTCGCGCACGGCCGGGCCATGCTGCACGGGGTGGCCGACACCCTCATCATCGAGCACGACCTGCGCAGGCCCGCGGCCATACTCGCCGACCCCGACCTGGGCAAGCTGATCGACTTCGGCGAGCCGGTAGGGCTGCTGCTGGTGGCCGTCATGCATTTCATCCCAGACGAAGACGACCCGGCCGGCCTGATCGGCCAGCTTGTGGGCGCCCTGCCGTCCGGCAGCCTCGTGGCCCTCTCGCACGCCACCGCCGACAGCCGGCCCGAGTCGGCCAAGGGGGAGCGGGTGTACGACCGGGCCACCGCGCAGGCGCAGGCCCGCACCCGCGAACAGGTGGAGGCCATGGTCACCGGGCTGGATCTGGTCGAGCCCGGCCTGGTCTGGGCGCCGCAGTGGCGGCCAGAACCCGGCACAGACCCCGACCCGGACCCGGGCCGGTCCCACGTGTACGTGGTCGTCGGCCGCAAGCCCTGACGCACCACCCCAGTCCGCGTTCACGTCGCCCGCCCCTCGGCCGCTCGCGCTACCCCGCGGCCACCGCTACCCCGCGGCCACCGCCGCCCCGCGGGCCACCGCCGCCCCGCGGCCCCGGGCCAGGCTGTCCCGCGCGCCGCGACTAGGCTTGAACTATGCGATACCGGCCACTGGGCGATTGCGGGCTGCAGGTTTCCGTCGTGGGTCTGGGCTGCAACAACTTCGGCCGCAGGCTGGACTCCGACGGCACCCGCAGCGTGGTGGACGCGGCCATCGAGGCCGGCGTCACGCTGTTTGACACGGCGGACATGTACGGTGGCGACGGCCGCTCCGAAGAGCTGCTCGGTGAGGCACTGGCCGGACGGCGCGACCAGGTGGTGCTGGCTACCAAGTTCGGCCACCAGCAGGTCGACATGGGCTACGGTGCCGCGGCCGGGGCCAAGGGCGGCCGTGCCTACATCAGGCGGGCTGTGACCGAGTCGCTGCGCAGGCTCCGCACCGACCACATCGACCTCTACCAGCTGCACACCCCCGACCCGGTCACCCCGATCGCCGAGACGATCGCCGCGCTCGACGAGCTGGTGCGTGAGGGCAAGGTGCGCTATATCGGCCACTCCAACCTGTCCGGCTGGCAGATCGCCGACGCGGCCCACGTGGCCGCCGGGATGGGGGCCACCCCGTTCGTGTCCGCGCAGAACCACTGGTCGCTGCTCGAGCGGGACGCCGAGGCGGAAGTCGTCCCCGCGGCCCGGCACTTCGGGCTCGGCGTGCTGCCGTTCTTCCCGCTGGCCAACGGGCTGCTCACCGGCAAGATCCGGCGCGGCCAGGGGCCGGCCCCCGGCACCAGGCTGGCCGACCGCGAGGGCTACATCACCGAGGACAAGCTGGACCGGGTCGAGGCGCTGGCCGGGTGGGCGGCCGAGCAGGGCGTCACCCTGCTCGACGTGGCCATCGGCGGCCTGGCCGCGATCCCCGGATGCACCTCGGTGATTTCCGGCGCCATGTCGAAGGAGCAGGTCAAGAGCAACGCCGCGGCCGGCGAGTGGATCCCGTCGCCCGGCCAGCTCGCCGGCATCGACCGCCTCGTCCCACCCCCAGACCTGTAATCCGGCCCGCCGCCAGCCCGGCCCGCCGCCAGCCCGGCCCGCCGCCAGCCCGGCCCGCCGCCAGCCCGGCCCGCCGCCAGCCCCGGCCCGCCGCCAGCCCCGGCCAGCTAGCTCTCCCCGACCGCCGTCCGGTAAAGCTGCGCCACGTTCGGGCCGAATTCCGCGGCGTACGAGATCTGCGGCAGATCCCCGCCCTGCTGGTACCCGCCGATGACGCCGACCACCGTGCCGGTGCCGCTCCCGGCCGCGACGTCCATCAAGAATGGCCCGCCGCTGGTGCCGGCCGTGTAGCGGCCGCAGTCGAACTTGAGCTGACGCGGCAGCGGCACGCTGGTCCGCCCGTGGCAGATGAGCGGCTGGTCCTGCGAGTCCGGGTACCCGATCACCTGGACCGGCAGCCGTCCGAGCTGCCCGAAGCCAACCTGCTCGGCGCCGGTCACGGACTGGAGGCTGACCCCGCGGCGTGGCGTCCTGATCACGAGGAACGCGACGTCGTCGTTGATGCTGGCCGACGACGACCAGGCCTGGTCCACGACGACCTTGCTGACCGGCCAGATACCGTACGGCGCGCTGCCTTGCCGGTAGCCGGGCACGAAATCGACCACGCCGGACACGTTCTGCATGCAGTGCGCAGCGGTGACCGCCAGATCCTGGTGCGGGCTCCGCACCACGCTGGCCGTGCAGAAGTGGGTGCCGAGTGCGCCGCTGCTCGTGGTGGTGAACAGTGCGCCGACGGTGGCGGTGCCGGTGAACGGGGTGCCGTTGGGCGTGCCCACCGGCACGACCATGGCGCCAGGCGAGACCTGCCGCGGAATCGACCGCATGGCGGCCGCGAACCGCACAGCCACCCGGGCCGCGCCGTGCGCCGCCGGGGTCATGGCGGTGACGATCAGGGCGGCGAAGACCGCTACTCCGGCTACCTTGGCGCCAACCCCGCCACGCCTGCCAGTCCGCTCGCGAGGTTCGCGTCGCGGCATCCAACCCTCCCGCCCGTCCAGCGGCACGTGCCGACCCATGCCGGTCTGATGTGATTTCACCCGCCTTAGGTGATTCTGCAGGTGAAGCACGGGAAGCGCCAGTGGCAGAAGCTGGGAAGACGCTCAGCGTTAGCCAGGAACGCTCAGCGTTAGCCAGGAATGCGGGGCCTGGCCGCGAAACCGCGCTCACCCGGGAGCGCCGGAGCCATAGCGGCAACACAGAGTCGTCGTTCATTCACTCTGTGTAGTCAAATGTTGACATGCAGTTCAGATCCACTCGTTGCGCATGGGCTTCTCCTTCGCAAATAAGGTGTCTAATCATTAAAGCGCAATAAAGCGTGGCAAAGAGGGTGAATAGCAGTAAATGGTTCCAACGGAACGGCTGGTCGCCCCTTGACAGCCGATCGTGGAGTGCGGTAACTATACGGCATTAGCTCCTTACCTCACGTTACTGACCGATTGGTTCGGGTTCCCCGATTCGTGCCCGGGGAGTTGATATATGACCGCCGTCCGCCTGCCTGGAGGAGTCTTCGGCAGCGCGCGCGATGTGCCCGCTACAGTCCGCACATGGCAAATCTGGACACTGGCCAAGCCGCTACGCGGTTACGTGGTCGGCGTGATCGCCATCGCGGCGGTCACGATCGCGATTGTCTTGGCCAAGACCCCCTGGCGAATTTCTGAGATTCCGATCTTCGCGGCACTGGTGGCCTGCGGAATCATCACTATTGAGGCCACCCACAGCACCCGGGAGGCCCAAGGCAGCGTCGGCCGGGATCTGCAGACCATCTGGTACCTGGCGACCGCTATCGTGCTCCCGCCCGCCTTCGCCATGCTGGCCCCGATCCCGCTGGGCGCTTACAAACTGTGGCGGATGCAGCGCGGCATGGTCTATCGCCGGGTGTTCAGCAACGCGACCATCAGCCTGGCCTACGGCTGTGCCTCCGGCCTGTTCCGGCTGATGCCGGCCAGCGTCGCGGGCCTGAGACCGGGCGGCGGGGCGCACGTCGTCACCTGGACCGGCCTGGTGCTTGGCTGCGGCGCGCTGGCCTGGCTGATCAACAACGGCCTGCTGTTCACCGCGATCAGGCTCGCCGACCCCAAGTCCAGGCTGCGTGAGCAGTTCGGCACCAGGGAGGCGATCACCTTCGACCTGAGCGAGCTCAGCCTGGGCGTCTCGCTGGCCCTGGTGGCCGCGATCAACCCGGTGCTGATGGCGCTCGCGCTGCCGCCGGCCGCGCTGTACCGGCGCTTCCTGCTGCATTCCCAGCTAGTGGCCCAGATCAGGATCGACGCCACCACCGGCCTGCTGAACGCCCCCGCCTGGCAGCGGGAGGCCGAGGTCGAGTTCGTGCGCGCCCAGCGCACCGGCGCCCCGCTGGCCATGGCCCGGGTGGAGATCGACCACTTCGAGGCGGTCAGCGACACGGTCGGCCACGCGGCCAGTGGCCGCACCCTGCGCGGCATCGCGTCCACACTCAGGGAGGATCTGCGCGGCTACGACCTGATCGGCCGGTACGGCTGCGACGAGTTCGCCATCGTGTTCCCGCAGACGTCGGGTGAGGCGGCCCGCCGGATCAGCGAGCGGCTCCGCGACAAGATCGCCGGTGATCCGGTGGTCATCGAGGATGGCAGTCACGCGGGCTACATCTTCCGGCTCACCGTGTCCGTCGGGGTGGCCGCGGCCGACGCCAGCGACCGTTCCTTCGCCGACCTGGTCGCCGCCGCCGACCACGCGCTCGGCCAGGCCAAGGACGCCGGCGGCAACCGCATCGCGGTAGCTGTCCCAGGTCCCGCGGGCGCCCGGCTCTCTTAGCGGCTGATCTTCGCAGCGGCGCCGGCGGTCCCCGGTCCGGTTTTGGGCAATGAACGGCTTCGCCCCCCACACACACCGGCCCCGTCCCAGCCCCACATGAGAGGATCACCGTGCCGCCGACGCCCGCGAGGAGGGCCCTGATGAGAGCAGCCATCTACGACCGGATCGGCAAGGCCCGTGACGTGCTGCGGGTGACCGAGGTGGACCGGCCCGAGCCGGGCCCAGGTCAGGTGCGGGTGCGGATACACGTCTCCGGTGTCAACCCGACGGACTGGAAGAGCCGGGCCGGCGCGACGCCCCGCCCGATCGACGGGTTCCAGATCCCCAATCACGACGGGGCCGGGGTTATCGACGCCGTGGGGGAGGGCGTGGACCAGGCGAGGGTCGGCGAGCGGGTCTGGGTGCTGATGGCCGCCACCGGGCAGCCCTGGGGTACCGCCGCCGAATGGACCGTGGTGCCGGCCGAACGCGCGGTGCCGCTGCCCGGCAGCGTCTCTTTCGAGCTGGGGGCCAGCCTCGGCGTCCCGGCCCTGACCGCGCACCGCTGCCTGTTCGCTGACGGGCCGGTAGAGGGCAAGAGCGTGCTGGTCGCCGGCGGCGCGGGCGCGGTCGGCCACTTCGCCATCGAGCTGGGCAAGTGGGGCGGAGCCCGCGTGCTGGCCACGGTCAGCAACGACGAGAAGGCCGAGCTCGCCCGGCAGGCCGGCGCCGACCTCGTGGTCAACTACCGTGAGCTGTCCGCCCCCGACCAGGTGCGCGCGTTCGCGTCCCCCATCGACCGGATCGTGGAGGTCGCGCTCGGCCCGAACCTCCAGCTCGACCTGGCCGTGTCCGGGCCGCAGACGGTAGTGATGGTCTACGCCGCCGACGGCAGCGACCCGGTGCTGCCGGTGCGCGCGTGCATGACCGCCAACATCACCCTGGAGTTCATGCTGCTCTACGGCGTGCCCGCGCCCGCCCTGCGACAGGCCGTCGCGGACACGTCCGCGGCGCTCGCCGCGGGCGCGCTCACCGAACTGCCCGGGCACCACTTCCCGCTGGACGAGATCGTCGCCGCGCACGAGGCCGTCGAGCACCGCGCGGTCGGCAAGGTGCTCATCGACCTGGCCTGACCCGGCTTGGTCACCCCGGCCCAGAGCGGGCGGGCCGGGCGGCCTGCCACACTGACGGGCATGAAGATTCTGATCTCGGCGGACATGGAGGGCGCCACCGGAGTCACCTGGCCGGCCGACGTGGAGCCAGGCACCGAACAGTGGCAGCGGTGCCGGCGCATGTTCACCTCGGACGTGAACGCGGCGGTGGCCGGGTTCTTCGACGGTGGCGCGGACGAGGTCCTCATCAACGAGGCGCATGCGACCATGCGCAACCTGCTGCTCGAAGACCTGGACGAGCGCGCGGTCATGCTCACCGGCAGGCACAAGGACCTGAGCATGGTCGAGGGCATCCAGCGTCCCGGCGTGGCCGCGGTCGCGTTCGTCGGCTACCACGCCGGCGCGGGCCGTGACGGCGTGCTGGCCCACACCTATCTGCCGAACTCGGTCACCGGCGTCCGGGTGAACGGCGGGCAGGCCAGCGAGGGGACGCTGAACTCGTTCGTCGCCGCGCAGTACGGTGTGCCGGTGATCCTTGTCACCGGCGACGACGTGACCTGCGCGGACGCGGCCAGTTACGCGCCCAGGGCGGCGACCGTCGCGGTCAAGGACTGCGTGTCCAGGTACTCGGCGGTGTGCCGCCCGCCCGCGATCACCGCGGCGGCGATCAGGGCCGCCGCCGAGGGCGCGGTCAAGCTGGCCGGGGCGTATGAGCCGGCGCACGAGGAGGCGGGCTTCGGTGTCGAGGTGGACGTGGACGCCGCCCAGCTCGCCCAGGCCGCCGCGGTGGTGCCCACGGTCGAGCGGACAGGCGAGCGTTCGGTCGCTTACCACAGCCCCACCGCCTGGGAAATGATCCGCTGCTTCAAGGCGGTCACGACACTGATCGCGGCCGCGGTCGAGGATTCCTATGGCTGACCAGATCGCACAGGACGAGGCGGTGGCGCTGGCCGCCGAGCTCATCAGGATCGATACCACCAACCGGGGCGGCGGCGACGCGTGCGAGCGCCCGGCCGCCGAACTCGTGGCCGCGGCGCTCGACGGCGCCGGGCTCGACGCGGCGCTGCTGGAGTCGGCCCCCGGCCGGGCCAACGTGGTGACCAGGATCGCCGGGGCGAACCCGGCCGCGCCCGCGCTGCTACTGCACGGGCACCTCGACGTGGTGCCGGCCGAGCCATCCGACTGGACCGTGCCGCCGTTCTCCGGCGAGATCCGCGACGGCGTGCTGTGGGGCCGCGGGGCCGTGGACATGAAGAACGCGGTCGCCGTCATGGTCGCGGTGGCCAGGTCGCTGGCCCGCACCGGGCGCCAGCCCGCCCGTGACGTCGTGCTCGCGTTCACCGCCGACGAGGAGGACACGGCCGCTTACGGCGCGGGCTACCTGGTCAGCAAGCACCCTGACCTCTTCGAAGGCTGCACCGAGGGGATCAGCGAGTCCGGCGCGTTCACGTTCCACGCCGGCCCCGGCCTGCGGCTGTACCCGGTGGCCTCGGCCGAGCGGGGCACCGCCTGGCTGAAGCTGACCGCACACGGCACCGCCGGGCACGGCTCCCGCCGCAACACCCGCAACGCGGTCACGGCCCTGGCCAGGGCGCTGGCCCGGATCGGCGACCACGAGTGGCCGTCCAGGATCATCCCCACCGTGCGCGCCTCACTCGCGGCCCTGGCGGCCGCGGCCGGCACCGATCCCGAGGCTGGCGGCCTGTCCGCGGACGAACTGGCCACCTGGCTCGGGCCGTCCAGCGTGCTGGTCGCGAACGTGCTGCGCAACAGCTCGAACCCGACCATGCTGAACGCTGGCTACAAGGTGAACGTGATCCCGGGTGAGGCCACCGCGTTCGTGGACGGGCGGGTGCTGCCCGGCGGTGAGGAGGAGTTCGCCGCGGTGCTGGACGAACTGACCGGACCCGACGTCGACTGGGAGTACTACCACGCCGAGGCGCCGCTCGAGGCCCCGCTCGAGGCCCCGCTGGTGGCCGCGATGACCCGGTCGCTGCTGGCCGAGGACCCCGGCGGCCGGGTGGTGCCGTACTGCATGGCCGGCGGGACCGACGCCAAGCAGTTTTCCAGGCTCGGCATCGCCGGGTACGGGTTCACCCCGCTCGCGCTGCCGCCCGGCTACGACTACCACGCGATGTTCCACGGCGTGGACGAGCGCGTCCCCGTCTCGGCCTTGCACTTCGGTGCGCGGGTGATGGAGCGGCTGCTGATGGATCTCGCGGGGGGTTCCGGCGGGTCGACCCCCCGGGCTAGCACAGGGGTGCGCGGGTGATGGAGCGGCTGCTGATGGATCTAGGCGGGAGCCAATGACGGAGGTCGCAGCGTACGGGACCTGGATGTCGCCGATCTCGGCGGCCGACGTGGCCGGGGAGAATGACCGGCTGAGCTGGCTGGGCTGGCTGGCCGGGGACCTGTGGTGGACGCAGGCGCATCCCGAGCAGCAGGGCCGGGCCACGCTCATCCGGTGCCGGGTGTCCGGCGCGGGCACCTGGCCCCCCGTCGTCGACGAGGTGCTGCCCGCGCCCTGGTACGTGCGCAGCCGGGTGATCGAATACGGCGGCCACCCGTGGGCCGGCCGCGACACCGGCCTGTCCGGCGTCGAGGGGCCGGTGCTGGTGTTCGCGAACTGGGCCGACCAGCGGCTCTACCGGCTAGAGCCGGACCGGCCCGGCCGCGATCCTCAGCCGGTCAGCCCGGAGCCGGAGATCCGGGCCGGCATGCGGTTCGCCGACTTCTTCGTTCACCCCACCCTGGATGAGATCTGGGGCGTGCGGGAGACCTTCACCGGGCCCGCGCCCACGGATGTCACCAGGGACATCGTGGCCGTGCCGCTGGACGGCTCCGCCGTGGATGACCCGGGCCTGGTGCGGGTGCTCGCGGCCGGGCATCATTTCCTGAGCTGCCCCCGGCTGTCGCCGGACGGCCGCGGGCTGAGCTGGATCGGCTGGGACCACCCGTCGATGCCCTGGGACGACACCGTGCTGTGCGTGGCGGACGTGACCGGTGGGGACGTGGGCCCCGCCCGGGTCGTGGCCGGCGGCGAGCGCCAGTCGATCGTGCAAGCGGAGTGGACCGGCCCGCGGACGCTGGTCTACGTGAACGACCCGTCCGGCTGGTGGAACCTGTACCGGCTGACCTTGGACGGCCCGGCCGCGGGGGAGCCGGAAGCACTGGGCCTGCCGCAAGCACTGGGCCTGCCGCAAGCACTGTGCTCGCGCGAGGAGGAGTTCGGCAGCGCGGTCTGGCAACTCGGCCAGCGCTGGTTCGCACCGCTGGCGGACGGTTCGATCGCGGCGGTGCACGGCGGCGACAGCACCAAGCTATCCATACTCGGCCCGGACGGCGTGCTGCGCGACGTCGGCTCGCGCTACACCGGCTGGGCCTCGGCCCTGGTCGCCCACGGCGGCACGGTGGCCACGGTGGCGGCGAGCACGGACCGGCCGCACGAGGTCGTGCTGGTGGACGCGGCCCGTCGCGAGGTGCGGGTGGTGCGGCCCGCCGCCGTCGGCCCAGTGGACGCGGCCTACCTGCCGAAGCCGGAGACCCGCACGTTCCGCGGGCAGGACGGGCGCGACATCTACGCCAACGTCTACCCGCCGCGCCACCCCCGCTTCACCGGGCCCGCGGGGGAGGCGCCGCCGTACCTGGTCTTCGTGCACGGCGGCCCGACCGGCCACGCCGCCTTGGTGTACGACCTGGAGATCGCCTACTTCACCAGCCGCGGCCTCGGCGTGGTCGAGGTGAACTACGGCGGCTCGACCGGGCACGGCCGCCGCTACCGGGAGCGACTGGTGCACAACTGGGGCGTGGTGGACGCGGCCGACTGCGCCGAGGTGGGCCTCGCGCTGGCCGCCGAGGGCAGCGCGGACGCGGCCAGGCTGGTCATCAGGGGCGGCAGCGCCGGCGGCTGGACCAGCGCTTGCTCGCTGACCATGCCCGGCAGCGTCTACCGGGGCGGGATCATCTATTACCCGATACTCGACCTGGCGGGCTGGCGCACCGGGGAGACGCACGACTTCGAATCCCAGTACCTGGAGAGCCTGGTCGGCCCCTGGCCGCAGGACCGCGAGATCTACCACGACCGGTCCCCGGTCAACCACGCCGACCGGATCAGCGTGCCGTTCCTGCTACTGCAGGGCCTGGAGGACGTGATCTGCCCGCCGCTGCAGTGCGAGCGGCTGCTGGCCAGGATCGCCGGGCGGGACATCCCGCACGCCTACCTGCCGTTCGAGGGGGAGCAGCACGGGTTCCGCCAGGCCGGGACGATCATCGCGGCGCTGCAGGCCGAACTGTCCTTCCTCGGCCAGGTGCTCGGCTTCGAGCCGCCCGGCGCGCCGGCCCTCACGCTGGTCACATGAACGGCGCCCTGGCTCCGGCCGCGGTCCGGCTCACCGGGCAGATGCGCAGGCCCGCGCGGCTGCGGCCGGGCAGCCGGGTCGCCGTGGTCGCGCCGAGCGGCCGGGGCGACCCGGATCTGCTCGCCGCCGGCTGCCGGATCCTGACCGGCTGGGGCCTTGACGTCCACGTCGGCCCGCACGCGCTGACCCGGCACCCGGCGCTCAGCTACCTGGCCGGCGCGGACGCGGACCGGGCCGCCGACCTGGAGCAGGCCTGGCTCGACCCGGACGTCGAGGCGGTGCTGTGCGCCCGCGGCGGCTACGGCGCGCAGCGCATCGTGGACCGGCTCGACTGGGCCGCCATGGCCGCCGTGCCGCCGAAGATTTTCAGCGGGTTCAGCGACGTCACCGCCCTGCACGAGGCGTTCGCACTGCGGCTCCGCGTGGCCACGCTGCACTCGCCCAACATCTGGGGCGACGGCTTCACCGGGTTCCCCGGTGCGGCCGAAGCATTGCGCCAGGCGCTGTTCGACCCCGACGCCGGTGGCCGCACACTCGCCTCGGACCCGGCCGGGTGGCTGGCCCCCGGGCGTGCCACCGGCGTGACCGCCGGCGGCAACCTCAGCATGCTCGCCGCCAACCTGGGCACTCTGGACGGTCGTGACGTGCCACCCGGCCCGGCTGGGGGGTCGCGGGACGGTCGGCGGTTCCGTGCCTCCGTGGGTTTCGCTGGCTGCCTGCTGCTGCTCGAAGACGTGAACGAGGACTGTTACCGGCTGGACCGGATGCTCACCCAGTTGCTGCGCTCCGGCGCGCTGGACGGCGTGGCCGGGATCGCGCTCGGCACCTGGACGGGCTGCAACCCCGCCGAGGACGTGCCCGCGGTGCTGGCCGACCGGCTGGCCGGGCTGGGCGTGCCGGTGGCCTGGGGCCTCGGCTTCGGGCACACCGCGCCGCAGCCCACGATCCCGCTCGGCGTGCCGGCCGAACTCGACTCGGCCACCGGCACGCTGACCTTCCTCGAGCCCGCGGTGTCGTGATCGCGGCGGTTATCCACCGGATCCTGTGGAGGAGCCGGGGGATAACAGCGCGCGTCGTGTGGATGACGTGTGGATAAACAAAAATTTTCAGATTGCTTCCCATAATCTCTTGCGCTGGCATTCAAAGCTGAGTAGAAATTCACTTGTCGCCGGAAACGGGGATCGCACCGGGGGAGACTCCGGTAACGCAGGAAGAATCGGGAAACCGGTTCTTCGGGCGGGTTTCTGGCCCCGGTGACCGGTCGATTCAGTGCGTGGTCATCGAGCAATCGGCAACCACAACCCGCTGAGCAGTCGGCAGGTCAGGCCCACCGGGCAACCGGCAGGTCAGCCCGCCGAAAGGTCGGCAGGTAAGCCAGCCGGGCAACCGGCCGGTAAGCCTCCGGCCAGGTCAGCGGGACCTGCCCACCGAGAGGTTGGCAGGTAGCCTCCCGGTCGAAAGGCCGGCAGGTAAGCCTCCGGCTGAAAGGCCGGCAGGTAAGCCTCCGGTCGAAAGGCCGGCAGGTAAGCCTCCGGCTGAAAGGCCGGCAGGTAAGCCTCCGGCTGAAAGGCCGGCAGGTAAGCACTGTAAGGCCGGACGAGGCCCCTCCATCTCATGCATGGAGGGGCCTCGCCTATTTCTATGCCCGATTTCCGGCGCGCTAATCCGCAGACAGTAAATTCCATTCCGCACAGTGCACGAAACAAACAGTGCGCCGAACGAATTAACTGGCGCCAAACTTCCGTGCGCCAAAACTTCCGTGTTTTAAACTTATCGCTACGTCATGCTTAACGCTACGTGTCCGGTTGTGTGCGAGGTGACGTTTACTTGGGGTCCGGTAAACGTTACGCCCCTCACGGGCGTCTAAACCCTGAGCAAAGAACTACCTCAACCTTTGCTGGAACTTCAATCCCCCACTGAAACGCTGCGGAGGGCAGACATGCTGCGAGGCTTGATGATCACGATGATGGCGGCAGGCCTGATGATAGGTGCCGTCCCGGGAGCGAGCGCTTCCACCACCAGCTGGACGATCCAGCCCACCCCCACCCCCGCTGACGGGGTCAACGGCCAGTTGCAGGCCGTCTCGTGCCTGTCGGCGGCCAGTTGCACGGCGGTCGGGAACTACGAGAGCGATGCGGGCACGGTGACGCTGGTGGAGGTGTGGGACGGCAGCGCCTGGACTGTCCAGACCTCGCCGAACCCGTCCGGCGCGAATTTCAGCGACCTGACCGGCGTCTCGTGCTCGTCGGCGACCAGTTGCACCGCGGTAGGGGACTACACGCTCAGCGGCAGCGGCTCCATGCCGCTGGCCGAGCACTGGGACGGCAGTACCTGGGCCCTTCAGTCCGTGCCCAGCCCCTCGGGCGCTATCAGCTCATTCCTGGACGCGGTGTCGTGCCCGTCCGCGACTAGCTGCACCGCGGTCGGGAACTCTCTAGCGCAGACCCGCCCCGAACCGACCCTCGCCGAATACTGGAACGGCAGCACCTGGACGATCCAGTCCACACCCATCCCCGCACCACAGGCCGGGTCGGATTTCCTCAGGGGCGTCTCGTGCACCGCACCGGACAAGTGCACCGCGGTCGGCTGGTTCCAGCGGCCCGGAATCAACAACTTCGTGGGGCTGACCGAGCAGCACTACGGCAGCCGCTGGCGGTTCGTGTCTGCACGGGGTGGCTCGTCGGCAATTACCGGCCAGCTGAACGGGGTCTCCTGTACCGCGAAGAACAACTGCACCCTGGTCGGGACGAATGGCAACGGGGCGGCGCTGGCCGAGCACTGGGACGGCACCGGCTGGACGGCGCAGACCACGCCCAGCCCGGCCTCAATCATCCTCACCGCCGTCTCCTGTGCGACGGCCACCGGCTGCACCTCGGTCGGGTACTCGCCCACGGCTGGTTATGCGACCGTGGCCGAGCGTTACTACCAAGGCACATGGCGGACCCAGCCCACCGGGAGCCCAAACTCTCCGGAGGAACTGCTAGGGCTGTCGTGCGTCTCGGCCAGCACGTGCACCGCGGTCGGGACCTACACGCGCGCTGATAATCCGCTGGCCGAGAGCAACTAACAGCCGGGTATCAGCTGACTGTGCGTTTCGCTGCTCCGGAGCGGTGTCATGCCGCTCCGGAGCAGCGTCACATCGATACCTGCTCCGGAGCGGCGTCACAGCAGTGGCTGGCCGCCCTCGGCGTGCAAGACGGTGCCGGTCACGAAGTCGCCCTCGATCGGGAAGCTGACGGCGTGCGCGATGTCCGCGGTCGTCGCGAGCGCTTGCCGGGCAGGCGAGCCGCCAGCTCTGCGAGCCGGGTCTGCCGGAAGTGCTCGACGTCCCACGGAAAGCCCGCAAATCCCCTCGTCTCGCAGTAGGCGCACTTGTTGCCGAAGAGCTTCCCTAACGCGGCCTTGACGTCAGGATCGCGGTAGGACGTCAGGATCGCGGTAGAGGGTCGGGCACGACGTGGTCCGGGCCATCGTTGATCGCGTCGGCTGTTGTGCTGGCGGCGCGGTGCATCCAGGTGCCCAGCGGCCTCGGCTACCTGCGCAGTTGATCGTGAGATCCAGTGTGGAGCGATCCCGCTGTGCTCCCGGAGCGCTATGGCGGCGGCGCATCGGCGTCCGCGACGGTGGTCAGCGTCCGCTTGCTGATCTCCACGGCGATGATCTTGTCCTGTCGGCGCACCCCGGGCTTGTCCGGCGCCACCGCGATTTCCCCGGCGACGAGGTCCGTGTACGCGTCTTGCCTGAACCGGGTCAGCAAGCCCTGTGCGGTTGTCTTGAGCCTGGTCTGAAAGGCGGCGGTGGACAGGCCGGCTGCCCCCAGAACTCCGAGGAGGGACTTGACGAAGGGAGTGCTGGACCCATCGGCGACGAGGGTGATGACTGCGATCACGAGGGCCAGGCTGATGATCGTGGTGACCAGCTGGACCCACAGTGCCTGTAGCACGCGAAGGGAGGTACGCCAGTTCTTGACCAGCGCGTAGGGCTTGATCAGGGTGGACGGGTCCTGGCCGAGGATGAGCAGCTCGTACCAGTGACGGAGTTGCTGGAAGAGATAGCTCTGCGCGCCCTGCCGCCACTGGGGGCTGCTGGCGACCGATTGCCACAGGCTGAGCGTGCCGGCGATGGCGGGGCAGCAGTAGGGATTGAAGTACGCGCTCAGACGGCCCGTCAGCCTGGCCAGCTCCCGGCAGCGGTGCCCGCCGGCGAGGAACTCCCAGCAGTTCGGCGTCAACGGGTCGCAGGCCACGCCGGGATCTAGTGCCCAGTACACCTCGGCCAGCCCGCGGCCAAGCTGGTACGCGGTATAGCACGTGTCGGATTCGGCGGCCAGGGTGTCCTGGGCGTGCGCATCGAAACCGTAGATGCTGGCGGCCAGGGTGTCCCACGCCCCGGCGGCGGCCGCACTACCCGGCGCGGTCCGCGCGAGTGCCTGTGCCTGCTGGTCGATGACGGTTGCCTGGCTCTGCTGCTGGCCGTTCCCGCTGACCGTGCCCACACCGAGATCGTCTGAGAGCTTGCGCAGCACGGCCTGGGCCTCGATCCGCAGCTCGTCATCCGTACGCTCGAAGTGCAGTGGCAGGACATGCCCCGCGCGGCTCGGCAGCTGATCCGCCGCGGGTCTCGGGCCATCGGGCCGGTTCCGGCCCCTCACCTCGGCCACGTACCAGCCCAGGCGTAAGGCGCTCAGTACTTTCGCTGAGTCCCCGGGCGCCGGCATGCCCCATCCGTACTACATCCCCCACCGAACCGCAACGACCGGCCCCGCCCGCCCGCGGGTGGCTTCATCCGGCCTCAGGGCTGGGCGTCGTGGCTGTGCAGTTTGGTTTCGAGCAGAGCCACTCCCTGATCAGGCTCGCCTGGGCCGGGATGACCTCGACGATCGTGCGCCGCCGGTCGGCCGGGTCAGGATGGCGCCCGATGAAACCTGCGCGGTCGAGGTCGGCGAGCAGGCCGCTCACGGTGGGCAGGGTCAGGCCGAGCCGGGAGGCCAGCTCGCTGACGGTGAGCGGGCCGCCGAGGATCTGCTCGAGCGCGGCCACGTGCCGCGGGCTGAGCGGTGCCGTCGCGGCCCCATCCTGCCAGCGGCGCACCCCCCGGCTGACGCGGCGCAACACCTGCATCAGGCGCAGGCACATCGCGGAGTGCTGGGTGGTGACACCCTCCTCCGCCATGGCCCCCCCTCGGCGCGCTGCCCGCTTGACACTGCCGCACCACAACGACAGCACGCTCGCCGGGACCTGGACGCACCATCAAGGTGGCGGCCGGTTCGGTCGACACGAAGAACCGCACCCGGGACAAGCACCTGCGTTCGGCTGACTTCTTCGACATCACCACCCACCCGCACGTCACGTTCACCGTCGACGGCGTGACCCCGCGCGGCGAGGGCGTGCGGGTCACCGGCACGCTCACCATCCGCGCCCACGCCCGCCCGGCCGCCTTCGACGCGACAGTCTCCACCGCTGACGGCGAGGTGTCGCTGGACGGCGAACTTCAGGTCAACCGGGCCGACTTCGGCATGACCTGGAACATGATCGGCATCGCCGCGATGCACAGCACGATCGCCGTCCACGCCGTGTTCACCCGTCCGTAGAGGTCGCGGTCCTCGTGCAGGGTGGCGGCCACGAACGCGACATCCCGTGAGCCGTCTGCCGCCACCCAGACGTGCATCGCGGGATCGGCAAGCCCGGCGCGAGGCGTCGACCCGGTGCCGTTCAGCCCGTGGGCTACCGGTGGGAGCGGCGCGGCCAGAACCTGATCAGAAGCACGACGGCGATGGCCGTCAGCAGGAAGGGGGAGAACAGCAGGTGCAAGGCGACGCCGACGACGGCCAGCGCCGCGATGACGATGAGGGCCAGGACGATGAGGGCGAGCATGTTGATCGGGTCTCCGTTCGGGTCAGGCCACCACGGCGCCGTTGACTAGGGCCGGCGCCGCCACGAGGACGCGAACCAGACGGGCGTCCGCGGTGGTCGGGTACATGCTTCAAGACTGCCGCCGCGAGCGACACCGGTCGATCGGGATCACCCCCGGTCGCACCCTGATGTGCCACACCCCGGTGATCAGGGTTATCCCTGATCACTGCGTGGATTCGGCTGGCTAGTTGCGTGGTCGGACGGTCGCGCTGTGCATGAGATAGCCCGCTGTGCGGCGAAAGCGGGCAAAATAGGGAGGTGACTTGGCACGGGGGAGTGGTGGCCTGGTTGGGTGTGGCCTTGGCCGCCGGCGGCGCGGTGACCGGTTTTCTGTTAGCTGGGGGCCGGTGGGCGATTGCCGGTGCCGTGATTGGCGCGGTGACCGGCTCGTTCGCGCCCGCGTTGTATGACCGAATGCGCGATCATGGCGCGCTGCGGGATTTACTGCGGTCCACGGTGGAACCAGCGCCGGGCACGGGCTGGGCCCGGCTCCTGGATCCGCGGCGGGAGGTGGTCAGGTTCACCGGCCGCGAAGTGGAACTGGCCGCGCTGACGGCCTGGTGTGACAGTGACGCCGGGGGCCGGCTGCGGTTGGTTACCGGGCCGGGTGGGGTGGGCAAGACCCGGCTGGCGGTCGAACTGGCGGAGCGAATGCGCCGGCGGGGCTGGTGGTGTGAGCGGGTCGCCGACGGCCAGGAAGACCGGGCGATCGCGGCGTTGCGGGGGTTAACCCGCCAGCCGGCCCTGCTGGTGGTCGACGACGCGGAGACCCGGATTGGCCTGCGGGTGATGCTGACGTCCCTGGCCTGTGGTGTCGGCGCGAGGGTGCGGGTGCTGCTGCTGGCCCGCTCGGCCGGTGACTGGTGGGATCAGCTCGGCGCTGGCCAGCCCGCGGTCTGGGAAATCACCCAGACGGCGAAGATCGCCGAGCTGGAGCTAACCGCCGAGCTGGCGGCAGACCTGACCGACGCTGACGTGATCGCCCGCGCGGTGACCGCCTTCGCCCGCGAACTCAACGTTCCCGAACGTGCCGTGCAGCTGACTGGTGGCAGCGGCGCCGGTGGCAGCGGCGCCGGTGACCGGCGGGTGCTGGACTTGCACGCGGCCGCGCTGGTGGCGCTGTTGCACGCCCCGGGACCGGGGCCGGTGCGGGTGGACATCGGCTCGGTTCTGGCCGAACTGCTGCGGCACGAAAGCCGCCTGTGGGACGACGGCGCCCGGGTTCACCACCTACTCCAGGGACCCGGGGGGCTGACCGAACCGATGGCGCGCCAGCTGGTCGCCGTGGGCTGCCTGCTGGGCGCGGCCACCGAGGAGGAGGCCCGCCTGCTGGCCGGGCGCGTGCCGGGGGTGCCCGCGTCGGTGAGGGTGGCCAGGTGGCTGCGGGACCTGTACCCGCCCAGGCCCGGTGAGACCGACTGGCTCGGCTCGCTGCGGCCCGGCCGGCTGGCCGAACTGCACACCGTCCGCGAACTGGCCGCCGCACCCGGCCTGGCCCGTTCCTGCCTGCGTGACCTGGATGACCGGCAGGCCAAGCGGGCGGTCACGCTGCTGGCTCACGCTTGCACCGACGAGCCGGAGGCCGAACGTCTGCTCAGCCAGGCCATACCCGACGTGGCGGGCCTCGCCGGGGGCGTCGACGCTCCCCTCGAGACGCTGATCGCGATCTACAACGCCATCCCCCACCCGAGCGTCGTTCTCGCCGAGGCGGCGGTGCGGCTGGCCGAGCGCATTACCGCGGCGCTGCCCGTGACCGCCGACCCGGAACAACGAGCTTTCTGGCTGAGCAATCTCGGCGGCTGGTGCTCGGCGCTGGCGCGGCCCGCCGAGGCGCTGCCTCCTGTCCAGCAGGCCGTCACGATCCGCCGCGGGCTGGCCGCCGCCAACCCCGACCGGTACCGGCCCGGCCTCGCCCGTTCCCTGACCACCCTGGCGGGCGTGCTAGCGCGACTTGACCGGACCGCCGAGGCGGCGGCCGCGCGATCCGAATCGGCTGAGCTCGGGCGTGCGCAGCCGGGGCGGCCCGAGGACGACGAATGAGTCTCTGGTAACAGCCTGGGGCGGCTCGGGTCAGAGAGGGAGCCCGGCCTTGACGGTGGCCGTGAAGGCCTGCCAGGCGGTCGGGGAGGTGACGAGCTTGGGGCCGTCGGGGTCTTTGGAGTCGCGGACGGCGACATGCCCCGCACGGCCGTGTCCTGATAGGCCACCGCCGGGTGGTCCGGGAGGTCGGCGATGATGAACCCCGCGCCGCGCAGCCACTCATGGGCGCCGACGTTGGCGGGATGACCTGGATGACGACGCCCGTTCCCGGTAGTGGTGCAGTTCCCGGCCGAACACGCCTTCTGGCGTCCGGCTGCGTTCGTCGTCGCTCGGCATCGGCTCTCCCCTCGCCACGTGGGGCAGGCCCGGAACGACCAGGCCTGGTGGCATGACCTGCACTGCCAGCTGACCAGGGACGACGCTCTTGCCAGCGAGCTAGAGACGGACCGTGCCCGGCTGGTGCTAGCCACCTTTCCTTGCTGCGGACCTTCGACATCATGTGCTGGATGTTCGGGGGAAGAAGCCCGGAATAAGCGGCAAGCTGACCGCCGCCGGGCCGGGGAACATGACTGCCGGTGTTGCCTTTGAGAGCTGGGGCAGTGGTGTTGAGCTGGAGTTCGCTGGCGATGACGGCCGCGGCCGTGTCCAGCTGGCGGAGTGCGGCGGGTGCGGTTTGAGAATATGGCGCCTGCCCGCTCGTTCCGCTGGTCGCGGGGGCAGGCGCATTTCCCGGGCTGGTGGTGGCTGGCCACGACTGGCCCGGGAATGTGGGTTATGAGTCGTGGCTGGAGCGGGATCACCCAGCACAATTCACGCAGGTAATCCGCTGAAGCTCTGCTCGCCATCGTCTCACCGAAGACGGCCGTCAGCCCTCAAGGACGTGCTTGAGCCTGGCGAGATCGGCTGCCACGGCGTCGGCGTCAGCCTTGAACTCCGCGTCAGTCATGCCCGGTCGCCGCCGTAGCGTGAACAGCACCTCGGAACCACTCTCGTCCGCGATCACCCTCATCGGGACATAAATGACCTCGCCGGAATTCAGTGTGACGTAGTGGTCGAGGATGCCGAAGTCGTTGCGCGGAGCGAAGGCGAGGCGGACGCGTCCGGCCGGCGTGTCCACGAACCACTGCCCGTCGATCTGCTCGACGGCATTCCCCAGTCCGGGTGCCCATCGCGGCAGGTTGACCGGGTCTGAGACGTAGGCATACACCTTGTCAGCAGGAAGGTCCATGTGCTCGCTGAGATGCCTGGATTCGAAGGTCACACCGCCATCATGCAGGATTCCCCAGGCCAGGTATTGAATGAAACGGACACCTGAGCAGCCCCCCTTGTGGCGATCCTGACCGCGTGAGTCGTCAGCGGCCTGCCGAATCTGGCGGATGGGCCGACAACCAGGCGATCGGCACCGCCGCGATCTGGCAGCGCCCCGCCGGCGACCACGGCGCGACCGTCGCCTACTACACCCTCCGCACCTACGTCGTCAGGTGCCGGGCAGTGAAGCCGCGAGACAAGATTGACTGAGACAAACCCGCGTCAAGGACACCAGGCCCCCTGCCCATGCCCTGATTGCCGCGCTGAGACGGGACATCAGGCCAGCGCGACAACCTCGGCCAGGCCCGCGCGCAGGTCGTCGGCGAGACCGCCGGGGTCGGTGATCGCGGCCGTGTCGGTGTTCGTGCCGATGCAGCACTCGCCGTCGTGTGAGATCAGGGTGACCATCGCGGCGCAGCCGGGCAGCGGGCCGAACGGGTACATGTGGGTGATCCGCGACCCCGCGATGTACACCGGGTAGGGCACCCCGGGGACGTTGGAAACCTGCACGTCGTTGAGGCTGGTGAGCCGGCCCGACACGGCCGCGATCAGCGGCGGCGGCAGCCAGCCGAGGGCCTGGCCGAGCGCGGCGGGCACCGCGTCGGCCGCCGCGGCGTTCGCGGCCCTGGCGTTCAGCACGTACTGGCGCACCGCGGCGATCGTGGTGGCCGGGTCGGGCTCGGCCAGGTCCGCGGCGAATCTGGCCCCGGTGAACCGGTTGCCGCCCTGCGGGTCGTCCCTGGCCCGCAGGCTGATCGGGAAGCCGACGGTGAGCCGCCCGGGCTCGGCGCCGTGCCGCAGGTGATAGCGGCGGAATCCGGCGATCACCGCGGCCAGCAACCCGTCGTTGAGCGAGCCGCCGGCCGCCTTCGCCCCGGCCTTGAGGTCGGCCAGCGGCACGTCGATCGCCTCGAAGTGCCAGCCGCCGCCGCGCCTGGCCAGCAGCTCCGAACCTGGCGGGGGCGTAGCGGCGGTGCGGGCCAGCGCGGCCGCCGCCTCGACGGCGCGCCCGGCCGCCTGCGGGATCGTCTCCCACGGCCGGGCCAGCCGGCTCAGCGCCCCGATGCCTTCGCGCAGCGCGGCCACCGGGGTGGATCTGGCCGCGTCCGCGACCTGCCCGGTGAGCAGGCTCAGCCGGGAGGTGTCGAACGGGGCGGGCACCGGCGGCTCGGGCCGGTCCGGGTCGTGCTCGGCGCTGCGGCTGTGCAGCCTGGCCATGAGCTGAACCGCGCCGAGGCCGTCGGTGACGCTGTGGTGGCTCTTCACCAGGTATCCGGCCCGGCCGCCGGGCAGGCCCTCCACCAGCAGCGTCTGCCACAGTGGGCGGTCACGGTCGAACGGGGCCGCGGCGAACTCCTGCACCACGTCGAGGAGCTGGCGCATCGAGCCGGGCGCGGTCAGCTTGACCCGGTGCACGTGATAGTTCAGGTCGAGCTCGCCCACGGTCACCCAGGTGGGTGTGCCCAGGCCGAACGTCGGCTCGGCCACCCGCTGCCGCATCCGCGGCACCATCCGTGAGGCCCACTCGTGCGAGGCCAGGAACCGGTCCCAGCCGGGGGCGGGATCGAGTATCTCCAGCAGGCTGACGTTCACCCGCAGCCTGGGGTCGGCCGCCTCGGCCCGCCACATGGCCGTCTCCAGCGGGTTCATGTGCGGCGACGAACCCCAGTCCAGGGGCGCCGCGGGAGGCGGGCCGCCGGCGACGGGCTCGGTGACCTCGACCCGGCCGGTGCCGCGGCCCGGCCAGTCGGCCAGCGTGGTGAGGTACTGCTGGCGGACCTCGTGCACCCTGGCGTCCAGGTCCGCGGCGGTCCAGCCGTCCGTCGGGATCGGCGGCAGCACCGTGATCTGCACGCTGCCGGACCGGATCGTGGCCGCGTTGCGCCACATCAGCTCGCCGGCGTTGCGGATGACGATCGGCGTCACCGGCGCCCCGGCCTGCATCGCGACGTGGAACGCGCCCTTCTTGAACGACCCCAGCGCCGGGGTCGCCGACCGGGTGCCTTCCGGCGCGATGACCAGCGATATCCCGTCCTTCAGGCGCTGCACGGCCGGTTCCAGCGCCTTGCGCGCCTGGTCGGTGTTGCCGCGGTCCACGAACGCGACGTCGGCCAGCCGGAACGCCAGTCCGAAGCCGGGGTGGTTGGCCAGTGACTTCTTGGCCACGCCGGTGAACCCGCCGCGCAGCAGCTTGGCCAGGATGAGCACGTCGAGCTGGCTCTGGTGGTTGAACAGGAACACCGCGGGCCGGGTGGCCAGGTGCTCGGCCCCGGTGACCTCGAGCCGCACCCCGGCGAGCACACTGCCCAGCTCCCCGGCCAGCGTGATGCCCAGGTCCACCGCTTCCCGCCGCGACCCGGTGGTGGCGCCGAGCGCCGTGCCTGTGGCGAACCCGCCCAGCATGCCGGCCAGGCCGGCCGCGGTCCTGGCGATGTCGGTGACGCCGGACCGGCGGGACCGGAATCTGGAGACCGGCCAGCCGTAGTGCCGCGCGGCCACCACCAGCTGCTTACCCGGGTTGACCGCCCTGGCCCGCCCGACGGTCCGCAGGAACGGCACGTCCTCGTCGCCGTTGGAGTAGGCGTAGCTCTCGGCCAGGTCGATGCCGTGGCCTGCGGCGAACTCGCGGACCGCCGCCGCCTTCCCGGCTCGCCACAGCAGCGGCCCGCCGGGGCGGCCGGTGCAGATCCCGTCCACGACCTCCACCGGCGAGACGATGATGTGCTCGATGCCCAGGGCCCGGGCCGCGGGCTCGACCTGGAACTTGGTGGCCGACGAGGCCAGCACGACCGTGTGCCCGGCCCGCTGGTGGGCCTCGACCAGCCGCCACGCCTCCGGGTACAGGGCGCCGGCCACGCCCTGCACCCACAGCCGCTCGCCGAGCTCGCTCAGCTCGTCCTCGCTGCGGCCCGCCCACACGTGCATGCTCAGCTCGGCGAACCGCTCGAAGTCCGCCTCGCTGCTCACCCCGCGCAGCCCGGTCAGCAGCATCTGGCCGAGGTCGGTGGGGGAGACCTGCAGCGAGCGCAGGTGGTGGCGGGCGAACGCGGTCAGCGAGTACCCGTCGATGAGCGTGCCGTCGAAGTCGAAGAACGCCCCGACCTGCGGGCCCTGTGGCCCGGATCCGGCGTCGGCGATCAGCCTCTGCTCCGGCCACTGCCTGCTGCCGGCCCGGGTGTCCGGGGCGCTGGGCCGGTCACCGCTGGTGGGGCCCGCCGCACCGGCCGGGCCGTTAGGGTTCGACACCGACTGCCTCCCGCCGCGACGCCGCGTCGATTTCGTCGATCGTGATCACCCGGGCGACCAGGTCGCGCAGCCGGGTCGCGAAGGCCTGCCTGCGTTCGGTCAGCGTGCCTTCACCCGCCTCCCCGGCCCCGTGCGATGCCGTCTCGTCGCCGGCCGGCTCCCCGCCCGCCTCCCCTTCCCCCTTCACTGCCGAGCCGGTCAGGTTCAGGTTATCCGCGAGCTTGAGTGCGCTGGAGAACAGCTCTCGCGACAGCGACTCGGGCCCGTGCAGCCTGCCTTGCAGCAGCATCTGCCGCCCGACGCCGCTGCACTCGTCCAGGAATTCCTTGTCTTCCACCGACCGCGCCGGGCCGCGGGCGGCCAGCCGCTCGGCCACCACGAGCTGGGCGTCCAGGAAGGACCGCAGCACCCGGTGCGCCATCAGCAGCGGCGATCGTTCCAGCACGGCCCGCCCGGCCACGCTCTCCCACCGCGGGTCCAGCCGGTCAAGCTCCGCGGAGAGCTGGGTCCGGTAGGACTCCTTGTCGGGGAAGAAGAACTCGAACTTGAGCTGGTCGCGAAGCTTCATCGCCTCGTCCCAGCGGTCGGCGGGCGCGCTGAGCAGCACCAGCTCGGCCACCGCACGGTCCACGAAATGGTGGATCGCGCTGTTGCGGTAGAACGCGGCCACCAGGTGCTGGCCCTGCTCGATCGCGTACACCGGCTCCTCGCCGCCGTCGTAGATCGTCACCACGTGCTGCTGGGCCAGCGCGGCCAGCACGCGCCGCACCCCCGCCTCGGTGCGCAGCGCCTCGCCGGAATACGGCAGCCCGCGCTCCATCAGGTAGGCCCGCAGCGGCTCGAGCACCTGGCGCACCTGGCGCAGGGTCAGGGCCCGGTCGCGCACGCCCAGCAGGGCGAGCGTGACCAGAGCGGTCGCGGTCGCCGGGGTGACCCGGTTGATCCGCACCGCCACCTCGAACGCCACCTTCTGCAGCCGCAGCCGCCAGGCGTCCCTGTCCACCGGATCCTGATCCGCCCGGTCCTGGTCCCCCAGGTCCTGGCCGACAGCCATGGCCTCGCGCAGCGAGAACGGCTCGGCGAACCTGACGTGCACGGTGCCGATCCGGTTGAGCTGCCCTCTGGCGTAGGAGGCCAGCCAGGACAGGCCTTCGGCCCGCTTGGTCCCGCCGCCCTGCTCGACGGCCATGGCCGAGGCCTCGCGGAGCTGGTCGTAGGTGATGGACACCGGCACCATGTAGGCGTCGTCGGCGTAGCCGCGCTCGATCGCCTCGACCAGGTAGGTGAGCAGGCCGTAGCGGGGCGGGCGCAGCTTGCCGGTCCGCGACCGGCCGCCCTCCATGTACCACTCCAGGTTGAACCGCTTGGCCAGCAGGTAGCCCAGGTACTCGCGCAGCGCCAGCTTGTAGATCTCGTCACCGCCGAAGCTGCGCCGGATGAACACCACCCCGGCCCGCTTGGCCAGCGGCCCGATCGGCCAGAAGCTGAGGTTGTCCCCGCCGAGCACGTGGTTGCGCGGGAAGTCGTTGTCCGCCAGCACGTCGGCCAGCAGCAGTGAGTCGGCGTAGGACCGGTGGCTGGGCAGGAACACCAGCGCGTGGCTGCGGTTCAGCTCCCGCAGCCGTTCCAGCCCGGCCGTGTCGGCCTGTACCTCCCAGGCCCGGGCGTGCAGCGGGCGCAGCGCGCCGGACAGCACGTCCACCGCGAGCGGGCTCATGGACGCGACCAGGCCCTCCAGGCCGGTCTCGGCCAGGTCCATGGCCTCCGCCTCGGCCATCTTCAGCTTGGCCGCGAGCGCGGTCACCTCACCCCGGAACTGCGGGCTGTCCTGTATCGCCTCGACCACGTGCCGCGGCACCTTGTACCTGTACCCGCGCAGCGGCCGTTCGGCCCGCTCCAGCGCCAGCCTGGCCTGCAGCGAGACGAAGTGCGCGAACGACCCGGTGCCACCCCAGCGGGCGCGCAGCGCGGCCACGGTGGCCGGCTCGGCCAGCACCACCTTGGCCCGGTCAGGCTCGCGCCTGGCGATCCTGGCCTGCCACAGCGTCGGCGGGTGGCGCGGGTTGATCATCGGCAGCAGACCGAGGCCGCCGGTGGGCGCCTCACCGTCGCGCTGCCGCGGCAGCCAGGCCACCCGGGCCGCGGTCACCATGGTGTCCGGCGGCATTTCGTCCAGCGACCGGGCCAGCCCCTGGCTGTCCAGCGGAAGCACCGCGGACGGCCGCAGTTCGGCGTCGCTGAGCCAGCGCTTGACCAGCGCCCGCTCCACGTCGCTGTTCGCGTCCGCCAGCAAGATCACCGGCGCGCCCACGCCGTCCGCGCTGTCCGTGCCCTCGGCGCCCGGCTGGCCCCCGGTGTCTGGCAGGCCGTGTCCGGCCGCGCCGTGCGCTGGTCTGCGACCGTCCATCCCCGGCTCCTTCCCCTCCCGGAACCATCCTGTCCCATCTGGTGACCTGGGTCACCCTTCTGACCTACCGCGCGATCACTTAGTGAACCATGGTTGCTGTGGACAGTCCTGTGGACCAGCCGGTGGAAGATCCCGAGGTCCGGGGGATAACACCGGGTCCGCTGTGGATGACGTGTGGATAAGAAAAATTTCTGAGATTTGCTGGCCAGAAACTCTTGCGCGGGCATTAAAAGCTGAGTAGAAATTCTCTTGTCGCCGGAAACGGGGGCCACGCTGGAGGAAACTCCGGTAGCGCAGGAAAACCGGGAAACTAGTTTTCCAGGCGGGTTCTCCGGCCCTGGCGACGTGGTCAACCGGTGCCTGTTGGCCGAGAAATCGGCTGGTCGGCGTGGTGTGGCCGAGCGAGGCCCCTCCATCTCATGTATGGAGGGGCCTCGCTTTCTCATGCCATTCTCCGAGCCCGTCGCAATTGCGTATCGTATTAAATAGGATGCCCCGCGTAATTGCCAGAGTAAATTCCAACCCTCCGTAACGGGTAAATTGCGTACTGATGGTGCCTGACACGATCTGCGAGGTCATCGCGGCCTCGGCCGGCCCGCGGCCGAACCCTGCGGATGCTCCGCGATAATCGTCGCGTGGCTGATGGCAACGCGGCGCCCGCGGTGCCCGGCGAACCCGGCCCGGCCGTGGTCCGGCTTACCGAGGACGCCTGGCCGGTGCTGCGTGCGGTCCGGCTGACCGCCCTCGCCGACGCGCCGGACTGGTTTGGCCCCACCCTCGCCGAGGCGCAGGCGTACGACGAGGAACGCTGGCGCGAGATCCTCCGCACTGGGGTCGCGTTCGCAGCGCTGCTCGATGAGAGCCCGGTCGGCATGGTCGGGGCCACCCCGCGCCCGCACGCGGACGAGTGCGGCCTCGGGGTCATGTGGGTGAGCCCCGCCTGGCGGGGCCGCGACCTGGCCGGCCGCCTGACCGCCGAGGTCGTCGCCTGGGCCCGCGCCGAAGGCAAGCGGCGGATCCGGCTGTGGGTCCACACCGACAATGTGCGCGCCCGCCGCTTCTACGAACGGCAGGGTTTCGTGCCCACCGGCCTGACCAAGCCGTTCCCCGAGGCCCCCGGCCGCCTCATCGCCGTGATGGCCCTCGTGATCAAAGACAACTGATGTTCTGGTTGTGGCAACGCATTCCCAAGATAGGTTACGTTGCCACAACCATATCGCAAGAAACGGTGCGAGTCGCGCTCACGCGGGTCTTCAGGCCCGGCCGGGTCACGGCCGCGCCCGCCACCAGGCATGATGGTCGCGTGCCGCGTCAAGCAACTCCCGCGCCCTCGCCGGGGCTCTCACCTGCGCCCCGGCCCGCGTGCTCGCCCAACTCCTCGCCCGCGTGCTCGCCCAGCCTGCCCGGGCTCTCACTCAGCCCGTCGCCCGTGTCGTCGCCCGTGTCGTCGCCCGTGCTCTCGCCCGTGTCGTCGCCCGTGCTCTCGCCCGTGCTCTCGCCCGTGCTCTCGCCCGTGCTCTCGCCCGGGCCCTGGGGACCGGCCACGGGCGGGGGGCGCGGGTGAGCCCCGGGCCGCTGGCCCTGGTGGGCAGCGGGGAGTACCTGCCCGTCATGGCCGGTGTCGAGGGCCTGCTGCTCGATGGCCGCCCGCCCAGGTACGTGCAGTTGCCCACCGCGGCGGCCCCGGAGGGCGAACAGAGCCTGAAGCGCTGGCTCGACCTCGGCGCCGCCCAGGCCGAGCGCCTCGGGGTCGAGCAGGTCCCGCTCCTGGTCCGCGACCGCGCCGAAGCCGACGCACCCGAGCTCGCCGCCCAGGTGGACGGCGCTGGGCTGATCTACCTGTCCGGTGGCAACCCGACCTACCTGGCCCAGACCCTGCGCGGCACCCGCGTGTGGCAGGCCATCGAGGCTGCCTGGCGGTCGGGCTCCGCCCTGGCCGGCTGCTCGGCCGGAGCTATCGCGCTGACCTCCTGGGTCCCGGCGATGCGGGCCCCCACCCAGGACCCCGATCCCGGGCTCGGCGTGGTGCCGGGCCTGCGCGTGCTGCCGCACTTCGACAAGATGCTGGCCTGGGTGCCCGACCTGCTCACCCGCGCGGACGCCCGGCTGCCCGCCGGCACCGCGGTGATCGGGGTCGACGAGGACACCGCGATCGTCGACCTCACCGGCGCCGGCCAGACCTGGCAGGTGCACGGCCGCCAGCAGGCCTGGATCCTGGCCGGCGGCCAGCGGCACGGCTATCCCGCGGGCGCCACCCTGCCCATCGTGCCCATCCAACCCGGCTCAACCGGACCCGCCGGGGAGTGCTGACCGCCTGACTGGGTAGTTTGCCGGATTATGACGGCGGTCCGCGGGCAGCAGGGCCCGGATATCACGCTCCCGCCCCCGGCGAAGCGGGGCGCCGGACGGGTGCGCCGTCCCGCCGACCTGCTGGCCGCACTGGTCGCGCTGGCCGTGGTGGCGGTCGTGATCGGCTCCATCCGGGCGCTGCCGCTCGGCAGCAAAGAGGTCGCCGACGACGTCTCCACCTGGCTGCTGCACATCCCGCGCTGGCTGTCCTTCGCGGCCGCGGTGGCCGCCGGCATCGGCTGCTTCGTGCTGCTGGTCGTGACCACGATCGAGCTGGCCCGCCGGAACTGGCGGGACGCGCGCAACGCCGGCCTGGCCCTGCTGACCGGAGCGGCCGTCGCCATCGCCGTCTACGCGGTCTGGCGCGCGGAGCACGGCGCGGTGCTGGGCGCGGTCATCCACGGCAAGAACCCGTCCGCGTTCGTGATCGACACCGCGTTCGTCGCCTTCGGTGTGGCCAGCGACCAGGTCCGGCGCGCGCACTGGTCACGCTGGTGGCCGGGCCTGGCGGCGGCGCTGCTGATCACCGGGCTGGCCGTGGACACATTGACCCCGTTCGCGGTGGCCATCGCGCTGTTCGGCGGCCTGGCCATCGGCTGGCTGGCGCGCTGGGCGCTGGGCGCGGCCTCGGTCAGGCCGAGCGCCGCCGACCTGGTGCCCTGGCTGACCCGCCGCGGCATCCCGCTGCGCGACCTGGCCGCCAGCGACCGCCCCGGCTACGTCCGCCTGGAGGGTCACCTCATCGACGCCACCCCGGTCGAGGTGCACATGGCCGACCGTGACACCCGCGGCGCGGGCCTGGCCCGGCGGCTGTGGGCGCTGATCCGGCTGCGGCCCGGCGTGGCCGGCCACGTCACGCTGAGCACCCGCGCCCAGCTCGAACGGCTCGCCTTGGCCTGCTCGCTGGCCAAGGAACGCGGCGTGCTCGGCCCCCGGGTGCTGCTGCTGGAGGAGACCCCGCGCGAAGCGCTGGTCCTGGTGCTGGCCCGGCCGCGCGCCGTCCCGCGGTCCGGCCTCAGCCCCGATCAGGATCCGGACCCGGTCACCGGCCAGGAAGCCGCCGCCCTGTTCGCCGCGCTGCGCGCGCTGCACAACGCCGGCATCGCCCACCGGGCGTTGCGCCCTGAGAACCTCTGCCTGGACGGTGACCAGGCCGGTTTCTGCTCGCTGGACGCGGCCGTGCCGGGCGCCAGCGAGCTGGCCCGCCGCCTGGACGTGGCCCAGCTCCTGGCCACCCTGGGGAAAACGGCCGGGCCCGCCCGCGCTGTCGCGGCGCTGCGGGCCGGGTACGGGCCGGTGGACGAGTCCTCGGTCGGCGCGGTGCTGCAGCCGGTCGCGCTCGCCCCCTGGGGCTGGTCGGCGATGCGGGACTCGCAGGGCTGCCTCACCGAGATCAGGCACGAGCTGCTCGGCCCCGACACCGCGGTCCCGCTGGCCAAGCTCGAACGCTTCCGCTGGCGCACCGTACTGACCACGGTCGCGCTGATCGCCGCCGCCTACCTGCTGCTCGGCCAGATTTCCAAGGTCAACCTGCTCGGCACGCTGCGCCACACCAACCCGATCTGGTTCGCGGTCGCGATCGTGGGCTCGGCCGTCACCTACTTCGCCGCCGCCCAGAACCTGGCCGCGTTCGTGCCCAAGCGACTCTCGCCGGTCAAGGGCTTCCTGGTCCAGCTCTCCACCGCCTTCGTCGGCGTGGCCATGCCGCCCACCGTCGGCCATGTCGCCGTGAACGCCCGCTACCTGCACCGCGAGGACGTGGACGAGAGCACGATCGGGGTCGCGGTCGCCCTCTCGCAGGTCGTCAACGTGGTCACCACGGTCCTGCTGCTGGTGGCGTTCGGGCTGCTCACCGGCTCCGGGCTGAGCCGGTTCAAGATCGCCCCCGGTGGCGACCTGGTGATCGGACTGGTGGTCATCGCCGCCGTCGCCGCCGTCCTGCTCGCGGTGCCGCAGACCCGGACCAAGCTGATCGGCCTGGTCTGGCCGCACCTGCGCCGGGCCTGGCCGCGGCTGCTCGACGCGCTGTCCAGCCCGCTCCGGCTGGCCGCGAGTTCCGGCGCGAACCTGCTGCTGAGCGCCGCCTATCTGCTCGCCTTCATCGCCGCGCTCCGCGCCGTCGGCGCCCACCCCGCGATACTCCCGGCCGCGGTCGTCTACCTGGCCGGCAACGCGGTCGGCTCGGCCGCGCCCACCCCCGGCGGCCTCGGCGGCGTCGAAGCCGTGCTGGTCGCGGGCCTGTCCGCGATGGGCATCCCGGCGGCTGAGGCCATCTCCGGCGTGCTGGTGTTCCGGGCCGCCACGTTCTGGCTGCCCATTCCGGCGGGCTACCTCTCTTATCTGTGGCTGCGCCACCGCGGCACGCTTTAGCGTCCGGCGTGCGGTAGCGTCCGAAGTATGGACAGCCACGCCCTGCGCGCCGCCCAGCAGCCGCTGAAGGACGCCTACCGGGAGAACCCGGACCAGGCGCGGGTCACGCTGTCCGCGCAAGGCGAGCTCGGCGGCCAGGCCATCAGCTGCTCGGTGGCCACCGGCCGGGCCCTCACTGCCGTAGGGCATCTCTCCGGCCAAGAAAGAACAGCCGGGCTGCACCCGGCCACCGGCGGCGACGGCAGCCTGGCCTGCTCCGGCGACATGCTGCTCCAGGCCCTGGTCGCGTGCGCCGGGGTCACGCTGCGGGCGGTGGCCACGTCGCTGGACATCGCGGTCGCGGGCGGCACCGTGCGTGCCGAGGGCGACCTGGACTTCCGCGGCACGCTGGCGGTGAGCAAGGAAGCGCCGGTGGGGTTCACGGCGGTCAGGCTCGGCTTCGAGCTGGACACCGACGCCAGCCCCGAGCAGATCGAGACGCTGCTCAAGCTGACCAAGCGGTACTGCGTGGTGTACCAGTCCCTGGCCCACCCGGTGCCCGCCACCGCGACGGTGGACACTCTCCGCGGCGAAGCCGTTCAGTAAACCTTGGCGTTAGCCGGTCAGCAGGCCCGGCGCTGCCCTCAGGAAATTTTAAGTTGCGCCACATTGTTAGCCTGTCTAACTATGCGGTGGATGCGGGACAGGGGCGTAAGCGTGCAGTCAGAGGGTGACGGTGACGGCCGGGGCTGGATGAAGCGGCTGGGACGATACTGCTGGCGGTACCGGCGTCTGACACTGGTTTCGCTCGGCGGTGCGGTGCTGGCCGCCGTGGCCACGGCCGCGATTCCGCTGGTCCAGCGGCAGATCATCGACAACGTGATCGTCACCCGCAAGCAGTCCATCTGGCCGCTGGCGATCACGCTGGTGGTGCTGGCCTTGTTCAACTTCGCCGGCGTCTACCTGCGGCGGTACAAGGGCGGCCGGGTGTCGCTGGACGTCCAGCACGACCTGCGCACCGAACTGCTCGGCGCGCTGACCCGGCTGGACGGGGCCCGGCAGGACGAGCTGCACACCGGGCAGGTGGTCAGCCGCTCGATCTCCGACGTCAACATGGCGCAGGGCCTGCTCAGCATGATCCCGGTGACGATGGGCAACCTGCTGCTGTTCGTGGTGTCCGTGATCATCATGCTGTTCTTGTCGCCGCTGCTGACGGTCGTGGCACTGATCGTCGGGCCCGCGCTGTACTTCGTGGCGATCGCCTCACGGCGGCGGCTGTTCCCGTCGAGCTGGCACGCCCAGCAGCAGTCGGGCGCGGTCGCCGGGGTGGTGGAGGCCGCGGTCACCGGCGTTCGGGTGGTCAAGGGCTTCGGCCAGGAAGAGCAGGAGATCGAGCGGCTCGAGGAGTCCAGCCGCAAGCTGTTCGCCTCCCGGGTGCGGACCGTGCGGCTGATGGCCCGGTTCAGCCCGGCGCTCACCGCGATCCCCGCGTTCGGCCAGATCGGCGTGCTGGCCCTGGGGGGCTGGCTGGCCATCCAGGGCTCGATCACGCTCGGCACGTTCCTGGCCTTCTCCTCTTACCTGGCGCAGATGGTCGGCCCGGTGCGGATGCTGACTTACCTGATCACCCTCGGCCAGGAGGCGCGGGCCAGTGTGATCCGGGTGTTCGAGGTGATCGACTCGCAGCCGGTGATCAGCGAGAAGCCAGACGCCGTCGAGCTGCCGGCCGACGCGGCGGGCGTGCGGCTTGACGACGTGCGCTTTGGGTACGTGCCCGGCGAGCCGGTGCTGCGCGGCCTGTCGCTGACGGCCGAGCCGGGTGAGACGCTGGCCATGATCGGCGGCTCCGGCTCGGGCAAGTCCACGGTCGCGATGCTGCTGCCGCGGTTCTATGACGTCGAGTCCGGCGCGGTGAAGCTCGGCGGCTACGACGTCAGGGACGTCACCATGGACTCCCTGCGTGCCGCGATCGGCCTGGTGATGGAGGACAGCTTCCTGTTCTCCGACACGATCAAGGCCAACATCGCCTACGGCGCCCCGGACGCCACCGACGAGCAGGTGGTCGCCGCGGCCCGCGCCGCCGAGGCCGAGGAATTCATCGTCGAGATGCCCGACGGCTACGACACGGTCATCGGCGAGCAGGGGCTCAGCCTGTCCGGTGGGCAGCGCCAGCGGATCGCGTTGGCCCGCGCCCTGATCACCGACCCGCGCGTGCTGGTGCTCGACGACGCGACCTCGTCGATCGACCCGCGGATGGAAGCGGAGATCCACGACACGCTCCGCCGGGTGATGCGCGGCCGCACCACGCTGCTGATCGCGCACCGCCGGTCCACGCTGCAACTCGCCGACCGGATCGCCGTGCTGCACGACGGCCGGGTCGAGGACGTGGGCACGCACGAAGAGCTGACCGGGCGGTGCCCGCGCTACCGGCTGCTGCTGGCCGGGCCCGACGACGACGCCGACGACGAGACCGAGGCGGGCTGGGAGGCCGGGTCCGTGATGTGGGAGCGGCCGGCCGACGCCACCTACCGCGGCGGCGCCGTCAGCCGCGACAGCATGCTGGCCAGCGTCCCGCTCAGCCCCAAGCTGCACGCCCAGATGGAGGCGCTGCCGCCGGCCAACGACGTGCCCAAGGTGGACGAGGCCGAGGCCCGCCGCCCCGAACCCAGGCTCACCCTGCGCAAGCTGCTGCGTCCGGTGGCGTTCGCGCTGCTGGCCGGGCTGATACTGGACGGCCTGGACGCGCTGGCCAGCCTGGCGCTGCCCGCCCTGGTCAGGAACGGCATCGACAACGGTGTCCAGGCCAAGGCGTTCCACGCGATCGTGCTGGTCTCGATGATCGGCCTGGCCATCGTGCTGGCCGACTGGGTGGTCAACATCGCCGAGACGCTGGTCGTCGGGCGGAACGGCGAGCGGCTGCTGTACGCGCTGCGCGTGAAGATCTTCACGCACCTGCAGCGGCTGGGCCTGGACTTCTACGAGCGCGAGCTCAGTGGCCGCATCATGACCAGGCTGACCACCGACGTGGACGCGCTGTCCACGTTCTTGCAGTCCGGCCTGATTCAGGCGGTCAGCTCCGTGCTCTCGTTCTTCGGCGTGCTGGCCGCGCTGCTCATCATCAACCTGCGGCTCGGCCTGATCGTGATGACGATCCTGCCGCCGCTGTTCGCGGCCACCCTGGTGTTCAGGTCCAAGTCGTCCAAGGCCTACAACGTGGCCAGGGACCGGGTCAGCCTGGTCAACGCCGACCTGCAGGAGAACGTGGCGGGGCTGCGGGTCACCCAGGCCTACCGGCGCGAACGGCGCAACCAGGCCAGGTTCGCCGGCTACAGCGACTCCTACCGGACGGCGCGGCTGCGCTCACAGCGCCTGATCGCGACGTACTTCCCCTTCGTGCAGACCCTGTCCACCGTGGCCGGCGCGCTGGTGCTGGTGGTCGCGGCCGGGCAGGTGCACAGCGGCGCGCTGACCGCGGGCGCCCTCATCGCCTACCTGCTCTACATCGACATGTTCTTCGCGCCGGTGCAGCAACTCTCCCAGGTGTTCGACGGCTACCAGCAGGCCGCGGTCGGGCTGCGCCGGATCAGCCAGCTGATGGCCGTCCCGACCTCGACCCCGCAGGCCGACCACCCGCGGTCGGTGCCCACGCTGTCCGGCCGCATCGAGCTGCGGGACGTGCACTTCGCCTACGCCACCGCGGACCGCGAGGCGCTGCGCGGGGCCAGCCTCACCATCTCGCCCGGCGAGACTGTCGCCCTGGTCGGCCAGACCGGCGCGGGCAAGTCCACCCTGGTCAAGCTCGTGGCCAGGTTCTACGACGTCACCTCGGGCGCGGTCCTGGTGGACGGGGTGGACGTCCGCGACTACGACCTGGCCTCCTACCGGCACCACCTCGGCGTGGTCCCCCAGGAGCCCTACCTGTTCGACGGCACGGTGGCCGAGTCCATCGCCTACGGCCGCTCAGGCGCCAGCCCGGAGGAAGTGCAGGCGGCCGCCCGCGCGGTCGGCGCGCATCACATGATCATGATGCTGCCCGGCGGCTACGACCACCAGGTGGGGGAGCGGGGCCGCAACATGTCCGCGGGCCAGCGTCAGCTCATCGCCCTGGCCCGGGCCCAGCTCGTGGACCCGGCCATCCTGCTGCTCGACGAGGCGACATCGAGCCTGGACCTGGCCTCCGAAGCCGCCGTGACCCGCGCCATCGGCCGCCTCACCAGCCAGCGCACCACCCTGGTCGTCGCGCACCGGCTCAGCACCGCCGCCCGGGCCGACCGTATCGTCGTCGTGGACGCCGGCCAGATCGTCGAGGTCGGCACCCATGACGACCTGCTCGCCGCCGACGGCACCTACGCCTCCCTCTGGGCCGCCTTCACCGGCAGCCAGGACGTCACCCAATCCACCTTCGCCAGCACCTGACCCGCCACCCGCGCCCCGTTGCCGGGCTACCTTCCCCGACAGCTTTATGTCACCTCAGGCGTCTCATCCGGCGGTGGCCTGGTCCCGCGCCGCCCCGCCACATCTCTCGCCCTAGCGTCGGCTCTGGCACCCTCATGATCAACTTTTCACCACTTCTGACGCTTCAGCCTCAGAAGACAGTGCCATTTGTCAGGATTAAGAGGGTTTCTGTAGGTGTTTGAGGTTTTTGGTGCCGGTAAGGCTGATGCTGCGCGAGGTGCCGAAGTCCTAATTCTGCTCGTACGTGCGAATGCAGGTGCAAACGATTGTGCTCTTGCGCGTGCCGACGTACTTGCGAACGTCCGTGCTTTGTCCCGTTCGGATGCACGTGCATTCGTGCTACGATCTGTGACGTTAAAGGTGTGCGAAAGCGGTGATCCATGATGCAGGTGATCTACAACGGGATGCCGGCGTCCGGCCTGCCCGAGGCCGCTTGGGCAGCGAGCAGGCACGGTGACGCCCAGGCCGCCTGCGCCGAACTGGCCGCGCTGCCGGAGGGATCCATCGCGCTGCGCAACTCCCACGATCCCGATGGTCCCGCGCTGATCTACACGCACGCCGAGATCGAAGCCTTCATCGCCGGGGCCAAGGATGGCGAGTTCGACAACCTGATCGTCTAAGGGGGCGCGGGGGCGGGACCGGGGCCTCGCCGCGGGGGGAGCGGCGAGACCCCGGTCCGGGTGTGTGGCCCCGGTCCGGGGTTGCTTGTCCACCTCGAACAGGGGGTTGTAGCGATCCTTCGCTCCCATCCCCGAGACGGTGTTGTGCCATATCTAGTTACTGCGAACAAGAGCGCGCAGAAAACTTGCAAACCTGATCATGCTGGACGCCGCAGTGAACCCCGGTCGAGCCCAGCGGACCTTAGGCGAACCCTAGAGTTCCGCGATGCGGGTGCTGGTGATCGTCCAGTTCGCCTTCCAGGTCTGGCCGCCGTCGAGGGAGAAGCACTGCTGCCAGTACGTCGATCCCGGCTCGACTTCGCGCCCCTCGGGCGGTCCCACCGGCACGATCGTGTCGAAGCGGGCCTTCCCTGACATCTTCTGTCAGGGGAGATCTAACGATCGGGCGCCGGCCCCGATCACCGTCAGCAGCCGGGCGACCTCCCTGGCCACGGCGTCCCGGCCCGCCGCGGTATAGCGCCGCGGATCGACGGCCTCGCCGTGGGCGGCCAGGTACGCCCTGATCGCGGCCGTGAACATCTTGTTGAGCTGGGTGGCAATGTTGATCTTGGTGAGCCCGGCCCGGACGGCCGCCGCGAGCTGATCGTCGGGCACGCCGGACGAACCGTGCAGGACCAGCGGCACGTCCACGGCAGCATGGATCCGCGCGACCAGTTCCAGGTCGAGCCGGGCGTCGCGGGTGAGCATCGCGTGCGAACTGCCGACCGCGACGGCCAGCGCGTCCACACCGGTCTGCGCGGCGTAACCGGCGGCCTCGCCAGGTTCGGTCCTGGCCCCCGGGGCGTGCACGCCGTCCTTGCCGCCGATCTCCCCGATCTCGGCCTCCAGCCACATCCCGCGCTCGTGGCACCAGGCGGCGACGTCCGCGGTGGCGCGCACGTTCTCCCGGTAGGGCAGCGTCGACGCGTCGTACATGGCCGAGCCGAACCCGAGCCCCGCCGCCTCCTCGACCAGTTCCTGGCTGGTGGCATGGTCCAGATGAACGGCCACCGGCACGCTCGCGGCGGCCGCCACCGCCAGCACCGCCGCCCCGATCGGCCGCAGCGCGCCGTGGTAGGCCACGCAGTTCTCGCTGATCTGCAGCACCACCGGCGCCCCGGCCTGCTCCGCGCCCGCCACGATCGCCTCGGCGTGCTCGATCCCGATCAGGTTGAAGGCGCCCACGCCCCGCCCCATCTCGGCCGCCGGCCCCACGATCGCGCCCAGCCCCACGACAGCCATCAGCTCACTCCCGTCCCGGTGACCGTGGCCTCGGCCAGCGCCCGCTCGTAGTCGTCTCGGCCGAACTCCCCGGCCACCGGCGCCGCCGCGGTCGCGTACCCGAGCGCCACCGCCTGGCGCAGCCGCTCGCTCCACGGCCGGCCCGCCGCCAGCCCGAGCGTGAGCCCGGCCACCACCGCATCGCCCGCGCCGGTCGGATTGCCCGCCACCCGGCGCGGCTGCGTGGCCCGCCACACCCCGTCGCCCGTCACCGCGAGCAGCCCGCCCGCCCCCAGTGACACCACCACGGCCGCCACCCCCGCCGCCCGCAGTCCCGCGGCGGCGGCCACGATCGGCGCCTGCTCTCCGCCCGGCCCCGTCTCATCCGCACCCAGATCGGGGAGGACCCAGCCCACCAGAGCGGAGAGTTCGGCGAGATTCGGCTTGACGATGGCAGGCCCGGCGGCCGCTCCGAGGGGCAGTGCCGGGCCGCTGGTGTCCAGCACCACGGGCACCCCGATGGCCGCCGCGATCTTGATGAGCTCGGCGTAACTGCTCTCCGGCAGCCCGCGCGGGAGGCTTCCGGAGAGCACGACCGCCGAGCCCGCGGCCGCCTCGGCCTCGTACCTTTCCCGGAAGCGCGCGTACTCGGCCGCGGTCACTTCCGGCCCGGGCTCGTTGAACAGCGCGGTCCGGCCGCGCCCGGTGTCGACCACCGCGAAGGTCCGCCTGGTCTCACCGGCGATCGGAGTGAACTCCGCCCTGACCCCGGCCCCGGCCAGCCCTGCCCCGACCGCCTCACCCGTGCGCCCGCCGGTCAGCCCGGCCACCAGCACGTCGGCGCCGAGCGCCGCCAGCGTCCTGGCCACGTTCAGGCCCTTGCCGCCCGGACGGGACATAACCGCGGCCGGCCGGTTCACCCCCGACCAGTCGACGGTGGGCAACTCGTGGGTGATATCAAGGGCCGGGTTGAGCGCGACCACCAGGATCCGGCGGTCCATCCCGGGGAACCCAGGATGGACCGCGGTCCCATCGTTCACGTCCGCCCCTTGTGTGTCGTGTCTTACGGATCGGGTCCCGTTCCAGTACTGCACGTTTATGATTGATATCGCGCAGAAACAATCGTATATCAGCACATACTAAGAGCCGCAGTGGGTGGCCGAGGAGGCACGCTTGACCGGGAAGGCTGCACGATCGGGCGCTGATCTTGTGGTGCTGGGCGATTGCAACCCCGACGTGCTGGTGCTCGGCGACGACGTGACCCCCGAGTTCGGCCAGCACGAGAAGCTGGTCGACCGGATGTCCCTGGTGATCGGCGGCTCTGCCTCGATCGCCACCGTGGCCGCGGCCCGGCTCGGGGTGCGGGTCGCCCTGGTCGCCGCGGTGGGGGACGACGCGGCGGGCGACTTCATGCTGGGCCGGCTCGCCGCCGAGGGCGTGGACGTCTCGGCCGTCGCGGTGCGGGCCGGCGCCCCCACCGGCATGACCGTGGCCCTGTCCAGGGGCGAGGACCGCGCCATCCTGACCGCCACCGGCGCGGTGACCACGCTCACCGCCCGCGACGTCCCGCCCGCGCTGGCCGCCGGCGCGCGCCACCTGCACGTCAGCTCGTATTTCCTGGTCGAAGCGTCCCTCGGGCCCGGCCTGGCCGCGTTGTTCGCCCAGGCCCGCGCGGCCGGGATCACCACCTCGCTGGACACGAACTGGGACCCGGCCGGGAAATGGGGTGGCGGCACACTGCGCGACGTGCTCGCCCAGACCGACCTGCTCATCCCCAACGAGGCCGAGGCCTGCAGGCTGGCCGGCCGGGACAGCCTGGCCGAAGCCGTCGCCGTCCTCAGCGCGGCCGTTCCCCAACTGGTGATCAAGCGCGGCGCGCGCGGTGCCTTCTGCGCCGAGCGCCGCCACCCCGGCACCCCTCCCCGCGACATCGTCCAGCACGAGGTGTGGCTGCCGCCGGTTCAGCCGGTGGACACCACCGGCGCGGGCGACTGCTTCAACGCCGGCCTGTTCGCCGGCCTGCTGGGCGGCCTGCCCCTGCCGGAGGCGGCCGCTCTAGGCTGCGCGGCGGGCGCCGCGTCCACCCAGGCCCTCGGCGGCACCGGCAGCCCGCTGGATCTCGCCACCGCCCAGGCCGCCGCGGCCAGCGCCGTCATCCAGCCGGCCGCCGCTGGCGTCAGGCCGGCTTGACCGCGCGGATCCACAAGCGGGAGCTGGTGAAGCAGACCGGCCGCCCCTGCGCCGGACCATCGGCGCATCGCCATGGGCGGCTCGGCCTGCGCGTCGTACTCCTCCACCGGGATGTGTGGTCAGCAGGGAAGCCTGATCAGCCGTCATTCGCTATCACATCCAATGATGTCGGCGTAAGTATTGGGCGCGTGTGCAGGTCGCCGACTCCCGGCAGCGGGCGGCCAGACGCATGGGAAATGGCATACTGAACGGCTGCGCCACAGATCCTCGCCTGGCAGTAACCCATGCCGCACCGGGTCAGCCCCCTCACCGCCCTGATGTCCCCGGCCCCGGCCGCCACCGCCCGCCCGATCTCGCGCCACGGCACGTCCTCGCAGCGGCACACGATCGTGTCAGGCCCGGGCCAGTTCAGCCACCCGGGCCGCAGCGGGTAGGCGGCGTCGAGCCTGGTGGCGAAGCCGCGGGCCCGATCCAGCCTGGCCCGGATGGCCGCCAGCCCGGCGGCACGGGCAGGCGGCACGGGCAGGCCGAGGTGGCGGGCCGCGGCCGCGCCGGCCAGGTAGCCCTCCAGTTCGGCGACGTCGGCGCCGCCGACACCGGTGACCTCGCCGGCCGCGAAGACCCCGGGAACCGACGTGGCCTGGTCGCCGTCGTGCCGGACGGCGGCCGTCGGCCGGGCCGGGTGGGGCTCGTCCGCGCAGCCCAGCAGCCGGGTCAGTTCGAGCGCGGGGGAGAACCCGAAGCTCACGTGCAGCGCGTCCACCTCGGTCTCCCGGTGTGAACCGGGCACCGGGCGCCAGTCGCGGTCAAGCCGGGCGATCGTGGCCCGCCGCACCCGGCCGGCCCCGGCGCAGGCGACCACGGCGTGACCGGGCCTGACGGGCACCCGGTGGCGGGCCAGCGTCGCCGCGTACCCGGCGGCCTCGGCGAGCTTGCCGGGATAGGCGGCCAGCCGGGCCGCCGCCCGGGCCCCCGGCAGCGCCGCGGTCGCCTCGAGCACCGCCACGACCCGGACCCCGGCCGCCGCGAGCCCCGCCGCGGCCGGCAGCAGCAGCGGGCCCGAACCCGCCACGATGACCCGCCTGCCCACCGCGACCCCCTGGCTCTTCAGCAGAGCCTGGGCCGCTCCCACCGTGGTCACGCCGGGCAGGTCCCAGCCGGGGAAGGGCAGCACCAGTTCGGTGGCGCCGGCCGCCACGATCACCGCCCCGGCCCGTACTACCCCGGCCTGCAGCGGCGCGTCGTCGTCGCGGGCGGGGCCGCCGTCCAGCCCGGCCAGCCGGAGCACGAACTCGCCGTCCCTGGCGTCCTGGGCCGCGTCCGGCGCGCGCTCGGCGTGCCAGACGGACGTGGCCGGCCGGTAACGCATCCGCTCGTGCCGCAGAGCACGGTGGAGCCGAGGCGGCAGTCGTTCATTATGTTCGTCGTTCACCAGGGACTGCCGGTAGATCTGGCCACCGGGAGTGGGAGCGGCGTCGATGAGCGTGACCGCGGCGCCGAGGTCAGCGGCGGCCAGGGCCGCGGCCAGGCCGGCCGGGCCCGCGCCGACCACCGCCACCGTATTACCTGAATCAGGTGTCACCGGGGGCGCGCTAATACCTGAATCAGGTGTCATCCCACTGCCACCGTATTACCTGAATCAGGTGTCACCGGGGGCGC
Organism: Streptosporangiaceae bacterium; assembly: GCA_036267135.1. Classification (GTDB taxonomy): domain Bacteria; phylum Actinomycetota; class Actinomycetes; order Streptosporangiales; family Streptosporangiaceae; genus PALSA-505. Next base: position 51,031 of record DATAWQ010000019.1, on the reverse strand, counting down.
GCTAATACCTGAATCAGGTGTCATCGGGGCCGCCCACCGAGCCGGAGGTCGTGACCGCGTCGCCGTCGCCCAGCTGAATCAGGCAGGCCCGGACCGCGCGGCGGTCGCCCACGTCCACCAGGCAGTCGAAGCAGGCGCCGATCGCGCAGAAGATGCCGCGCGGCCGGCCGCCCGAGCGGGTCAGCCGCCAGGACGTGACGCCGTTGGCCAGCAGCGCGCCGCCGATCGTCAGGCCAGGGCGGGCCCGCATCGGCGTGCCGTCGAAGCTGAACTTGATCAGGTCATCGGCCATCGCGGCCTCCAGTGAGGGCGAAGCGGGCGGGCGCGAACGGCGCCGGGTCCACCGGGGGCGGGGCGCCGTCGATGAGCGCGGTGAGCAGTTCCGCGGTGCCGGGCGCGAGGCAGATGCCCGCGCCCTCGTGCCCGGTGGCGTGGTACAGGCCGGGCACCGCGGGGTCCGGGCCGATGATCGGCAGGTGGTCGGGGCTGGCCGGGCGAAAGCCCGCGTAGGCCCGGATGGCCCGCGCCCCGCTCAGGACCGGGAACAGCGCGATGGCCCGGCGGGCCACCTGCGCCAGCACCGCCCGCTCGGGGACGGCAGACCGGTCGCGCGCGCCGGGCAGACGGCCGCCGAAGTCGCGGCTCGACCCGATCAGCACGGTGCCGCTCGCGGTCGACTCCACCACCGCCGAGTAGGCGACGGCGGTGTCGTCCCCACCCGCCTCCCCTTCCCCCCTCACTGTGGCCACGTAGTCACACTCGTAGACCTTGTGCCGGACCAGCGGCGGCAGCGGCTCGGTGACCAGGATGTGCCCGCGCCTGGGCCGCACCGGCAGCTCGCGGCTCAGCCGCCTGGCCACCTCGCCCGCCCAAGGGCCGGCCGCGTTGACCACGACCGGGGTCACGATCCGGCCGCGGTCGGTGCTCAGCCGGAGATCCGTCCCGGCCTGGTCCAGGCTCACCGCGTCGGCGCGGGCCAGGGTGAGGCCGGGGGCGGCGCCCAGGTACGCCACGGCGGCGAGCATCGGCTGCACCTGGCCGTCCTGCGGGTAGAACGCGCCACCGGCCAGCCCGGGCGCGAGGTACGGCTCGGCCTCCCGCAGCCCGGCCGTGTCCAGCTCGGTCACCTCGATGCCTTCGGCCCGCTGCCGGCGGCACAGCTCGCGCAGCCCGGCGAGCTGGTCCTGGTCGTGCGCGACGACCACGCCGCCCTTCGGCTCGTACTCGAAGTCCGGGCCGGCCGACGCGGCGAACTCGCGCCACAGCCGGGCGCTGCGCAGCGCCAGCGTGAGCTCGGGGCCTGGCATCTTGTCCGACATCAGGATGTTGCCCTCGCCGGACGCGGTCGTGCCGCCGAGCGGGCCGGTCCGGTCGATCACGCAGACGGTGCGCCCGGTGCCGGCCAGCCAGGCGGCGGTGGCCGCCCCGACCATCCCGGCGCCGATGACCACGGCGTCCGCGCGGGTGGGCAGGCCGGCCGCGAACCGGAGCGGCGCGGGGCCGGCTGGCAGCGGCCTGCTCATCGGGCGGCCTGGCGCTCCCGGTAGGCGGCGACGTGCGTGCGGTTCGCACACGACGTGCTGCAGAACCGCCGGGACTGGTTCTTGGACAGGTCGATGAGCACGCCGTCGCAGTCCTCGGCGGCGCAGCGGCGCAGCCGGTCGAGCTGGTCGGACCTGATCACGTCGCCGAACGCCAGCGCCACCTCCACCGCGATCCGGTCGGCGAGTGGGGCGTCCTGCGAGGTGGCGTGCAGGTGGTAGTCCCAGTGGTCGTGCTTGACCAGCTGGGGCAGCGCGTTCGTCTCCCGCAGCAGCGCGTTGATGAACTCGGCAGCCTCGTCCTTGGTCATCGCCCACAGCCGTCCGAGGCGGTCCCGCAGCTGCCGCACGGCGTCGAGTTCGGCCTGGTCGTGGGTGCGCTCGCCGGTCCACTGCCAGGTGGTCACGAACGCGTCGAGCGCCGCCCCGTCGGGCAGTTCCTCGCCGCCGCGGCCGGTGTTGACCAGGGCGGCGGCGTTGGCCAGCGCCATCTCGGTGTCATGGGCAAAAATCACCTTGACTCCTTTCACCGCCCGTCGCTACCGTAATCAGCATAGTACGAATTAACTCCTTACACCCCTCGGATTGATCCGGAGCGTGGCCGTGACCGCCGTCAGCAGGACCAGGACCGACCCATCCGGTCGCGGTGGCGCCGGACTCAGTATCGCGGTGCTGTCGGCGGCGACGTTCGGCACGTCGGGGACGTTCGCGTCGTCGCTGATCGACGCGGGCTGGAGCCCGGCCGCCGCGGTGACCGCCCGGGTCGCCACCGCGGCCGTGCTGCTGACCGTGCCGGCGCTGCTGGCACTGCGCCGGGCCGGGGGGTGGGGGGCGCTGCGGGCCGCGGCCGGGCGGGTGATCGCCTACGGCCTGGTCGGCGTGGCGGGCTGCCAGTTCTGCTACTTCAACGCCCTGCAGCGGATGCCGGTGGGCGTGGCCCTGCTGCTGGAGTACCTGGGCGCGGTCCTGGTGGTCGGCTGGCTCTGGGTGCGGCACGGGCAGCGGCCGCGGCGGCTCACCGTGGCCGGATCGGTCACCGCGGTCACCGGCCTGGTGCTGGTGCTCGACCTGACCGGCTCGGGCCATATCAGCCCGGTCGGCGTTATGTGGGGGCTGCTGGCCGCGGTCTCGCTGGCCATCTACTTCGTGCTGTCCGCGGCCGGTGGCCAGAGCAGCGTCGCGGCCGGGCCTGAGCGGGCGGAGCCTGAACTGCCGGCGGTGGCGATGGCCTGGGGTGGCATGTGCGTCGGCGCGGTCGCGCTGGGCGTGCTGGGCGGGAGCGGGGCGGTGCCGATGACCGCCACCACCCGCGACGTCCACCTGCTCGGCCACCACGTCAGCTGGGTGATCCCGGTGCTCGGTGTGGCCCTGCTGGCCACCGTCGTCGGCTACACCACCGGCATCAGGGCCGCGCGCCTGCTGGGGGCCAAGCTCGCCTCGTTCGTCAGCATGGCCGAGGTGCTGTTCGCGATCGGCTACGCCTGGATCCTGCTGCATCAGCTGCCGTCGGCCATCCAGTTCCTCGGCGGCGCGTTCATCTTCACCGGGGTGGCGCTGGTCCGCATCGACGAGATGAGCTCCTCCCCGGGCGCGGCCACGCCGGAGGGGGAGCCCGAGCCTGAGGCGGTTACGGCCGCCGCCCCATGAGGAACCCGGCCGGGAACGGGTCCTCGGGGTCGAGCAGGTAGTGGCCCATCGCGGTCAGCCAGGCCCGGCCGCGCACGGTCGGGATCACCGCCGGGAACTCGCCCACCGTGGTCCGGCCCACCAGCCGCCCGGTGAACGTGGTCCCGATCAGCGACCCGTGCACGAAGTCCTCGTCCAGATCCAGCTCGCCGCGCGCGGCGAGCTGCGCCATCCGCGCCGACGTGCCGGTGCCACAGGGGGACCGGTCGCACCAGCCGGGATGGATCGCCACCGCGGCCCGGGCCGGCCGGTCTCCTTCGGCCGGTTCGGTGAACACCACGTGCCGGCACTCGCGGATCGCGGGGTTCTCCGGATGGGCGAAGGTGAGCTGCTCGTTGACCGCGTCCATGATGGCCAGCCCGGTGGCCACCAGGCGGTCGTGCTGCTCGGGCCGCACCTCGAGCCCGGCCGCCTTGGCCGGCAGCAGCGCGTAGAAGTTCCCGCCGAACGCCAGGTCGATGGCCACCTCGCCCAGGCCGGGCACCTGCACCACCGCGTCCCGCAGGTGCAGGTAGGAGGGCACGTTCCTGATCGTCACCGACCGGGCCCGGCCGTCGGCCACCGCGACCGAGGCCTCGACCAGGCCGGCCGGGGTGTCCAGCCGGATCACCGTGACCGGCTCGCGCACCTCCACCATGCCGGTCTCCACCAGCACGGTGGCGGTCCCGATGGTGCCGTGCCCGCACATCGGCAGGCAGCCGGACACCTCGATGAACACCACCCCGAAGTCCGCGTCCGCCCTGGTCGGCGGCTGCAGAATGGCGCCCGACATGGAGGCGTGCCCGCGCGGCTCGAACATCAGCAGCGTCCGCAGGTCGTCCCGCTCGGCCACCAGGTACCGCATCCGGTCGTACATGGTGGCCCCCGGCAGCGTGCCCACCCCGGAGGTGATCACCCGGGTGGGCATTCCCTCGGTGTGGCTGTCGACCGCGCCGAAGACCTTCTGCGCCCGCACCCGGCTACTGGCCGGCCTTGAGCGCCGCCCGGGCGGCGGCCCGCACCTCGTCGGCGTCGCCCGGCGACAGCGGCAGCCTGGGCAGCCGCACCGGCCCGCCGTAGCGGCCCGCCTCCTCCTGGGCCAGCTTGATCGCCTGCACGAACCGCGGATCCGCGTCCCAGCGCAGCAGCGGCAGCATCGGGATGTACTCGGCGGCCGCGGTCACGTACTCACCGCGCAGGCACAGCTCGTACAGCCGGACCGACTGGGCCGGCAGCGCGTTGACCAGCCCGGCGATCCAGCCGGTCGCGCCCAGCAGCATCGCCTCCACGAACGTGTCGTCGCAGCCGCAGATCACCTCGAGCCGGGGCGCCTGCTCCTTGATCTGGGCCACCCGGCGTGAGTCCTGCGAGAACTCCTTCACGGCCTGCACCTGCTCGACCTCGGCCAGCCTGGCCAGCAGGGCCGGGGTCAGGTCCACCCGGGTGGAGAACGGATTGTTGTAGGCGATGATCGGCAGCCCGGCCTTGGCGATCTCGGCGAAGTGCGCCACCACCTCGTCGTCGGTGGGCTTGTGCGACGTGGGCGGCAGCGCCATCACCGCGGGAGCGCCCGCCTCGGCCGCCTGCTCGGCCCACCGGCGCGCCTCGGTGGCCGACTTGCCGGAGACGCCGGGAATCACCGGGGCCCGCCCCTGCGCGGCCGCGACGGCCGTCCTGACGAGTTCGGCGCGCTCGGCGTCGGACAGCGCCTCGTACTCGCCGAGTGAACCGTTGGGGATCAGGCCGGTCACACCCTCGCCGATCAGCCACGAGCAGTGCTCGGCGAACGCGTCCAGGTCGGCCGCGCCGTCGGCGCGGAACGGAGTAGTAGTGGCGGCGTACACACCAGGGAAACGAGTCGCTGCAGTATCCACGCCTTCGAGTCTAGGAGGGAGCGAGGAACTGCTCGTTCTCGGTAGAGCCGGCCAGGGCCACGTTGGCGGTCTGCGGTGTGATCGCGGTGCTGACCAGATCGAAGTACCCGGTGCCCACCTCCCGCTGGTGCCGCGTCGCGGTGTAGCCCGCAGCCTCCTCCGCGAACTCGGCTTCCTGGAGGCGCACGTAAGCGGGCATGCCTTCGGCGGCGAAGTCCCGGGCCAGCGTGAACATGGAGTAGTTGAGCGAATGGAAACCGGCGAGCGTGACGAACTGGTACTTGTAGCCCATCCGGGCCAGCTCGCGCTGGAACTTCTCGATCGTGCCCTCGTCCAGATGCCGGCGCCAGTTGAACGACGGCGAGCAGTTGAAGGCGAGCATCTTGTCCGGGTAGACCGCCCTGATCGCCTCGGCGAACTCCTCGGCGATCCGCAGATCCGGCGTCGAGGTCTCCATCCACAGCAGGTCGGCGTAGGGGGCGTAGGCGAGGCCGCGGGCGATGCACGCCGCCACCCCGTTGCGGACGCGGAAGAAGCCGTCGGCGGAGCGCTCTCCGGTCAAGAACGGGCGGTCGCGCTCGTCCGTGTCGTTGGTGAGCAGCGTGGCGCTCTCGGCGTCGGTGCGGGCGATGACCAGCGTGGGCACCCCGCAGACATCCGCCGCGAGCCGGGCGGCGCTCAGCGTGCGGACGTGCTCCCCGACGGGTATCAGCACCTTCCCGCCGAGGTGACCGCACTTCTTCTGGGCCGCGAGCTGGTCCTCCAGGTGGACGCCGGCGGCGCCCGCCGCGATCATCGCCTTCATCAGCTCAAAGGTGTTGAGCACGCTGCCGAAGCCGGCGTCCGCGTCGGCGACGATGGGCGCGAGCCAGTGGGGTGCGTCTGTGCGCCCTTCGGACCAGGTGATCTGATCGGCCCGCAGCAGCGCGTTGTTGAGGCGGCGCACCAGCTGGGGCACCGAATTGACCGGGTACAGGCTCTGGTCGGGGTAGGTCTGGGCCACCGGGTTGGCGTCGGCCGCGACCTGCCATCCGGACAGGTAAATGGAGGGCAGCCCGGCCCGTACCTGCTGCACCGCCTGGTTGCCGGTGAGGGCGCCGAGGGCGGCGACGTAATCCTTCTCGTGCAGCAATCGCCAGAGCCGCTCGGCGCCGAGCCGCGCCAGCGTCTGCTCTTCGGCCACGCTGCCCCGCAGCCGCACGACGTCCTCGGCGGTGAAGTCGCGCCTGGTGTCGCGCCAGCGGGGATCGGTTTCCCACTGCTGCCGCAGTTCGGCCGGTTCGGGTGCCATGGCATTTCCTCCTGAAGTCTGGGTGCCGCTCACGCGGGTACCGCCTCGATCGCTCCCTGGGTGACGCTCTTCACCGCGAAGCCGCTGTCCCGCAGCAGCGCCGTGTACTCCGCCACGGTGCGGTCGTGCCCCTCCATCAGGACCAGCATCAGCAGGTCCACGATCCTGTTGCGGGGGGCGGCCCAGCCGCCAGCGCTGGTGGCTTGCGGGGCGGCCGACAGCAGTTCCTCGAACACCAGCAGCCGCGCGCCGTCGGGCATCGCCGCGCGAATCCGGGTCAGCACCCGGCGGGCGTTCTCGTCGTTCCAGTTGTGCAGCACGCGGCGCAGCACGTAGAGATCGCCGTGGGCGGGCACGTGGTCGAAGAAGCTGCCCGCCTCGATCATTACCCGGTCGAGCACGCCCGCCTCGGCCAGCCGGTCGCGGGCCCGCTCGGCGGCCCCCGGCAGCTCCACCAGGACGCCGCGCAGCCCAGGGTGGTGGCCCAGTGCCGCTGCCAGCAGGCCGCCTTCGCCGCCACCGACGTCCACCATGGTGTGGGCCCCGTCGAACAGGTCGGCGGCGGGGGGCGGCGGCTCCGGAGCGGCGGTCATGGCCCCGTTGAAGACGGCGGCGAGCTCCGGATTCTCGCTGAGGTGTTCGTAGAACGGCTGGCCGAACCGGTCGGTGAAGGCGGGCCGGCCGGTTCGCAAGGTGTCCAGCAGCCCATCGAAGGACCGGTACACCTCCGCGCCGTACAGGACCGCCGTGGCGTGCACAGAGCCTGGCACGTCCGAGCGCAGGTACTCGCCCATCTGGCTCAGCTCGAACCGGTCCTCGGCGGTCTGGCGCAGGACACCGGCGTCGGCGAGCGCGGCCAGCAGCCGCCGCAGTGCCATCGGGTCGAGTTCCGCCGCCACGGCCAGCTCGGCCGGGGTCTGCGTTCCGGCCGCCATCCGGTCGGCCAGTCCCAGTTCGGCGAAGACCGAGCATGCTTGTGCGGTCCAGGTGGCGCACAGCACGTTGAGCAGCCGCTTGCGGAAGTATTCGCTGTCACGGGCCACGCGCGGGCTCCCCCTCACCAATTCGGGTGCACGGGCACCAATTCGGGTGCACGGAATTCAGGAAGAATTTCTATGCCAATTGTGTCGTGCTCTCATGGTCTCCGTCGAGAGCCTCAACTATTTGCCAATTCATTGATACGAAAATTCTCTAGCCGGATTCAAGCGGATGTCGAGATAAACGAAAGGCGGAGTATTTACCGCGTTGGTAATGTCATTCATTGATGAAGACGGCTCTCGTCCTCGGCGGCAGCATCGCCGGCATGACCGCGGCCAGGGTTCTCGCCGACCATGCCGATGAAGTCTGGATCGTCGAGCCCGACCTCCTCGAAGACGCGCCCGTGATCCGCCGGGGCGCGCCGCAGAACAGCCAGGCCCACACGCTGCTCGGCAAGGGCCGCACGGTTATCGAGCAACTGCTGCCGGGGATCGTCCGCCAGATGGTGCGCGAGGGCGGCCAGCTCGTCAGCAGCGGCCCGGGTGGCGCTCAGTGGTTCCTGAACGGCCGGCCCAAGGTCCCGGTGCGCGGGGGCAGCGTGGTCAGCGTCTCACGCCCGTTCCTGGAGTGGCACATCCGGCGCAGAGTGCTTGCCCTGCCGAACGTGGCGGTGATCAAGGGCACGGCGACCGGGCTGACCGCGACCGGTGACCGGATCGACGGCGCCCTGGTCCGCCCGCCGGGAGCGGTGGACTCCGCGCAGCATCAGGCCGACCTCGTGGTGGACGCCACCGGACGGGCCAGCAGGCTGAGCGACTGGCTCGGCCGGCACGGGTACCCGGCCCCGCCCAAGCGCCGGATGGGCCTGGACCTGGGCTATGCCACCTGCCTGTTCCACCGCACCCCCGGCCAGCGTCTCGCCGGTCACGTCGCGGTCTACTCGTTCTATACGCCCAGCCAGGCCTACGACGGGCCTAGCACGATCACGCCGATCGAGGGCGACCGCTGGCTAGTGCTGGTCAGCGGCTATGGTGACCGCCGCCCGGGCCGTGACCTCGACGAGTTCCGCGCCCGCTGCCGCGCCAACCCCGCCCCCTCGTTGCAGCTGCTGCCCGACGCCTGCGAGCCCGCCAGCGAGGTGCACGTACATCGCTTCCCCAACAGCCTCCGGCGCGACTTCGACCGGCTTCCCCGGTTTCCCCGCGGGCTGGTCGCGGTCGGCGACGCGATCGCCTCCTTCAACCCGACGTACGGGCAGGGCATCTCCGTGGCCGCGCTGCACGCCGTCGCGCTCGACGGCTGGCTGAGCGAACCGGACGCGGCCGACGGCCCCGCCTACCCTTACTTCCGGCGGGTGCGGGACATAGTAGACGACGCCTGGCGCTTCTCCGCCGCGCAGGACTGCTACCTGCCCCACGTCGATGCCCGCAAGCCGCTCGGCTCGTGGTTGCGCTACCGCCTGTTCGAGGCGGTGCAGTCCGCCACCGTGACCGATGAGGTCGTGCACCGCGCCCTGCTCGAGGTCGTCAACATGACGGTCAAGCCGGACCGGCTCTACCGGCCGGAGATCCTGTGGCGGACCGGTGCCGCCGCGCTGCGGCGGCACCGCCCCACCTGATCCGCGCGGCCGGCCGGAACACTCCACTGCGCTGCTAGGGGCTACCCCACTGCGCCGCTGGCCGTCCGCCCAACTCTGGGCGGACGGCCAGCCGGTCAGTTCCGGCGGTTAGTTCTGGCCGCTGAGCTGGCGGTGCACCTCGTCCGTCATCTCGGTGACGTTCTGTCCGCCCAGCATCTTGGCGATCGGCTGCAGCACGCCCAGGTCCCGCTGGACCCGGGTACGGACCTCGACCGCCATCAGCGAGTCGATGCCCTGCCGCTTGAGCGGCCGCTGCGGGTGGATCTGCAGCGGCTGCATACCCAGGACCTCAGCGAGAACACCGATGAGGTACTTCTCCACGTCGGCTCGGTCGGTCAGCGAGGTCGCCGCCGTCGCCGCCGGTGCCGGGGCGGCCGCCGGTGCCGGGGCGGCCGGCGCGGGCGCCGTCGGCCCGGGAGGCGCGGGCCTGGCCGGGCTTGCGGGTACCGGGCTCGCCGCGGGCGGCGGTGCGGTCGGCGCGGGGGAGACCGGCGCGGGGGAGGTGGGTGCGGGCGGGGCCGGCACCGCGACCGGTGGGACGGGCTCGGTGGCGACCAGGTTCCGCAGCAGCGCCCAGTCGACCATGTGCTTGTGCGTGCTGGCGCACCTGTGCCAGTCCGCCGGGCACACCATGATGTTCGCGGCGTCCCTGGCTAGCAGCAGCCGCAGCGCCTCGATGCCCTCCCGGGGGCTGAACATGTCCATGCCCTTGGGAGTGAGGTCCCGCTCCTGCTCCCGTCCGGTCCGCTCCATGATGCCGACCGACCAGAAGCCCCAGTTCACGCTCAGCGCGGTCCGGCCTTCCAGCCGCCGCTGCTGGGCCAGCGCGTCCATAAAGGCATTCGCGGCCCCGTACGCGCCGAGCATCGGGCCGCTGATGATCGCCGCGGCGGAGGAGAACAGCACAAAGAAGCTCAGCGGCCGTTCGGCGAACAGCCGGTCGAGCACCAGTGTGCCGACGGTCTTCGACCGCAGAATGTCGGAGAGGTCGTCGGCGCCAAGCCCAGACAACTCGATGAACCTGATGTCCGCGGCCAGGTGCACCACACCCCGGATCGGTACCGCATCCCGCTCGTAGCGCTGCACGACCGCCTGCATCGCCTCTTCGTCGGCCACGTCGACGGCCTCGTACACCGCCTGTACCCCGTGCCGCTGCAGGTCCGCCAGCCACTGTGCCGCCGGGCTCTCGCCGAGCGGGGTGCGCCCGGTCAGCAGCAGATGCCGCGCGCCCTCGCGGACCAGCCAGTCCACGACCACCCGGCCCAGGTCACCCAGGCCGCCGGTGACCAGGTAGCCGGCGCCGGGATCCACCCGCACCGGACGGTCGGGGGCGGGGGCGGGCTCCGGCGTCTGCTCGGTCAGTTCCGCCGTGGACACCAGCACCTTGCCCACGTGCTTGGCCTGGGCCAGGTACCGGAACGCGCCGACCAGGTCGGCGGCCGGGAAGACGCGATGCGGCAGCGGCTGCAAGATGCCCGCACCGACCAGCGCCAGCGCCTCCTCCACGATCTCGCCGAGCCGCCGCGGATCGCTCCGGCCCATGTCCACCACGTCCACGACGAAGAACGAGGCGCTGCGCGCCAGCAGCCGCATGTCCAGCGGGGTGCCCTCGATCAGGTCCCGGCGGCTCAGCTCCACGTACCGCCCGCGGTCGGCGAGCAGGCCCACGCTCTTCAGCAGCCCGTCGCCGGCCAGCGTGTTGAGCACCACGTCCATGCCTTCACCGCGGGTGCCGTCCTTGATCTGTTCGGCGAAGTCGGTGCTCCGCGAGTCGAAGACGTGCGCGATGCCCATCATGCGCAGCATCGCGCGCTTCTCCGGGCTGCCCGCGGTGGCGTATACCTCGGCGCCGCGCCAGCGGGCGATCTGGATCGCCGCCATGCCCACGCCACCGGTCGCGTGGTGGATCAGCACGCGCTCGCCGGCTCGCAGCTGGGCGAGGGTGACCAGCGAGTGACACGCCGTGGCCAGGCAGAGCGGCAGGCCCGCGGCTTCCTGCGGGGTGAGCCGTGGCGGCCTGAGGCGGACTAGGTGCGCGTTGACGCACATGTACGTGGCGGCCGTGTCCAGCGAGACGGCGACCACCTCGTCGCCCGGCCGCAGCCCGGCCACGCCCGGGCCAACCCGGGTCACCGTGCCGGCGCATTCGCCGAGCAGGTTGCCGGGCGCGCCCGGCATGGACGGGTACTGGTCCATGGAGACCAGCACGTCGCGGTAGTTCAGCGAGAGGCAGTCGGCGCGCACCTCCACCTCGCCCGGGCCCGGCTCGCGCCGCGCGACGGGCACCATGCGCATCCCGTCGAGCAGGCCAGGCGTTGAGGCCTGCAGTTCGTAAGCGATGTCGTCGCCGGGCTGACCGCCTTCCGTCCGGCAGGGCAGCAGCCGCGCCGCGTACCGGCCGTCTCCGCGCAGCGCGAGCTGGTCTTCAGCGCCCGGGCTGGCCAGCTCCCGGCGCAGCGCCGTCGCGAGCCCCCGCACGTCACCGGCCGGGTCCAGATCCACCAGTGTGCTGCGCAGCTCTAGGTGCTCGTGGGCGATGGCGCGGCCCAGGCCCCAGACCGGCGCTTGCCATATGCTCACGGCCCGGTCTGTGTCGGCCACCCGGTGCGCGCCGCGTGTCACCAGCGTCAGCCGGGGCGGCTCGGGCAGGCCGGCCCCGGTCAGCGCCTGCACCAGGCGCAGCGCGCTGGCGATACCGGCGCGCTCGGCCTGCTCCGCGATCAGTCGCGCCGGCGCCGCGGCATCGGCCGGGTCCGCGTCCAGCGACCACAGATGGACGACCTCGCGCGGGGACAGGCCGTCGAACTCCGCCCGGACGTCGGCGAGCAATCGCCGGTAGTCGCTCGGTGCGGCCGGGTCGATCTCGTACCGGCCGGGTGCCACCTGCCGGTAAGCGCCCCCGGCGAACACCAGCACGTCGGCGTCCAGGCCGGCGCCGACGCCGCCCTGATCGGCGAAGACCACACGCCGGCCGCCCGGTGCCGTCTCGTCGGGCTGTGCCGTCTCGTCGGGGAGGGTCGGCAACGGCTGCCACCGCACCTCGTGCAGCCAGCCTTCGGGGTCACCCACCGAGTCCGGCGGCTGCAGGTACTGCAGGCGCACGCCCTTGACCTCGATGATCACGTTGCCGGCGGCGTCGGCCACCATGAGGTCGGCACAGAACGAGTCAGACCGCCAGGGGGTCACCGGCACCGCGTGCACCCAGGCCGGCGGCCCGGCGTCCCGGGAGATCGCCACCTCGTCCACGCTGCCCAGGACGAACGCACCCGATTGGTCATCGGCCGGGATCAGCGACGCGGCGACCTGCAGGGACGAGTCCAGCAGGGCTGGGTGGCACGTGTAGGCGGACGGGTCCAGGCCGGGTGGCACCCCGATGCGGCCCAGCGCCTGGCCGTCTCCCAGCCAGAGTTCCTCGATGCCCTGGAACGCACCGAGCCACCCGTTGCCCCGCGTCGCGAACCGCTGATAGAAACCGGGGCCGCCGCGGTGGCCAGGGCACCCCTTTCGCAGCTCGTCCAGGGGCAGCGGCCGCGGCTGCGGCCCGGCCTCGCGGGTCACGGAGCCGGTGGCATGCACGGACGGCCCGTCCGCGTCGGACGCGCTCTGGCTGGTGACCGCGAAGTCCCAGGCGTCCCTCCCGCGCGGGGTGAACTCGATTGACAGCGTGGCCGCCGCGGCGTCCGCCGGGAAGAACAGCGCGTCGAGGTACCGGATGTCGCGAAGCACCGGCACCTGGCCCTCGCAGAACTGGGCCGCAGCCGCATACACCATCTCGATGTACGCCGTGCCGGGCAGCACCACGGTGCCCTGCACCTGGTGGTCACGCAGATACGGCTCCCGGGCCAGGTCGATCGTCCGCTCGGCGCGCCGCACCGCGGTGGCGCCGCCGCTGGCGGCCGCGGGCTCGGTGACCGGGGTGAACCAGTACCGGCGGCGCTGCCACGGATAGGACGGCAACCGCACGTAACGGGGGGCTGGCTCGCCGAACAGCTTGCCCCAGTCGATCGGGCAGCCGGCCCGGTGCAGCACGCCGGCCGTGTCCAGCATGCTGGCCCGCTCCGGCTCGTCCCGGCGCAGGCAGCCGGTGGCGGTGGCGTCCTGGCCAGACAGCGTCAGGCCTTCCTGAATGGCCGGCAGCAGGATCGGGTGCGGGCTGATTTCCACAAATACCGTGGCGCCGCGCTCAGCCAGGGCAGTGACGGCGCCACCGAACCGCACCGGCTCGCGCAGGTTGCGCGCCCAGTAGGCGGCGTCGAGGCCGGACCCGTCGGCCAGCGCGTCGTCGACCGTCGAGTACATCTGGATCTGTCCGGCCCGCGGCGCGAGTTCGCCCAGGCTGGCCAGCAACTCTTCGCGCACCTGGTCCATCTGCGGACTGTGCGAGGCGATGTCCACCTTGACCTGCCGACAGAAGACGCCGCGGTCTTCCAGTCCCTTGACGATCTTGGCCAGGGCTTCCGGGTCGCCGGAGATGACGGTGGACGTGGGGCTGTTGCTGACCGCCACGGACACCAGGTTCTCCTGGCCGGCCAGTTCCGCCTGGGCGTCGCCGGCGGACAGTTCCACCGAGTACATCGCGCCCTGCCCCGCCACGGACCTCAGCAGCCGGCTGCGCCGGCAGATGACCGCCCCCGCGTCTGGGATGCTGAGTGCCCCGGCGGCGCACGCCGCGGCCACCTCACCCATGCTGTGTCCGACCACATAGTCGGGGTCGATGCCCCAGTCCCGCAGCAGCGCGCACAGCGCGGTCTGCATCGCCCACAACGTCGGCTGGACCGTATCGATCGAGGCCGGGCTGTCGTCCTCGCCGGTCAGCCGGTCGATCAGGGACCAGCCCGCCTCGGCTTTGATCACTTCACCGCACTGGGTCAGGGTTTCCCTGAAGACCGCCGAGCTGGCCAGCAGTTCCCGGCCCATGCCGTCCCACTGTGAGCCCTGGCCGGGGAAGACGAAGACCGTGCGGGGCCGGGCGTCGTCCTGCGGTGTGTACCCGGTGGCACCCATCAGCGGCCGCGTCTCGCCGGCCGCGTAGGCCCGCAACCGCTCGGCCAGTTCACCGGGCGACCTGCCCACCGCGGTCAGTCGGCTCTCGAGGTGCCCACGGCGGGTGGCGGCGCTGAAGCAGACGTCGCGCACGTCCAGCTCCGCGCCTTCACCGCCCGGTTCCAGGAAGTCGGCGTAGCGGGTGGCCAGCGCGGCCAGCCCGGCCGGTTCCGGCGCGGACAGCACCAGCAGCCCGGCTTCCGGGGTGCCGCTGCCGGCGTGCTTACGCGTGGTCCTGGCCGGCTGGTACTCGCCGACCACCACGTGGGCGTTCGTCCCGGAAATGCCGAACGAACTGGCGCCGGCCAGCCCAGGCCGGCCGGTCTGCGGCCACTCGGTACTCTCCCGCACCAGACGCAGTCGCAGGTCCTCCCAGTCGACCTTGTCGGTCAGCTCGGTGGCGTGCAGGCTGGCCGGGATCCGCCGGTGCTTGAGGGCCAGCACCACCTTGACGAAGCCGGCCAGCCCGGCGGCCGCCTCGGTGTGCCCGATGTTGGTCTTGACCGAGCCCACCAGGCACGGCTCCGGCCCGGCCCGGCCGGCTCCGGCCACCGAGCCGATGGCGCCAAGCTCCACCGGATCGCCGGCGGCGGTGCCGGTGCCGTGCGCCTCGATGTAGTCCACCTGGCTGGCTGGCACGCCCGCGTCCGCGTACGCCACCCGCAGCGTCTCCTCCTGGCCGAGCTGTGACGGCGTCATGAGGTATCCCTCCGACTGGCCGTCGTTGCCCATGGCGGACCCGTGAATCACCGCATGGATCGCGTCCCCGTCCGCCTCGGCCTGGGCCAGCGGCTTGAGGACCACGACCGCGACGCCCTCGGCCCGTCCGTAGCCGTTGCAGTCGGCGCTGCCGAACTTGCACCGGCCGTCGGGGGCGAGCATCTTGGCCGTGGAGAACGGTATGGACTCCTCGGGAGAGATGACCACGTTCACGCCGCCGGCTACGGCCAGCGCGTTCTCACCACTGCGCACACTCTGAAACGCCAGATGAAGGGCGGACAAGCCGGAGGAGCAGGCGCTGTCCAGCGTCACGCTGGGCCCGCGCAGGTCGAAGGCGAAGGACACCCGGCCGGCCATGAAGCTCCGGGTCCCGCCACAGTAGGCGTAGAGGTCCGAGACTCCCGCGGCGGTCATCTGCTCCAGATAGGCAGACGTGGCGCCGCCGATGTAGACACCGGTGCGTTGCGTGGACAGCTGCGCCCGGGTGAGGCCGGCGTCGGCGAGCGCCTCGGCGGAGGTTTCCAGGAGCAGGCGTTGCTGTGGGTCCATGCGCTCTGCTTCGCGTGGCGCCACGCCGAAGTAACCGGCGTCGAACTCGTCGATCTGGTCCAGGAAACCGCCGGACCGGCTGACGATGCGATTGGGCGTGCCGGGCCGCGGGTCGAAGTAGGCGTCGACGTCCCACCGGCTGGGCGGCACCTCGGTGATGGCGTCGCCACCCTGGCTCAGCAGATCCCAGAACTCGGCCGGGCCGTTCGCGCGGGGGAATCGGCAGGCGATGCCCACCACGGCTACGGGCGCCCTGCGAGGGGTGGAGTCTGTCAATTGCGCCGACGTGCGTCGCCTGGTCATGCAGTCTTCTCCCGGGTATCGGCTTCGGCGTGGGGTTGTTCCCAGTCTGCCGGCCCGGCCTTGAAAACGGCTTGAGCAATGGCGGGCTTTCGATGCCCTGGCGACCGTGTCGCCGACCCCATAGCACCCCCCTCAAAGGCTTTGCCACCCCCCCTGTCAACCCCCTGAACGCATGACTTACCTGTCCAGGTCGGTTAGAACTTTACTTGAGATGCGAGCTAAATGAATCTTGGTAACCTCCACACGCTCAGGCTGGCGGGAAGGGTGATTCGTTCACATCGGGGGTGCCACCGCGGCGCGCATCAGGGAAAGCCTTGATCAGTTACGAGGGGAAGTATGGAAATCGCTATCCTTGGACCGCTCGTCCTCAGCCACGGCGGCCGCGCCGCGGCGCCGACGGCCCCAAAGCCCCGCAGCGTCCTGGGGCTGCTGCTGCTCAACGCCGACCAGACCGTGCCGGCCTCAGCCCTGATCCGCGACCTGTGGGGAGATTCTCCTCCGGCCAGCGCCGTGACCACGTCACAGACCTACATCCTGCAGATCCGCAAGTGCCTGGGGAAGCTGCTGGGCATCTCCGTCTCCGAGGTGGCCAAGCGCCTGCTCGTCACCGTGCCCGGGGGGTATCTGCTGCGCGCTGCCTCGGCCGAGTTCGACCGGCGCACCTTCGACCAGCTCAGTGTGACCGGCCGCCATGCCCTTGCCGCCCGCGAGAACGTCGAGGCGGCGGCCACGCTCTCGCGCGCCTGTGCGTTGTGGCGCGGGCCGGCGCTGGCCGACGTCCGTGCCGGTGCCGTCGCCGACGCACAGCTCAAGGCGCTTGAGCAGGTTCGCCTCAACACGCTGGAACAGTGCATCGAGGCCCGCCTGCGGCTCGGGCATCACCAGGACGTGCTGCCCGAGCTCACCCTCCTGGTAGCCGAGCACGGCCTGAACGAAAACTTTTGCGCGCAGCTCATGGTGGCCCTGCACCGCAGCGGCCAGCGGCAGGAGGCGCTGGCGGCGTTCCACCGGCTGCGAACCTCCATGATCGAGGAACTCGGGTTGGAACCGTCCAAGCGGCTCCACCTGCTGCAGCAGGCCATCCTGGCCGACGACCCCGCGCTTCAGGTGGCCCCCCGCGACGACGGACTGATCCAACTGCTCGACCACCTCGGACTCGGGCTCCAGCGCGCCTCCGCGTGATAGCAGCGCATCCGCGCCGCCTACACCGCCGCCTACACCGCCGTCTTCGCCAGGTGCCGCTGCCGCATCAGGAACTTGCGGACCTTGCCGGTCGGTCCGACCACAAGGTCGTCCTCGTTGGCGACCGTGATCTGCCGCAGCGTCGCCGCCGCTGGGCCGCCCAGGGCTTCCCGGATGGCGGCGCCGCGGTCGGCGTCTGGGTCGGCCTCCGGTTCCAGCATCAGCAGCACGTCGGTGACGACGTTACCGTCCTGCAGGCCGGCGACAACGGTGCAGTCGCGCACGTCCGGGCAGTTCACGAGAATGCGCTCCTCGGACAGGGCGGTGTAGACCCGGTTTCCGCCGCCCAGGTCGACCGCGTCGACGGCCCGGTCCACGTGGTAGTAGTAGCCTTCGGCGTCCCGGTACATGAGGTCACCCGTCAGGTAGTAGCCCCCGAACCGGGTGCGGAACGTGGCGACCGAGTCGTTCCAGTACCCCAGCGCGAGCGTCGGCGACTTCAGCGCGGCATGGCCGACCGCGCCGTCTGGCACCGGCTCACCGGTGTCGAGATCGAGCAGGGCCACGTCCGCGAACGGGTACGGCTTGCCTACGCACCGCCCGTACCGGTCGCTGCCCAGCCGGTGGGCGATCTGGAACGCGGAGTGCCCCATCTCGCTGGAGCCGATGCCGTCGATGAATTTCGAGCCCGGCACGTCGGTGATGCCGTCCGGGGTGCGCTCGGCGTGACTGCCCACCGCGACCAGCCGCCGGATGTGCGCCTCGTGCGCGCAGTCGCCGGTGTTGAACCAGTTGCCCACCGAGCTGAGGTCACGCCGGCCGAGGTCGAAACGCGCCAGCTCGGCCCAGGTCACCGAGAAGCCGAACACACCGGTAGGCCGCCACCGCTCGATCGCGTCAAGCACCGCTTCGCCGCTGCGCTCGAACGGGCCGCCCTGGTTGGACAGGAACGCCAGCTCGTACCGGTTGCACAAGGCCTGGTTGAGGGTGATGATCCCGGCCGTGTGCGCGGCAGGCAGCACGGACAGCTCCCGCGTCCGGCGGTAGGGCCGCCACTCGGTCAGCCGGATCGCGCGGATCGCGGCGAACAGGCTCGCGTGCGAGTGCACCACGGCGGCCGGCATCCGCGTCGTTCCCGACGAGTGGGTGATGACGACCGGGTCGTCGGGGTGATGGCGGTAGTGCGGCGGGGCTTTGGCGGGGTCGCCGGTGCCCGTCTGGCTAGCCTCCGGCAGCATGGACGCGCCACCGAGGTCCTGTCCCGCCAGCAGCGCCAGATGCTCCTCGTCGGCGAGCACGGCCGCCGCGCGCAGCCGCTGGATGAACACCACCGCGATGTCGCCGGGCATGTTCGGGTTCATCAGTGCCGGTATCGCGCCGAGCCAGGTCAGTGCGGCGTAGTTCAGCAGCACGTCGGCCGCCGAGGTGGCATAGACGGCGATCGGGTCGCGCGGCCGGATGCCGCGGTCATGCAGCCAGGCGGCGCGGGCGGCGACCCGGTCGGTCAGCTCGCCCAGCGTGAAGGCCGTCCATGCCGGACGGCCGTCCACCGGGACGTCGAACGTGATGCCGGGACCGTCCGGATCGGCGCCGTGCTCGCGCAGCTTCACCAGGACATTGCCAGCGCCCAGTTCGGGGTCCGCGGCGAGTACCGCACGAAGGCTTTTTCCGGTCATGTTGTCTCTCCTCTAGCAGCCAGTGGGGATAGCTGGTTGTCACTCGACGCGAGCTCCGCGGGACGGTCCGGCATCAGCGGCCGTCCGTACCAGACGGAGTCGCCTGACCCGAAAGGCGCGGCATGAGCGGCGTAATCACCGGTATCGGCCTGGTCACCCCGGTGGGCACCGGATTGGACGACGTGTTCGACGCCGTGTGCAGCGGGCGCTCCGGGTTGCGCCGCCCGCCGGACGGGCATCCGGTCGCGGATGTGCTGGACGCGGCCGGCATCGCCCCTGACATCCACCCGGACGGCCTCGTGCCCCGGACGGAGTGGCGCACGGCCGACCGGTACGTGCTGATGTCCCTGCGCGCGGCGGCCGACGCGCTGGGCGACGCTGGCTTGCGGGTCGGCCAGGACGTGGCAGCGGACCGGGTCGCGTGCGTCATCTCCGGCACCGGTGGCCTCGCGACGCTGTCCGAGCAGGTGCTGCGCCACGCCGAAAAGGGCCATCTGGCCGTCAGCCCTTACCTGCTGCCCGGCGTGCTGCCCAACATGGCAGCGGCCCGCGTCGCCATCGCGCACGGCATCCAGGGCTACAGCGCGTCCATCGCGACCGCCTGCGCCTCGGGCGCCCAGGCCGTCGCCGAGGCGCTGCGCCTGCTGCGCGGCGGAGAGGCGGACGCAGTGGTATGCGGCTGCGCCGAGGCCTTGCTGTTCGGCACGTTCGCCGCGACCTTCAGCACCGCCCGTGCGCTGGCGCGCGACTGGCCGGATCCGGCGGCCGCCAGCCGGCCGTTCGACCGCAGGCGGAACGGGTTCGTGCTCAGCGAGGGCGCGGCGGTGTTCGTGGTTGAGCGTCCGGAGTTCGCCGACGCGCGCGGCGCGGCCGGGTACGCCGACGTACTGGGCTGGGGCGCCAGCACCGACGCGCATCACCCCACCTCGCCGCGCCCGGACGGGCAGGCCTCGGCGAACAGCATGCGGCGGGCGCTGGCGGACGCCGGCATCGGCCCGGGCGACGTGGGCTACGTCAACGCGCACGGCACCAGCACCAAGCTGGGCGACGCGGCCGAGGCGGCCAGCATCCGCCGGGTGTTCGCGGCCACGCCGGGGGCCAGCGGGCCGCCCGTCAGTTCGGTCAAAGGCGTCACCGGGCACATGCTGGGGGCGTCCGGAGCAGTGGAGGTCGCGGTGAGCGCCGCGGTGCTCGGCCGCGGCCTGCTGCCCCCAACGCACAACCTGGATGATCCCGACCCCGCTTGCGAACTCGACCACATCGTCAAGGCGCCGCGCGCCAGACGGGTGGACCGCCTGCTGACCAACTCGTTCGGGTTCGGCGGCCACAATGTGAGCCTCGTCATGGGGCCCGCGAGCACTCATCGCCGGCGATGAGCAACGTGCTCAGGGTCTGATACCCCGGCCCAGGTCACAACGTCACCGCCTGCTGCGGTGGGATGCACCGGGTGCCTTGGGCGACAGTTCGTTGCGCTGCCAGCCCAGCGCGGCGAACCGGCCCAGCCCGTCGCCCTCATTGTTGTGCCCCGTGATGACCGAGTAGAGGTTGATGGTTTCCCGCTCGGTGAGCTGGTCGGCAAATGCGATGTCGTCGAATCTGGCGACCCGGCGATGGCGGACCGTCAGCGAACCGTACTGGTGCTGGTAATCCGCCGGGGTGAAGGACAGGACTCCGGTCTGGCCGCTGATCGCCGCTGGCTGGGTTCCTTCTCGGTAGGTCCTGATGACCGAGTGGGTGCCGTTGACGAACCGGAAGATGCTGAGATTGCGCTGGAAGGCCGAATGGTCGACCGCTATCTGCTGGACGAGAGCGGGCACGATGTCCGGGGTCATGGCGGCCGCGCCGTCTCCGGTGAAGGAGATGACGTTGCTATCGCGCCGGGTGAGGATTCCGGGCAGCGACATCAGCCCGTCGCCCATCAGGCCCCGGCCGTACCAGCCGGAGATGCCAGGACCTGTGCGGGGCAGGCTGTTGACCGCGGACAAGCCGGCCCGGCCGATGTCGTAAACGCCGACGTAGCGGTAGTCCTCCTGGCGGATGAGGCCGTCCAGGACTCCCCGGAGCCGCCGGAAGAAGTAGTTGGTGGTCATCGGCAGGACCGGCAGCAGGCCGACCACGTCGCCATCGGAGTCGTGGGTGGAGTCGATGGCGGCACGCCTGAGCGCCAGCACATGGGGATCAACGTCCAGCCGCTCACGAAGGGCGCGCAGGACACCCTCGATATCCCCGACGACGCTGAGGCCGGAGAACGGTGCCCTGTCGATCTCCTGTGCGATGATCTGAATCGGTGCGAGCTGGCTCAGGTTGGATTCAGAGAATGGATGGTCGATCTGCGGGATCTGGCTGCCTATAAACATTACTGATTGTTCGTCGGCTGGCCGCAGTGTTCCGCCGCTGAATAGATAATCGTAAACCCGGGCGGAATGCCCGTACATGCTCATCGTGCCGAGGTACTCATCCACGATACGGCCATCGCGGTGGCGGCTCACCGTGCCCGGCTGCGTCGCCGAATCCACCAGGCCGATCCCCGCCTTCGCGGCCAGCTCGTACAGCAGATCCTGGGCACCGGCGCTCAGCGGCCCGACCTGGCACAGCAGCCTGCGCGGAGCGGAGTTCAGCAACGTGGCTAGCTGCTCCACCTCGGCGCCTCTGACGGCTTCCGCGCGGGACGTGGCCACCTTGGCCGTTGCGGGCAGCTCGCCGGGAGCGGTGCTGGCCGACAGGACTTCGCGTGGTGCGATCACCATCACCGGGCCACGGCCGGCCGAGTAGGCCGCGAACGCCTCGGCGAGGCCTCTCGCGATATCGTCAGGGCTCTCGATGTAGACCACGGGGAAGCCGCGGGCGAACAGAGCAGGACGGCTGTCCTCGGTGCGGTGGATAGTGCCCTGGAACGGATGCCACTGATCGGGCGTGGAGTCACAGCAGACGATGAACCCTTTGGTCCGGACCGTGACATGGTTGGCGAGAGTCCCGCGGAACTCCTCGTGCATTCCGCTCGTCACGACGATGGCAAAGGGGGCGGCGTCGAGTCTCCAGCGGGCTAGCGCGGAACAGGCCAGGCTATGCTCACTCGGCCCCCGGACAATGGGGTTGCCGTTCCCGATGGCCCGCTGTTCGAAGTCATCGATGAATGTCGCGACACCCGAGCCGGTATAGTAATGGAGCCCCCAGTCCGAGCCTGATTGAGCGGTGAGGAAGTCGGCGACCTCATTCGCGATGACGCTGGGTTTCGTGGGCCGCCGCAGGCGGGCGTTGCAGTGCAGCTGGACAGAGTCGACAAATGCACAGGCGATATCGGCCGTGACCGTCCAGCCCTGCTCCGGCATCCATCGCGGCGTGAAATGCTCGACCGAGTAGTAGGCGCCGACGTCGGGAGCGGTATAGACCTGAACCGTATATGGGTTCGGCTCGAACTCCACCGCGTCGTCGAGCGACATGGCCAGCTTGGCCAGTTCCTCGTGGAGATCATCCAGCGAGGTCACGCTATAGCGGTAATCCTCGTGATCGAGTACAAGCAAGCTGAGGGTGGCCTGCTGCCCCTGTGCTGACTGGCTGACCGCATCCGGGACAGCCGCCAGCGAATCGGCCGTCACCAGGGTGAACGCCTCCGTCGGAACGGCATGATCCAGGAAGCGCAGGCCGCGCCTGATGACCTCCTGGTAGTCGTCGTTCGCCGGGTGGTGGGCTGGGGGAGTGGCCGCGTTGACCGTACGACCTCCGGTCAGATCAGCGAGCGCGCGGCTCGCCGCGGCGCCCACCACCTCGCGATCGCTGACCACAACTACCAGCCGGAGAAAAGACATCGGTTGCGGTTCCTGGGTCATTTCATACTCCCAAACTCTCGCTGGCAACTCTCACTGGACTTCCGTAGCGACGCATGGGTTAGGCGCGCCAGATCGGCGGGCAGAACCCGGGGTCGGCGTAGTCGGGCTCGCCGGCCGGTGTCCGGCGCACGAAGTGGTCGTGGTTGTACACCACCGCGCCGCCGTCGGAGCGGGTGAACCTGCGGTACCGGTTGCCGCCGTCCTGCAGGTGCAGGGAAACGGCCCGGCGCGGGCGGTCCGCGCGATTCGCGCCGCTGCCGTGGTAGGTGCGGCAGTGGTGGAAGCTCACGTGACCCTTGGGGATCACCATCGGTACTTTGACGACGTCCGCGTTGTTGAATTCGGCGTTCTGCTCGAGCAGTTCCTCCAGTTCGGCGTTGCTGCGGTGCGCGAAGTGCCTGGTGGTGCTGTCGTCGCCGCCGATCTCTTTCCATTGGTGGCTGCCGTCGATCATCGTGATCGTGCCCATCTCCTCGCCGCAGTCGTGGAATGGGAAAAACGCGGTCAGCATGGTGTCGGAGGTGCAGGTTTGCCAGTAGTGCTTGTCGAAGTGCCAGGGCACCAGATTGGTCGGCTCGTCCGGGCTCGGTGGCTTGTAGATGAGCGTGGACTGGAACACCCTGATCTCGCGCGCCTCGGCTAGCCGGGCGGCCACCGCGCCGAGCACCGGCTTTCGCAGGATCGCGCCGATCTCGCCGGCCTCGTAGTGGATGTAGTCGTTGTGCCGCTGCACCGGCCCATCGGACGGCTCCCAGTAGGCCAGCGTCGGCGGGCGCTCGGGCAGTCGGCGGCTGCGTTCCCCGGCGTAGAATCGCTCGCTGGCCGCCAGCAGCGTGTCCACCTCGTCGTCGGTGAACAGCTTCTTCGACAGGTACCAGCCGTGCTCCGCGTAGCAGTCGACGTCCTCGTCGGAGGGGAGTAGTGCTCGTTCCGCGTCGGTCAGGGTGAAGCCTCGTGTCTGCATGTGCCCGCCTCTCGTTCTCCCGGCGCCCGCGCCTCAGGCCCCTACCGTCGTCTGCGTGCGTTCCCGCTCCTTGGCCTCGTACAGGGCCTTGATGTTGTTGGCACCGAAGGTGAGTGCGCCGTGCCGTTCGATCAACTCGAAGAACAGGGTGCGGCGCACGAAGACCGACTCCGTGAAGATCTGGAACATCTCGCCCCAGTGATCCCGGTCCACCAGGATGTTGCCGCCGCGCAGTTCGTCCATGGGCACGTCTACCTGGCCCAGTCGCCGGCCGATGCCCTCGTAGTAGCTCGGTGGTGTGTTCAGGAACCGCACCCCCTGCTCGGTGAAGGCACTGACGGCGGTGGCGATTTCGGTGGTGCTGAAGGCGATGTGCTGTATCCCGGCGCCTTCGTGCGAGCTGATGAAGTCGTCGATCTGGCCCGGCTGCCTGGCTGGATCGGGCGCGATGATGGTGAGTGTGACCGTGCCGCCGGGGTCCTGGACGACTTTGGACTCCATCGCCTGGTCGCCGATCTCGATGCGTTCCTCGAATATCTGAGCGAATCCGAAGACGCGCTGGTAGTACGCGATGGTGGCGGCCAGCTCACCAGCGGGCACGCACACGGCGAAGTGATCCACCGCCTGCAGCAGCTTGCCGCCGCTCGGGCCGGACGTGGGTTCGTCAATCGCGCCGGGCAGGAACGCCTCACCCCCGCGCCGCTGCACGAACCGGTGGTTCACGTCGCCGAAGCCGGAGACGGTCGCGGTGACCACCTCGGACCCGTCCTGCCGCCGCCACACCCGCGGTGGCGCGATGGGGCGGGCGCCACGCCCCACCACTTCGGTGAATGCCTTCTCCGCGTCATCGGTCCGTAGCCCGATGACTGCCACTCCGTCCCCGTGTCGCTGCACGAAACTGGTGGCAGGCTGGTCGGCCCGCAGGCCCGAGGTCAGCAGTAGCCGGATGTCGCCGTGCCCGAGCAGCACGCTGTGCTGGTCGGCCACCCCGCCGTGCCCGAGCACCTCGAAATCGAAGGCGTTGCACAGATAGAACGTCATCTGCTGCGCATCGCCCACGTACAGCTCGACGTGATCGATCTGTTGAATATCCACGCTCATCTCCTTGCCTGACCGCTCTTGTTACCCGGCCGCTCTCCCCGCCCTGGCAGACGAGGCCCTGGCAGATGGGGCCGTGGCAAACTCAGCCCTGGCAGGCGGACCAGGAGGGCGTGCGCCTGGTCCTGTTCGTCCGCCGTGCAGGCCGGTTCGGCGCGTACGACCAGAGCGGTGTCGGCGTCGCCGTCGGCGAGCACGCTGGCGGCGAGCGCCAGTGCGTCCTCCTCCGGATCGGTCACCGGACTGGTGCACAGCATCGGCCCGCCGATGCCCCACAGCGTGGCGATGTACCCGAGCACGGCGTTGCCCACCGACTGGAAGAACAGCAGCGGCGGCATCCGCTCGCCATCGTCCACGATCTGCGCGATCGTCCGCGCGATGGTCACGTCACCGCGCACGCTGGCCAGGATCAGCGCGACCCGTGCGCCCTCTCCCGGCGGTACCGGCGCCGCGCCGTACCACCGCGACAGGCACCGTCGGGCGGTGGCGGCGACGAGCGGGCTGAACGACGAGATCACGAAGTACGGCAACTGCTCCGGCTCGGTCACCCCGTCGTCTGGCCACCGCGCCTCGGCCAGGACCGTGAGCCCGGCTCTCGCCGCGGCTTCGGCCAAGCCCGTGCCGCTCACAGCTGTGCCGGTCATGGCTGTGCCGGTCATGGCTGTGCCGGTCACGGGTGCCTCAGTCATGGCCGCCGGACCGTACGACAAGGGCAGTGTTGGCACCGCCGAATGCGGCGTTGACGCTGAGCGCGTAGTCCGCATCGGTGCTCGCCGGTTCGAGCACGAGGTTCAGCGCGCAGTCCGGATCCCGGTGCCGGAAGCCGGCGTTGACCGGCAGCCGGCCGCGCCGCAGGGCAAGCACGGTGATGATCAGCTCCAGCAGCGCGGAGGCTTCGAGCGTGTGCCCGTGCGAGGACTTGGTCGAGCTGACCGGCACCCGCTGGGCTTGCCCGCCAAGGGCCCGGCATAGGCCCGCGCTCTCCGCGGCGTCGCTCTGCGCGGTGCCGGTGCCGTGTGCGTTGACGTAGCCGACCCGGTCGGCGGGCAGTCTGGCCCGGCCCAGCGCCGCGCCGATCGCCCGGGCCATTCCGGCGCCGTCCGGCCGGGGCTGGCTGACGTGGAACGCGTCACCGGCCCGGCCCCACCCGGCGACGAGGCCCAACTGGAGTGCTCCGCGCCGTTCGGCCACGTCGGCCGATTCGAGCAATACCGCGGCGAAGGCGTCGCCGAGCAGCATGCCGTCCCTGTCCTGGCTGAATGACCGCACCGAGCCGCTGGGTGACAGCGCCCGGCCGGCGTCGAACGCGACGAAGTAGTCGGGGTCCACCAGGTAGCCTGCCGCGACCAGTACCCGTTCCGCCCGCCCCGAGCGGATCATCAGCGCCCCGTCGATCACCGCCGTGCTGGCCGCGACGCAGCCCGTGGTGTACGCGCGGACCGCCGGGCCGAGGCCGCACCGGCCGGCCAGGGCGGCGGCCGCACCGGCCGCGCCGGCGGCTGCCCTGGCCGGATCAGGCGAGCGCGCCAGGGCCGGATCGGCGTGGGTTGCCAGCAGCACCGGGCAGGAGTCACGCAGCGCAGCGTCAAGCCCTGCGCTCCGGCAGGCCTCGTCCGCGACCCCGGCGAGTTCCTCTGACAGGTTGGCGGGGGTGTCCAGGGTGGCGGCGCTGCGGGCCCGTCGCCCACTGACGTCGAACCGCGTCACGGGCCCGAACGCGGTCCGCCCGGCGAACACCGCGTCGCACAGGGCCCCGGTGCCACGACCGAAGGCGGTCACCGCGGCCATGCCGGTCACCGCCACCGCAGTCGTCGGTTCAGCCACCGGCGCGCACTCCCTGCCGCTGGGCCGCTTGCAGCAACTCCACGGCGCCGGTCACCGTGCTCATCCGGGCCAGCACCTCGTCGTCAAGGTCCAAAGTGATGCCGAAGCGCCGCTCCGACTCATAGACCAGCCAGACCACACCCAGTGAGTCGATCTGCTCAGGCACGTCGGCCTCAGGGCGGCTGTTGTGCGCCGCGACGATCGCGATGATGCTTTCCCGGCTCGGTGTCTCGGCCGCCGTCATCCCGGCGCGCCCTGGGGCTGCGCCTGCACCGTGCGCTGGGCCACCGTATCGGCGAACTCGCCGAGGGTCATGATGGCCAGTTGCTCCATCTCGTCCTCGGGGAAGCTCACCCCGAAGCTGTCCTCGAGGCGCGCGGCAAGCTCCGCGACGGCGAGTGAGTCGAGGTCCATCCCGGACGGGCCGAGCATCGTCTCGAGGTCGACGTCCTCGACCTCGAGGTTCATTTCCTCCAGCGATTTGATCGTGAACGTGACGACCTCTTCGGTTGTGGCTGTTGTCATGGCAGGGTTGCCTTCCTTCCGGGTGCCTGGGCCTCGGGGCTCGGTCAGAGCGGGCCAGATGGCTGTGCGCTCACCGCCGCACGCAGCACGGATGGGTCGCGTACGACCTTGCCGCTCGCGGTGCGGGGCAGCTTGGGCAGCAGGTGCAGTCGCCGCGGGCGTTTGTAGGCGGCCAGCCGCCCGGTCAGCGCGTGGGCGATCTCGTCGGCGGTGTGCCCCGCCACGACGGCCAGGTACGCCTCGATCTCTCCGTCGAATCCGACCACGGCCTCGGTAACCCCGGGCAGCTCGACCAGCGTCTGCTCCACGTCGGTCAGATCCACTTTGAGGCCGGCGATGGACACCTGAGAGTCCAGCCGGCCGGTCACCGTGACCAGACCGGTGGCCGCATCGACCTCGCCGGCGTCCCTGGTGTACAGCCAGCCGTTGTCCCAGCGGCCCGGCACGACGCTGCCGACGTAGGGCGTGCGCGCCCGGGCGATCATGAGCTGCCCGTCCTGCGTGCGCAGCGCCATGCCGGGAGCGGGCGCGAACGCCGGCCGGTGCTCGCCTTTCAGGTCGGTGGCGATGACCCCGACCTCGGTCATCCCGTACATGACCCCCAGCGGCACTGTTGGGTACCGTTCGGAGAACGAGCGCGCCGTGCGCGGCGGCACCACCTCACCGCCCACGATCATGCGGGCCAGTTGCGGCAGTTCGGCCGGCGTGTCATCCGACGCGAGCAGGTCGATGTGGAACCGCACCCCGAGTACCGTGGTCGGCTCGGGCGCCGCGGTCACCGTGGCCAGGATGTCCTTGGCCGTCAGGAAGGCGGGCGCCACCAGCGTGACGTCCGCGGCGAGGCCGTACAGCAGCCCGCCAACCAGGCCGAGCACGTGCACCATGGAGGCCAGCAGCATGGTGCGCTCGCCCGGCTGGGGGTAGCCATCGAGCTGCCGGTACCGGTCGATCTCCGTCAGCAGGTCGGCGGCCGTGCGGCCGATCACCTTGGACGGCCCGGTGGAACCGGAACTGAGTTGCAGCAGCGCATGGTCGGTAGCGGCTGGGCGGCCGTCCCGCGGCGTGACACCGGCCGTGACGCTGGTGTACCCGCGCAGCAGGTGCCTCGGGGTCTCGCCGACGTGGGACACCAGAAACTGCGGCTGGATCACGTCCATCGCTCGCTCCGCCTCGTGCCGCGTAAGGCGGTGGTCCAGCAGGGACACCTGGGCGCCGAGCCGCCAGGCCGCCAGCAGATTGATCACGTACGCCACGCCGGGTGGCAGTTGCAGGCTCACCGAACCACCCGCGGACAGCCCAGCCCCGGCCAGCTCCTTGCACCGTTCCTCGACCAGTTCCCGCAGGGCGGCCCTGGTCACCGGCTGGCCGAACGACAGGCAGATGCGGTCGCCGGGGCCAGCCAGCAACTCCCCGTCGACCCAGCCCGAATCGGCCGTCGCAACGCCGCTGAAGGCCGAGTTCTGCTGCACGTGCACCCCTAAATGCCGATCGGAAAGTATTTGCGAGAGAGAAATTAAAGGTCCCGAGAAGGCGTAATTCGAATGAACGATGCGAAGTTATCAAGGCGCCGCGTGGCCAGTCAATGCCATGGTGACCAGCTTCTACCTGCATTACAGGGGGAGTAGACCCGTTTTCTAGCGGCCCTCTACCTGTATCTCTAGTTAATCTGAACGTGATTCATGGTTCCGCCCCGCTAAAATTGTCCAGAGACATTTACGCGCGACCGGCGAAGTGATGCTGCGGCCGGGGTGGCGCCGATATTCAAACGGTTCTGGAGGCGGATTGAAGGTCACCGATGTTTATCTGTCCGGACTGGGTGTCTTCCAGCCCCCGACCGTGGACGCGGGGCAGGCCGCACGGCGCGGCGAGTACGACCCTGGCGCGTACCTGGAGAACAGGCTCACGGGTGTGTGCGTCGCGGGGGACATCTCGCCGCCGGAGATGGCTGTGCACGCGGCCCGTCAGGCTCTGTCCCGGGCCGGGGGCGATCCAGCCCGGATCGGCATGGTGATGCACGCGACCACGTTCGTTCAGGGCCCCGAGGGGTGGCATGCCCCCAGCTACATTCAGAAGGAGATCGTCGGCAACGCGTCTCCCGCGCTGGAAATCCGGCTGGGCTGCAACGGGATGTTCGCCGGGCTGGAGCTGGCCGCTCCCCGCCTGGGCGCGATGGAGCCGGACGAGACCGTGCTGCTGACCGCGGCGGAGAACCTCGGTTCGCCGGTGGTTGACCGGTGGAACGGCATGTCCGGGTTCCTCCAGGGCGATACCGCCAGCGCGCTGCTGCTGGGCCGCGAGTCCGGCTTCGCTCAGCTGCGCGCGGTGGGCACCGTCGCCGTGCCCCAGCTGGAGCAGCTGATGCGCGGGGGGGAGCCGCTGTATCCGCCGTCGGCCGCGCTGGGCAAGAAGGTGGACATGGCTTCGCGGGCGATGTACTTCCGGGACAACGTGATGTCGCTCAACGCCGCCACCGAGGAGCTCGCCCGGGCCATGGCGGAGGTGGTCGAGCGGACACTTCACGAGGCGGATCGCAAGCTCGACGACATGACCCGGGTGCTCTACGGCAACGCGGCGGGCTACATCGTGCAGCAGCTCGTGCTGGAACCTCTGGGCATCGCGATGGACCGGACCACGTGGCAGTTCGGGCGCGGCATCGGGCACTCCGGCCCGAATGACCAGATACTGTCCCTCAACCACCTGCTGACCACCGGCCAGCTGGCCGTCGGTGATCACGTGCTACTGACCGGCGGAGCGGCGGCCATGGTGTCCAGCGCGGTCCTGGAGATCGTGGACGTCCCCGCATGGACGCGAGCGTGACCGTGGCCGCCCGTACCTGGTTCGTCACCGGAAGTTCCGCGGGCCTCGGCCGGGCGCTGGTCACCGAGTTGCTCGCCCGGGGGGAAACCGTGGCCGCCACCGCCCGCGATCCCGGCGCGCTGTCGGGCCTGCGTTCGCCCTCGGGTAAGCCGCCGTGGACCGCGCGGCTCGATGTCACCGACCCGGAGCAGATCCGGCGGGTAGTCAATGCCGCCGCCGGCGAGCTGGGCCAGATTGACGTGGCGGTCAGCAACGCCGGGTACGCGTTGTTCGGTGCGGCCGAGGAGGCCACCGAAGAACAGATCGAGCGTCAGATCCGCACCAACCTGACCGGCCCCGTTCACCTGGCCCGGGCGCTGCTACCGCGGATGCGCGCGCAAGGCCACGGGCGGATCATCCAGATCTCCAGTGTCGGCGGGCAGTGCACATCGCCTGGCATGGCCGTCTACCACGCCACCAAATGGGGTGTGGAGGGTTTCTTCGAGGCGCTGGCCGCCGAGGTGAAGGGTTTCGGGATAGGCGTGACGATCGTCGAGCCCGGCGCGGTGCGCACGGACTTCACCGGCCGCAGCAAGGACGTGACCGCGGCGCTGCCTGCCTACCGGCGCACCCCGGCCGGGGTCGTCCGCCGCGCGGTGGAGGCCGGATACCTGCGTTACCCGGGCGATGTGGCGAGGATGGCCGCCGCCATCATCGACGCCGCCGCCTGCCCGGTGGCCCCGCTGCGGCTGACCCTGGGCAGCGACGCGTACCGGCTGATCCGGGACGGGCTGACCGCGCGCTTGGCCGACCTCGATGACCAGAAGGATGTGGCGGCGTCCACCGACGAGAGGGAAGTGACAGCCCGATGAGCACCACGATTGTGACCGGGGCAACCGGTGGGATAGGCACGGCGGTGGTGCGGCGATTCCGCGACCGGGGCGACGACGTGATCGCCGTTGGGCGCGATCCAGAGAAGGTCAAGGCTCTGGACGTCGAGCCGGTCATCGTGGACCTGGCCCGGCCGGACGGCATCGCCACGGCGCTCGGGCCGGTGCTGCCCGAGGTCGTCGACGTGCTGGTGCACTGCGCCGGCAGGCTGAGCACCGGCTTGGTCGGCGACCTGCCCCCGGACGCGTGGATTGACCACCTGACCGTGAATCTGGTGGCCGCGGCCGAGGTGACGCGCTGCACGCTGCCGGCCCTGCGGCGCGCTGCGGGGCATGTGGTGTTCGTGAACTTCTGGGACGGCCACGGCGTGCTGCCGGGCTGGGGGCCGTACGCGGCGAGCAAGTACGGCCTGCGGGCGCTGGCCGACGCGCTGCGCGTCGAGGAGGAGAAGCACGGCATCGGCGTGACCTCGATCTATCCGGCCTGCACCGCCACCGAGTTGCAGCGCGCGCTGCGCGAACAGCACGGCCGTCGGTACCGCCCGGAGATGTACGTCCAGCCGGAGACCGTGGCCGAACTGATCTTCCAGGCCGCGGGCGCACCACGGGACGCTCGTGTCACCGAGCTGACCGTCACCATGGCGTCCCCGTCGAAAGCGCGCTGACGCGAGGACGATGATGCGCATCACTGTTCTGGCTCATGGCACCCGTGGTGACGTGTACCCGCTGACCGCGCTCGCCGCCGAGCTGGCCCGGCGGGGCCACCAGGTGCGCCTCGGCGCGTCGGTCAACCTGGTGGCCCCCGGGCGCCGGCTGGGTTTGGACACCGTGCCGATCGCCTGGGACACCCAGCAGGCCCTCGAGTCCGCGACCGGACGGGCCTGGGTCGGCACGGCCGATGCTGGATCCTTCGTCCGGCTGATGCACGAACTCGGCCAGGAGCACGAGGAACGGCTGGACGGCGAGGTCATTGACGTCTGCGCGGACAGCGACGCGATCGTCACCGGCACCGTGCTGGAGTGGCGGGCCGCCGTGCTGGCGAAGGCGCGCGGAGTCCCGCTCATCGTGCATGACTACTACCCGCACCGGACAAATGACGTGGTGCCGCATCCGCTGGTGACCACCGATCCGCAGCCAGGCGCCGCGGCGACGCGGGCGACCTACCGCACCTTCGCCCGGGTGAATTGGGCAGAGCTGCGCGAGGCGGTGACCCGGTTCCGCGGCCGCCTCAGGCAGTCGCCCGCCTCGCCGCCCAGGACGCCGCCGGCGCAGGGTAGGCCACGAACGCGGCCGCTGGAGCTGCAGGCCTACAGCCCCGCCCTGGTGCCGGGCCTGACCTGGGGCGCCCATCGCCCGTTCGTCGGTGACCTGCGCATGTCGCCGTCCGACCTGCACCAGCTGGGGATGTCCACTGTGGACACCGACCTGGCGCGGTGGCTGGAGGCAGGCGAGCCTCCGGCGTTCTTCACGTTCGGCAGCACGTACACCCCGGATCCGGCGCGGATGCTCGCCACCATCGGCCGGGTCTGCCGGTCGCTGGGCCTGCGCGGGCTGATAGTCACCGGCTGGGGGCTGTCGGACGCGGATCGGCCCGGGCCGCCGGGGCAGGATGTGCGGATAGTCCCCTACGCCGACTACGACCTGGTGCTGCCGCGCTGCGCGCTCGTGGTCCACCACGGCAGCGCCACCATCACGATGGCCGGAGCGCGGGCCGGTCTTCCGGCGATGGTCTGCTCCTCGTCTTTCGACCAGCCCTTCTGGGGTACTCAACTGGAACGGCTCGGGACCGGTGTACACGTGCGCCACGCGGAGGTGACCGAGGAAGTGCTGTGGTCGGGGGTAAGCCACCTGGTGACCGAGCCGGTTCGGCGGCGCGCGACGTTGCTCGGCGAGCGGGTGCGGGCCGAACCCGACGGCACACCGGCCGCCGCCGATGAGATCGACAAGTACCTCGTCGCACAACCGGGATGGGAGTAACGGTGGACCTAGCGGAATACAACAGTCACCGTCGCGTGGCCGACACAGAGTCCGGCCCGGTCGGCTATGTGGATGTCGGCTCCGGGCGCCCGGCGCTGTTCGTACATGGCATCTCCACCGGCGGGCTGCTGTGGCGCAACGTCATCGGCGCGCTGATGGGGGAGCGGCGCTGCATCGCCGTGGACCTGCCGTTGCACGGCCGCACGCCGGTGCGGCCAGACCAGGACCTCTCATTGACCGGGCTGGCCAAGGTGGTCGAGGACTTCTGTGCCGCGCTGGACCTCACCGGTCTTGACTTGGTAGCCAACGACACCGGTGGCGCGGTCGCGCAGATCGTGGCGGCCCACCAGCCGCAACGGCTGGCCACCTTCACGCTCACCAACTGCGAGACACAGGGCAATGTGCCGCCGCGCGCGTTCATGCCCGCGGTGCTGGCGGCGCGGGCCGGACTGTTCGCGCCGCTGGCCGGGCCCCGGCTGCTACGTAATCTGCCCGCCACCCGCAAGCGCCTGTACGGCCGGGGTTACACCGACATCGGCAAGCTGCCGCTCGACGTGGTGCGGGCCTACCTGGAACCGCTGGTTGGCACGAAGGACCTGGCCAGGCAGCAGCAGCGCTGGATCGCGTCGCTGCGCGACCGCGACCTGGTCGCGGTCGAACCCGCCTTGCGGCAGCTCAAGGTGCCGACCGTGATGGTCTGGGGAACCGACGATGTCTTCTTCCATCTGCGCTACGCGCAATGGCTGTGCGACACCATTCCGGGCGCTACCGGGGTGGTGACCATCGACGGCGGCAGACTGTTTTTCCCGGACGAGCGCGCCGCGGACCTGATCACCAACCTGCGCCACCACTGGGCCGCGCACAGTGCCAACTGACAGTGCCCACTGACAACGTCAACTGACCGGCGTGCGCAACGGCGCACGTCCACGCCGCTCGCCACCTGGAGGTGTCCCGTGACTGACATGCTGGCGGCGAAGGATCTCGATCGGTTCAGCGAGCTCGCGGCCGGGTTCGTGGCCCGCGGCGAAGTGCCGGGTGTGGTGGCCCTGGCCGCCCGTGGCGATCAGGTGCACACCGAGGCGTTCGGCTCGCTGTCGCTGGGGGGACCGCCCGTGCGGGAGGACTCCATCTTCCGCGTCGGGTCGACGACCAAGCCGATGACCGGCGTGGCCACGCTGGCGCTGGTGGCAGAGGGGCTGCTGAGCCTGGGTGAGCCCGTGGACCGGCTGCTGCCCGAACTTGCGAATCGGCGGGTGCTGCGCCGGATGGACGGGCCGCTGGATGACACGGTTCCCGCGCAGCGTGCGATCACCGTCCGCGACCTGCTGACGTTTACCTTCGGCTTCGGCTCGAGCGGGGCGATGCAGATGTGGCCGGAGCGGTTCCCGGTCGTGGCGGCGACGGAGAGGGCCCTGCACCTGCCCGCGTTCGTGCGGCCCGACCCGGCCTGCCCGCTGGATCCCGATGCCTGGATCGCGGCTCTGGCGTCGCTGCCACTGATCGCACAGCCCGGTGAGCGCTGGCTGTACAACAGCGGGGCCGCGGTGCTGGGCGTGCTGCTGGCCCGGGCCGCCGGGCAGCCTCTTGCCGAAGTCCTGCGCACGAGAGTCTTCGAACCACTGGGGATGCGCGATACCGGGTTCTGGACCAGCCAGCCCGACCGGATGGCCACCGCCTACCAACGGTCACGCAAAGCCGGTTTCACGGTCCTGGACGAGTGCGGCCGGGATTGGAGCAAGCCACCGGCGTTCTGCGATGGCGCGATCGGGCTGATCACGACGGCCGGCGACCTGCTGGCGTTCTCGCGGATGCTGCTGCGCGGTGGCAGCCCGGTGCTGCCCGCCGACGCGGTCACGGAGATGACGAGTGATCAGCTCACCCCGGAGCAGAAGAGCCGCATCGACATGGGCAAGAGCCTCCTCGCCAGCCGTAGTTGGGGATTTTGCACGTTTGTGGTGACCGGCGGGCCCGACGCGGGCAGCTTCGGGATGGGAGGCTTCTTCGGCACGAGCTGGCTGGTGAACCCCGCGCTCGACTTGACCGTGATCGTCATGACCCAGCGGGAACTGGCCGGCGGGCGGCTGCCGAAGACCCATCTCGACCTCCAGACGGCCGCCCGGTCCGCCTCCGCTCAGTCCGCCTCCGCTCAGACCGCCTCCGCTCAGACCGCCTCCGTATAGACGGCCCCGCCAGATCGCGGTCATCTGACCAGCGGCGCGGGAGGCACCGCCAGAGAGCGACGGCTGGGGCGGCTACCGTAGGTCGCATGATTGCTGATCGTGCGGGCGCGCCTGGGCTGGGCAGCTCTGGGCTGGGCAGCCCTGTATTGGGCAGCAGGGTGCCCCGCGTCGAGGATGAGCGGCTGCTCACCGTCGGCGGCACCTACGTCGATGACCTCCGGATCCCCGAGCTGGCCGGGGCGGCGCGCGTCACGTTCGTGCGCAGCCCGGTCGCGCACGCGCTCGTGACCGGCATCGACGCTTCGGCGGCGCTGGCCGAGCCGGGTGTGGTCGCGGTGCTGACCAGCGCCGACATGCCCGAGGGCGAGCAGATACAGGCCGGGGAAGGTGAGGCCGACCCGCAGGACGATAGCAAGCCGATGCCCGAGCCGTTGCTGGCCACCGGTCGGGTGCGGTACGTGGGCGAGCCCATCGCTATCGTCGTCACCGACGGCAAGTACCAGGGGGAGGACGCGGCCGAACTGGTCAGCGTGGACTACGAACCGCTGCCCGCGGTGGCCAGCATCGGCGACGCGCTGGCGGGCCAGAGCCTGCTGTTCCCTGAGGCAGGCAGCAACATCGCCTCGTCGGGCGGCGACGACGATACCGGCGACGCGCTGTTTGAAGGGTGCGGCGTCGTGGTCAGCGCCACGATCGTGAACCAGCGGGTGGCGCCGGTGCCACTCGAGGTCCGCGGGGCCGCCGCGGTGTGGGACGACGGCCGGCTCACCGTCTGGGCGAGCACCCAGAACTCCCAGATCGCCCGGGGCCAGCTGGTGGGCGACCTCGGCCTGGATCCAGCGCAGGTCCGGGTGGTGACGCCGGACGTGGGCGGTGGGTTCGGCGCCAAGATCGGCATCGACCGGGAGACGATCGCGGTGGCTCGCGCCGCGCAGCATACCGGCCGCCCGGTGCGCTGGAGCGAGACCCGCAGCGAGAACCTCGTCGCGATGACGCACGGGCGGGCGCAGCTGCAGGCCATCACGATCGGCGGCACTTCCGCCGGCCAGGTTCTCGCCTACCGGCTTGACGTCGTGCAGGACGTCGGCGCCTACCCGCGCGCCTCCTACCTGCCGGTCCTGACCAGGAAGATGGCCAGCGGCACCTATCTGATCCCGAGGGTCGAGGTCCCGTACCGGGTGGTGGTGACCAGCACCACACCGATCGCGGCCTATCGCGGGGCCGGGCGGCCCGAGGCCACCGCGGCGATCGAGCGCGCGATGGATATGTTCGCCGCCACGGCCGGCCTGGACCCGGCCGAGGTACGCAGGCAGAACCTGGTGCCACCCGACCGGTTCCCGTACACCACGCCGACCGGGGCCACCTATGACACCGGCGACTACCTGGTGGCCCTGGACAAGGTGCTGACCGCGGCCGGATACCAGGATCTGCGCACGGAGCAGGCGGCCCGGCGGGCTCGCCGGGACGTGCGGCAGCTCGGCCTTGGCCTGTCCGTGTACGTGGAGATCACCGCCGGCGATGCCGAGGACGGGGAGAGCGGGCGGGTCGACATCCACGAAGACGGCCGGGCCACGGTCTATACCGGCAGCTCCGCGCATGGCCAGGGCCATGACACCGCGTGGTCCATGCTCGTCCAGGACGAGCTGGGCATCCCCATCGCGGACGTCACCGTCATCCACGGCGACACGGACCTGATACCCAACGGCACCGGCACCTTCGGCTCCCGGTCGCTGCAGCTCGGCGGGGCCGCGGTGCACAAGGCCGCGGGCCTGGTCAAGGACCAGGCCCGCGGGCTCGCCGCCGGGCTGTCCGGGGCGGCCGAGGAGGATATGGAGTTCGATCCCAGGCTGGGGGTCTGGCGGGTGCACGGCGAGCCGGGCACCGAACTCGAATGGGGCAAGATCGCTGGCGCGGCCGGCCCGGCCGGGCTCACCGCCGACGTCATGTACACCGCGCAGAGCCCGACGTTCCCGTTCGGTGTGCATCTCGCGGTGGTGGAGGTGGACACCGAGACCGGCCAGGCGCGGCTGATCAGGCACGTCAGCGTGGACGACGCGGGCCGGGTGCTGAACCCGCTGCTCGCCGAGGGCCAGCGGCACGGCGGCATCGCCCAGGGAGTCGCACAGGCCCTGGTCGAAGAGGTCATTTACGACGCCGATGGGAACCCGCTGACCTCCTCGCTCGCCGACTACGCCACCATCACCGCTGCCGAGCTGCCCAGTTTCGAGCTGATCGCCAGCGAGACGCCGACCGGCATCAACCCGCTCGGCGCCAAGGGCATCGGCGAAGCCGGCACCATCGGCGCCACCCCGGCGGTGCAGAACGCGGTGATCGACGCCGTCGCCCACCTCGGCGTGCGGCACATCGACATGCCCACCAGCCCGCAGCGCGTATGGGCCGCCATCAGCGACGCGACCAGCGAACGGAAGGACGGCGGCCGGTGAAGGTCGAGATCACGGTCAACGGCGACCCGGTGGCGGCCGACGTGGAGGACCGGATGCTGCTCGTGCACTTCGTGCGCGACGTGGCCGGCCTCACCGCCACGAACGTCGGCTGCGACACCACCTCCTGCGGCGCCTGCACGGTGCTGCTCGACGGCGAGTCGGTCAAGTCCTGCACACTGCTGGCCGCCCAGGCCGACGGGCAGCGGGTCACCACAGTGGAAGGCCTGGCCGTGAAACGGGCAGGAGAGGCGGGCCGCGGTGAGCTGCACCCGGTGCAGCGGGCCTTCCACGAGCAGCACGGTCTGCAGTGCGGATTCTGCACCCCCGGCATGGTGATGGCGCTCGTCTCGCTGCTGCGGGAGAACCCGCACCCCACCGAGGAACAGGTGCGGTCCGGCCTGGAGGGCAACTTGTGCCGGTGCACCGGCTACCACAACATCATCCGCGCCGCGCTGGCCGCCGCCGAGGACCCCGCCCTGGCCGCCGCCACCGCCACCATCCTCACCCCCGTACCGGCTGCCGCGGCCGAAGGGAGCGACCGGTGATCCCCGCCCCGTTCTCCTACCACCGCGCCCGGTCGGTGGAGGAGGCGCTGGATCTCGCCGCCGAGCACGGCGACGACGCGAAGTTCCTGGCCGGAGGGCACTCGCTGCTGCCGCTGATGAAGCTGCGGCTGGCACTGCCCGAGGTCATCGTGGACATCGGCCCGCTGCGCGAGCTGTCCTACGTCAGGGACGAGGGCGGGCACGTCGCGGTGGGTGCGCTGACCCGCCACCACGACCTGGAGCACTCCGGCCTGCTGGCCCGCGAGCTGCCGCTGCTGGCGCACGCGGCCGGGCAGGTGGGCGACCCGCAGATCCGCCACCGCGGCACCATCGGCGGCTCGCTCGCGCACGGTGACCCCGCATCCGACCTGCCCGCGGTGGCGCTCGCCCTGGACGCGACCCTGGTCGCCCGCGGTCCGTCGGGCAGCAGGGAGATCCCGGCTGGCGAGTTCTTCGACAGCCTGTTCGAGACCGCCCTGGAGCCCGACGAACTGCTCACCGAGATCAAGGTGCCCAAGCCCGCCGCCAAAGGCTGGTCGTTCCAGAAGTTCACCAAGCGCGCGATCGACTGGGCCATCGTGGGTGTCGCTGTGCAGGGTGGCTCGGTCGCCCTGGTCAACATGGGGGAGACCCCGCTGCGAGCCACCGGGGTCGAGGAGTCGCTCGCCGCGGGCGCCGGGCCGCGGGCGGCCGCGGCCCGTGCGGCCGAGGGCACCAGGGCCCCGGCCGACATCAACGCCAGCCGCGAGTACCGCGAGCACCTGGCCCGCGTCCTGGTCGCCCGCGCCCTCACCGAAGCCCACACCCGCTCCTGAGCCACCGTCACATCCGCAACACGGACACCACCGTTCACCGTGTCAGCACGCCTCACTGCCGTATCTGTGGGCGCGCGCCGTCATGCCGTCACCACACCCAGTCGTCACATTCGTAACGCACATTCAAATCCGTAACGGAAAGCAACCCATAGTGTAGTGGTAAACGTTTACTTTGATCATCAGAACGGCAGTATAGCTGGCCATACGCAGAATTTGGCCAGTCTGGGAGTTTGCCCGTACCAATCTGGGAATTTGCCGTAATTGCGTGCAGGGCCACTTGGGCCTGTGCATGCTAAGACGCGTTTGGGCTCTTAATCCCCTGCTCACATTCTGGAGTTCTTGTGTCACTACCAGGACAATCCGGCCGCCCTTCGCTGCGCAAACGGGCGGCCGCGGCTGCGGCCTCCATCGCGCTCATCGGTGGTGCCGTCGCCGCAGGTACGACGCCCGCCCAGGCCGGGGTCGAGGTCCCCGTCGGAGACTCGACCCTCCCCGTCACGTGGGTCATGACCGCCGGGTCCGGTCACGCGGCTCCGACCTCGACCGCCCCCTCGCACGTCGCATGGGCCAGGACGGTGTCGGGCCAGGAGGTCAAGGTCACCACTCCCAAGTTCGTGGCCACCCCGATCCGCCCGGAAAAGATCACGCATCCGGGCCGGGACTTCATGGGGTCCACCGTGGCCGCGCGATTCAGCGCCAAGGTCAATCGCAAGATGGCCCAGGCGGCTTCGGTGCCACAGTTGCCCGGCATCGACGTCAGCGGGTATCAGGGGGACATCAACTGGGGGGGCATTGCGCGTTACCTTGACTTCTCCTACGCTAAGGCGACCGAAGGCACCTATTACACCAATCCGTATTTTTATAACCAATACCAAGGTCCTTACCAGGCCTATCTGAAGCGCGGTGCTTACCACTTCGCCATTCCGAACAACTCGAGTGGCGAAGCCCAGGCCTCGTACTTCATCGCCCACGGCGGCGGCTGGTCGGGCGACGGGCGGACCCTGCCCGGCGCGCTCGACATTGAGTACAACCCGTACGGCTCCGAGTGCTACGGGCTGACCCAGTCGCAGATGGTGAGCTGGGTGCGGGACTTCGTGAACGAGTACGCCTACAAGGAGCACGCGTACCCGGTGATCTACACGACCACCGACTGGTGGAGCACCTGCACCGGCAACTACAGCGGATTCGGCAAGTACGACCCGCTCTGGATCGCGAACTATTCGGCCTCCCACGGCGGCACGCTGCCGCGGGGCTGGGGTTTCTACACCTTCTGGCAGTACCGCGACTCCGGCTCGCTGCCCGGTGACCAGGACGTCTTCAACGGCGCCTACAGCCAGCTCAAGGTCATCGTCGACCGCGGCTGACCGTCCAACTGGTTCAGCGAACCACAAGCCGGCCGGTCACCTGACCGGCCGGCCTTTGTCATGGGCACTCTCCCGCACCCCCAGATCAGCCTGAACGGTGGCCATACCACCGCCGCCGCGCAGCCCAGGGCCGCGCCACCGTGCGCCGCTCAGACGCCAGCCGCCAGCTGGGCGGGCAGGTCGGCCACCGAGTCGAGCACCAGCGGCGCGCCCGCACGTTCGAGCTCCTCTCTGGTGGCCCGCCCGGTGAGCACGGCCGCCACCAGGCCCGCCCCGGCCCGCAGGCCCGACTCCACGTCGCTGGGTGTGTCGCCGACCACGGCGAGGTGTTCGGTGGCCTCGCCTCCCAGCCGGAGCAGCGCGGTCAGCGGCAGGTCGGGCCAGGGCCGGCCCCGGCCTGCGTCGGCGGGGGACAGGGCCAGGTCCACGGCGTCCCGCCAGCCCAGCGCGTCGATGATGGCCTCCCTGGTGGCCGGGGCGAAGCCGGTGAGCAGGCAGACCCGGATCCCGGCCGCGCGCAGCCTCGCGATCGTCTCCTCGGCGCCGGGCAGCGCCGCGACCTCGCCCGCCCGCACCGCCGCCGCGTAGTTCTCCTCGAAGGCCTGGTTGGCCTTGGCCGCCGCGTCCTCGTCGCCGAGTATTTGCCGGAACACTTCGATCTTCGACGTGCCCATGGTGTCGTGCACGATCCGCATCGCCCGCTCGTGCTCCGGCGTCCCGCTGACCAGGCCCTGCTGAGCAACGGCGGCGGTGAACGCGGTCAGTACCGTACCGTCGTCGCGGACCGTGGTGCCGGCCATGTCCAAGCAGGCGATGGTGATATGGGTCATCCGAATGTCTCCTCGGCTATCGCGGGTGAGCAGGTCATGCCGCGCCCGCCAGGACCTGTTACCAGGATGACGCCGGGCGCGACCTGTGATCGGTGGTAGAGACCGTCCTGGGTGAGCTGGCTGTACACCCCCGCCCAGCGGCGCTGGACCGGCGGGATGGGCCCGCCGAGCAGCGCCTCGGCCCGGGCCCGCAGGTGGTCGTAGGCGTCCTCGTCCACGTCGAAAGCGAACGGCTCGTCATACTCGTGGGTGTCGCCGATCGTGAGGCCGCCGTCCAGTCGCTGCACGAGCAGGAGCTGAGCATTGTTCCGCGCCGCCGCTGGCAGTTGCGGCCCGAGCCGCTCGCGGGCAGGCAGCTCGTAGGCCGGGTAGTAGCGCAGCGAATCCCCGTCGGCCACCGAGGTGCTGAGCCGTCCGGGAAACGGCCTGGTCTGCATCATCTGCAGCCGCACCCGCCGCACCGGCGGGGCCGCGAAGCCGGCCAGGTGCCCGCCCACCAGCCCGCTGTGCGCCGCCCCGGTGCACAAGATCACCAGGTCCCCCCGGTGCCACTCCCCGGTCTGATCGCGCACCGCGTTCGGCCCCACCTCGACCACCTCTCGCCCCGGCCACCACCGGTACCCGCCCGCCCGCGCGGCATCCCCGCCATCCGCCCGCGGGTTCCCGCGACCGCTCTGCCGCTCGTCGCCCTCGCGACCCTGGTGCGCGCCGTTCCCGCCCCCCAGGAGGTACTCGCGGATCGCCCGCGGCACCTGCCGGGGTTCCACGATCGCGTCCCGGCGGCACAGCAGCCCTCCGGCGTACTCGCCGCGCAGCGCCGGGTTCACCGCCCTGACCGCCTCCGGGCTGAGCAGTTCGTACCTCCGCCGCTCCGCGTCCGGCCGCGCCGCCGCCTCCGCCAGCACGCGCAGTTCGGCGTCGCTGCTCGCGACCGTGATCGACCCGTGGGCCCGGAACCCAAGCCCGCCGATCCGCGCGGCCAGTGCCTCCCACCGCTCCCTGGCCCGCAGGGCCAGCTCCAGCTCGGCCCCGCCCCGCCGTCCGCTCACCCACACCAGCCCGAAGTTCCGTACGCTCGCCCCCCGCGCATCCGCCTCCCGCTCCAGATGCACCACGTCGCACCCCCGTTCCCTGGCCGACACCGCATGCATCGCCCCGAGCACCCCGCCCCCCACCACCACAACTCGCTCCACTGGCCGTCCCTTCATTAGCCCCGCGTAAAGTATAGCCAACTCCTAACATGTATAGCCAACATAAATGCGGCGCGCATGCGGGACAAAGTGGTCCAGCCGGGTCCGCCGGGTCAGCGGAGGTGGGTGCGGGAGAGGGCGTTGGCGGCGACGGAGTTGTGCACGCTGAAGGCGACGGCGCTGCCCAGGTAGCGATCCTCGGACCACTCGACGGGGGTGCCGGCCTGGTCGGTGGTGCGGCGCCGCTCGCGCAGCAGCGGCACGCCGGGGCCGACCTCGAGCAGCCGGGCGTCCTCGGCGGTGGCGGGCACAGCGTCGATCACGTGCTCGGCGTCGGAGAACACCACACCGAGCTCTTCCAGCCGCGCGGTGATCGACTCCTGGTCCAGGTCGAAGCCGGCCACCAGTGCCCCCACCTGGTCGGGGAACGTGGTCCGCTCGATCATTACCGGCCGCCCGGACAGCAGCCGCACCCGTTCCAGGCGATACACCGGCGCGCCGTCGGCGAGCCCGAGCCGCTCGGCCTCATCGGCCGCCGCCGTCCCGCGCGACATGCCCACCGCCCGCCCGGACGGCGCCTCGCCGATGGCGGTGGCCCAGCGGGAGAAGCTCAGCAGTTCGCCGAAGCTCTGCAGCCGGGGCCCGCCGATGACCACCCGCCGTGCCCCCCGGCGCGAGGCGATCACCCCGTCCGCGCGCAGCGCCGCGAACGCCTGCCGGACCGTGCCGCGCGACACCGAGTACCGC
This sequence comes from Streptosporangiaceae bacterium, assembly GCA_036267135.1. GTDB lineage: Bacteria > Actinomycetota > Actinomycetes > Streptosporangiales > Streptosporangiaceae > PALSA-505. Next base: position 8,554 of record DATAWQ010000019.1, on the reverse strand, counting down.
TCGGCCAGTTCGCTCTCCGACGGCAGCCGGGTGCCCGGCCCGTAGGCGCCGTTGGTTATGGCCGCCCGCAGGTCGTCGGCCACCTTCCGGTACAGCGACGTGTTTCCCGCCATGGACGCCGAGGGTAGCGTCGGCTACCCGAGCGGCGGATGGATGATCCAGATGTTGGGCTCCCAGTATTCGCCGGTATCAGCCTCACGGTCGATGTGCACTGGGGCCAGCCCGGCCGGGAACACGTAGTCGCCCGTCTCAGGGAAAGCCATGTCCGTCCACGACTCCCAGTCGGCCGCGCTGCCGGTGATGCGCAGGGAACGGGGAATGACCGGCCCGATCCTGGCCCCCAGCGTGGTGTGCACCCGGACCCAAGGGTCGAACGGCGTGCCGTCCGGGCGGGTCCAGTGCGCGTACCGCTCGATCGGGATGGTCGGGTAGCGGTCCTTGCGGCTCGGCCGCACCGGGGCGATCAGCCCGGTCAGCCCGGCTTCGCGGCCCAGTCCCGCCATGGCCCCCAGCAGCGGTTTGGACAGCCCCCGCCGCTGGTTCTTCGGCGGGATCTCGGCCGCCAGCGCGCACACCGCGGTGGGCTTGCCACCGGCCTCCCGCAACGCGAAGGCCGCCACGACCGTGGCGTCGATGCCCGGCCCCAGGTCCTCGTCGGTGCCGTCCCAGCCGACCGGGATCGTGTGCCCCTCGGCCAGTGCCTCCCCGGACTCGTCGTCCAGCACCAGGAACTGCCAGTCAGGGAACTCGTCGTACAGCCGCCCCCAGTACTGGTTCAGATCGTCGCCGTGCATGTTGTACTCGGGCCACACACCGTCGGTCAGCCCGGCGGCGGCGTCCCAGAGTTCTGGCTGTTCGCTGTACCGCACCACCCGTACGTTCACGCGACCAGTATGGCGGTGGGCTGCCGCCCTAGCCGAGCGGTTTTCGCCGGGGTCCCGACCCTCCCAGACGATCGGCCAGCCGATCATCCGGTTAGCGAGGCAGGCGAAGCTCGGCGAACAGGGCGCGGTGGTCGGTACCGGCCAGCCGGTGGACGGACGTGGTGCGCGCCGCACACCTGGCGTCGGTCAGCACATGGTCGATGGTGAGCAGCGGCGGGCGGCCGCGGGGCTCGGGTCCCCAGGTCGGGACCAGCCCGCGGCCGGCCGCCGCTGCGGCGTCGGTGTAGCCGCGGCGCAGCAGCCGCCGGAATTGTGCGTGGTCCAGGGTGGCGTTGAAGTCCCCGGCCACGATCACCGGCAGGTCGCCGGGGGACGGCAAATCGGCCAGTTCGGCTCGCCACAAGGCCGCCCCACTGGGCCGCCTGGGCGGTGTCGCGTGCACGCAGATCACCTGCACGGACGGCCCGCGCGGCAGGTCGAGACTGGCCGTGGTCCGCGCCGGGCCCGCCGGGCCTGGGCGGAGCGGATGACGGGCGTAGATGCCGGTGTCGCGCGCGAGAGGCTGAGTCACCTGGTAGGGGAGCAGGTCGCCGAGACCGGCCCGGCTGAGCCTGGCCACGGCCCCGCCGGTGAGTTCCTGGACGAACAGCACGTCGGCACCGGTCTGGCCGACGAGATGGACGACCGCGTCGGCCGCGGCCCGGCCGTGCAGCAGGTTCGCGGTCAGCACCCGCAGCACCGGCCCGGCGGGGTCGGGCCGGGGGCGCGGCACAGCCCGGGGGAGCACCGCGGCGCTCAGCGCGGCCCCGGCCAGCCCGGCTACGGCGGCCGCGCCCCGATCACGCATGAGCAGCGCGCCCGCCACCGCGGCCGACGCCGCCTGCGGGGTGAACGACAGCGGCGGCACGGTCAAAGCCTCGGCCCAGGCCGCACGGTCGGCGCCGGTCAGGCGGACCGCGGCCCAGCCAGCCAGCCCGGCCGCTCCGGCCCATTCCAGGTGTCGCAGCGACATCAGTTCATGATCGTATCCCGGCCGCGGGCATCCACCAGACACGGCCCGAAAGGGTAAAGTTCTGGACAAGCCGCTCTGGTCATAGCAGAGTTTGGCCCGGGGCAGTGTCACGGCATAAGCCGATCAAAAGGGGAGCATCATGCCTAGGTTCATGGATTTCCACGACGATCTGAAGCTTCCGCCCGAGGCCATCGAGCAGATCGCCCAGGGCACCAAGGAAGGGGCCACCGACGAGTTCGGTGTGCGGCAGGTCGAGCTGTACCACAACCCGGACGGCAAGGTCTACTGCCTGCTGGAGGGCCCGGACGAGGAGGCCATCCGCAAGCACCACGCGGCGCTCGACGTGCCCTGCGGCGACGTGCACCAGGTAGACGGCCTGCTCTGAGTTTGCTGGGGCGTGGGCTTGCGGGGTCTGGGCCGACCACCCAGGCCCCGCACTTACCCGGCCAGCGTGGCGAGGTCGAGGCGCCGGAGCCGGTCCGGGTCGGCGATCAGCTCGTAGCTGGTGATCCTTTCGCCGCCGACGGTGACGGCGATGACCAGCCGCAGCCGGCCGCGCGGCGCGACGACGGCCCCGACAGCGCCATTGACCAGCGCCACCTCGGCGAACCTGGCGGCCGACCCGAAAAGTGCGATCTCCTTGGCCACGGTGTCCGCGCCGCGGGCTTCGGTGGGCCGGCCCGCGGGCAGCACGACGCGGTCGGCCCGCCGCACCACGCCGGGATCGAGCACCGCCAGTATCGCGTCGAGGTCCCCCACCCGGGCGGCCGCGAGGAACGCCTCGACCACCCGCCGGTGCCTGGCCAGTTCCGCGGGGCCGGCCACCGGCGTGCCCCGCACCTTGTGCCTGGCCCGGCTGGCCAGCTTCTTCGTCGTCGCCGCCGAGCGTTCCACGATGGGCGCGATCTCGTCGAACGGCACGGCGAACATGTCGTGCAGGACGAACGCGATCCGCTCGGCCGGTACCAGCGTGTCCAGCACCACCAGCAGCGCGCGGCTGACCGAATCGGCCAGTATCGCCTCCTGCTCCGGGTCACCGCCCGGCCCGTGCCCCGCCTGCCCGGGTTCGCCGGGCTGTAGCTGGCTGTGCCCGATCTGGCTGTGCCTTAGCTGGCGCGGTGCTGGCTCGCCGGTCAGGGGCCCGTCGAGCGGTTCCTCCCGCCGGGCGGTGCGCGAGCGCAGCATGTCCAGGCAGATCCGGGACACGACCGTGCGCAGCCACGCGGCCAGGTTGCCGATCTCGCCGGAGTCGGTGCGCGCCAGCCGCAGCCAGGCTTCCTGCACGGCGTCCTCGGCCTCACTCAGCGAGCCGAGCATCCGGTAGGCGATCGCCTGCAGGTGGTCCCGGTGCTCGGTGAAACGGGTGGCCAGCCCGTCGCGCTCGTTCATCGGTCACCTTTCGCTGTCGCGGTCCGTCCATCGTAGGGAAGCGGAAACCGGCCAGTTGGGAGAGGTAACTCGGCGTGGATGTCTACGGTGCGGTGGCCAGTCGGCGTGCGGTGCGCGCGTTCACCAGCGACCCGGTGCCCGCCGGCGTGCTCGGGCGGGTGCTCGCCGCGGCCGCCCGGGCCCCGTCGGGCGGGAACCTGCAGCCCTGGCACTGCTACGTGCTCACCGGTGCGCCGCTGGCCGAGCTGAAGAAGCGAACTGCCGAACGGGTAGCCGCGGACGACCGCGGGGACGAGCCCGAGTTCGCCGTCTACCCGGCCGACCTCAAGTCGCCCTACCGCGAGCGCCGGTTCGCGGCCGGCGAGCAGCGCTACACCGCGCTCGGCATCGGCTGGGCGGACCACCAGGCCCGGGCCCGCGAGGTGGCCGCCAATTGGGACTGCTTCGGCGCGCCCGCCGCCCTGTTCTGCTACATCGACCGCGACATGGGACGGACACAGTGGGCCGACGTCGGCATGTACCTGCAGACAGTCATGCTGCTGCTGCGCGCCGAAGGGTTGCACAGTTGCCCGCAGAAGGCCTGGCCGGTGTACCACAGGACGGTCGCCGACGTGGTGTCACCACCGGCCGGCCTGATGCTGGTCTGCGGCCTGTCCATCGGCTTCGAGGACCCCGGTTCGGGTCCGCCCCGCATCGCCCGCGCCCCGCTGGCCGAGACCGTCACGTTCCTCGGCTAGCTGCGGGTCTGGGCTAGCTGTGAGTCTGGGCTAGCTGCGGGTCTGGCCCGCCCTGATCATCTCGATCGCCTGCTGGACCCGGCGCTGCCTGGTCTCCTCCCGCTTGGCCTCGGCGACCCAGCGGGCGAACTCCTTGCGATGCGTGAACGCCAGCCGGCCGAACGAGGCGGCGGCCTCCGGGTCATCGGCCAGCGCCGCCGCGAGCGCCTCGGGCACCTCGACCTCACGCGGTGCGGTGTCGAGCTCGAGACTCACCTCGACCTCGTCGTCGGACTGCACGCCCGCACCCTCGCGCACCTCCCGGCTCAGGCCGACCAGGAACTCCCCGCCCATCCTGGCCACGCTCGTCCGCCAGGTGTACCCGTTGACGGCCGCCACCACGGGGAACCGTTTGGCCCCGTCGCCCACGGCCGCCACTTGGTCGTCGTCGAGCACCACCGCGCAGGCGTTGCCGCGCGGCTGCAACCGCGTCGTGAACTGGATCGCTCCCATCCGCCCATCATCTCGTGCCCGGGTCCTGCCGCGCAGCGGCGCGCCCGGTCAGGCGGTGAGACCGGCGTCGGCCGGCAGCACCGCCCCGGTGACCGCGCTGGCATCGTCGCCGCACAGCCAGGTGATCATGGCGGCCACCTCACCGGGCTCCAGCAGCCGTCGCAGCAGCGCCTGGGCGGCGAACGTCTCCTGGCCGGGCAGGTCGTAGACGGCCGCGCTGGCGGCCAGCATGGGCCCGCGGGTGGAGCCGGGACAGACGGCGTTGGCGGTCACCCCGGTTCCGGCCAGGTCGGCGGCCAGCGCCCTGACGTAGCCGACCACCCCGGCCTTCGCCGCCGAATACGCCGCGAGCCGCGGCATCGCCCGCAGCGCCGCGGCCGAGGCGACGGCCACGAACCGCCCGGTCCCGGCCGCGATCATCGCGGGCACGCAGGCGTCGGCCAGATGCCTGACCCCGAACAGGTTGACCCGCAGCAGCAGCTCGAACGCCTCGTCAGGGACCGCCCAGGCCGGGTGGCCCGCGATCACCCCGGCCGCCGCGACCGCCGCGGTGGGCGCCCGCCCGTTCAGCGCCACGCCGATCGCGTCCCTGACCTGGCCCGCACCGACATCGGCGACCACCTCGGTCACCTTGGGCGCGCCGACGCCGGCGCAGTCGCGGGCGACTGCCGCCAGGTCGCCCGCGGTCGGCATCGGGTAACCAAGACCCGGCTGTGGCGCGCACGCGTCGACGAGCACCAGCGACCAGCCCGCGCCGGCCAGCCGCCGCGCCACCGCCGCCCCGATCCCGCGCGCCGCCCCGGTCACCACCGCCAGCCGCACCCCCGCACCAGGCTCGGCCAGCGTCACCCGCGCCGCCCGAGCGGAACGAACACTGGCTCCCGATGCCCGGGCTTGACCGGCCCGGGATGCCCGTGTTTGACCGGCCCGGGATGGGAGTGCCCGGGCCCCGGATGCGGTACCGCCGCGCCCGCGCCGCCCGCCGCACCCGGTGCCGAGGCGGCGGCCAGCGCCGCCTCGCCGTGCCCGTAGACGCACTCGGGGTCGGGCCCGTCCAGCGGCAGCCCGGTGAAGAACTTGCTGGCCATGCAGCCGCCCCGGCAGGCGTCGTAGCTGCCGCAGGACGCGCACGCCCCGGCGCTGGTGGGGGAGCGCAGCTCGGTGAACAGCTCGGAGTCCCGCCACACCGCGGCGAAGCCGCCCTCGTCGCGCACCGAGCCCGCCAGGAACTCCTCGTGCAGCACGAACGGGCAGGCGTACACGTCACCGACCGGGTCGATCAGGCAGACCACCCGGCCCGCGCCGCACAGGTTCAGCCCGGGCAGCGGCTCACCCAGCGCGGACAGGTGGAAGAACGAGTCGCCGGTGAGCACCCCGGGCCGGTCGCGCAGCCACACGTACAGGGCGCGCTGCTGCTCCTGGGTCGGGTGCAGCGTGGCCCAGGTGTCCGCGCCCCGCCCGGACGGCCGCAGCCTAGTCAGCCGCAGTTCGGCGCCGTAATCCGTGGCCAGTGCCTCGAACGCGTCGAGCTGGCTCACATTGTGCCTGGTCACCACCACAGAAATCTTGAACGCGCCAAAGCCAGCCCCGGCCAGGTTGTCCATAGCCCGGCGGGCGGCGTCGTAGGACCCGGCGCCGCGCACCGCGTCGTTGGTGGCCGCCTCGGCGCCGTCCACGCTGATCTGCACGTCCACGTAGTCCATGCCGGCCAGCCGCCGGGCCGCGGCCGCGGTCAGCCTGGTCCCGTTGGTGGAGAACTTCACCCCGACCCCGCGCCCGGTCGCGTACCCGATCAGCTCGAAGAAGTCGGGCCTGATCATCGGTTCGCCGCCGCCGATGTTCACGTAGAAGACCTGGAGGTCGTGCAGTTCGTCCACGACCCGGCGGGCCTCGTCCGTGGTCAGCTCCCGTGGGTCGCGCCGCCCCGACGAGCTCAGGCAGTGCACACACGCCAGGTTGCAGCCGTAGGTCAGCTCCCAGGTCAAGCAGATCGGGGCGGCCAGCCCGCGGGACAGGCGATCGGCGAGCATCGTTGCCATGTCATCCCTTCGTTCGCGCCCTTCGTTCGCGCGGCTCAGCCCTCAGCCGGCCGCGCGGACCCTGATCACGTCGGCGGCCAGCAGCCGGGGCAGCGCCGCCGCGCAGGCCGGCGCCTGTTCGGCGGGCGCGCAGGCGGCCAGCGCCTCGTCCGCCGTCGGGTAGGCGGCCAGTGCCTCGACCACGTCCACCAGCGCCCTCGACTTCAGGAACAGCAGACGGCGGGTCTCGTAGTGGTAGGCCAGGCCACCGAATTCCTCGGGCCTGATCGCCACCCGCGGGTGCTTCTCGTAGGCCAGGTCGGTACGGAACCCACTCATGCCCGGCGCGGCCCGCTCAGTAGACGCCGCACATGCCGTCGATCGAGATCTCCTCGATCAGCATCTCCTCCGGTTCTTCGACGGTCTCGGGTGGCAGGGTTGTGGTGAGTTCGTCGGTGCGCATCGCCGCCGGTCGCCTCCTCAAGCCTGACCTATAGGATTTCCCATTGTGCCTGAGGACCCGCAGCCGGGCGTGAGCGCAGTGCCACTGATTCCGGTCGGCTTCAGGCTCTGCCCCGATTCAGACCTGAACTACCTGAACGGTGGCCACCTTCTCCTCGGCGGTTCCCCCTACCGGCTGCTCCGGCTGGGTCCGGCCGGTGCCCGCCAGGTCGCGGCCTGGTGGCGCGGAGAGCCGGTGCCGTCGTCCAGGCCCGCCCGCCTGCTCGCCCGCAGGCTGCTCGAGACCGGCCTGGCCCATCCCGCCCCGTCCGGCCTGCCCGCACCCGGCCCGGACGAGGTCACGGTAGTGGTCCCCGTGCGCGACCGCTCCTCGGTCCTGGCCCGCTGCCTGGCCGGCTGCACCGGCCTGCGGGTGATCGTGGTGGACGACGGCTCCGCCGACCCGGCCGCTGTGGCCGCCGCGGCCGCGCGCGCAGCCGCACAGTGCCTGCGGCTGCCGGTGAGCGTCGGCGCGGGCGCGGCCCGCAACGCCGGCCTGGCCGCCGCCCGCACCCCCTACGTCGCGTTCGTCGACTCCGACTGCGTACCCAGCCCAGGCTGGCTGGCGCCGCTGCTCACGCACTTCGCCGACCCGGCCGTGGCCGCCGTCGCCCCCAGGATCGTGGCCGGCCCAAACGCGACCGGCGCGGACGAGGCCGGCCCCGGCGGCCCTCGTTCGCGCCCAGCCGATCCCAGCGATGCCGGTGCAGCCGCACCAGAACGCGGCTGGCTGGCCAGTTATGAGCGGGTCAGGTCCGCCCTCGACATGGGCCCGGCACCGAGCATCGTGCGCCCCGGCGCGCGCGTTCCCTACGTACCCGCGGCCGCCCTGGTGGTGCGGCGGGACCGGGCCGGCGCCGGGTTCGCCGCGGACATGCCGGTGGGGGAGGACGTGGACTTCGTCTGGCGGCTGGCCGACGCCGGCTGGCAGGTCCGCTACGAACCCGCCGCCCAGGTAGCACACGCGCACCGGATCCGGTTCGCCGCCTGGTTCGCCCGCCGGATGGACTACGGCACCTCCGCCGCCCCGCTCGAATTGCGGCACCCAGGCCGGGTGCCGGCCGTGTCCATGTCCGGCTGGAGCGCCCTGGCCTGGCTCGCCGCCGTCGCCGGGCACCCCGTCTGCGCGGCGTCGCTACTGGGCGGGACCACGGCCCTGCTGGCCAGGCGCCTAGCCCCGGTCACCACAGAAGCCTGGCCGGTGGCGCTGCGCTTGTCCGGCGGTGGCACCGTCATGGCCGGCCGCCTGCTCGGCCGCGCCGTGTCGCGCACCTGGTGGCCCGTGGCGATCCCGGCCGCCATCGCCCTGCCCAGGCTGCGGCGCCCGCTGGCCGCGCTGGTGCTGGCCGCGCCCCTGCTGGACTGGCGCGATCAGCACCCGCCACTGGACCCGGCCCGCTACACCGCCGCCCGCCTGCTCGACGATCTGGCCTACAGCCTCGGCGTCTGGCGCGGCTGCCTAACCCACCGCACGGCCCGGCCACTGCTACCCCGCCTCTGGTGGCGCTCCGGCCGCTCCGA
>DATAWQ010000018.1:0-2533 GCA_036267135.1 Streptosporangiaceae bacterium | reverse complement strand
GCGCATCTTCGACCTGACAACGGTCGATCAGCACATCGAGCAGATGGGGCGGCTGGCGGTGCAGATCCTGCTGCGCCAGCTCGCCGACAGCGCCAGCGAGGTCCCCACCCACGAGGTGCTGCCCACCGAGCTGCTGCTGCGGGGGAGCACCGAAGGTGTACCCGTGGCGATTTAGTGCCGTGTCAGCCAGCGTTTGCCCGGTTGCCCGGGTGGAGCTGGGTGATCCTCGCGTTCCCGCTGGGGGCGGTTGCCGAGCGACGTCCCCACGTCCGGTGGGGCGGGCCGCGGCCGGCCAGGGGACCCGCGGGTGTCGCCGTGATGGGGGCGGCGCCGGGGGTCACGCCGTGCCGGGGACACATCAGGCAGATGGTTCCCGGCTCGACGGTGCGTGATCTGGTCCGGGAACCGGTTACGTCCCCGGCCCAGATGGATCCGCCGCCCGGGGCACGGGAGGCGATATTGGCACCGGCGACCAGGTCGCGGTGCCCGGTGAACCCGCAATGCCGGCAGCGGAACACGCGCCCGGCCGGCTTCGGGACACGTTTGCGGCAGTGCGGGCAGGTGGAGGAGGTGCCCCGCTCATCGACCAGCATGGTCATGATCCCGGCCTGCTCAGCCTTGTCAGGCAGCCGATCAGGTGACCGATGCGCCAGTCCCGCACCCGCTTGTTATGCCGCCGCCCCGCACGCACGGCCAGCGCCCCCCGCGGGTCGCCGATCTTCAGCGTGCCCACCCGGTGCGCCAGGGCACCAGCCCACAACCTCGGCCGCGGCTTCATGCTGGGCCTGGCGCACCCGCCGCCGGTGCGCTGCCTCCCGGTCCCGCTGCCGGGCGAGCGTCTTGTTCCACCGCCGCGACCGCACCCGGCCCGGTCCGGGTGGCCGGCGGGCGGGTGAGCGGCGGGCGGTCGCCTTGGCGCGCTGTTTGGTGTCGGACAGGTGCAGCCGGGTCTCGGCGCGGATCGCCCGCCCTGACACCACCAGCCCGTGCCCGTCCGGCCCGGCCACCGCGAACGGGTGGATAATCCCCGGATCCACCCCCGCCACCCGCGCCGGATCCGGCCCCGCCCCAGGAGGATAGGTGGCGACCGGGACCTCGGCGGTCACCTCCACACAGGCGGCCGCCTTCGTTGATCAAGGTGACCGACCGAACCTGCCCCGCGGGGTACGGCACGTCCCGGTCCAGCCGCACCCACAACGGCGGGCAGCCGCGCGCCACCGGCAGCCGTAACCGCCGGCCATCCAGGGTGAACGTGCCGTGGTAGTAGCGCACCGGCAGCAGCCGCCGCTTGCGCCGCGGATACCGGGCCGTGCTCTCGCCGCCCTTGCGGCGCTTGGCCGCAGCGAACCAGGCGTCGCTGTAGCGCCGCAGCACCGACCGGGCACCCACACTGTCCAGCTCCCCGAACGTCGCTGGCCCGGCCGCCGCCAGCTCCCGGCACACTCCTGATACCCCGCGACCGGCGGCAGGCCGTCCCTGCCGCCGCCACCGCGCCAGATCCAGCACACACCCCCACACATCAGTCGCCGACACCAGCAGCCCGAAACACCGCCGCCGCTGACCCGCCGTGACACGCAGGCCCACCCGGGCGGTCCGGTGAACGACCCGGCAATCATCAACACCACGACACCGAGGCACCCAGCAACTACACCCGCCTACGACAGTTCCGCCCAAGGCCAACACCCCGCGGCGGATCCCGGCTACCAGCCAGAGCAAACGTTGCCTGATACGGCACTAGCCGATACGGAGCGGGAGCGCGCGCGGCCCGCGGATCTGGCCCGCGGACCACGTCACCGCGGCCGGGTCGGCCAGGCTGAACCCCGGTATCCGCTCGAGCCAGACCTCGAGGGCCACCCTGAGCTCCATCCGGGCGAGGTGCGAGCCCACACAGCGATGGATGCCAAGCCCGAACGCGGCGTGCCGGTTCACCTGGCGGTCGATGACGACCTCGTCGGCACGGTTGAACTGCGCCGGGTCGCGGTTGGCCGCGGGGAACGACAGCAGGATCCAGTCGTCGGCCTTCATGTCCACGCCGTGCCAGTGCATATCCTCCTTCACCAGCCGCGCCATCGTGACCGGCGCGAACGCGCGCAGGAATTCCTCCAGAGCGGTCGGCAGCAGCGCGGGCTCGGCGATGAGCCGCTCGCGGTCCTGCGGGGTCTTCGCCAGATGCCACAACGAGGCGCCGATCGCGCTCCACGTCGTGTCGATGCCCGCGATGAGCAGCAGGGCCATGGTCCCGGCGACGTGCTCGGCTTCGAGCTTGCTGCCGTAGAGCTCGACGTTGATCAGGAACGTGGTGAGGTCATCGCGCGGGTGGTCGACGTGATCCCGGATCTGCCCGAGCAGGTAGTCAAAGAGCTGCTGCATCCGCTCGATGCGCTCGTCCGGATCCTGGTTGACGCCTTCGAGCGTGTTCTCGACGAACTCGCGGAACCGCGGCCCGTCCTCGGGCGGGAAGCCCAGCATGTCGGCGATCACCCGGATCGGGATGTACTGGGCGTACTCGCTGGCGGCGTCGACGACGTCGCGC
>DATAWQ010000017.1:0-15590 GCA_036267135.1 Streptosporangiaceae bacterium | reverse complement strand
GGGCAGGCGCGACGTAGTGATTCCGGCGTTCCTGCTGCGAGACGTGACCGAGCATCTCGGTCACTTCACCGCTGCCGGTCCTGGGGCGCTGGTCTTCACCGGGCCGAAGGGCGCCCAGCTACGGCGCAGCAACTTCAGCCGGCCATGGAGCAAGACCGTCACTGCGGCTGGCCTGTCCGGCTTCCACTTCCACGACCTTCGCCATACCGGCAACACGCTGACCGCCGAGGCCGGGGCGAACCTACGGGAGCTGATGGAGCGGATGGGGCACAGCAGCACCAAGGCCGCGCTGGTCTACCTGCACTCGACCAGCGAGCGACAGCGCACGCTCGCCGATGCGGTCGGGAGGCTGGCACGGGCCGAGTTGCGCAAGGCCAAGAAGGCCGACGGGGACGCCAAGGCTTCTGGCACGAATGTGGCACGGCGCCGCGAGAGCGCTTCTTAAGTGGCCTGGATGAGGACCCGCCGAATGGCATCTGACCTGGGTTTTCGGGTGGGCGCCCCGAGCGCGATTCGAACGCGCGACCTACTGCTTAGGAGGCAGTTGCTCTATCCACTGAGCTATCGGGGCTGGGCGGGAACCTAGCCTACCCGGAGGACTGGTCCTGGGTGGGCCGTGCGGGGGTGGGTGGGCGACGGCGCTGCGTGGCGCAGCCGTTCAGGAAACCAAATCGGCTCCGGAGGCGTTTAGGTCTACGGGGAGGATGCGCCCTCCCCTGGGCTGTTCCCGCGAAGGCTACTTGTGGTTACTGAGTGCCGCGCAACGGCTAGCATCGAAGGGCGATGACCCAGCCACGATGGAGTGATCCGGAGTCCCGCGCTGTGTACCGCGATGGCCCAGACCCTTACGAGGACTTTTATCGCGCGCCGCGGCGGGACGGTGGGCGCATGCCCGAGGAGTCGCGGGGGCAGGACGCGTCGCGGGGGCGGGACGCGTCACCCCGGTGGGGCAACTTCCCCGGCCGGTTCGGCGTATGCGTGGTGATCGGGAGCACCGCGCTCGGCGCCCTGCTCACCGCGGTGGCAGGCCAGCAGCCCGGCGTGGTGCTCGGCGTCTTCGTGGTCGCTGGGACGCTGATCGCGGCGCTCGCCGTGCGGCGGCGGACCGGCTACCTGCTCATCCCGGTGCCCGCGCTGTCTTACCTGGTCGCAGCCATGATCGCCGGGGTAATCTACGACCGGTCCAACGACGCTTCCAAGGCTGCGCTGGCCATCGACGCGTCTCAGTGGATCGCCGGCGGGTTTGTGGCCATGGCGGCCGCCACCTTGGTGGCCATCCTCATTTTCGCTGTCCGCTGGCGGCGCAAATCGCAACTGCTGGGCGACTGAGGGTCAGACCATGCTCTCGGAGGATAGGCAGACCTGGTTGCGGCCCTGGGCCTTGGCCCGGTAAAGCGCCGCGTCGGCGGCGGCGATCAGATCGTCCAGGTCACGCCGGGTGGTCCGCAGGCTGGCGACCCCGATCGACACCGTGACCTGCAACGGCACCTCGGGTCCTATGCCGTGGTTGGCCGCGACCGTGATCTCGGCCAGCTTGACCCGCAGCCGCTCGGTGATCTGCTGTGCCCCCTCCAAGTCGGTGTGCGGCAGCAGGATCGCGAACTCCTCGCCGCCGAAGCGGCCGATGATGTCGTAGTCGCGCAGTAGCGCGCGCAGCGTGGCCGACAGGGCCGCGAGAACGGCGTCGCCGGCCAGGTGGCCGTAGGTGTCGTTCACCCGCTTGAAGTGGTCGATATCGAGCATGGCCACCGCGAGTGGAGTACGGGTGCGGGCGGCCCGGCTGATTTCGACGCGGGCCTCCCGCTGCCAGGTGATCGCGTTGAGCAGGCCGGTCTTGGCGTCTACCCGGGAGGCGTTTTCGAGCTGAGCGTGCCGCTGCGAGCGCTGCAGCAGGGTCAACGCGGGCAGGAAGAGCACGATCAGGAACCAGTTCGCCGCGATCAGCGCGGCCGCGGCCAGGCTGATGCACAGTTCGGCCAGGTCGTTGTAGAGCGGCTCGCGGGTGAACTGCACTTCGCGAACGCTGACCGTCGAGTCCGAGCCTTTCAGCGCGGGCAGCAGCAGGGCGACGTTGATGGCCCACCGGAGCAGGGCGCAGATGGCCGCGATGGCTATCCATGCGAGCCAGCGGTCCCCTGGGCCAGGCGTGGCTCCGGGGAACCAGGCGCGGAAGCTGTGGAACAACCACGAGGCCGCGCCGTAGGCCAGGCCAATCGCCGACGCGGAGAAAATCCTCCGGTAGACGACGGTCTGGCGGGTGCGCCATTGGGTGAACGCCAGGCGGGGCACGAGCGCGATGAGTGCGTACACCGGGGGGAGGAACAGCGCGATGGGCAGCTGCCACACGCCGTACACGTCCCTGATCGCCCCGGCGGGCTCGCCGGATCGCCTGGTCAGCTCGATCGAGGCCGTCCCGAAGGCCAGCAGCAGAGCGAACAGCGCGACGTCGTGCAGACGGAAGCTGGTTTGTGAGGCCGCTACGCCGGTGGCGGCGATATAGACGGTCGTGACCAGGACCACGAACGTGGACAGCCAGCGCGGCAACTCCCAGACCGGCCAGTCCCGCATCTGGGCCCAGGCAGACTGTTCGCGCGGCTGGGAGCTGGCGGGCTGCCGCCGTTCGGGTGGGCGGGCCCAGCCGGGCAGCTTGACCCGGGCGAGCAGCCGGGCAGCCCAGCGATTGCTACGCTGCGCTGCCTGGACGCCCATTCACCCTCCGGTTTCCGGCATCACATCGGCCAGCCTGGAATCCGGCATAGCTGTCCGTAAAGGAAGTACATCACATTGTGACATTACATGGGACGAACGTGTCAAGAAGAACAGCGTGAGCGATGACGATTTCTGGATCTCTGAGCTCCGTGGTTTACGACAGGGTAACTGGTGGGTTGTACAGAACCCCCTCAACCTGGGGATAATCCAGGCAAACGTCGCAGGCTGGGCAACTGCACACCGCTACCCGGCGTGTTCATCCCGGCAGTTCCAACCGGTGGAAGGGAGACGGCGAAATGCGCGACCTGGGCTGGGGCTGACCCACAAATTCACCGTTGGTTACAGATCGTCATGAAGGGAGACGGCGAAATGCGCGACCTGGGCTGGGGCTGACCCGCAAATTCACCGTTGGTTACAGATCGTCATGAAAGGAAACGGCGAAATGCGCGACCTGAGCTGGGGCTGATTACAACCTCATCCGTTGATTACGGATCGCTAGCGCCAGCGCGGTCACCGCGCCTATGGCGCCGCTGGCTACGATTACGTCCGGGGGGGCAAAGTGGGTTGCGGCGGCACCCGCGATGATGACGGCGCCGCCCTGCCCCAGGTAGATGCCGGCGTTCGCCAACCCAAAAGCCTGACTGCGTTGCTGTGGCGGTGTGGCGACCACAAAGGCCGCATTGGCCCCCATCTGAAAACAGGTGCACGCACCGCTGGCGAACAAGACCAGCAGCAGGGGCAGCGACGTCAAACGCAGGGCCAGCAGGAGCACGAGCAACGACGAAGCAACGGCGAGAGGCCCCATCCAGCCGGCTCGCCGGGCAGGACTCACCAGCCGCGAGAAGGCCAGCGACCCGGCGGCGATGCCCAGGGCCGTGGCGGCCAGGATCAGCCCAACCGTCAGGTCACCGCCATGCAGCCAATGGGCCAGCGGCGCAGCCAGCCCCTCAGGTACCACGGTGAAAGCGGCCAGCCACCCGAACAGCATGGGGACGCGCAAGGCAGGCTTGCTGAAGACCAGGCGCACGCCGGCCACGGCGTCTTGCACCGGCGCGAACAACCGTGAGTCCGCCGTGTTGGCCGCGCCCCGGGCTCTGACCCCGAACCGCACGAGCAGGGCGGACGCCGCGAAGGTCACCGCGTCGGCGAGCAGGCAGTTCCGGGCGCCCACGAGGCCCGCCAGCGCGCCGCCGGCCGCGAAGCCGACGACCTGAGCCATCTGATAGGTGGTCATCGTGACCGCGGTGCCCAGCACGTACCAGTCGCCGGTCAGGATGTCCGGGTAGACGCCGGCCCGGGCGGCGGTAAACGGTGCGGTGAACGTGGTGACCGCGAAGAGCAGCGCGATCAGCACCGCCAGCGGCAGGCCGGGCATGGTCATGATCAGCACGAGCCCGCAACGCGCCACATCGCAAACGATCATCACGGCCCGGCGGGGGAACCGGTCGGCCAGGCCGGACAGCAGCAGACCGCCCGCGAAGACGGGAACGATCGTGACCGCATAGGTGAGCGCCGCGAGCAGCGGCGAATGGGTGCGGCCGTACACGAGCACGGTGAGCGCGACCCGGGCCAATTGGTCCCCGGCGACCGACAGCAGCTGCGCCAGCCAGAGGTTGCGGAACTCGCGGACGCCGAATACGTCTCGGTACGTGGCGCGCTCGGGGGCCAGCTCCAACAACCGCACCATCCCAGACGGTCACTAACGGGCAGCACCACGGCGGAAAAGCCCACCAAATGCCGTGGCGGCGACGACTAAGAGTAGTCGTATGATTGCACAAGGCGATAGAAAAGACAAATCCATGCATAATGGCGAGATTTGATCACGACCGTTGAGTGTAAATGGGCAGCTAGATGAGGGGTACGCGGGGTCAGCGCGGCGATGGGATAGGCGGAGCGCCTGACTGCGGTTCGTGGTGACGATCGTCGTTTCCAGTTGGACGAACGGACAATAACGCGAGGTTCACGGGGCCTGGAACGGCCCTCGGGTAACGGCGGGTGATCACTGGCGAGGGCCGCAAACAGAGCTGGCCCTCCACCCAGGGGTGGAGGGCCAGGATGCGCAAAGGCAACGGCCGCCCGGAGCTGCCACAGGTTCCAGGCGACCGTTGCTGTTACCGCGATCGGCGGGCAGAGGTTCCCGCTAAGGCCTCACCGCCGCGCGGATTCACTCTCCAGGGGCGCGAGCCCGATGATCATGCCATGCTGGCCGGCGGCTAACTCCCGCCGCCGCGGCTGTCTCCGGAGCCGCCGTGGCATGTGGTCGGCGGGGTGAACAGCGCGGTGCTGTCCACCGCTTCGTTGGACGGTGGGTTCAGGATGACCGTGTTGTGCCCGGTCCACGTGTCTTCGCAGTTGAGCAGTGCGTTCTTCTCGGGGTTGTGGGTCGAGTTCGAGTCACCGCCCATCCAGAGGTCGACGTGGTTCTTGTTCACGCCGCCGCAGGGATTGCACTGGTCTTCGTGGATGAAGTACTTCTCCAGGAACGGCACGTAGATGATCTGGCACCACGGGCCGTGCAGGTCGTTGGGCTCGGCGAAGGTGACCGGGTTGCTGAAGGTGCCCACGCCGCCCGCCTGCTTGTTCTTGCCCCGGGACGTGGTGCACCCGGTGTAGGCGATGGCCTTGCCTGGCGGGGAGTTGTCGACATAGCCGTAGAACGTCGTGAAGTCGGTGACGGACGACGACGCGGGAGTCACCTTGGCCCCCGCGGAGCTAGCGCCGCTGGGAAGGAGAACCCCTGCCGCCACGATGGCAGGCATGGCGACCCCCAGGCCGAGCACAAGGAGGCGCCGCTGGAGTGTGGGCCGCTTGAATTTGAGTCGCCTTAGCCTCATGTAGTCTCCTTCCGTTAGTAAGGAAAGCATCCTAACTAATCAGCCCACAACGTACTCCTGGCCCAGTTGCGACGTCAACGGTTCACCATCAAGTTGTACGGATCCGGCTGCGGACTGTGTTCGGGGCTTCGGATCGGGCGGTGAAACACCGCTTCCGGGCATGGATCTCGACGATGTGCCGGACTTACGCGACTGAACCAGCCATCACACCCGGATGTGGTTCCGGCACATTCGGTAAGGGTCGGCTTGACCTTGAGTGACTAGTATCGAGCCCGTTTAGTAACTATTTTGTCCGGGTAGCCGCCCACATCGCAGTGCAACCGTCAGGGTTGAGGAGCCTCATGCGCACATCGCCGACGGGCCATAATCCCAGGTCAAGGCGTGGTATCGCCCTGCTGGCCGCGGCGGTGACCACGGTCGCGCTCGGGCTGCTCGGGCCGGCCCAGGGCGCGCTCGCGCAGTACTCGCCCACCACGGGCAGCGCCCCGGGCGCGCCGGGGGCCAACGCGACCTGGAACGAGTCCAACCTGCAGGCCTTCGCCGACTCGCTCGGCTCGGCCTCGAAGGTCTCGTACACGCTGGGCGACGGCGAACTGGAGAACGCCTTCTACCCGGAGATGGACACGCCGAGCACATTCGGTCTGCAGTACATCGTGACCGACGGCTCGACGTTCGGCGACACCGAGGTGTCGAGCACCACGCACGCGATCTCGCTGGTGGACCCGACCTCGCTGGTCTGGCAGCAGGTGAACACCGCGACCAACGGCGACTTCAAGATCACCAAAACTTATGTGGCCGATCCGTCACGCTCCGTGGTTCTCATCCAGACCACGTTCGCCAATCTCAGCTCCAAGCCGCTGCAGCTTTACGCGGATTATCTGCCGCAATTGAACAACGACGGAATGGGAAATACCGGCGGCACCGACGCGACCAGTGGCGACCTGGAATCCGAGAACGGCTCGGTGGCCAGCGCGCTGCGGTCATCGGCCGGTTTCAGCCAGACCACGACCGGCTATGCCGGCACGTCCAGCGACGGCAGCGAGCAGCTGACCAGCGGCTACAAGCTGACCTCCACCTACACCTCGGCGTCGACCGCCGGCCACATCGTTCAGGTGGCCCAGATCCCCGTAGCCTCCAGTGGAGCCACCACGTTCACCCTGGCGCTCGGTTTCGACTCCACCGAATCGGCCGCCATCTCCGACGCCGCCACGTCCCTTTCCACCGGATTCTCCGCGCTGGAAAGCTCGTTTGAGTCCGGCTGGCATTCCTGGGTCGGCGGCCTCAGTGCGCCACCCGCCTCGGTGACCGGCAACGCGCAGCTCAAGCAGCAGTATTACGTGTCGCTGATGGAGGTGAAAGCGGACGAGGACAAGACCTACACCGGCGCCTTCGTGGCCGCCCCGACCGATCCGTGGGGCACCAGCACCAGCGCGAACAGTCCCGGCGACCACGGCTACCACGCGGTGTGGACCAGGGACGAATACGAAATGGCGTCCGCCCTGCTGGCCGCCGGGGACAGCACCGACGCCAACGCCGCCCTGCAGTACATCTTCAACTACGAGGAAGAATCCAGCGGCGCGGTCAAACAGAACACTTTCCTGAACGGCACGGCCGTGTTCGGCTCGCTGCAGATGGACGAGGTCGCGGACCCGATCATCCTCGCCTATCAGCTCGGCGCCACCAATTCCGCCGACTGGTCACACATCGAGAGCCTGGCCAATTATCTGGTCGCCAACGGCCCTTACACGCCCGAAGAGCGCTGGGAAGAGATCGGCGGCTACTCTCCGTCCACGATGGCCGCGGAGATCGCGGGCCTGGTCTGCGCCGCCTCGATCGCCATGACCAACGGCGCGACCGGCCTGGCCGCCACCTACCAAGACACCGCGCTGTCCTGGGCGTCCCAGGTGGACAACCTGACGTACACGACCACGGGCCCGTACGGCAGCGGCGACTACTTCCTGCGGGTCACCCAGGACGGCAACCCGAACTCGGGCGCGGACATCTCGCTCGCCAACGGCGGCGGCACGCACGACGACCGCACCGTGGTGGACGCTGGCTTCCTCGAACTGGTCAGGCTGGGTGTCAAGGCCGCGACCGCGGCCGACATCACCAGCAGCCTGCCGGTGGTCGATTCCCAGCTCGCGGTGCAGACGCCGGAGGGGCCGGTCTACCACAGGTACAACTTCGACGGCTACGGCGAGACCGCCTCGGGCGGCGACTACACCGGGACCGGCGTAGGCAATCCGTGGCCGGTGCTGACCGGCGAGCGCGGCGAGTACGACGTGGCCGACGGCAACCTGACCGGCGCGCAGTCCATGCTGGCGGCGATGGCCGGGGCGGCCAACTCCGGCTACCAGATCCCCGAGCAGGTCTGGGGTGGCAGCACCGGCACCGGCGGCTTCACGTTCGGTCAGCCGGACAACTCCTCGACCCCGCTGATGTGGGCGATGGCCCAGTACGCCCGGCTGGCCATCGACATCTCGGCCGGCCAGGACACCGACACCCCGGCCGTGGTGACCAAGTGCGTCCAGCAGAGCAAGTGCCCGGTGAGCGGCCCGGTGAAGGAGACCGTGAACGTCACCGTGCCGGTGAACACCGACGCCTCCGCCGACACCGTCTACCTGGACGGGAACCTGTCGGCACTCGGCTTCGGCCAGTCCGACTGGGCGTCCAACGGCATCGCGATGACCAGGGTGAGCGCCGACAAGTGGACGGCCACGGTGTACGCGGCCGCCAGCACCCCGCTGTCCTACAAGTACGACCTGGGCAGCAACTGGAGCAACGCCGAGGAGACCGCCGACTGCGGTTCGGTGGGCGACCGGAGCATGACCGTGAACGGCGGCACGGTCAGCGACACCGTGGCCAACTGGGAGGGGCCAGGCGCCTGCGGCGACTCCGGCGCGGTCATCAACGTGACCGTGCCGTCCGGCACCCCCAGCGGCGACACCGTCTACCTGTCCGGCGGCTACAACGTGCTCGGCACCGGCATCCCCACCTCGGACAATTGGCTGGCCAGCGCCTACCCGATGATCAAGACCGGCGCGGACACCTGGACGCTCACCATCACCGGCGTGCCCGCCGCCGACTTCCAGTACAAGTTCGAGCTGGGCAACTGGAACAACGTCGAAGAGACCAGCTCATGCGGCAACGTGAGCAACCGGACCTTCGACTTCAACGACCCGGACCAGACGTACACCGCCAACGACACGGTGGCCGGGTGGGAAGGCATCGGCGGCTGTTAAACCTTTTAACTTAATGAACGGTGGCCACCGGACCGGCTACCTCAACCGGACGCGACCGCCACTACCCGGGCGCGTCGGGTCCCGTCTGCGACGTCTGTCCCCCGGTGAGCACCTGCCGCCCGTGCAGCGCGAACAGCAACCCGAACGACGGCCCTACCAGCACCACCGCGGCCGCGAACACGACCACGATGGCCGCCTGGGTGGCATCCGGGGCCCCGGCGTTGGTCAAGGTCAGCGCGGTGCCCGGCAGCAGTGCCGGGTACTGGGCCACCCCCCACCCCCAGATCACCGCGGCCACGCCGAGCGCGGCCAGCGTCCTGGGCCCACGGAGTCGGTCCAGGGCCAGCAGCACCAGTACGACCAGCCCGGTCAGCGCGGCGACGATCACCAGCGGCAGGGCCCGGCCGGTGAGGTGGTGGGACAGTCCCGGGTCCGAGCCGTGCAGTTCGGCCAGCGTGGCCAGGGACAGCGCCCCGGTGACCGCTCCCGCCGCCTGAGCCCGCCGGGTGAAGTAGACCCGCAGCCGTTCCTCGCCGCGCCGGGCCGCCTCGCCGGTCAGGTACACGGCGGCCAGGTAGCCACAGGCACTCACGAACAGCAGGCCGATCAGGATAGAAGTCGGGCTGGTCCACACGGCCAGCGTGGAGTGGGTCGGCCTGGTTGAGATCCGGCTGGCCGCGATGCCGCCGATGACCGCGCCCATGAAGAACGGGGTCAGCAGCGAGGACAGCGCGAACGTCGCGCCGAACAGGCGCTGCAGACCGAGGCTGGTCACCTCCTTGCGGAAGGCGAAGCCGGCCCCGCGCAGCACGATGCCGAGCACCGCGAGCCAGAGCGGCAACGCGGCCGCGGTCATCACCGCGGCGAACGCGTCGGGAAACGCCGTCCAGAAGATGACCAGCGCGAACACCAGCCAGACGTGGTTGGCCTCCCAGACCGGGGTGATGCTCTCCTCGATCAGGTCGCGAGCGGGGCGTCCGCGTGCGGCTCCACCGGCCAGCAGATCCCACAGGCCCCCGCCGAAGTCGGCGCCGCCGAGTATGGCGTAGAGCGTGATCGCGGCCAGCAGGATGGCCCCGACCGCGTCCGCGATCACGTCTTCACCTGACCCGCGGGCTGCCCGGGCGGGCCGTAGGGGACGCCGGGCCCGGCCTGGTCACCGCTCCGCCAGCGCCGGGCCAGCGTCCGCAGGATCAAGATCGTGGCGGTGCCGAGCACCGCGTACAGGATGATGACCAGGCTCAGGCTGGTGATGACGCCGCCGTTGGTGGTGGCCGCCTGCGTGGTGGTCTGCAGGTGGTAGACCACCCAGGGCTGGCGGCCGACCTCGGTGACCACCCAGCCGCACTCCATGGCCACGATCGCGGCCAGCCCGCTGACGGCACCGAGCAGCCAGAACAGCCGGTGCGAGGGCAGCCGCCGGGTCCGCCACCAGGTCCACAGCGCCCACAGCCCGGCCAGCAGGAGCAGGAAGGCCAGGCCGACCATGGCGTCGAAGCACAGGTGGATCAGCCAGGGCACCGGCGGCCGGTCCGCGGCGGGCACGCTGTCCCAGCCGGTGACCTTGGTGCCGGGGCTGAATCCGACGAGCAGCGAGTCGAAGTCCGGGATCCGCAGGCCGCCGTAGATGTGCCCGTTGGCGTAGACGCCGCCCAGCCACTCCGGCAGGTTGGTGCCGGTCTTGGCCACGTACTCCATCGAGGCGAACTTGACCGGCTGGTCGCTCGCGATCGCGCGGGCAGCGGTGTCGCCGACCACGATCTGGAACGGCGTGAGCACCGCCGCCGTGACGAAACCGATCGCGAACCCGGTGTAGTGGTAGCGATCGCGGCGGCCGCGCAGGATCCCCGCCGCGTACACCCCGGCCACGGTGAAGCCGGAGACCATGTAGGCCGCCAGGATCATGTGCGGCATCTCGTAGTAGGCCGCGTGGTTGAAGAACACCTGCCATGGGTTGACCGAGACGATCCGGCCGTCGTGGCTGGTGAAGCCGCCCGGCTGGTTCATCCACGCGTTGACCGCGATCACCGACATCGCGCCGAGTATGCCGCTGATCGCGATCGGCATCCCGGTCCAGAAGTGCGCCCAGCCCGGCAGCCGCCGCCAGCCGTACAGGTAGATCGCGGTGAAGATGGCCTCGAGGAAGAAGAACAGCCCTTCGATGCCGAACGGCAGCCCGAGCACCGCCCCGTACTGGCGCATCAGCCCCGGCCAGAGCAGGCCCATCTCGAACGACAGCACGGTCCCGGTGACCGCGCCCACCGCGACCAGCACCCCCATCGCCTGCGACCAGCGCCGGGCCAGCGTCATAGCCGTCTCGTCGCCCCGGCGCAGCCCGATGAACTCCGCGATCAGCACGATCGTCGGCAGCGCGATGCCCAGGCAGGCCAGGATGATATGGAAGCCAAGGGTCGTGGCCATCTGCGCCCGAGCCGGGACCACCTGCCCCGTCACGTGCGCGGCCGCTATCGCGTGCACATTCCCCCAATGCATAAATCCATCATGCGCCTGTCTCCTACACGCTGTCGTAGTGGGGTGCCGCTACACCGCGGGTTGGCGGCCCAGCCTGGGTAGGGCGAAGTTATGGTTGCCGCAACGTGCTCCCTCTAAGGATAGTGTTGCCACAATCAAATCATGAGAATGATAGTGGTTAGGGTAACGTTGCCGCAACCACATCATGAGGATGGTGCGGTGGGCTCGCCGGGGTCTGTCCGGAACAGGTTGAGCCTGGCGAAACTGCCCAACACCGGGTTGGCCAGCGGCAGGTAGAAGCGGAACCTGGTGGGCAACTGGTCGCGCACCGCGCGGGGGGGCCTGGTGATCGCGGTGCTCTCGAGCAGCCGCAGACCCAGCCGCTCCAGCGAGCGTGGATTCTCAACCGACCAGGCCAGGCTCGCGCCGATCTTCTTCTTTTCGGCCACCTTGCGATGCTGGTTCACGCTGCGCTCGGGAAAGGTGTCGAAGGCGATCAGCTCACCGGGGAACTCGCCGGCGATCCGGGTCAGCGCCTGCGGCGCGTCGGCCAGGTAGGCCAGCACGCCCTCGGACACGAAGAGGTAAGGTCCCGGGCTCTGCTTGACGGTCCGCATCCAGTCCTCGTCCAGCACCGAGGCGGCCAGCATCCGGCGACGGTCGGAGTCTTCGAAGAACCGCCGCCGCATCTCGATCGTGTCCGGCAGGTCCAGGTCGATCCAGTGCACCCGGCCGTTGTCCACCCGCTCGAACCTGGTGTTCAGCCCGGTGCCGATCTCGACCACCGTGCCGTCGGGGTGCTCGGCCAGGAAGGCACGGACCCAGGAGTCGAAGATCACGGTGCGCAGCACGTTGAGCCAGGCCCCCGTGCCCCGCTCGAACCTGGTGACCTCATCCCCGATCGAGGCGGCCATCTCGGCCGCCTTCGGGTCCCGCAGCACCGGCTTCTTCTTGCGGTCCTCTTTAGCCCTGGCCGCCAGCGTGGTGAACAGAGTCTTCTGCACCCCGCCCAGTTCGACCTTGGTGTCGTCTGTCACGCCGCCTATTACACCGCATGACGGTGCGCAGCCGTTCATTATCGGGCCCTGGTCAGGCCAGCCGGGACTGCCGGTCAGCAGGCCGCATAAGACGCGTGGTAGCTGGACGGCGGCTTGCCGATGAGGTAGCTGTTGCCGGAACGCTGCAGGTAGAGCGATATGTGCCATCTGGTGCAGGACTCGTGGCCGTTGACGCTGTTCTCCAGGCCCTGGTGGCTGGTGAAGGTGACCGCGGCCACCGTGGCCCCGTCCGGCCCGGCCGAGATACCCGTCAGCGTTTCGCGGGAGTCCCTGGTGGACGCGAATCCCTTGGTGAACTGCGACAGGCTGGTCTGCCGCTGCACCTGCGGGTTGAGCAGTGCGTAGTAGCTCATATAGCTGCGGGTGTTGATGTCGCTGAAGTAGCTGTCGAGCAGCGCCACGATCTGGGGGGTCCGCGGGTTCCCGGCCAGGCTGGCCGCCACCCCGACCGGCCCGTGCCCTGGAGTGCGGCTGGCCGACGGGGTCGCGCTGGCCGGCGTGGTGGGCGTGGCCGGGGCGCTGCCGTGGGTGGGCTGCTTCGTGGGTGTGGCCGCCGCGCCGGGTTTCGCGTGGTGGCCGGACAGCACGAAGGCCGCCGCCGTCCCGCCGCCGCCCAGCACGACGACGATCAGCAAGGCGATGAGGACCCAGGGCGGCCGCTGTCGCGGCCGGTCCCCGCCGCCCGGCCCGGTCAGGGTCTCGGCCCCCGGCCCCGGCCCCATGATCGCGTCGAGCCCGTAAGGCGGCGGTTCCCGGAGCGGCGGTTCCCGGAGCGGCGGGCCCTGGAGCGGCGGGCCCTGGAGCGGCGGGCCCTGAGGCGGTCCTTGGTGGAACGGCCCTCCCGCCGGCGGCCCTTGGGCGGCGGGCGGGCCCTGAGGCGGTGGGGCGGGCGGCGGTGGTTCCTGGGACGGCGGACCCCAGCCTGGCCCGGTGCCTGGGCCGGGCTGCGTCGGCGCGGCACCCCAGCCGGGGGGAGCCGCGGGAATCGGCCCGGTGACTTCCTCGCCCCAGCCCGGCCCGGTCACCTCCTCCTCCCAGCCCGGCCCGGTCACCTCCTCCTCTCCTCCCGCAGCGGGCGGCGGGAAGGCGGGAGCGGGCGGGGAGAAGGCGGAAGCGGGCGGCGGGACGGCAGGTGCCTGCGGGGATTCTGGTTGCGGGTCGGGGAACGGGTTCCCGCAGGTGACGCAGAACCGGGCGCCTGCGTCCCTCGGCCGCCCGCACGTCGTGCAGAACTGCATGGCTGCGCCGTCCCTCCGTGAAGCTGAACCTTTTGTATATGGTTCGTACGTGACCGCCAGGTTTCACGTGACATCCACCATCTAACCGCCTGAGACCCCTCACCCCCCAGCACGGCCGTCCCCCGGCCATTACCACGCACTGGCTTGTCTCGCTGGCGCACCAGCCTGGCCAGCCCCACCGTTGTGTTCACCGGCATGGATGAAACGGGAGGATCTATGCACCATCGAAGGCACACCGTAACCGCTGCGCTGGCCGCCGGCGCGGCCTGCGCGCTGCTTGGCAGCGGGATCGCCAACGCTGCCACGGCCAGACCCGGGCCAGCGGGCCTGGTGGCACTGGCGAACACCGCCTCGGCCGTCGGTCCCGGGTCCGCGATGCCGGCCGCCAGCCGGGTGAACGTCAGCGTGCTGGTCGGCCACGACTCGGCCGGTCTTGCGGCCGCCGCGCGGGCGATATCCGACCCGGCCAGCGCCCGCTATCAGCATTACCTGAGTACCAAGCAGGTCGCGGCGGAGTTCGGCGCCACCTCCGCGCAGCAGGCGGTGGTGAGCAACTGGCTCAGCCGGGCCGGCCTGACCGTGACGCACCGCGACGGTTTCACCGTCGACGCGTCGGGCACGGTGGCCCAGGCCCAGTCCGCCCTGCACGCCAAGCTGGGACTGTACCGTCCCCGCGGCGGCACGGAGCAGGTCGTCGCCAACAAGGCGATGTCGGTGCCGGCCGCGGTCGCGGGCTCGGTGAGCACGGTCCGGGTCAGCCCGGGCACGGTCCCGATGACCCCGCATGAGCGGCTCGCGCCCACCCACCCGGGGGCGTCCGCCTCGGTCAAGGAGAAGTGCTCGTCGTACTACGGCCAGGTGAAGGCCGCCAGTCTGCCCGGCGCGTACGGCCGGACTCTCACCTGGGCACCGTGCGGATATCTGCCCCAGCAACTGCGCGGCGCGTACGGCGCCACCAAGGCCGGCCTGACCGGCGCCGGGGTCGGCACCGCCATCCTCAGCGAGGACAACGACCAGACCGCGCTGTCGGACGCCAACCGCTGGGCCAAGGATCGTCACGTCCCACCGTTCAAGGCGGGCCAATTCTCCACCAACATCGCGAAGGGCGCCGCCCCGGGCACCGGCGATGTGGAGAGCGCGCTCGACGTCGAGGCCGTGCACGGCATGGCGCCGGCGGCGCGGGTCACCTATGTGGTCGGCAACGGCAAGATCACCGGTGACCGGCTGCTCGACGCGATGGACACTGTCGTCACGTACCACATCGCCGACGTGGTGACCAGCTCGTGGTACGAGGGCTGGCTGCCCGTGCCGAAGAGCATGATCACCGCCTGGGAAGGCGTGCTCGAGCGGGCCGCCGTCGAGGGCATCACGGTCAACTTCGCCAGCGGCGACGCCCAGATACCCACGAAGATTCAGTACCCCGGCGCTGACCCGTGGATCACCGCGGTCGGCGGCACCAGCCTCGCCATCGGCGCACACGACAACTACCTGTGGGAGACCGGCTGGGCGACCGACGAGACCAACCTGAACAAGTCCGGCACTGACTGGCAGCCGGCTCCCCCCGGGCATTTCGCCGAGGGCACCACGGGTGGTATCGCCTCCTCCTTCGCCGAGCCCTATTACCAGCAGGGAGTGGTGTCGGGGAACGTCATCGGCGGCCAGGCCAAGCGGGCCGTGCCCGACGTGTCCGACCTGGGAGACTGGAACCTCGGCTACCAGATCGGCTTCTCGTATCCGAGCGGCCGCCACAAGACCACCTACGTCAACGCGGTCAACGGCGGCACCAGCCTGTCCTCGCCGATGTTCACCGGGTTCGAGGCCGACCTGATCCAGGGCCGGCAGCACATCGCGCTCGGCTTCGCCAACCCGCTGTTCTACAACATGGCAGGCACCAGTGCCTTCCACGATGTCACGGGCAACCCGCAGGGCCAGGGTTACACCGAGGCCGTCGTGGCGGGCGCGGGTCTCGGCTTCCCGCAGCCGTACCTGTCCACCATGGGTCAGTGCGCGTCCACGCCTGCGCACCAGACCTGCGGC
>DATAWQ010000016.1:0-50427 GCA_036267135.1 Streptosporangiaceae bacterium | reverse complement strand
GCCTTCGGCAACAATGTTATGCACATCGTGACCGGGCTTGATCAGGGAGATTTTCGCAGACTCGGGCAGGTTCTCATCGAGCTTGAACTTCATTGGGCGTGAGGCAGCGGCAGCAGTTCCTCACAGGCTGGTGCTGCCCCGGATGCCGACCACCGTCACGGTCGGATACTCGGCAATGATCTCCTCCGACGTCATCCCGGCTGCCAGGCAGTCGAGGATCACGCTCACCGGTACCCGAGTACCAGCCAGCACGGCTTGGCCGTGCATCACTCTACGGTCGGTGGAGATCAGCTCCATCTGCTCTGCGGTCACCCCATCAGTCTGCCCCGCCAGCAGCGAAATCGCGAACGCCCGGCCCATCACCGCAGTTCCTCGCGAAGTGCTCTCACCCGAGAATCGTCACCGTCGCGTCCACCGTGCAGGAGCTCCGTAACCATAGAGCTGTGATCGCCTGGTTGCGGTCGAAGCACCTAGGCTAGTGGCTGACTTCCCACCAGCCGTCGCGCCGTTCCCTGGCGGTCGCGATGACTATGCCATCGATCTCCAGGCACATGAAGTCATCGTCGATCTTGATCGACATGAGGAGTCCCCTCCCATCCACGGGAGCCACGGGAGCCACGGGAGCCAATCAGGGGAGCCAATGCCTTCCGGCTCCCCCGGACCCGCCGCGACACACCCAGGACGTTCATGCAGGTGAGAGGCTCTCCGTCCGACTCCTTCAGACCGGGCCAGACACCGGATTCGTGCCTGGGGGTCAAGGGGTCGCCGGTTCAAATCCGGCCGTCCCGACCAGGTATCTGCTGGTCAGATAAGTTTCGGATCTTTATCCGAGATGTCCTTTGGGCTCGGGGAGTCACACGGGTCGCCCCTCACATGCCGACTACGGCTACCGGAGTCGCCGTGAGCACTCACTCTCCAGCATCGCGGCCTTGGCCATGGCTGCGAACTCGCCGCACACCTTCCGGTGACTAGCTCCCGCAGCAAGCATCGATCCGAGTTCTCCCTGATCACACCGGGTGAGCTGGAGCCTACTGAGCAAGATCCTGCCCAGGCATAGTACGGCTGAGCAGGATCCCGCTCATTCGTACTGTGCGCGCATCCCTATCCAGCAGATGCATGGCTGGATAGGATTAGGTACAGACAGAGAAGGTGATCACCATCGCGGACTCCGAACTACCGGCGACATTCACCTCCGCTGAGGCCGAGCGTCGAGGTATATCACGACGCAGCCTTGAACGTCTGCAGGCGACAGGCACTGTCGAACGGATCGGGCACGGACTCTACCGGCGCGCCGACGGAGAACCAGTCGACCACGACCTGATCGAGATCGCGGCGAAGGCGCACCGGCCGACCCTGTGCCTGCTGTCGGCGCTGGCCCGGCACGAATTGACCGACGTCATTCCAGCTGCTCATGACATTGCTGTGCCCCGTGGAGTGTGGCAGCCGGTCGTATCAGCACCGGTGCACTGGCATAAGTTCGACCCCGCCACCTTCGAGATCGGGCGCACCGAGATACAGCTCGACGACACATACGCCCTTGGCCTTTACGACGCGCCTCGCAGCATCGTCGACGCCTACCGACTACGGCGTGACGTAGGCCCGGATATCGCGAATGAAGCCCTGCGACGCTGGCTGCGCCGCGGAGGCAAGCCGGCTGATCTGATGCGACTGACCAGGAACTTCCCCGCAGCGAGGTCGGCCCTCCTGCACGCAATCCAAGTCTTGCTATGACAGCCACGCCATCACACGCCAGCTGGAACTAGTTTCGATATCCGATCCGCATCACGACGAGGAGGACGCGATCACCAGACCTACCAAGGCCACAGTCGGTGGCCGGGCCTTCCTGTCACTGCAAAAGCAAGCCAAAACCGCAGGGCGCACGACCGCCGAGTACTTGCGGTTGTACGCGCTTGAGGGCTTCCTGCTTCGTCTCGCTCACTCGCCGCACAGAAACAGGCTTGTGCTCAAAGGCGGCGTGCTGCTCGCAGCCTACGAGCTGCGCCGACCGACGGCCGACATCGACTTCGCAGCGCTGCAGACCTCGAACGACGTCGCGGCCATCAGACGGCTCGTCACCGATGTGGCCAGCACAGCACTGCCAGCCGAGTTGGACGACGGTCTCACATTCGACCTGGATAACGTGACCGCGGAGGCGATCCGGGACGAGGACAAGTACAGCGGCGTACGAGTGCGGCTGCTCACACGGCTAGCAAGCGCTAGGGAACCTTTTCACGTCGATGTCAACATCGGCGATCCGATCTGGCCGACGCCGGCAGAGATCTCCCTCCCCCGCCTGCTCGAACAGGAACCTATACAGCTACGCGGCTACCCAATGGAGATGGTCCTCGCCGAAAAGATCGTTACGGCGCTGGAGCGTGGCTCAGCGAGCACCCGGTGGCGCGACTTCGGCGACATTTACCTGCTCACCAACCGCTACCCGTTCCAGGCTGCGCACGTGCGGCAAGCGCTGCAGACCGTCGCAGACCATCGGCACATCGAACTCACCGGACTCGATGACGCACTCGACGGATACGCCGAAATCGGCCAACCAAGGTGGGCAGCTTGGCGCAAGAAACTCCAGCTCGCTGAGATCTTGCCCGCTGATTTCGCGGACACTCTCGAATCACTGCGAGTCTTCGCAGACCCCATCCTCACGGGCTCCGCAGCCGACTTGGCAACCTGGGATCCCACCCGAGCCGCGTGGAACCAGGCAGCCTAAGTGGCCGAATCTGGTCAGAGGGCCCGCGGCCGAGGCTGGCAGGTTCTCGTCGAGCTTGAATTTCACTGGGTGTGCGGGAGCGGCAGCAATTCCTCTCGGGCCAGCGCCGCCCCGTAGGCGGCGGCCCGGATGCTCGCCTCAGTCACGACTGGGTACTCGGCAACGATCTCCTCGGCGGTCATCCTGGCGGCGAGGCAGTCGAGGATCACGCTTACAGGCACGCGGGTACCAGCCAGCACCGCCTGGCCGTGCATCACCCGGGGGTCGGTGGAGATCAGCTCCATCTGCGCTGCGGTCACCTCATCAGTCTGCCTGCCAGTGCCGAAACCGCGACTGCTCGGCCCGTCATCGCAGCTCCTCGCGGAGCGCTCGCACCAGAGGGTCATCGCCGTCGCGTCCGCCGTGCAGCAGTTCGGTCACGGTCAGCGCAGTGATCGCTTGGTTGCGGTCGAAGAACCTGGGCCAACTGCTGACCTCCCACCAGCCGTCGGTGCGTTCCTTGGCGGTCGCGATGACTATGCCATCGATCTCCAGGTACATGGAGTCATCGTTGATCTTGATCGGCACGAGAAGGCCTCTCCCGCCCCGGGGAGCCACGGGAGCCAATCAGGGGAGCCAATGCCTTCCGACTCCCCCAGATCCACCGCGGCTCAGCCAGGGCGTTTATCCAGGTGAGAGGCTCTCCGTCTGACTCCTTCGGACCGGGCCAGACACCGAATTCGTGCCTGGGGGTCAAGGGGTCGCCGGTTCAAATCCGGCCGTCCCGACCAGGTACTGGCTGGTCAGAGGGGCTCCGGTCCGGAGCCCTTCGATCTTCGGGAGCCGGGCGACATGAGTCGCGTTCGGCGGCGGGGTGATCAGGCGCCGTATGCTCGGCCTGAGGACTCACCGCAGCGGAGGGACTCCCGTGGCCAGCTACCGTCCTATGACACTGGCTGATCTTGCTGGCCGCCTGGCGAGGACACCTGACGTCAAGGTGCGGTGGAAGCTCGTCTGGGAGTTCCTGGAGGAGTACCGGTGGGAATCAGCCGACATTCAGCCGTCGCTGCTGAGGGATGAGCCAGGCCCCGTCGGGGATGACCGGTGGGACGCGCTGCTGGCGGCGCTGGCTGAGCATCTCGCCGCACAGCACGATCTTGCCCCACCGGAGTGGACGGAAACACGCGTGCTGGGCAGGCCCTGGTTCCCCGCCGAATTGGAGATCCAGCGGGCCGAGGCGCTGGTCTGGGCGCCAGCCGCCTTCCGCAAGCACGGGGTCTATCTGTCTGCGCGGGATCTGGAGGCTGCGTGAGCGAAGCTGACGATGTCCTTTTTGGCCGGGCAGAGCTTGAACGCGCCTTCACTGCCTTGGGAGAGCGTCTCGCCCGGCGGGGTGTCGTTGCGGACGTGTTCGTCGTGGGCGGTGCCGCGATGGCCTTGGCTTACGACGCCAAACGCGTGACACGTGACGTCGGTGCGCGGTTCATCCCGCACGGAATCGTCCACGAAGAAGCTACGCGCGTCGCCGATGAACTCGGACTGCCCCGATGGTGGCTGAACGAGCAGGCAAGCGTCTATATCTCCGGTAAAGAGGACGCTGGGAAGCGCCGCGTGTTCGATCATCCGGGGTTGCGGGTGATGGCGGCGTCGCCGCATCACATCTTCGCGATGAAGGCGCTGGCTGCCCGGACACGTGACATTGACGATCTTCGGCTGCTCGCGGACATCACCGGGATCGAGTCGGCCGACGATGCGCTTCAGATATGCGCCGACTTCTATCCAGACGAACCGGTATCGCCGAGGTCGGCCGCAGTCCTCCGGGAACTCTTCGGCCGACCGCCAGGACCAGGCGCCTGACCCATCAGGCCAGCAGGTTGTCATTGAGCTTGAACTTCACGGGGCGTGCGGAACCCGCGGCAGTTCACCGCGGGCCAGTGCTGCCCCGTAAGCCGCAGCGGCCGACCTCGACGGGTACCGGATCGAACTGGTGGAATGGCCGCCCGGACATCCCGACAGCATCACCGCAGCAGACTTCTCCTGGGACGTCACCGTGAGGGAGTTACGAAGCAGACCTCGATGAGGCCGCCTCGCAAGGCGAGGCGGTATCCCCATCCACAGATCTTGACTATTACTCAAACAAATGAGCAAAGGTAGTACAAGTCGCGTGAAAACTTGACAGAAACGTCCATAAGCTATGGAGCAAGGACCGCTGAGGCCACCGGATGACTGCCAGCGTCCAGCCGTCGTCAGGTGTAATACGCGCAGGTCGCGGTCACCTCGGCCATCCATCCCCCGCTACCACCGGTATCGTAAACCAGGGTGTAAGGCCCGCATCCGCGATAGTTGCCGCGCAGTTCATCGAGGGCCGCCTTCTGAGCGGCTGCTGCGGTAGCGCCAGTACCGATTCCATAGCCCTGCACGGTATCGGGCCGGACAGTGGCGTGGGCTTGGGTGTGCGGCCGGGCCGCAGCGGATGCCCAGGCAGTTGTCCCGCCAGCGAGCGAGGTCGCCGCGATCAGGGCCGCGGCTGTCAGTAACTGGACCCGTATCCTGCTCATGAGCGCTCCTTTGGGTCGGTTATTTAATGCCATGCTGATGATGACACGGCTAGGGGTGGATTCCTATAGCGGCCAGCACCTAGGCAGACGGAATGGAGTAAGGCCCATATTGAGCTGGGGCGGACTGCACCAATAACATCAATTACCACGTCGGCATCATAAGCTGCAGGCCGTTTGTCTCCTTCCCGGCAAGCGGCAAGTCGACCACGACCTGATCGAGATCGCAGCGAAGGCGCACCAGCCGACCTCGTGCCTGCTGTCGGCGCTGGCCCGGCACGAACTGACCGACGTCATTCCAACCGCGCATGACATTGCCGTGTCCCGTGGGGCGTGGCAGCCGGTCGTATCAGCACCGGTGCACTGGAATAAGTTCGACCCCACCCCCTTCGAGATCGGGCGCACCGAGATACGACTCGACGGCACACACGCTCTTGGCCTGTATGACGCGCCCCGCAGCATCGTCGACGCGTACCGCCTACGGCGTGATGCAGGCCCGGATGTCGCGAATGAAGCCCTGCGACGATGACTACGCCGCGGCGGCAAGCCGGCTGATCTGATGCGACTGACCAGGAGTTTCCCCGCAGCGAGGCCGAACCTCCTGCACGCATTGCAAGTCTTGCTATGACAGCTACGCCATTACACGCCAGTTGAAACCCAGTTTCGATGGCAGATCGAACTCACCGGACTCTATGACACACTCCACGGAGTTCAGATGCCTCCTCACAAGCGGACGTATCCGAACCCGAGCCCCCGCCGCGCGTCACGCGGCGGGGGCTCGTCGAGCTTGAGCTTCATTGGGCATGCGGCAGCGATAACAGCTCCTCACGGGCCGGCGCCGCTCCGGATGAATCGCGTCAGGACTGGTTGGCCGCCAGCGCCGCGACGAGTTTGGCTCCATTTATGGTGCCCAGGCCGCTGGCTAGGTCGTAGCCCTTGGTGGCGGTGTAGCCCTTGACGGTGTAGGACTTGCCGCCCTGGGTGAAGGAGACCGTGTTGTTGCCGGCGGTAATGTCGGGCAGGCCCGCCGATCCCGGACCCAGCTTGTAGAGAGCAGGATTCAGGTCGCCCAGGTCATGGCCAGCGACCTGGTCGGCGACGGCCACGATGCCCGCGAAGGTGGGTGTGGCCCAGCTGGTGCCGCCCACCAGGCTCCAGCTTCCGTTGAAATTGATGACCGCAGCACCGTCCACGGCGGCAGTGAGCGATACGTCGGGAACGCCGCGGTGGTTACCGGTCACCGATGCGACCGACGACTGGAAACTGGGCCGGGAAAACACCGAGGACACGCCGCCTCCGCCGGCTGCTGGGCTGCCGAGCAGCGCGGTGTCATTCCACACATTGTCCGGGGCTGTCCGCGCTCCAGCCTGATTCAGGTGCAGCTGCGTGCCGCCGACACCGGTGACCAGCGGGTCCGAGGCCGGCCAGTTGGCTACCCGCTTGGTGAAGAATGTGGTCTGCGCCGCGTCGGAGGGACTGCTGACCCCCGCATCGCCCGAGCCTGCCAGCACTGTCACCTTGTCCTTGGCCGCCAGCGTATAGGCGCCGCGCAGGCCCATGATCGATTGGTGGCTGGGGAAGGTCTGCTCGGCCGTGCCGAAGCTTTGCGAGATGACGTCGCCCAGCTTGTGATTGAGCACATACTTCTCGGCCTTGACGATCTGCGGGAACCCTGCCGTCCCGATGGTCTCGTTGACCGTCGTCTCGACGAGGAGGATGTTCGCCTGCGGCGCCATGGCGTGCGCCCATTCCACGTCCAGCGTCGTCTCCAACGCCCAGTTTGAGTTGGAGCCAGGCTTGCCTTCAGGAGTGATGATCTTGAACGATGGCGGAGCTGGCAGGTTGTAGCCCTTGTCGAAGCCGGCCAAGTCGGTCTTGATGCTCGGGGACCCGAACGCATCGACGAGGACGATGGTCTTGCCCTTGCCCTCATGCCCGGCCTTATACAACGGTGCCATGTTGTAGGCGGCCTGAATCTGGGACGGCCCGTAGCACGGAATCCCCTCACTGGCCACACACTGGGCGGTCGTCGGCGGCTTGGAGCCCGGGACCGCGCCCAACGGGATAGCAAACGGAACAGGCGCCGGCCCGGCCGCCGCAGCGCCGGGCGCGATGGCCGCCCCGGAGGACACAGCAGCGATACTCCCGGCCGCCATGACTACTCCTGCTAGCGCCGCCCACACTCGTGGCATGCGAGTCCTCCTCTGGTACCAGGCACGGGAATACGGTCGGTAGACCGTCAACCGCACCCTGTGACGGAAGGTGCAATAGCCCAAAGAGTGTTACATATGAGAGGTATGAGTTGAAAGTCTTGTTTGGTTCCATATCGGCATAGCCGCGCCCGCCCCTGCCAGAGCTGCGCCGTAAGCGGCGGCGGCGCGTACCCCGACCGTGGTGACGACCGGGTACCGACCGCACCTGAGCGATGGCTGCCTGGCCGCGACCGGCCCGACCATCGAGCCCTGGCGATCACATGCGCTGCGAGTTCAGCCTGTGTGGCGAGCAGGTCCGTGTTCCGGGAAGGGTTGGATTATTTTGAGCATCGATGCTGAATGCCCACCGCTCAACCCAGGCCGACAAGGTATTCGACGTCCAGCTAATTAGAGCCGTTGAATACGTCGGCCGTGTCGTTATTGGTAAATACCCAGAAATTCTTGGCGGAACTGGCCTGCTCACCCGTTATCACGGTCGGGGTAGAGCAATTGGGTGGGCAGGTCCACCGACTTCCAGCTCGTGCCGTCCCAGTGCTGCATCAGGTTCTGCTGGGGCTGAGTTCCCGACGGGCAGGGACCGCAGGTCCATGTCGTCCAGGCACTAACAAGCCACTTTCCGCATAGGGACGGAGGGCCAAGATTCTCGTCAAGGTCCGGAACCTGCGTCCTCCCGCACGGTGCCTGCACACAGGTTGACCAGGTGCCGCCTCGACCTGGTTACAATCCGCGTATGCCTTCCGACCTGGTGTTCCGGTTGGGAGGAAATCTCCCTTTGGGGGCTACAGCGCGGGGAGGAGGCGAGGACGTATGAGTGCTGCCGAGGTGGTCTCTTACTTGCGGTGGAAGAAGGAGGTGGATCAGCACGACTATGCTGCCGCCTCCAGCTATCTCAGCATCCGCTTCGGAGAGAGCCGGGCGGAGCAGGTGGTGAAGGAGCTGAAGAACGCTCCTGTCATCACGCGCCGGGCCAACGACATCTTGCGGGCCATCCGGCGCGACCCGCTGCCGCTCTCGGACCCGGGTGTGCTCAAGGATCTGAAGAAGGTGCTGGCCGGGGAGAAACTATCCCCGATTCTGCTGGCCGAGGCAGACGTTGCGGACGGCTATCACCGGCTCTGCCTCGCGTACGCGCTCGATCCTTACGCGCAGGTGCCGCTCAAGCTCGGCACGGCAGCGGCCCGGGGCGTCGCGTGACGGAGGCCAACCGGAATGTCCGGCAGGCCGAGGTCGCGCTGCATTCCATCGGCGAACCGGACTCGATCGTCCGGCGGTTCGACTTCTGGGACTCCAGCTACGAGGGGCGGCGCATTTTCGGGGAGCTGCTCGGCACCTTTTTTCTCGTCTTTGTGGCCGCCGGCAGCGGGATGGTGAACGCGAAGTTCGGCGGGCACGCGGTCCCGCCTGCCGCCCGGGTGGTGGCGCCGGCGCTGATGGTGATGGCGATCATCTTGTTCATGGGCGCCGTGTCTGGCGCCCATCTCAACCCGGCGGTCAGCGTCGCTTTCGCGCTGCGCGGCAACTTTCCGTGGCGCCGGGTCCCCGGCTACGTGGTCGCCCAGTTCGCCGGGGCGGTGCTGGCCACCTTGCTGCTGTGGGCGCTGATCGGCAAGCACGGGCCGGCCGGGCTGACCCTGCCGGGGCCGGGCATCTCCACGGTGACCGCGATGGTGTGGGAGATAGTGCTGACCGCCGGGCTGGTCAGCACCATCTTGGGGACGGCCTCTGGCGCGCAGGCGGTTGGCCAGTTCGCCGCGATCGCGGTCGGCAGCTACATCGCCCTGGCCGGGTTGTTCGGGGCGCCGGTCAGCGGGGCGTCGATGAACCCGGCCCGCTCGCTGGCGCCCGCGCTGGTGCTCGGCGACTGGACCTCGTGGTGGGCCTACCTGGTCGGCCCGGCGCTCGGCGGCGCGATAGCGGTCGGCATCGCCCACATCCTGCGCGGCCCCGGCGGGCTGCACGGCAGCCAGGCCGCCCAGGGTGGGCTGGGCCAGCTATGGGTGCCCAGGCGCCTGAGCCGGGCGGCGCCAGCGCCGGACCGGCCTACCCAGCAGGAGCATGGACAGGGATAGCGCCACCCCGAGGGCCGCTGTCGGACTGCTAAGGGCCAGGGATGGTCTGCCGGGTCCAGGAATGGCCACCGTTTGCGGTGCCGAAGGCCACGGCGCGGTCGTTAGCGTTCTCGCCGACCACCTCGCATCGATGCGTGCCCGGGCAGGTTACCGCGGTGATGAACATCGACCCGGAGATCGGCTGGGCGGTCCAGGCTGCCCCACCGTCGGTGGTACCGATGACAGCGGTCGGCCCCAGGCCGCCTGCCTCGCAGATATCAGCTGTGGGGCAGGCGACGCCGGCCAGGTCGGTAATACCGGCCGGGATGGGCTGCTGGGTCCACGCGCGGCCTGAGCTGGTGGTGGTGACCACCACCCCGACCTCGGTGCTCCCGCCGCCGGTGACGTTCATGCCCACCGCGGCGCACATCCGCACCGTCGGGCAGGCCACGCCGGCCAGGAACTGCACCGAGGACGGCAGCGGCTGGGCTGACCAGGTGCTGCCACCATTGGTGGTCCGAAGCGCCATGCCGCGGTTGTCGCCGTAGCCGACCGCCTCGCACGTGGTTGTGGTGGGGCAGGACACGGCTTGCACCAGGCTGGCCGTGGCCGGAGTCTGCTGCTGGGCCCACGTCTGGCCGCCGTTGGTGGTGCCGAAGATGGCCCCGCTGTTTCCGGTGGCTTCACACACCGTGGGCGACGGGCAGGCCACCGCGGCGAACAGCCCGCCGATGATCACCGCCGACTGGGCGTGCCACGTCTGGCCACCGTTGTGGCTTCCGTACACCGCGCCCGCATCTCCGTTGCCGCCGCCCACGACCTCGCAGCGCCCGATGCGGGGGCAAGAGACGCCGGCCAGCCCAGCCACGGCAGGCGGCGTCGTCAGCGGCTTCCAGGTGTGACCACCATCGGTTGTCCCGACCACGCCCCCGCCGCTGACGGAGTCGAGCTGGCCGGTGCTCACGCAGTACAACGGTGTCGGGCAACTGACCCCGGTCAACGTCCCGGCCATGGCGCTGCCGGTTCCGGCCGACGCCCGCACCGATACC
The DNA here is from genome assembly GCA_036267135.1 of Streptosporangiaceae bacterium. Taxonomy (GTDB): domain Bacteria; phylum Actinomycetota; class Actinomycetes; order Streptosporangiales; family Streptosporangiaceae; genus PALSA-505. Next base: position 39,864 of record DATAWQ010000016.1, on the reverse strand, counting down.
GCCGCGTCAGCCGCCGCCGGGACTACGCCCAGACCTCCAGCACAGATCGCCACGGTGAACAACCCAGCCCAGACCGCTTTCAGACGCATCCCGGCCTCCCGCCGCAGGCACCACGCGCGCAGACGCACCACGCGCACCTGCTAAGAACAGAGCCTGCCAGCGGTCACCTGATACACGTGCAGAGGGCGGTTACGCCGTGTTGCTCATGGAACCCCGCTCCGGTCAGCGTGGCTGGATCTCCCCCATGGGGCCGAAGCCGTCGTGCGGGGTGTCGATGTAGATGATCTGCGGCTGCGTGGCCACCAGGTCGGGGGCGGCGTCGAAGAACTTCTTCACGTAGGGCTGCTTCACGTGGGTAGCGCCCGCCTCGCCGTCGTCGAAGCCCTCGATGCAGACGAACTCGTTGTCGTTGGTGAGGCTCCGGGCGAACTGGAAGAACCTGCAGCCGTCCTCGGAGTTGACGTCCTTGGCGTAGGAGTCGGCCAGCGCCAGCCACTGGTCGATCTTCTCGGGCCGGATCTGCATCTTGATGTTGATCAAGATCATGGGTCTCTCCCTGCTAGGTGACGTCGCCATAATCGTGGTGCGATCGTCTGCGGCCGTCAACCGCAGCGCCCACCGCCCGACGCGGGTGCGGCTAGGCCATGCTTACGGGCATGGATGTCCATGAGCTGCAGCAGGCACTGGGCGGCGTCGTCCTCGAGTCCGCGTACCTGGAACGGACGCTGCGGGTGGCTTTCAGCGCCCTGGTCGGCAGCAAATACGCGGCGGTGGTCGATATTCGCCTGACGGCCGCGGCGCTGATCGAGGATTGCGAGCGGATCACAAGGCATCACACCGGCATCCCAGAACCGGCGAAGGCCCCGCTCCGGGCGGCGCTGAAGGCCTGCCATGAGATAAACCGGCTGCGTAACCGGGTAATCCACGACGCGTGGGCCGCCCGGCCCGGCGACGTCATGGTCATGCTGCCCGGCGACCAGAAGAGTCACCACGTGACCGTCACGGCGCGGACACCGGCTGAGGTACGCCAGCTAGCCGACCACATTGCCGCCGCGGCCGAAGAGCTGAAAGCCGCGATGACGACCGCGCTCGGTGCCAATTGGGTCCTCGTCGAAGACCAGCTACGCCGCGAACTTGGCCACGACATCAGCGTCGATCCGGGCAACTGACGGTCTGGCCAGCCGGTATGAATCAGGTGATCGCCTGGGTGGGTTTTCTCGGCGCCTGGCTGCTGGTGGCCGGGCCGCTGTATCAGGGTGCGCTGGAGTTGCTCGAGGAAGATGTCGACCGGGAAGGCATGCAAGCATCGACCGCCAGCCTCCCACGGCCAGACCCGCCTTCCCCATGGTGGTGGCTGCTGCCGCCGGTCATGTACCTGATCCGCCGCCACCGCCGCCACGCGTTCCGCGATGCCGCCCTGACCCAGCTCACCCAGGCCCAGCGGTCCCAGGTCACCAGCTTCATGAACAAGGCCGCCGGATGGTTCACCGTCGCCATGGGCGCCGCCCTGCTGGCCGCCGAGCAGACCTGGCAGCTCATCGAGCGTCAGCACTGGCCAGCCTGCCTGTTCTGGCCGCTGCTCGTCGTCATGCTCGGCGTCTGCGTGCTCAACACCGCCCTGCGCATAAGCCATGACCAGCGCATGGCAGGGCCTGGTACCCGGCAGGCAGAAGAACCGTCACGGTGAGCCAGGCCGGCCACCCAGCCACTCGCCAGCCCCGGTGTAGAGGGTGACTGGGTGGGCCAGACGGCTGGTCAGAGCGAGAGCATCCCGCTGACCAGGGCCCGCCAGGTGACGGGGCCGACGATGCCGTCCACGGTGACCGACGGGATGTCGCGGTGCAGGGCCTGCTGGAAGCCCCGGACGGCGGCCTCGGTCCTGGGCCCGAATATCCCGTCGATCGGCAGGCCGTGGCCCGGTTGGCCGGACAGGTTGCGGAACTCGAACTCCTCCTGGACGCCGCGGACGGCGTCGCCCTGGTTGCCCCGCCTGACCGTTATGATCAGCGCCGACCAGGTGTTGGGCCCGACGATGCCGTCCACGGTCAGGCTGTCCTCCCGCTGGAAGGCGCGGACGGCGGCGTCGGTGCGGGCGCCGAAGATGCCGTCAACGGTGAGGTTGTGGCCATGGGCCCCCAGCAGGTACTGCAGGGTCTTGACCGGATGCTGCCGGTCCCCTTGGCGGACGAGCGGCCAGGCGCTGATCGCGGTCGCGGTGGTGGTCATCGTGTCCTCCTTGCTCGATATGGGCATGCTCACCACCCGACCACGCCCACGTGGCGGCGCACTGCAGCCGATGTGCAGATGACGTGGAGGCCGTCCGGGCCGACTGCGATGAGTTTTGCGGCCGAGGTCAGTCAGAACCGATGCGGGTATCCGCCCGCGCAACGGGACGTGGAGGATAACGACATGGCGAGACCACCGATCGTTTCGGCCGCGAAATGGGAGCAAGCCCGCGCCGAACTGCTCAAGGCCGAGAAGGAAGCCACGAGAGCCATGGACGCGCTGGCCGCGGGCCGCCGCAGGCTGCCCATGGTCGGTGTCAGCAACGACTACGTGTTCGACACCCCGGACGGCCCAAAGACGCTCGTCGACCTGTTCGGGGAGCACGACCAGCTCGTCGTCTACCAGTTCATGGACCTCGGGCCTGACCGGTTCTGCCCCGGCTGCACCGCGTTCACCAACAACGTCACCGACCTGGACACCCTGAACGAGTGCGGGGTGAGCTGGGTCACCGTGTCGAACATGCCGCTGGCCCAGATCGAGGGCTACAAGGCCAAGATGGGCTGGACCGTGCCGTTCGTGTCTTCGCACGGCACCTCGTTCGCCGACGACTGCGGCGCCGGCGAAGGCTTCAGGTTGAGCGTCTTCCTGCGCGACGGCACCGATGTCTACCGCACCTACGACACCACCGCCCGCGGCGTGGACCGGGTGATGTTCATCCACAACATCCTCGACCTGACCCCGTACGGCCGGCAGCAGGACTGGGAGGACTCTCCGCCCGGCTGGCCCCAGGAGCCCACCTACGGCGGCGCCTGAGCACGCTCGCCAAAGGCCACGCTGGTCAAGCCTCCAGCCGGGGACACTCTGGGTCAACGCCCCGCAGGGTGTCGCGCTGGACGCCTCCGGCGACAAGCTAATCACCGACACCGCGAACGAGCGCGTCCGCGTGGTGGCCGGCCTCACCCGCACCGTGTTCGGGCAGGCGATGAAGAAGGGTGACATCTACACGGTCGCCGGGGACGGCACCAACGGGTTCACTGGCGACGGCGGCCCGGGCCCCAGCGCCTGGGTGAGCAACCCGGCCGAGGTCACGGCGGACGCGGCGGGCAACCTGCTGATCGCGGACGCGGGGAACATCCGGATCCGGGTGGTGGCCGCGCACACGGGGACCTACTACGGGCAGGCCATGACCGCGGGAGACATCTACACGGTCGCCGGTGACGGCACGCGCGGATTCGCCGGCGACGGCGGCCTGGCTACCAGCGCCGAACTCTCGTCGGCCAAGGGGATCGCGGTGGACAGCGCGGGCAACCTGGTCATCGCCGACACCTTCAACGAGCGGATCCGGGTGATGGCGGCGAAGACCGGCACCTACTACGGGCAGGCGATGACGGCCAGGCACATCTACACGATCGCGGGCGACGGCACCCTCGGCTACTCCGCCGACGGCGTCCCGGCCACCACGTCGGCGCTGTGCGAGTCGGCCGGGGTGGGCACCGACGCCGCGGGCAACGTCCTGATCTCGGACTACTGCAACAACCGGATCCGGGTGGTGGCCGCGCACACGGGGACCTACTACGGGCAGGCCATGACCGCCGGTGACATCTACACGATCGCGGGCGACGGCACCAACGGCTCCTCCGGCGACGGCGGCCCCGCCACCGGCGCCGCGCTCAACCTGCCCGAGGGCGTCACCGTGGACGGCGCGGGCAACGTCGTGATCGCCGACACCTACAACGGCCGGATCCGCGTGGTCGCCGCGCAGACCCGCACCTTCTATGGCCAAGCCATGACCGCTGGGGACATCTACACGATCGCGGGCGGTGCGGCCAGCGGGCTCGGCGACGGCGGCCTGGCCACTAAGGCGGAGCTGAACGCGCCGCAGACGGTGACCGTGGACGGCACCGGCCTGCTGATCGCTGACACCCTCGACAACCGAATCCGCCTGGTGACCGGCTAGGCAAACCAACGGATCAGGCTTACTGAACGACTGCGCATCCACGGCCGGCCGCCACCGCGACCAAGCCGCCCGGGCGGGAGCCCCGGCGCGCTGAACCAGGTTCGGTTATGCTGCGGGTTGCGGGCACGGGCTCGAGGAGTATCCATGGCCTACCGTGTGGTCATTGTCGGTGCTGGATTCGGCGGCATCGGGATGGCGATCGCGCTCAAGCGGGCGGGGATCGACGATTTCGTCATCCTGGAGCGGGCCGGTCAGATCGGCGGGACCTGGCGCGACAACAGCTACCCCGGGCTGAGCTGTGACGTGCCGTCGCTGCTGTACTCGTTCTCCTACCGGCCGTGGCGGTGGAGCCGCCGCTTCCCGGCGCGGGCGGAGGTTCTGGCCTACCTGCGGGCGGTGGCCGACGAGCACGATTTGGGCCCGCACCTGCGCCTGGGCACCGGCGTCGAGGCGGCCGAGTTCGACGAGGGCCAGGGGCTATGGAACCTCAGCCTGGACGGCCCGAATCTGGATGGCAGAGCCACGCTGCAGGCGCAGGCGGTGGTCTGCGCCGTGGGCCAGCTGGGCCGCCCGGCCTGGCCCAGCATCGACGGCCGGGACAGCTTCGCCGGGCCGTCGTGGCATTCGGCCCGCTGGAACCATGACGCCGACCTGACCGGCCGCCGGGTGGCCGTGGTCGGCACCGGAGCCAGCGCCATCCAGTTCGTGCCCGAGATCGCCAAGGTCGCCGGGCGGGTCGACGTGTACCAGCGCACCGCCCCGTACGTGCTGCCCAAGGCCGACCGGCCCTACCGGCAGGCCGAGCAGGCGATATTCGACCGGCTGCCGGCCGTGCGCAAGGCCGACCGGCTGCGCATCTTCCTCTACGGCGAACTGCTCACCAGCGGCTTCGTCCTGTCGCCGAAGCTGCTGGCCGGGCCGATGCAGATCTGGCGGCACCAACTGCGCTCGCAGATCGCCGATCCGGACCTGCGCGCCAAATGCGTACCCGAGTACACGATGGGCTGCAAGCGGGTGGTGTTCTCCAACGACTGGTATCCGGCCCTGACCCAACCCAACGTCGACCTGATCACCGACCCCATCGAGCGGATCACCCCGGACGACGTGATCACCGCCGACGGCACCGCCCGGCCCGCGGACGTGATCGTCTACGGCACCGGGTTCAGCGCGGTGGACTTCCTCACCCCGATGCAGGTGACCGGCGCGGCGGGCCTGCCGCTGCGGGACGCCTGGCGGGACGGGGCCCAGGCCTACCTGGGCATCACGGTCAGCGGGTTCCCGAATTTCTTCATGCTCTACGGGCCGAACACCAACCTCGGCGGCAATTCGATCATCTACATGCTCGAAGGCCAGATCGGCTACGTGCTGGCCGCCGTCCAGGCCATCGAAGCCGAGCGCCTGGCCTGGATCGACGTGCGGCCCGAGGTGCAGGACGAGTTCAACGCCTGGGTGCAGTCGGCCAGCCGTACGTCGGTGTGGGAGAGCGGCTGCCACAACTGGTACACCACCTCCTCCGGGCGCAACACCAACAACTGGCCCGACCACACGTTCCTGTACCGGCGCCGGGTCCGCCGCTTCGACCTCGCCGCCTACCGGTCCAGGCCGCAGGGCGAGCCAGGAGCGGGCCGGAATGACGCCGGGGCGGCATGACTGCCCGCCGCGCCGGACGGGCGCTGCACGTGCCGCCCGCGGTCCTGCGGGCCGGAGTGGGCAAGCTGGGCCGACGTTGCCTGGATCCGACCCAGCCCTGGCCGGTGCAGCGGGCGCGGCTTGACCGGCTGATGCGGGCCGGGGTGCTGCCGCGCGGCACCAGGCTCACCCGGTGCACGCTGGCCGGGGTACCCGCCGAGGTGGTGTCCGCCGGAGAACCGGGTCCTGGACCCACGGTGGTCCACTTCCACGGCGGCGGCTACTGCATCGGGTCGGCGCTCACCCCGCGCGGGTGGGCGGCGAACCTGGCCGCCCGTACCGGCGCCCGGGTCATCCTGCCCGAATACCGGCTGGCCCCCGAGCATCCGCACCCGGCCGCGCTGCAGGACGCCCGCGCGGTCTACGGCGCGCTGCTCGGCCAGGCCAAGCCGGACTCGATCGTGGTATCGGGCGACTCGGCGGGCGCGGGCCTCGCCTTGGCCCTGGCAGTGGCACTGCGCGACGGCGGCCAGGAGCTTCCGGCCGGCTGCATCCTGCTGTCGCCCTGGCTTGACCTCGGCCGGGACCGCCGCGCCATCCCGGCCCTGGTGCGCAGCGACGTGCTGCTCAGCCCGGGCTGGCTCGACGCCTGTGCCCGCGCCTACGCGCCGCCGGACACCTGGGCCGACCCTTCGGTCTCACCGCTGCACGCCGCGCACGCCGGGCTGCCGCCGCTGCTGATCCAGGCCGGCACCGACGAACTGCTCGCCCCGGACGCCGGTCTGCTGGCCGCCAGCGCCTCGGCGGCCGGAGTGGACGTCACCTACACCAGGTGGCCGCGCATGTGGCACGACTTCGCGCTGCAGGCCGGCCTGCTCGCCACCGCCGGCAGCGCGGTCGCCCAGGCCGCCTGGTTCACCGGCAAGGTGAGCACCGCTTCCTGAACCGACGCTCCCCCGCCATCGGCACCCGATAGTTCCCTCCCGCGACTGAACCAGTCAACGGCGGATTACGTTTTCCTAACGAGGGAACCGTCGCCGACGAAGACGGCGTCGAAGGGGCATGCATGTTGCAGAACTTCTCCACCCGGCCGCCGCACGGCCGCTACGCTTCCTCGGCCTGACCGCGAGCGGTCTGGCCCTGACCGTCGGCGCTGGCACCCTCCCAGCCCTGGCGGTCACCACCACGGCCGGCCGCCCGGCGACGGCCGTGACCGCCGCCGCGCGTCCCGCGGTCACCAGCCTCACCGGCACTCCGGTGGCGGTGAGCACGCTGTCCACGACGGACGCCTGGGCCGTCGAAAACAGCAGCACCGTGCTGCACTGGAACGGCGCCGCCTGGGCCCAGACGAAGCTACCGGAGTACGGAACCGGCAGCTACCTCGAAGCCGTCGACGCGCTGTCCCCCACCGACGCGTGGGCGGCCGGCTTCTACGACACGAGCAGCTCGCAGGGCCACCCGCTGCTGGAACACTGGAACGGCAGCACCTGGACCCGGACGGCCAGCACGGGCGCCACGCGGGGCACGCCGTCCCAATCCGTTCTGACCGGAACCTTCCTTCAGGGTGTGAGCGGAACGTCCGCCTCCAGCGCCTGGGCGGTCGGGTACGACGTGATCGCCTCCGGCGACGTGTACTCGGTCAGCGTGATCCTGCGCTGGAACGGCACGACCTGGACGCGGGTGCCCAGTCCCGATCCGGGCGGCGGCACGAACGTGTACCTGAACGCGGTGACCAGCGTGTCCGCCACGGACGCCTGGGCGGTGGGCTACTACACCACGCCGGCCGGAAAGACTCAGGCCCTGACCGCGCACTGGAACGGTTCAGCCTGGAAGGTGGTGGCCAACCCGGCTCACGGCGATCCTGACCTGCTCGGGGTGACCGCGGATTCCTCGTCCGACGCCTGGGCGGTCGGGTCCGACGGCGAGAAGACGATGGTGCTGCACTGGAACGGGACGAGCTGGACCCAGGTGGCCAGCCCCAGTCCCGGAGACTTCGACAACGCCTTGTTCGGGGTGTCGGCCGTCTCGCCCACCCAGGCCTGGGCGGCCGGAAGTTACGAGATCCAGAAGCCGACCGGCGTTGCCCCCGTCAAGACCCTGCTGCTGCGGTGGAACGGCTCGGACTGGACGCAGGTGACCACGCCCAATCCCGACCGGGTGTCCGGGCTGAACGGCGTGTCCGCCAATTCGGCGTCCAGCGCCTGGGCCGTCGGGTCCTACCAGGTCAGGCACAGCGGCGGCCAGATCCCGGGCCAGACCCTGATGCTCCGCTGGAACGGGACGGCCTGGACCAGGTCCTGACGCCGGCCGCCGCCCGTCCGGATGGTGGGCCGGCGTGCGAGCATGGCGGGCATGATCGCTGCGTTTTCCATCACCCCGCTGGGCGGGAGCGACTCGGTCGGCGAGCAGGTCGCCGAGGCGGTGCGGCTGGTGCGCCACAGCGGCTTGCCGAACGAGACCAACGCCATGTTCACTAACGTCGAAGGCGAGTGGGACGAGGTGATGGGCCTCATCAAGGCGTGTGTGGAGAAGGTGAGCCAGAGCGCGCCCCGGGTGAGCCTCGTCATCAAGGTCGACCACCGGCCCGGCGTGACCGGGGCGCTGCGGCACAAGGTCGAGGAGATCGAGCGGCGGCTGGCGGCGCCGTAGCGACGCCGCCCGCTGACGGTCGGGCCGGTATGGCCGGCTGACCGATGGGTCAGGACCCGGCCCGGCTGAACCGCTGACCCCAGTCGTGCACCTGGGCCAGCAGTTCCGGCGGGGAGATCACCTGGAAATCCGCACCGACCGCGCCCAGGGCCATGGTGGGCCAGTCCAGTGAGTCCGCGGTCATCCGGACCCGGCAGCGGCCCGGGCCGGCGTCGTCGACCGTGGCCCACCGGCCGATCCGGTCGCGGACGGAGGCCGCCGGGGCCTCGACCAGGATCTCGACGTCGTAGCTGCTGGTGACGTTGTGGATGCCGGCCCGGACGAACGCGGCGGCGTCGGCGGTGGGCAGCGGGCGCGGGCGGAACCTGGCCCCACTCCCCCGCGCCTCGGCCAGGCGGTCCAGACGGAAGCTGCGCCAGTCGTGGCGGGTGAGGTCGTAGCCGACCAGGTACCAGCGGCGGCCGAGCTGGACCAGCCGGTGCGGCTCCACCTGCCGGTCGGTGCGCTGGCCGCCGGCCGCGGTGTAGGAGAAGCCGATCCGTTCGCTGTCCCGGCAGGCCAGCGCGATCGTGGTCAGCGTGCCCGGGTCGACGGACGGCTGGGCGGCGCTGCCCCAGCGGGCCGGCACGGTCATCGCGCCCAGCGCCTCGACCCGGCGGCGCAGCCGGGGCGGCATGACCTGCACCACCTTGGCCAGCGCGCGCACCGAGGACTCGGCGATGCCCTCCACCGCACCCTGGGCCGCGGCCTGCAAACCGATGGCCAGGGCCACGGCCTCCTCGTCGTCCACCACCAGCGGCGGCAGGTTGGTGCCCGCGGCCAACTGGTAGCCGCCCTCGGCTCCGCGCCGGGCCTGGATCGGGTAGCCCAGCTCGCGCAGCCGGTCCACGTCGCGGCGCAGGGTACGCGGCGAGACCTCCAGCCGGCCCGCCAGTTCGGGGCCGGGCCAGAACCGGCGGGCCTGCAGCAGGGACAGCAGCCGGAGGGTGCGGGCGCTCGTGTTCGCCATGTTCCCTATTCTCTCTCCATTTAGGTCAGAAAGTGGCCGCTATAGCCCGTAGCCTGGTCTTAGAGCACAACGGAATCCGGTAATCGAGCCCGAAAGGCCACCCGATGACGACCAGTGACCTGACCGCCAGCAGTGCCTTTTCAAGCAGTGCCCCTTCGACCAGCCAGCCGAACGCACCCGCCGACGGCGAGCGCGCCGACCTGCTGGCCGCGCTGGGCAAGCAGCGGCACTTCGTGCGGCTGACCGTCCGCGGCCTCACCGACGACCAGGCCAGGGAGCGCACCACCGTCAGCGAGCTGTGCCTGGGTGGCCTGATCAAGCACGTGACCTCGGCCGAGCGGGGCTGGGTGAAGTTCATCGTGGACGGGCCGTCGGCGCTGGGCTCGGTCACGGACATGACCGAAGCGGACTACGCCCGCCGGGCCGACGAGTTCCGACTGCTGCCGGGCGAGACGCTGGCCGGAGTGCTGGCGGCCTACGCCGACGTCGCCCGGCGGACGGACGAGCTGGTCGCCAGCCTGCCCAGCCTGGACGACGGGCACCCGCTGCCGGAGGCGCCCTGGTTCGAGCCGAACACCCGCTGGTCGGCCCGCCGGGTGTTGCTGCACATCATCGCCGAAACCGCCCAGCACGCCGGGCACGCCGACATCCTCCGCGAAGCGATCGACGGCGCCAAGTCCATGGGCTGAGCCTGCTTTCTAGCCTGAACCACGGGCGGGCTTCCTGGTCGCAACCACGGGGCCGGGGCCGTCAGCTGATCGGCCACACGATGTCGCTGACGGCCCGGCGTTCCCGCTCCGCAGGTCCCGGCGGCGGCGACGGCCTGCTCGGGGTGGCCAGCGCCGGCCGCCCGATGGCCACCATCGTGGTGACCTCCCAGTGGCCGGGCACACCGAACTCGGCGGCCAGGCCGGCCCGGTCGAAGGCCCGGAACTGACGGGCCGACAGCCCGAGCGCCTGGGCCTGCAGTGTCATGTGGGCGACGGCCTGCCCGAGGTCGTAGAGCGAGAACTCGGAGTACTCCCAGTCGGTGTCGGCCACGTACCGGTGGGCCAGGTTGGCCATGAGCAGGCTGGCCGACGGCGCCCACCGGGCCGAACTGCCGGCCAGGTGCCGGACCAGCCGCTCGTGGGTGGCGTCCCCGCGCTGGCCAAAGATGAACGCCCACGGTTGTGAGTTGCCCGCCGACGGCGCCCACCTGGCCGCCTCCAGCAGCGCCTCGATCTCGTCCGGCCTGACGTCGTAGCCGTCGTTGAAGCTGGCCGGGCTCCACCGCCCGGCCAGCAGCGGATGCAGCAGCGGCGACCCGAATTCGTGCTCCACTGTCCCCATGATGGCAGTGCGGCCGGCCCGGCCTGGTGAGCTCCGATCCAGCGAACCCTAGTCCCGGTGCCGCCAGCGGCCGAGGGTGCCGCGTTCCACCAGGCCCGCGGCCTCGTCTTCGGCGAGCCAGCGGCCGATGGACGGCAGGGTCACGGCCATGTCCTCGGAGGCGAGCAGGTGGCAGATCATGGCTGGTGTCACGCCGCGGGCGCCGTGGCGGCGGATGTATTCGCGCATGCGGCGCCGGGCCGGGGTGCTGGCGGCCTGAGACTGCGCGGCCGGGGACTGGGCGGCGTGTGGCTGGGCGGCCTGTGGTTGGGGAGAGCGTGGTTGTGGAGACCGTGGATGGACGGCCTGCGGATGGGGGGCCCGTGGATGGGGGGCCCGTGGATGGGCAGGCCGTGGTTGGGCAGACCGCGGATGAGCGGCCAGGCCGGACTCGGCGATGATCGCCTGGAAGGCCGCGTCGGTGGCGCCGTGCGGGGCGGCCACGGCCACCGGGTGGGCCACTGGGCGGGAATCGCGCTGGGACAGGTGCCCGGCACGCTCCCAGCGGGTGGCGTAATCCTCGCCGAGCGCCTCGGCCAGCAGCGGGTCGGGACGGGGGCGGATCCACCCGGTGCGCTCGGCGATCGGGCCGATCTCGTCGTGCTCCAGGCGGAAGAACTTGACCGGGGTGACCCGGCCCTGCTTGAGCTGCACGATGCCGCTGCCGGGGTGGGCCAGCGTGGCCAGGTCGGCGGCGATGTGGACGTCGTCGGGAATGATCAGCCGGGCGTCGGCCTCGGAAGCGACGCCGAGGCCGATCCGCAGGCCGCACTGCGACTTCAGGTCGCCGCTGCCGGTCATCGTCACGGTGCCCCGCTGGGTGGCGAACACCGGGTCGATGGCCTCGGACCGGCCGAGCATGGTGATCTGCGTGCCGAGCGCGGCGAGCTGAGTGTTGGTGGTGCCCTCCAGCGTGGACCGCGGGCCGCCGGTGCCCAGGCCGAAGATGACCGCGGCCTCGTCCACGATCAGCATGACGGCGGGCTGGCGGGACGATGGGACGATCTTCTCCCCGCCGCTGCCCGAACGGGATCTGGCGTCGATCCCGCGCAGGCACGCGCGCAGCATGACCTCGGCCTCTTCGCGGGTGGTGGCTAGCCAGTCGATGACCGGGGCCGGGGTCTTCCCGGACAGCCAGGGGTCCAGCCAGGGCGCGGCCATCCGGCCGCCCTTCTGGTCGATCACGAAGATGAGGACGTCCTCGCAGCGTGCGAGCTGGGCGATCAGCACGTTCAGCAGGTTCGACTTGCCCGAGCCGCGCAGCCCGACGATCAGCGAGGCGACCTCGCGCAGGGTCAGCGAGCAGACCTGGCCGTCCTCGTGCACGCCGATCTCGATCGGTTTGGTGATGGTCAGCCGCCTGGACCCGGCCGGCAGTGGGACCGTCTCGGCCAGCACGTCACGCTCGGCCACGTGCAGGATGACCTCGTGCGCGGCCTGGCCGCGCTCGAAGCGCAGGCTGCCGTGCCGGGTCCTGGCCGCGACCTCGAGCTTCTCCCGGTTGTGGGCGAGCTGGGAGTAGGTGACGTGGCCGGTGGAGGGCAGCGACAGCAGCACCGAGTAGCCGCACAGCGTGTCCTCCCGGCGCACGAACGTCACGCCCTCGTAGCCGATGCGGGCCAGCAGCGCCGGCCACTTCTTCCGCTCGACGGCCAGGCCGGATTCGGCCTTGCGGCGCCGCTCGGCCTCGGCCATCTCCCGCTCGCGCACCCGGACCATCGACCACAGCCTGATCGCAGCCGCCGTGGGTACCAGCAGCGCGGCGACGGCGATCCAGGTCCCGGCGCCCGCCACCGCGGCGTAAGCGACCCAGCAAGCGGCCACGGCCCCACACGCCGACCACCAGCCGGCCCGGACGGTCGGGCCGGTGGTGAACAGGGCGGCGAGCACCGCGCATCCGGCGGCGGCCACGGCCACCACCGCGGCCGCGAAGACCTTGGGATGGGTCGTGGCGGCCAGCAGGCCGACCGCGTACACGGCCCCGGCGGTCAGCGGGCCGAGCACCAGGATGTTCTGCCAGGCCAGCCGGCCGCGCGGCGGCCCGGGCGGTGGCTGATCGCCGTAGGGTGTCTTTCCGGCCAGAAAAGCGGGGTCGGGTTCTGCGCTCAGGTGGCTGCCGGTGCTCATCGGTTTCTCGTCACGTCCCAGAATTGCTCGCCGGGGCGGGGGTCCTCGATGCGTTCGATTTCGTTGGCGTGCGCGGAGCGGTGGATGGAGTGCGCCTCGCCCGCGAAGTCCGACATCCCGGCGACCGTGGAGGCGATCTCGCGCAGCCGTTCGGTCACAGCCGGATCCACGGGGAAGTCCGAGCCCAGGCGGCTGGCCACGTGCCCTATCGACGTGGACACGGCCTCGAACAGCCGCGGCAGGTGGGCCAGGAACAGGTCCAGGTCTACCGCGTTGTCCGGTTCCCACGAGCCGATCTGCTGTTCGACCATGTCAGCGGCGGCGTCGATGTGATGGACCACGATGGGTCGTTCCTTTGCGCGAGACGTCTTTCCGCGGCCGGCTAGTCGCGGAGGGTGAACATCGGGCGGGGCCACGGCCTCCGGGCCGTCCTACGGAGCGGCCTACCCATTGCGGTGCGCGTTGTACCGCGCGTTGTATACGGACCAATGTGCCCGTATGGAGCTATTTCCGTACCCAGGACGAGACCGATTCCGCATCAATTGCCCCATACGCCGCATTTTACGCGGACGTGGCCTGCCGGGATCGCCGTGGCCGTTAAGGCCTAATTCAATCAGGATCCGGCCCCTGCCCGAGCCAGGAAAAGGGCCGGCGGCGGGCCGGGGTGTTGGACATTCGGCGCCGCACGTCAGAGAGTCAGCAGTGAGAGTTGTGACGTGCTGGCCGGGGGCGGCAGGCCGGTGGGGACACCGGGCTGCTGGCGGGCCGCGAGGAGGACTTCATGCGACGTTGGCCGTGGGTAGCGCTGGCGCTGCTCGTCATCACCCTGGGCGCGGGATGTGGCTCAGGTGGCGGTGGCAGCGCGGCGGGGCGTGGCCACCCGTCCGCGGTGGCTCAGGTGGCGCGGACCCGCTCGCCGGCGCCGTCCACGGCTCCGGCTGGCGCGGCGCACGGCGTGTCACCGGCCCCGTCCGCGACACCCGCCCAGTCCAGCCCGCCCCCCTCGGCCCCGGGCCAATCCAAGTCGGGCCAGTCCAAGCCGGGCCAGTCCACAGCCGCGGAGGCGCTGGATGTGCACCGGACGCTGAAGCTCGGCATGCACGGGTCCGACGTCAAGCAGGTGCAACGGCGACTGGCCGCGCTCAAGTACTACCCGGGACCGGCCGACGGAGGATTCGGCCAGGACACGATCGAGGCCGTGTGGGCGTTCGAGGAGGTCCAGGGGCTGCCGACCACGGGGGTGGTGAACCACCGGATGCTGCGTGCGCTCGAGCACCCGCGCGCGCCGAAGGTGCTGGTCCCCCGGGGCGGGCGGCTGCGGGTCGAGGTCAACCTGAAGCACGAGGTCCTGGTCCTGTACCGGGGCGGTAAGGTGCGGCTGATCAGCCACGTCTCCAGCGGCGGCGGTTACTACTACTGCTCACCGGGCGGCGGCTGCGGGTACGCGGTCACGCCCACCGGCGACTACCGCACCGTGACGTTCATGCCAGGCTGGATCACCGTGCCGCTCGGTGCGATGTACAACCCGGTGTTCTTCATCGGCCACGCCTACGCCATCCACGGTGACACCGAGGTGCCGCTGTACCCGGCCTCACACGGGTGCGTGCGGATCCCGATGGACATCGCCGGGTTCTTCCACACGATGCTGCCGGACACGGGCACGCCGGTCTACATCCGGGGCTGACCGGCGCGCCCGAGGTGGCGGTTTAGCGCCCAGTCACGGCCTGGCGCGGGCGGTCTTGCTCGCGGTGACCGTGAAGTTCGTGCAGCCCGTGATCGGTGAGACGGTCAGCGACGGGTTGGTTATCTCGACCGGATCGGAGTCGCACAGGCCGGCGTTGTTGACCATGGCCCCGGTGAAGCTCACCGAGCCGAAGTCGGTCAGCGGGAGGACGCCGACCCCGGCGCTGGGCACCTCCACCAGAACCTCGGCGGACGAGCGCGCGGCCCCGGCCAGCGTGGCGTGCACCGTCTGGCTCCAGCCCTGGGTGGCGTCGGAGATCTTCAGCGTGAACTTGTTGCTCCCCGCGTAGGTCACCGAGGCGCTGAGCACGTCGCCGGGTTTGACGGTCTGGCTGAAGGTGACGGGGTTCGCCGGGTACATGTCGTACCAGGCGTAGTAATCGGGCGTCTTGCCCGTACAGTCGACGTCGGCGCCGATCTCCTCGATGCTGTCGCTGCTGTAGCCGTCCAGCCCCACCACGAAGGCGGCGTACTGGTCTCCCGAGGAGCAGTGGCCCTTGGGCTCGGTCCAGCTCGACGCGACACTGGTGAACGCGCCGTTCGCGCCGGTGGCCGCGTAACCGGCCCAGTTGGTGCTGCTGACCTGACCGGCGGGCCTGACCGAGGCCGTGGCGGCCGAAGCACCGGCCAGGCTGGTGGCCGGCAGGGAACCGGCGGTGAGGACGAGAGCCGCTAAGGGACCGAACAGATGACGTCGCATGGCAGGGCACCCCTTTGCTCTGGTTCTTGGGTTCTTGGGTGGCACAGTGTCTTGCTCTGGCGATATCAAAATTTCACGACGCCGTCCAGGCCCGGAAACTTTCAGACCGGGGTGGGCTCCGGAGCGCGGGCGACGGTGGGCTCCACCCGGTCCTGGGCGTGGGTGAGCTGCCGGCCGAGCCTGACCCCGAGCAACGCGGTGCCGAGGCACCCCAGGCAGAGCAGGCCGATCCAGACCACCGCCAGGCCGCCGGCGATCATGCCGGTGGCGATGGCCGGCGACACCACGAAGGCTATCGAGTACGCGACGCTGGACAGCGCGTTCGCCCGGCCTCTGACCCGCTCCGCGGCCAGGCTGTTCACCAGCGGTGCGATCGTCGGCGCCATGAACGTCTCGCCCAGGCCGAACAGCCCGGCGAAGGCGAAGACACAGGCGACCCGCAGGCCCGCGGCGGCCGGCAGGGCGGCCAGGCCGAAGACCGCCCAGGCGACGCCCCAGATGAGGCCGACGGCCATCAGGGCCCTGCTCCGCCGCAGCACCCGCAGCAGCCGGAGCACGGCCAGCTGAGCGGCCACGATGATGACCGTGTTCACCGTGATGGCCAGGGCCACCACGTGCACGGACACGTGCGCCTTGACGGTGGCGTAGGCGGGCAGCCCAGAGTCGAGCGCGGCGTAGCCGGTGAAGGCCAGCATCAGCGAGGCGATCATGACCGTGCGCAGCCCGCGCTGCGCCAGCACGTCCCGGTACCCGGGCTTCGGCTGCTCCGGCTGGGGCTGGCCGGACTGGGGCTGGGGCTGGCGCTGGCTGGGCTGGCGCTGGCCCGGGGCGGAGTCGCGGTGCGCCCGCGGGTTGGGCAGCCGGGTCAGCAGCCCGGCGAAGAGCACGCAGGACAGCGCGTTGGCCAGGAACAGGATCTGGAACGAGCCGGGGTGGTGCACGTTGGCCACGGCGGCGCCGATCCCGCCGCCCGCCCCGATGCCGGCGTTCAGCACGGTGAAGTTCAGCGCGAAGGCGCGTTGCTGCACGTTCGGGTCCGGGTTGATCCCGGCCATCATCATGGTGAACGCGGGGAAGAACGGCCCCATCGAGATGCCGAGCAGCAGCATCGACGGCAGCGCGGTCGGCACGCTGTGCGCCCAGGCCAGCCCGGCCTCGGACAGCCCCTGCGCCACGAGCACCGTGACCAGGACCGGGCGGGCGCCCACCCGGTCGATCAGCACGCCGGCCAGCGGAACCGCGACCAGGCCGAGCGCGGCGGACCCGGCCAGCAGCACGCCGACCAGCGGCAGCGCGATGCCGCGCACCTGGTGCAGGTAGATCAGCGTCAGCGGCAGCACCAACCCACTACCCAGCGAGGACACCGCGTCGCCGGCGATCAGCAGACGGGTGGCCAGGGTGAGCCGGTTGGTGGTCATGCCTTCGAGTGTCCCGGCCGTGACCCGGGCCAGTCGACCGAATAACGGCCCCGCTAGCCGAGGCCTGACCAGCTGCGGTCCGAGGCGCAGCCGTTCAGTAAACCACTGCCCAGCCATCCAGGGACCGGCACTGGACCGCACCAGCCAATCTTCGATTGGGCATACACAATGACATTAGGGGGCATTCGGTGCCGGAAGCGTGAGCGTGGTTGTCCGTTAATCAGGCGGACATCATGGAGTGGTGTTTCGCGGCCACCCAGGCGCGCACCCGGTCGGCCGCACCCGTCAGCTCGTCGAGGCCGGTGAGCATGGCTTCATGATCCGCCCAGGCTCGGCTGAACACTTCGGGATATGTCGCCGAAAGCCGGGCTTGTGCCGTTTGCAGGTCGCCGAGCAGTGCGGCCAGCGCGCCTTGCTCATCCCGGTTCAAATCACACATACACCGATCGTAAACGCCGCTTGCCGGGCGTCAAGAATAAGCGGCGCACGGCGGTGAATAGGGCAGCCGAAATCCGGTGCCGGGGGTTTCCGGCCGACCACAGGAAACCCCCGGTGCGGACGTTACTTGACTACCTCGGTGAGCCGGCCGGTGGCGACGTCGAAGACGAAGCCGCGCACCTCGTCGGTGTGCGGGAGGAACGGGCTGGCCTTGATCCGGGCGATGGACTGCAGCACGTCGGTGTCCAGGTCACCGAACGCCTCGGCGGCCCAGCCGGGCTTGATCCCGGTCTCGTCCTGGATGTCCTGCTTGAACCGGTCGTCGGTGAACGTGAGCATGCCGCAGTCGGTGTGGTGGATGAGGATGATCTCGTGCGTGCCGAGCAGCCGCTGGCTGATGGCCAGCGACCTGATCGCGTCGTCGGTGATCACGCCGCCGGCGTTGCGGATGACGTGCGTCTCGCCCTCCTGCAGACCGAGGATCGCGTAGACGTTGAGCCGGGCGTCCATGCAGGCCACCACGGCCACCCCTTTGCCCGGGGGCATCGGGAGCGGGCCGTTGAACTGACCCGCGTAGTGGGCGTTGTTCTCCAGATATTCGTCGGTCACGGACATGAGCCGGTTCCCCTCCTGGGTTCGTCGGTAGCTGGAAGTCTCAGCGGCTGGGGGTTCAGCGCTGCGAGGGGTAGCAGTAAGAGTCGCTGGAGGCGTCCCCGCCCTGCAGCCTGACCTGGTGCACCCGGCGGCCACGGAACACGTCGCCGTGCGGGAAGAACCGCTCGTCCAGGGCGAGGCCGCCACCCTCGGCCGCGTCGAACCTGACCATCCAGGCGCCCACGCCGTCGGGATAGAACTGGTCGTCCCACGCGCCGTACAGCGAGTTCGTGGCGTACACGCGCCGGCCGTCCCTGCTCACCTCGACCATCTGCGGGGCGCCGCGCAGCGGCAGGTCGGGCCGGGACGGGTGCGGCACCTGGCCGACGATGCCGCCGATCCGGACCGATCCGGTCTCGCGCGGGTGGAACGGGTCGCTGACGTCGTACTGCTTCAGCTCGCCGGTGCCGAAGCAGGACACGTACAGGAAGCGGTCGTCGACCGACAGGTCGATGTCGGTGACCAGCGGCGGAACCGCGCCGAAGGGCTGCAGCGCCGGCGGGAGCTGCTCGGTGGGCGCGGGCTCGGCCGGGATCGAGATCACCTTGGTCGCGGTCCAGCGGCCGTTGGCCGATGAGGTGTCCTCGTGCCACAGCCAGATCGAGGCGGACAGGTCCTCCACGCTGACCACCACGCCGACGAAGCCGTACTTCTTGGTCGGGTCGTGCGCCGGGCGCAGTTCCAGCGTCATCTGGTGCTGGTCGCCCAGGTCGACGGTCTGCTCCAGGGTGCCGTTGCCCAGGTTCCAGAAGTGCAGCCGGTGGCCGTACTTGCGGCCGAGCAGCAGCTCGGGGTTGACGCCGTCCTCGATCATCGACGGGGTGCCCCACTCGGAGGTGACGGCCACATCGTGGGATAGGTGCCACCACAGGTCGTAGGCCAGGTACTGGTCACCCCGGTCCTGCTCCCACCGGCCGGTGACCTCGAACGTGTCGTGGTCGATCAGGGCCACGCCGCCGGGACCGTCCTCGCCGTTGGCGCCGCCGAGGCAGGACATGTACAGGCCGCTCGGGCCGCAGTGCACGGTGTGCGGGCGGGAGTAACCGGAGTTGCGGCCCAGCTCGTCCGCCTCGACCACCTTCACCACCGGCGGCGCGGTCGGGTTCTCCTTGGTGTCGAGAATGTAGATGCGCGAGGAGCGCAGGCCGGGGACGACCAGGTAGCGCCGCTCCGCGTGCTGGGCGTGGTCGCCGTGGCACAGCGCGCTCGAGCAGATGTTCCAGCCGAAGTGATGCAGCTCGTCCCCGGTGTTCGGCAGCTCGGTGAAGCCGAGCACCTCGCCGTAGCTGTCCGAGGACGAGTCCACGTCGACCACGGCGATCGCGTCCGGCTTGTCGGCCGGCCGGGAAAAGGCCGCCACGTAGGCGATCTTCTCCTGCGGCGCCGCCGCGGCGTCGCCCGGTGACGGGTAGAACGTTGGATCGAGCGCAGGGTGGCTCATGGGATGCTCCTAACTCACCCGATCGCCCGTGGCGTTATGGGCAAATCCGTATGTTCGTGACCGGCCGTTGCTTCGCTCACGATCTTCCCCAACGGACACCGGGATGACAATCACCCCACACACCCCGTCAGTTCCTGGATGGCCGCCATCGGGAGGTTTCGGTACACCTTACGCAGGCTCAATCTAGTTAATCTCGATCTGTAAGGTCAACTAAGGGTTAGCGGGCGGCACGAACGGTGCGCCAGCCCAGCAGGGCGCCGAAGCCGGTGATGGCCAGGCCGGATATGGCGTCGGCCAGGCGCAGCCCACGGGGGCCGACCCGGGTTGGAGGCGGTGGCGATCAGCGAGGTGCGCAGCGCCCGGCCCGGTGAGACGGTCTCCTCGTCGGCTTCCAGCCCGGTGCGGATGCGCAGCGCCGACCACAGCGTGCGCCCGCCGATGACCAGCAGTACGGCCGCTCCGGCCAGGCCGAGAGCCAGCCTGAGCTGCTTGACCCGGAGCAACTGGGTGACCCCGGCCACGCCCAGGGCCGCGTAGCAGGTGTCGATGATGGCCGCGCCCAGGCCGATGCCGAGGCCGGTGGCCAGCCGCCCGCGCAGCACCGACCGCACGCACAGCAGCGAGATCGGCCCGACCTGGGCGGCCACGAAGAACCCGAGCCCGAAGCCGGTCACGAACGCGGTGAGCAAGGCGGTGGTCATGCCGGCCAGCATGGCACCGCGATCCCCGTCGCGTCAGATCCTTTTCGGCGCTGGAATTTTTGCCGCATATGCTCGGGGCAGGTTGACCGGACGGTGAGCTGAGACTGCCTAAGATTGAGCGATGGCGCTGATGGCAGAGACCAGAGCATGCGATCAGTGCGGGACGGGGTTCGTGCCGCGCCGCGAACACGCACGCTTTTGCTCGGCTCGCTGCCGGGTGGACTGGAACCAGGAGAACAGCGCGGACCGGGCGGCCGACTCGGGCGCGCTGGTCTGGTCGATCGGCGCGATGGGTGAGGTCACCGAGCGGCTGGCCAAGGTCGGGGCCTGGGATCCGGCCCGGGTGTTCGGGGCGGTCAGCGAGGGGGTGTGGTGGTTCACGATCGTGGACGCCACCATGGTGCGCTACTACCCGGACATCTACGACGAGGTGCTGGCCGACCGGCCTGCCGAGCAGCGCAAGCTGATCGAGGACACCCTGACCGGGCTGCGCTTCGTGCGCAATCAGGTGGGCTGTGGGGAGGTCGACTTCGTGCACGCGCCGGGCGCCGGTGGGAACGGGCCCGAGCCCGGCGCGACCGGGGTCACCGGCTGGATATGGAACTCGCTGCCCAAACCCGCGCTGGCCGGGGCGCTGCCGCGCGGACGGGCCTGGGAGATGCGGCGGTACCGGGCGTATCAGGCCAGGCTGGCCGGGCACACCCTGGGTGAGACGTTCGGGCGGGCCGCGTGCTTCCTCGGGGAGGCGGCCGCGGAGGCGATTCCGGCGGCCGAGGTGAGCACGCAGCCCGCCCCGTGAACTTCGGTTAGTTGCCGCGGTTAGTTTGGGTGGGCTTGACGTCGCCCGCTTGGCTCAGGTGACGCCGAGGTTGAAGTGGAAGTCACCGACATGGAACGTCAGTCCGAATCCGCCTAGGTGGTGAACAAGAAGGGCCACTAGGAGGACCAGAACAATGGCGACCAGCAACCAGAACAGCCAGATGAGCGCCCCTGGCACACTTCGCGTTATGCTCATGCCCCATCTGCTGCCCAGCCGAAAAGAAACTATTCCAGCCGCCATTTCCTGGCCGCGTCTCGCATTGGGCCGAGCAGGTCAGTACGCGCAGGTCAGTACACGCAGGGAATGCCGTACTTCGCGTTCGCCTTAACCTTGACCGGGCCGCCGGCCTGGCCGTCGTTCGACGCCGACGTGGCGCTGGAGGAGGGGTTGGCGGGCGGCGCGGTGGCCGTGCCGAGGTTGGCGGGCACGGCCGTGGCGTCAGGGGCCAGCAGAAGCTCCACGTGACCGGCGGGCACCGAAGAACTCACGGTAGCGGTCAGGCCTTCGAAGGCCCCGGCGATCTTGCCCGCGCTCGCCTCCGCCCCCGCGCCGTACAGCACCTGGGTGGACGTCTGGAGGGAGGTGTTGGTCACCTTGCCCGCCTGGTAACCGGCCGAGGTCAGCGCCTGCGACATCTCGCCGGCCATGCCGATCGGGGCGCCGCCGTTGAGCACGTCCACGGTGGTCGCGCCGGGCGACAGCGATTTCACCTTCGGCTGTTTCGTCTTGGTGGCCGGCTTCTTCGACCCCGGCGGCGCGGCGAACGTGTGCTGCACCATCTGCTTGATCGCCACCGGGTCGATGAGGTTCACGTCCTGGTTATCCTCGTGACCGTCCGTGGTGATCACCGGCGCCGTCATGAAGGTCAGGTTGTCTCCGGTCAGGCTCTTCATGTCGCTGGCGAAATTCAGTATCTGCCAGCCCGAGTCGGTGATCACATACTTCTTCGCCAGGTTGAGCAGGCTGGTGAGCTGACCGATGCTGGTGAGCACGCCCTGGTGCCCGAGTTTCCATATCACGTAGTCGATGACGGCCTGCTGCCGGTGGGTGCGGTCCAGGTCGCCGTTGGGCAGGTTGTCCCGCTCCCGCACGAACGCCAGCGTCTGCCCGGCCGACAGATGCAGGTAGCCCGCGTGTTTCTGGTGGAAACCGGAGTTGATGTCGTCGAGGTTCTGGCCACCGTTCCACGACTTCACGCACGCCATGATGCCGCCGAAGGCCTTGGCCAGCTCGTAGAACCCGGCCAGGTTGACCTCGGCGAAGTGGTCGATGTGCACGCCGGTCAGCGCCGTCACGGTGTCGATCGTCGCCTTCTGGCCGGCCTCGTTGGCCAGCAGGTAGCGCTGGTCCTTGCTCATCTTGGAGTCGACAGTATGGCCCAGGCTCTGCGCCCAGGCGAGACCGTAGGCCTGGTCGATCTTTCCCTGCGACTGGCCGTCGTAGGGCTTGGGGTAGGTGACCCAGTCGTCGCGCGGGATCGAGAAGCCGACCGCCTTCTGGCCGCCCGTGAAGATGTGGATGAGGATGAGCGTGTTCGTGTCCTGACCGCCGACGCCGTCCTCGACGCCCTGCACGCTGCCGGCGTGCATGGCGGCGAGCAGATCTCCCGGCAGGATGTTCCCGTCGTAGTCGGTGCGGCTCTCCAGGCCCATCAGCAGGATGTTCATCGCCCCGGTCTGCGCGCCGCCGGAGATGGCGTCCGAGCCGCCGATGCTGTCGACCTGGGCCTTCACGTAATAGGCGAACCCGCTGCCGACCAGGGTCAGCGCGGCGAAGACGCAGCACACCGCATAGCCGGTCTTGCCGGCGATGGCCATACTGCGCGACCTGAACATGAGGCTCCCGTCCGCGAGAGATTGGCACCGCTGGGGCGAAGGGTACTTGCTCGCGGCGCCCAGGCCGACCTTGATGGCGCGGCCTTTCCAGTACTTGGCTGCGGACTTTGCCGGGCCTTGGCCGGGAACGTGACGACCAGGAAAGCGGCGCGGCGTGTAGTCCGTGGCAGACGCTGGCGCGTTGAACAGGTGTGGGTACCCAACGACTGGATTTCGCGGAGTTCTACCGCGAAGCCAGGGATGACTGCCTCCGCACCGTCCTGGTCAGCGTGGGCGACCGGGACACGGCGCAGGACCTGGTGGACGAGGCGTTCGCCCGGGCCTGCGCGTCGTGGCGCACGGTCAGCCGGCATCCGGCCCCGCGGGCCTGGGTGGTCAGGACCGCACTGAACGTGGGTGTCTCCCGGTGGCGGCGCCGCCACCGGGAGGTCCCGGTCGCCGATCCCGGCCAGGTCGCCGGCCTGGCCGTCGCCGGCGGGTCTGGCGGTACGCCGGCCGGGCCGGTGGATCCGCCGATCATGGCGGCGCTGCTGCGGTTGCCTGCCCGGCAGCGGCAGGTGATCGCGCTGCGGCTGTTCCTCGACCTGGACACCACCCGCACCGCGGAGGTGCTCGGCGTCGCCCCCAGCACGGTCAAGGCCCACCTGGCCCGGGCGCTGGCGGCGCTGCGCGACGACCTGATCCCCAGCCAGCGACAGGAGCACCCATCATGAACGACGAAGAACTGATGACCACTGTCCGGGAGTCCTTCACCGCGGTCCGCTCGGACACGCCGGTGGAGCGGATCGTGAGCCGCAGCCGGGCGGTGCGCGCCCGCCGCCGGATTCCCGGCGCGGCCGGGCTCCTGGCCGTTACCGCCGGGGTGGCCGTGGCCGTGGTCACGCTGGTCCCGGCGGGGCAGGCGACCGGTCATGCGGCCGGTCAGCGGGCGGGGGCGCAACTGGCGGCCTGGACGGTGGTCAAGCAGGCCGACGGCAGCGTGGCGGTCACCATCCGCGAGTTGCACGACCCGGCCGCGCTGCAAAGCAGGCTCCGCGCGGACGGAGTTCCGGCCAGCGTGATCTCCGGCGGCCAGCCGAACCCGTGCCAGCGGTATCCCCGCGGTGGGGGGACTCCCTTGCTGTCCAGGATGGTCACAGCCAAGCCGGGGACGAACTACAACGTGTTTTTCATCCACCCCGCGGCCATCCCGAAGGGGGCCGGGGTGCAGTTCGCCGCCTCGTTCAAGTCCCAGCACGGTCGCGGTGGGTCGGGCGTCACGGTCGACCCGGTCACCGCCAGCCAGCAGTGCACCGGCACCGGCAGCGGCAGCGGCAGCGGCAGCGGCTGAGGGCTGAGCTACAGGGGCGAAGGGCCACGTGGTTTGTCGCGTGGCCCTTCCGCTCAGCCTGTTGTCTCAGCCCCAGATGTCGGCGGCGGTCTCGGCGATCAGGCGGAGCTTGGCGGCCTGCTCGTCGGCGGTGAGCTTGTTCCCCTCGACGGTTGAGGAGAAGCCGCACTGCGGCGACAGGCAGATCTGGTCCAGCGGGACGAACCGGCTGGCCTCGTCGATCCGGCGCTTGAGCGCGTCCTTGGACTCCAGTTCGCCGCGTTTGGTGGTCACCAAGCCGAGCACCACCATCTTGCCCGGGGGCACGAACCGCAGCGGCTCGAAGCCGCCGGACCTGTCGTCGTCGTACTCCAGGAAGAAGCCGTCCACGTTCAGCTCGCCGAACAGCGCCTCGGCCACGAAGTCGTAGCTGCCTTCCGCGGCCCACGAGGACTGGAAGTTGCCCCGGCACATGTGCGTGGTCACGGCCAGCCCGGCCGGCTTGCCCGCGAGCGCCGCGTTGATCTGGCGGATGTAGCGCAGGTGCAGGTGGTCGGCGTCCTCACCGCGACCGGCGATCATGGCGCGCTGCTGCGGGTCGTTGAGGTAGGCCAGGCTGGTGTCGTCGAACTGCAGGTAGGTGCAGCCGAGGGCGGCAATCCGGCGGACCTGCTCGGCGTACACGGCGGACAGGTCGGACCAGAACTCCTCGACGTCGGGGTACACGCCGGGATCGATCAGGGCCGGGCCGCCGCGGTAGTGCACCATGTTCGGCGACGGGATGGTCAGCTTGGGCGTCGAGTCGCCGGCGATGGACCGCAGATAGCTGAAGTCCGCGCCGAAGATCGTTTCGTTGAGCGTGAGCTTGCGGTCGATCTGCAGGGCGGCCGGGGTGTATTCGAGCGTTCCGGTGGGGTTGCGGAACTGGACGGTCAGGTTGCCGGGGGCCTGCCCGATGCCGCCGATCTGGTAGATGAAGTCCATGTGCCAGGAGGCACGGCGGAATTCGCCGTCGGTAGCCGTGCGCAGCCCGGCCTCGGCCTGCATCCGGACGGCGGCGGCGATCGCCGCGTCCTCGGCGGCACGCAACTGCGCGGCCGTGATCGCGCCCGCCGCGAACTCGTCGCGGGCGCGCAGGAGTTGCGGCGGCCGGAGCAGGCTGCCAACGTGGTCGGCGCGGAACGGGGGGACATCGCGAGCGGTCATGACCCACCTAATATCACGCCGCCCGGCGCCGCCGCCGGGCGCGCCGGGCTGGGGCGGCCGCGGTCCAGCCGAGCTAGATTGCGAGCGGCTGATGACCGGCCGTCAGCGGACGAGAACTACGGTCTTGCCTGGCGGGCGGGGCCGGGTGCCGCTCTCGAACGCCTCGCGGCCCTCACGAAGCGGGAAGACCTGGCTGACCACCGGCCTGAGCCTGCCGGAATCGGTGAGTTCGGCCAGCCGGGCAAGCTGCGCCGCGTCCGGGGTGACCACGAAGGTCACCGCGTGGATGCCGAGCTGCTCAGCGCGCTGCGCCGACGGCGGGGCGCTGAGCGTCACGAGCCGGCCGCCACGCCGCGCGAGGCCGTAGGACGCCTCGAGCGCCGGCCCGCCCACCGTGTCCACGACAACATCGAACCCGCCCCTGACCTCCCCCGCATCCTCGGTGAACGTCCGTGCGCCCAGAGACCGGACGAAGTCGCCCTGCCCGGCATGTCCGGTGGCGGTGATGTCCGCACCGAGGATCGCGGCGAGCTGGATCGCGTATACCCCCACGCCACCGGCCCCGCCCTGAACCAGGACGCGTTCGCCCGGCTGGAGGCTGGCGTGGTCGGTCAGCGCCTGCCAGGCCGTGAGCGCAGCCAGCGGCAGCGACGCGGCTTGCTCGTGGGACACCGAGCGCGGCCGGTCCGCCACGTCGGCCGCCGGGACCGTCACGTAGCCGGCGGCGGCCCCGTTCCGATCGAACGCGATCAGGCCGTACACCTCCTGCCCGGTGGACAGGCCACGCGCGTTCTCACCCAGCCCGCGGACAACGCCGGACACCTCGTGCGAGGGGATGACCGGCCTCGCCAGACCCGGGTACCGGGACCGGGGCCTGCTCGAATACCAGCTGCTCAGGGCCGCCGCGGGCGTGCGCACGCAGTGCCATCATCGTGGCCGGGACCGTCACAGCTACGCCCCAGCCTGCTGGCTCAGCTCGGCGAAGAGGGAGCGGAGGCGGTCGAAGGCCGGCTTGGGTGTGTAGTCGTCGCGGAGCACACCGAACTGGTGGAACATGTCGTGGTTGGAGCTGTCCGCGTCGCGCAGGGTGAAAAGCTCCCAGTGGGTGACGTTCAGCTCGTCCCGCCTGGTGTGCACCGCGCGCAGCACGGCCTCCAGCGCGTCGGCCTGCTGCTCGGGGCTGCGGCCCGGGCCGGTGGGCCAGCCGTTCTCGCAGATCCGGATGGGCGTCCGCGGGCCGATGCCGGCGACGGCCAGGTGGCCGCGGAAGCCGCGCAGCAGCCAGTCGACCGCCCCGTCGAGTTCCTCGACCGGGATCCGGGGGCCGAACACGTCGGGATACATGTCCAGGCCCGCGTAGTCCACCGCCGCCGGGAACTGCCGCCCGCCCAGGTCGGCCACGGCCGGCCAGAACTCGCCGCCGCCGGGATCGAGTTCGGGGCTCACCGCGAAGCCGATGGCCGCGCTCGCGCCTGAACTCCGCTTGGCGGCCGCGCCCGCCAGCACCCCCCGCACCATGGCCTCGGTGGCGCGCGGCCAGGCTCCGTCGGCCGCGGCCGGGATCCCACGCAGGTTGGCCTCGCCGGTTACCTGGATGGCCGCGATCTGGCGGCCGTAGTCGCTGACCACCCGGGCGACGAAGGCCTCCCAGCCGTCGACGTCGCCGTCGGCGTCCCGGTAAGCCAGCACCAGATCCCAGTTCAGTGGGGTGGCGACCAGCTCTTTCACCTGGCTGAGCACGTTCGCGGTTGAGCCCGCACCTGTCCAGGCCACGTACATGCGCACCAGCAGCGGCGGACCGTCGCCCTGCAGCCGGACGAAGGCGCGTTCGATCTGGCCGAAGTCATCCGGGGGCCCGGACGCCACGCCGTCGGGGCTGCCGGCCACACCCAGCGGGAACACGCCGAACCGCATCGAGACGGACATGATCAAGAAGGGTACACCGCACGTGCAGGCGGGCCGGGTTATGGGAAAACGTTCACTCAGAGAGTCGCCGCACTCCCCTACCTAGCACCCCGGCATGTACGTTTCGGTACCGGCTGGTACATCATGGCAACTTAGCCAGTCCAGACGACCGGGAGGGACACATGAAGACCAAAGCCGCCGTGCTGCGCGGAGTGGGTCAGGATTGGGAAATCACCGAGCTCGACCTGGACGGGCCGAAGGCCGGCGAGGTGCTGATCCGTTACGTGGCCGCCGGACTGTGCCATTCCGACGAGCACCTGCGGCATGGCGACATCGTGCCCCGCTTCCCCATAGTCGGCGGCCACGAGGGGGCCGGCATCATCGAAGAGGTCGGGCCAGGGGTGACCCGGCTGAAGCCGGGCGATCACGTCGTCTGCTCGTTCCTGCCGGTGTGCGGGCACTGCCGGTGGTGTTCCACCGGCAAGTCGAACCTGTGCGACCTGGGCGCCACGATCCTCGAGGGGTGCCTGCCCGACGGCACCTTCCGGTTCCACGAAGACGGCGTGGATCTGGGTGGCATGTGCATGCTCGGCACGTTCGCCGAGCGCGCCACGATCTCGGAGAACTCGGCCATCAAGGTGGACGATGACCTGCCGCTGGACAAGGTCGTGCTGGTTGGCTGCGGAGTGCCCACCGGCTTCGGCTCCGCGGTGCACGCCGCCGCCACCGAGCCCGGCGACACCATCGCCATCTACGGCATCGGCGGCATCGGCATCAACTCCGTGCAGGGCGCCGCGCTGGCCGGCGCGCGCAACGTGGTGGCGATCGACCCGCTGGCCAACAAGCGGGAGGCGGCCGAGCAGTTCGGGGCCACGCACAGCTGCGCCACCGCCGAGGAGGCCCAGGAGCTGATCACCGAGCTCACCCGGGGAGTCGGCGCCGACAAGGCCATCGTCACGGTCGGCGTGGTGACCTCAGCGGTCGTCACGAGCGCGTTCAACGCCATCCGCAAGGGCGGCACCGTGGTGGTGACCGGGCTCGCCGACCCGGCGGAGAACACCATCGAGGTGTCCGGCGCGATCTTGACCCTGTTCGAGAAGCGCATCCAGGGCAGCCTGTTCGGATCGGGCGACCCGTTCCACGACATCCCGCGCATGATCGAGCTGTATCGGGCCGGTGACCTCAAGCTGGACGAGCTGATCACCCAGACCTACACGCTCGACCAGGTCAACGAGGGCTACCAGGACCTGCTGGACGGCAAGAACATCCGCGGCGTGATCCTGCACTCCGGCGGGTGAGCCGGCCGCCGGCGGTCGTCGTCGGGCTGCACCGCGAACGCCAGGTGCTGACGGTTGCCATCGAGGCCGGACGGCACGTCGTCATCGAGGGACCGCCGGGCACCGGGAAGTCCACCCTGCTGCGCGACATCGCCCGCGAGACCGGCCGCAGGGTCGTCTTCGCCGAGGGCAACGCCGAGCTGACCCCGGCCCGGCTGGTGGGCCAGTACGACCCGGCACAGGTGCTGGCCCAGGGCTATGTGCCGGACAGCTTCACCGACGGGCCGCTGCTGCGGGCCATGCGGGACGGCGCCCTGCTGTACCTGGAGGAGTTCAACCGGATACCCGAGGAGACGCTGAACGTCCTGATCACCGTGCTGGCCGAGGGCGAGATCGCGGTGCCCAGGCTCGGCGCGGTGGCGGCCGATCCGGGCTTCCGGCTGATCGCGGCGATGAACCCGTTCGACGCGATCGGCACCGCGCGGGTGAGCCAGGCGATCGCGGACCGGATCTGCCGGGTCGTGCTCGGCTACCAGGACGCGGCCGCGGAGCGGGAGATCACCACCGCGGCGACCGGCCAGGCCGGCCCGGTGGTGGACTTCGCGGTGCGCCTCACCCGGGCCACCAGGGAGCACCTCGACGTGCGGATGGGCGCCTCGGTGCGGGGGGCCATCGACCTGGCCCTGCTGCTGACGGGCCTGGCCAGGTTGCGCGGCGAGACCGGCCTGACCGCGGACACGGCGCGAGACGCGGCGCACGCGGCCCTGTCCGGCCGGATTTCGATCGTGGACGGCTGTGACCGCACCCCGGAGTCCGTGCTCGACGAACTGCTCGGCGACCTGTGGGGCACGGCCGCGGAAGCGAGCGCCGACGGCGCCACCCAGGACGGGAACCGAAGCTCCGGGCAGGACGGAGCCGCACCGTGGGCCGGGGACGGCCGGGGAAAAGCTGACGGCCTGTCGCGGACTCCCGCGGCGGGCCGCCCGGTCCGCAGCGCGTCCCGGTCCAGCCTGCGCCGCGACCGCGGCCAGGGTGGGTCGCGCCGCACCGAAGGCCGGGCCGAGCTGGCCGCCAGGCACGCCGCGTTCGCGGACGTCTCCCCCGAGGTCGGCCGGCTGGACGCAGGCGCGCTCGCCCGGCTGCTGGCCGATGACCCGGACGCGGCGGCCACGCTGCTGGCCGACCTCGCGCTGGCCACCGACCGGGAACTGGCGGACGCGGCCCGGCGGCTGGCGGCCCGGGTGTTCGTCCGGCTGGCTGCCGCCGGAACCCGCCCGGTCCGCGGCACGCGACGGCTGGCCCCCGGAACCGGCCAGGACGGGGATCTGGACCTCGACCTGACCCTGGACCGGCTGTCCAGCACCTGGCCGCCGGCCGGCCCCGACCTGGTGACCAGGTCGTGGCGGGCGCAGCGCCGGTCGCTGTGCCTGCTGATCGACACCAGCGGGTCGATGTCGGGACTCGCGGTCG
This sequence comes from Streptosporangiaceae bacterium, assembly GCA_036267135.1. Lineage (GTDB taxonomy): Bacteria > Actinomycetota > Actinomycetes > Streptosporangiales > Streptosporangiaceae > PALSA-505. Next base: position 9,979 of record DATAWQ010000016.1, on the reverse strand, counting down.
CGATCGCCGCAGTGGCCGCGGCGTCGGTGCTGCTGGCGTCCGGCGGCAGGCTAGATCCGGCCGTGGTCGCGTTCGGCCAGCGCGCCGCCGTGCTGCGGTCGGTGGGCAGGGCCCGCAACCCAGGGGAACTCGTGGGCGAGCTGATCGGGCTGCGCGGGCACGGGATGACCGACCTCGCGGCCGGGCTGCGGGCGTCCGCGCGAGAGCTGGCCGGGACGGCCAGGGACGGCGAGCGGGTGACGGTGCTGCTGTCGGACTGCCTGCGCACCACCGGCGGGGACCCAGCGGCCGCGCTGGCCGGGATTGACCGGCTGCACGTGCTGTGCCCGCTGCCGGGACCGGAGTCGGAACGGGCCGCGGCCACGCTGGCCCGGCGGCGCGGCGGCCTCAGCCAGCCGGTGCACGGCCTGGCCGACGTCGCCCCGGCGCTCACCCGTGTCTTGACGCTCTAGCCGGCACATCGCCGCCAGGTACGACGTGCAAAGGTGCACGCGATCGGCTCCGCTCCCCCCCGGCAGCAGAACCGGCCAGCCAGATCGCTGCGCCACCAGCCGACCGGCGACAAGCTCCCCGAAAACCTGCCCAGCCCCAGCGCCCTCAACACCGGCCCATGAAGCTGTGACATGGTCGCGCGCCGCCCGCCACACACGCACGTGTAACCGTCGATCTGGGTCGACTGCGCTGGTCTCGCCGAGACCTACGTCGTCAGCGCAGAAGCGGTCGTTCTGCGGGCCAGGCGTACTTTGTGCCATCGGCTCCGTTCCGTACGAACAGAAATTACATTGGGTGCCCTGCTCGTCGTGACACTTCTGCTTGACTGGGAATTGGCCTCAGAAGTTGATGACAGGGTGACCTCGCACTGGAACGGCTCCGGATGGCGGCGGGTCTCCAGCCCCAGCCCCGGAGTCCGTGGAAGCAACCTGTACGGCGTGACCGCCACCTCCGCCAGCAATATCTGGGCGGTCGGGTGGGCCCGCACCAGCACCTTGATCGAGCACTGGAACGGCGCCGCCTGGAAGCACGTGGCCAGCCCCAGCCCCGGCTCCACCTGGAACACTCTGTTCGGCGTGGCCGCCGACTCCGCGAGCGACGCCTGGGCGGTCGGCTGGTACTGCGCGTCCACATGCGCAAGCGGCTCAGCAGCCGATGACACACTGATCACGCACTGGAACGGCACAGCCTGGAAATAGGCCACCCAGCGCGCCCATCTCCGCGCTGTTCTCTGGCCCGTGGGAGACCCCCGGCGATGCCAGCGAAAACCGCAACTGCGGGCTCATAGACTGCGGGTCCGCTGGGCCGCAGTCTCGCGTCTCCAGCAGCTAGCCGGCTTTGACGCATTTCAGGGTGCTGGTTTTGCAGGCCCTGGTGGCGGGGGCTCACCGAAGCTGACGTCGATGTTCTCGAAGCTCTTGTGCCGTTCAGTCTTGGCGTAAGAGGTGTAGGCACGCTGGTCGCCGGGGGTGAGTTCCACATTGTCGGTGAATGGCGCGAGCAGGCTCCGCGGCCACATCCGCTGGGCGCGCACTGCGTTGAACTCAGAGCAGATCACCACGGTGACCGCCCCGAGGTAGATCCAGGCCAGCAGGCCGAGAACGATCGCGAACAGGCCATAGGTGGCAGTGGCGCCTTTGAGCTTATGCCCGAGCAGCAAGGCGCCCGCCAACTGCAGAGCCTGCCAGATCACCGCAGCAGCGATCGCGCCCGCGCGACTCTGCCGGAGGGTGACGGGCCGGCCGGGCAGGACCCGGAACGCCACCACGAACAATGTGACGTTCAGCGCGACTGCCAGCGCGGCGGCTGCCACCCGCACGCTGCCGCCGACGCTGGAGCCGTAGGCGTTCGCGGCGGCGCCCAGCGCAGACAGTACGGTGGTGACGATCACACTGCAGCCGCCGGCGGCCAGCAGCAGCAGGCTGCGCAGCCGGGCCCTGACCGGATTAGGGCGGCCGTTACGCGGCACACCCCATATCTTGTTCAGCGCGTTCTGGGTGGCCTGGACGATGCCCAGGCCACCGTACAGACAGCCCAGTATGCCGATGACCAGACCGGGCACACTGCCGTGGAAGGAGCGGACGTTCCTGGCGATCTGGTCACCGATGACCGGGAACTGGACGAGCGCGGAATCCAGCACCTGCCGCTGGAAGTGCTGGCTGCCGTGCAGCCCGTACCCGAGGAAAGTGGCCAGGAGCAGCAGCAGCGGAAACAGCGACACAACGCCGTAGTAGGTGATTTGCGCGGCAAGGTAGCTGCCTTGATCGTCGAAAAACTTGTACACCACCGCCAGCGGCAGCCCCGCCCAGCGGTGCTGCCGCTGGTAAGCATCAGCCCGGCTGATCATGCTCATGCCAGCTCCTCGATGCCGCGTCTTCCGCTGCTCCGCTGCCTGCCTTGCGCCGATGCCCATGGCGAGGTCCACTACCCCGGCGATGGCCTGTCCCACGGATCCCAGCAGCGGGAGATGCGCCCGGATCTGGCAGCGGCTGCGGCACCCGTCCTTGGCGAACGATATAGCCGGTCCCCGCTAACTTAGGCCGACGATGGAGGACTCAGAAGCGGCATCGTAGGCAAGCTGCCGTGCCGGAACCGGATAATCTGAGCGCCTGTTACACCCTGGTGAAGTCTGTCAACGAGGAATAAATATTCAGCGATCTGTCTCGCTTTCCCCGGTTCTTCGCGTCGCCCGCACCGCAAGATGGTGACCTTGTTGAGAATCAGTATGGGTGCTTGCCCCCCGGCGTGGGTAAGCGCGGCTGGTGCTCCGGCCCTCAACGGCCAAGGGACAGGGCCATTGCGGCCCGATGGTGGATCCATCGTTCGGGGGCTGGCAGCCCTGAACATCCACGGCGCCGGCACACCGCGCGTAAGGCAGGTGCCATGACGGCCGAGTTCGCGCACTCCGAAGCGCACCGGGTGCTGCACACGATCGGCGGCATCTCCGATGCCCTCCATGGCGGCCGCCGCGCCCAGTTTTCGCTGAACTGCTGCATGCGCAGCAGGGCCCGTACCTGGACGCGGTGCTCACGGCCTGGTGGAGCCGGGCCATGCTCGACACCGATCCAGAAAGAGGCCGAGTGGTGTGGCCTGGCCTGGTCACAGCGGGGCGAGGATCATGAGTACCTCGTCGCGGTCCTCACCTGGCGCCATCCGCAATGCGCCTGGCCAGCGGCCTACCTCTCGCCAGCCGAGCCTGGCATAAAAACGCTCCAGTCCCATGCCGCCCCGCGCGGCAAGGTGCAGCTGTTCCAGACCCATCTCCTGCCGGGCGATCTGCCGGGCCGACGTCATCAGCGCGCTGCCCACCCCCTGCCCCCGGAAAGCGGGAAGAGCCTGCAGATGGCTGATCGTGCCCCAATGAGCGACGACCCGATGAGGGTGACGCTGCAGGTGCACCCAGCCAGCAAGGACATCGCCAGCACGAGCGACGATAAGCCTGCTGCCCTCAGCGCTAAGACCGGCGATGAGGTCATCGGCTACCGGCGCGACGATGCTGGTATCAACGGGCGGGAACGGGAACCCAGCCGCCCCTCCAGCATTACTGACCACGATCCAGCAGGCAATGAGGTCCTGCCTAAGCCCCGCACTAACCTGGCCGGGATCGAAGTACTGGCTCATCACCGGGATAATGCCCTCGCCCACACCAGAAGTCTGACAGGCGCCACAATGGCCCACCGCGACACCCGCTCATGACCGCATGACGCGCGGTGGGCGCAGAGACCCGCCGTCTGCGCGCGACTAGGCCGCGGAGCACTTCGGGATACCAGCCGGCTCCGGTCAATCGGAGCCTGTGAAGGTGACCTTGGCCAGCGGGCTGCGCTCGGCCCACTCCTCCAGGACGGCCTCTGGCCACGGACTGCCCGGGCCGCGGCGGCGGTTGAACTCCTCAGCGAAGACGGCCAGGACACGCCGGCGCTCGGCCGGGTCGGTGATGACCGAGGCGGTAGCCGGCAGGTCGGCCACGATGCTGTTCTTCAGGTGGAAGGTGAACTGCGGGTGGGCGGCCAGGTTGGCCAGCCAGTCGCGGGTCTTGGGCCCGGGGATGCCGCTCAGGTAGATGCCTGCCTGGCCCACAGGCCGTTGTCACATCGAGGCCGACCACGCGCTCACACCACGCCGCACGATAATCGCCTTCTACGCGCACACTCCCCCGATCGGTGCGGCTGCGGAAGGTTGGGGTCCAATCCATTGCCCGCCTGCAGAATTGGTCGATCTGGCGTCCGGGCTAGCGGGCTGCGAGATCGCGGTCTGGGGTGCACCAGAGCAGTTCCTGAAGTCTTTGACAGGGACGAGGTGACGTGCCGCTGAGGGGTTCAATGAGCAGTTCGCCGTGTTCGCGCTCGCGGGGCGGGCATCCAGCATCGAGCACTGGCCCAGAGCGTTTGCAGCTGATCGTTCTGGCAGTCTGGGGTGGGGTGGGCAACCTCGCGGCCGGTGGTCGGTTTCATCAGCCGGGATAGACGGGAGTGATCGCTGTGCGGAAAGGAACGCTCGCCGCTGCGGCAGGAGTCCTGGCGGTGGTCTGCTCGGCCTGTTCTGGGCCGCCCCACAGCTCTGCGGGTGGGCATCCCGGCATAACCAGGCTCGGTCCCGGCGGAACAGCTTCGGGTTCTGTGCCGGGGTCGCCGGGCAGCGCGTCCGCCGTCCCGCAGCCTCGGGCCTCCGATTCGGGTGCCAGCTGGACCGGCTACCACGGGAATGCTGAGGCGACCGGGGTTCAGGCCGCACAGATCAAGCTGTTGCCATCGCGGCGGGCCTGGACTTCGCCGGTCCTGGACGGGCAACTGTATGGCGAGCCGCTTGTGGCTGATGGCCGTATCGTCGCGGCGACCGAGAACGACACTGTCTACGTGATGGCCGCCCGCAGCGGGCACATTATGTGGTCACGCCATCTGGCGAACCCGGTGCCATCGCGTGACCTGCCGTGCGGGGACATCTCGCCGATGGTCGGCATCACGGGCACCCCGGTGATCGATCTGGCCCGCCACGAGATCTTCGTCGACGCGGACACCTTGATAAAGGGCCCGTCTTCTTCTGGTGGCGTGGAGGCGTCGCACCGCCTATTCGGGCTCGACCTGTTCACCGGCAAGGTCGAGCTGAGCCAGCCGGCGATGCCCACGGCCGGGGAGGACCAGCTCGCGCAGCTGCAGCGGCCAGGGCTGGCGCTCGACCACGGCCTGGTGGTCATCGCCTACGGCCAGAACTCCGGCGACTGTCCGGGCCCCAACGGCCCTGCCCACGGCTACGTCGTCTCGATCCCGGAGACGGGAGGGCCGCTGGACTTTTTCCAGCTGAGCAGCGGCAGAGACCGAGGAGCGGTCTGGATGGGCGGCAGTTCCCCAGTCGTCGACCCGCAGGGGAACGTCTACGTGGCCAGCGCCGATGGCTACAACTTCGGCGCCGGCCAGCGGTATGACGACAGCGACGCGGTGCTCGAGCTGTCGCCGGCCATGCACCTGGAGTCGATCTTTTACCTTCAGGACTGGCAGCAGCTCAGCGGCGGCGACCTCGACCTCGGAACCGGAGACCCCGTGCTTGTGGACGGTTTCGTGTTCCAGATCGGCAAGACCGACACCGCCTACCTGCTGCGTCAGGGGCATCTGGGCGGCAAGGATGGCCAGATCGCGTCGCTTGCGGTGTGCCACGGCGACCCAGACGGTGGGCACGCGGTGATGGGCTCGGTCCTCTTCCTGCCTTGCCCGAACGGCGTGACGGCGATCAGGGTTTCGGCCAGGGCCCCGTACCTGAAACAACTGTGGACCGACAACGACGGCGCTGCTGGCGCGCCGATCATCGCCGGTGGGCTGGTCTGGACGATTGGAGCCGACGATGCGGTGCACGGCCTGAACCCGGCTAACGGCAAGCAGGTCGTCTCGATTCCCTTCGGCGTCCCGGCGAACCACTTCCCGACGCCGTCGGCCGCCGATGGCCTGCTGCTGCTTGCGGGCACCAGCCAGGTCTTCGCCTTCATGGGTCCGGCGGGGCTGCCGCCGGCGCCCCCTGCTAGCTGAGAGGTGCGCTCCTTCGCCCAGCAAGCGGCGGCGGTCGGCCAGGATCCGCAGCACCGCGAACTGCTGGTCACCGGTGACCTGGCGCAGCCCGGGCGTCCGGGTGGCGGCCAGCGCGACCGAGTACGCGTCGGTCTTACGGCCCTGGCCGGTGCCAAAGACCTGGGTGCGGGCCGATAGCTCGGGCGGCACATCCAGCACACACTCCCCGTCGGCAACGTGGTCGTCTGCAGCAAATACGGCGGTTCTTACTGGGACAACGGCGAGTACCCGGCACCGCAGCATTCCCGGTGGCCGACCCGCGCTCCCAGCCGGGCCGGCCACCGGCCGTTCGTTCTGGCGCTGTCACCTGGCGTGGTCAGGGTCGGCTCACCATCCTGGCCGTTCCATTCGTTCATGGGTGCCGCGTACGCTCGGTGGGAGGTGGTTCTGCGCCGTGCCCGGGCAGACGGTCACGGCCTGATGCGGAGTGATCGAGCCCGTGGCTGAACGGGACATACCGAGGTTCGGGGAACTGCTGGCGTTGCTGCGGAACAAAGCGCGGCTGACGCAGGAGGAGCTGGCCGACCGGGCACAGATAAGCGTACGGGCGATCAGCGACCTGGAACGGAACATTCACCCGACGGCGCGCAAGGCCACCGCCGAGCTGTTAGCAGATGCCCTGGAACTGGCCGGTCCGGTGCGCGAGGAGTTCCTCGACGCGGCCGGGGGCAATGTCATGCAGGCTGTTCGCCGCTGGAGGCGCGGTTTTCGCTGCCGCCGGATGCGGCGGCGTTCACCGGGCGGCACACCGAACTCGACCGGGTCTGTGCGGCGGTCACTGCGGCCGTGGGCTCATCCGGCAACGTGGTCACGATCCACGCGATCGGCGGGATGCCGGGGGTAGGCAAGACCGCGCTGGCGGTGCACGCCGCCCACCGGCTGCGTGACGGGTTCCCTGACCGGCAGCTGTTCATCGATCTGTATGGCTACACGCCTGGCCAGGACCGGCTCCCTGCCGAGGCGGCGCTGGCCGGGCTGCTGGCCGCGATCGGGGTGGATGCCCGCCAGCTGCCGGAAGGGCTGGCCGCCCGGACCGGGCTATGGCGGGACCGGATGGCCGGGCAGCGCGCACTGCTGGTGCTCGACAATGCGGCCGACAGCAGCCAGGTCACCCCGTTGCTGCTCGGAGGCAAGGACTGCCTGGTGCTGGTTACGAGCCGCCGTCACCTCGGTGACCTGCCTGGTGCCGTCGCCTCGGTCCCGCTGGAGGTGTTGCCGCCGCGCGAGGCGCAGCAGATGTTCCTGCAGCTGGCCCCGCGGGCCGCCCCCGGGAGCGAGGTGGCCGAGCTGGTACGACTGGCCGGGTTCTTGCCGCTGGCCATCTCGTTGCTGGCCCGGGTGTATGACCGGCACCCAGCCTGGACGCTGGCCGATCTGACCGCCGAAACCAGAGCGCGCTTGCTCACCCTGGCCGCCGAAAGCGAGAGACCGTTGCCGCCGCGTTCGAGGTGTCCTACCGCAACCTCGCCCCGGATCTGCAGGACTTCTTCCGCCGGCTGAGCCTGCATCCGGGCGCAACGGTGGAGGAGTTCGCGGCCGCCGCCCTCGCCGATGCCAGCGTGCCCGAAGCGGCCGAGCACCTGGACATCTCGCACCGAGAGGCCCTGCTGACCGAGGTGGGCTACCGCCGCTATAGCACGCACGACCTGATCCGCCGCTACGCCCGGGACCGCGCGGCCGCCGACCCCGCCGCCGGCCGCGAACGGGCGCTGGACAGGCTGCTTGACGTCTACACCCGCGCCGCCTGGGCGGCGGATGTCTGGCTGGCCCACCAGTCCGGCACCGGTCAGGCCCCCGCTCCGTCCGCCGCACCGGTGGCTATCCCCGACCTGTCAGATGCCACCCAGGCGTTGGCCTGGGCCCGGACGGAACGCGTGAACCTGCTGGCTTGCCTTGATCACGTCACCAGCACGGGCCAGCACGCCCGTGTGGTCGCCCTCACCGCTGCCCTGGCCACCCTGTTCCGGCAGGAGGGGCCCTGGGCCGAGTCAATCAGCCGGTGCGCCGCCGGGGTGCGGGCCGCGCGGCGCCGCCACCGGGGCGGCGGCTACCCGGCCGGCCGCCGGGCCGCCGGGCCATTCGCTGCGGCTGAAGGAGCAGACCGTGCAGTGGCAACATGCCATTCAGAGAGTCCGCGTACCGGGCAGAGGTTGCTTCACCTCCTCTTACCCCAAGCTTCAATGGCAGAGAACCCGATGCAAGGCAGCACCCGACCTGCGGTTTTCACCAGCGCGCGGACACCATCGGCAGATCGTAGGAAACGGTGTCGATTACTCGGCCTCGGTTTCGGGCCTGATGTCCAGCGCGACGGGGTCGTTCGACTCCATTACCCCTGGGGCGACCGAAACCTCGAACGGTGCCGCGAACAGCTTCTCACTCCAGCTCAACGCCAAGCCGTTTACCACGACGGTGTGCGCGGGATCGGGAGATCCGGCCAATTGCCAGGGAGGCAGCAGTTCATCTACTCGACCGGCCTCAACGAAGTCTTCATGCAGTACTGGCTGCTGAATTACGACGCCACATGCCCGGCAGGTGGAACAGCTTCGGCGGCGATTGCTGGACGAACAGCCCGGCCAGTGTGTGGCCGGGGGCCGCCCTGACCGTCGCGAGTCTGGCCAGCGTGAACCTGACCGGCACCGCCACCGCGGGCGGTAACGACTCGGTGGTCATGACGACCGCGTCTGGCCAGGCCACCGCCGCCAACGCGGCCGGCACGCTCAACCTGGCGAAAGCCTGGAATGGCGTCGAGTCTGGCGTCTTCGGCGATGGCGGCGGCAGCGAGGCGAATTTCAGCGCAGGTACGACGATCAACGTCAGAACCGCTGTGAACAACGGCACCGAACTGGCCCCGACGTGTGTGCTCCGGGCTACACCGGCGAAACCAACAACCTCAACCTCGTCGGCACACCGGCCGTCGCCAAGGGGCTTTACCCCGCGATCGTTTCCGAGCAGAGCAACATCGTCAACACGGCGGCATCATGTGCCACCGCTGCCAGCGGCGCCACGGCCACCATTCCCGTCGGCCAGGACCCGGACGCGGTCGCCGCCGACCCGGCCTCACACACCGCCTACGTCTCCAACGAGAACTCCAACACCGTGTCGGTCATCAGCGAGGCCACCGACAAGGTCACCGACACCATCAACGTCGGGGCCGGCCGCAGGGGCTGGCGGTAGACCCCAATACCCGCACCGTCTGGGTAACCAACTACAACGCTGGAACGATCTCGGTCATCAGCCAGGCCACCAATACAGTCATTCAGACCATCAACGTCGACGTCAACGGCGTCAGCGAGGGCCCGAACTCGGTGGCCGTCGATGCTCCCACCCACACCGTGTACATCGGCCAGTACAAGGGCTATGTGACCACGATCAACGACCAGACCTACGCTGTGAAACAGGTCTACAACACCAACGGCACCAGCCACCTCGGCGTCAGCTCGGTCAACCCGTCCACCGACACCCTCTATGTCACCCTCGCCGACCAGCAGTCAGCCGGCGAGATCAACACCACCACCACCACCATCACCAACGCGCTGAGGCGACGACGTGGTACCAGCGGACCTCCCAGACCTGGTCGATATGCACGCCGTCCCCCGTGAAGTCGACGCCAATGGCAGCCGCGCCGATCCGCCGATATGGACGGCTATAGATAGTTCATCAGTGTGCTCTCGATGAGCGCAGAACTGGATGATCGGCGCAGCCGCCGACAGCCACTCATGCCGAATTGGGCATGCAATCTGCTGACGTGCTATGAAATATCAACGTGTTGATCAGCTAATCATTTGACTACGGCCTGATCTGCCGCTGCTAGTTTCTTTGGCGATATCTATTGCTATATCCGGGTTCCCGAGCTTTCTTCGCGCAGCCCTGATGAGTGTTCTCTGGGCCAGTACTAATTTATTGAAATTTCCTGAGGTATTAGATTGGCTGCGAGC
>DATAWQ010000015.1:0-37985 GCA_036267135.1 Streptosporangiaceae bacterium | reverse complement strand
GGCCGCCGCTTCCCCGCCGCTTTCATCCCCAACACCGTCGGCACCCGCTTCGAACTGTGACCCGGTGCGCGCGGGGCTCGCCTAGTTCAGCCGCTGCCTGGGATCGTTGAAGAAGGCCAGCATCTTGACCCAGAACTGCTCGATGGCCAGGGCGTTGGCCTGGGGGGGTGATCCCGGGTCGTGCGTGGCGCGCAGTTCGCCCACGACGGCCGTCACCGAAAAGGCGGAATCCCAGATCGCGTCCTGACCGCCGTCGCCGATCAGGACCGGGACGCGGATCCGGCTCACCGGGATCTGAGCAGCGGGCAGCCGCCCGCTACCTCGATCGACCCCGCACGCTGGTGCTCGTCCCAGCGTGGCGGCCGGTAAGTCACGGGCCGCCGGGCCCGCGCCGGGACAAGGACACCGTCAATCAGCAGGTCATCCCAGCCGAACCGCGAGTGCCGCCAGGCGATCGACCAGACGATGGTCAGCACCCTTCGCCGGCCCGAGCAGCATGACCCCGGCGGCCACGCCGGTGACCTGCTCGGCCCGCCAGGGCCCGGCTTGGGGTTCTTCAGGAAGAAGATGCAGCACCATCGCAAGCCTAAGCCTCCGGGGATCTTGATCGGCATAATGGACGGCCATGGATGGCCGTGGGTGGATCAGGCGTTTCCTGCCCGCGGCCGGGTGGTGCACCGGGGTGGCCCTGATCGTCGGCTCCGTGGCGTGGGCGGTGTGGAAGCTGACCTCGTCGCACGGGCTCAGCGGGCCCGACGAGGCGGGCATCCTCTCGGTGCCGATCGGCGCGATCTGCGCCGTGCTGGCCATCCCGCCCTTCTTCGGCTGGCTGAGCGACCGCCGCGGCGTCGACCTGGACCGGGCCTCCGCCCAGCTGGCCAGGGCCGTGCGGAAGCAGGAGGGCAAGGAACGGGTCAGGCTGCTGGGCAACGACACGATGGCGATCAACGTCGAGTTCGATTTCGCGCCGTCGGTGGGGCGGGACGCAGCCGGGGCGATGGCCAGCGGGACCTTCGCCGACGTGCTCGGCTACTACCGCCGACTGCGGCCCCGGCGGATGGTGATCACCGGCGAACCCGGCGCGGGGAAGACGGTGCTGGCCATCGAGCTCATGCTGGCCCTGCTGGCGGACCGGGAGCCGGCCGACCCGGTGCCGGTGCGGCTCTCGCTGCCCAGTTGGGACCTGCGCAGCGACCTGGCCGAGTGGCTGGCCGCCTCGGTGGCCGACAGCTACGACCTGCCGGCCAAGGCCGCCTGCGCACTGGTGGACGCGGGCCTGCTGCTGCCGCTGCTCGACGGGCTCGACGAGATGGACCCGGCCACGGGCGGCACGAAGCCCGGCCAGGGCGGCACCGGGATGGAGCGGATGGCCGCGCTGATCTCGCGGCTGAACGGCTACCAGACGGCGGGACAGCCTGGGGCGCTGGTGCTGACCTCCCGCGATACCCAGTACGAGCGCTTCGTGGCCTCGGGCGCGCAGCGATTGCGGGACGCCGCGCGGGTGCGCATCCAGCCGGTCACGCCCGAGCAGGCCGCCGACTACCTGCTGAGCCGGGCCGGGAACGCCGAACGGTGGTGGCCGGTCTGCGAGCACCTGGTCACGCACCAGGAATCGGTACTGGCCCAGGTGCTCTCCACCCCGTGGCGGCTCAACCTGGCGTTCACCGTCTACGAGAAGGCCGAGGACCCGGCGGGGCTGCTGGACTACACCGATTCCGCCGCGCTGCATGAGTACCTGCTGCGCAGCTACGTGCCGATCGTCACCGGCCCCGGTTCCCGCTATCCGCCGGCCAAGGTGGTCGCCTGGCTCGGTGAACTGGCCCGCTACCTGCAGGACAACGCCACCACCGACCGCCGGGTGGGCGGGCTGAAACTGTCCGGCAGCGACATCGTGCTGTTCGAACTGTGGCCGCTGGGCGGCGTCCGCCGGGTGCTGCGCTGGGACGATCTGCTGGCCGCGCCCGCCGTGGTCCTCGCCGCGGCCCCGGTGATGGCGACCGGCGTGCCCGGTACCTGGACCGCGGTGGCGCGCGGTCTTATCCCGATCGGGCTCTTTCTCGGCCTGCGCACGGTATGGCCGACCAGGACATGGACGGGTTACAAGGTTAAACGCGCGCGGGTGGCAGGCTGGCTGGCCTTCGCCCTCGCGGTCATGGTGGCCTGGTGGTTCGGCCGCCACCAACTGCAGGACATCAGCACGCCCGCCCTGCCCGCGATCATCATCATCTGGGTGCTGCTCCGCGACCTGCGCAGTTCCACCCAGGTGCCGCAGTCGGTCACCCGGCCCCGCGCGGCGATCCGTGGCAACCTCACCGACGGCCTGCTGGCCGGGCTCATCCTGGGCATCATCGTCACCGCCCTGCTGACGGCGACGACCGCGCTGACCCGGAGCCCACGCGGCTGGGCGGTGCTGGTCGTGGCCGGCACGGCCGCGGCCCTGCTGTGTGCCGTCTGCGTCGCGGGGCTGTGGCGGCGCTACCTGGCCCTGCTGCTCGCCACGAGGGGACGGCTGCCGTGGCGGCTCAGCCGGTTCCTGGACTGGGCCACCCGGGCCGGGCTGATGCGGATGGCCGGGACCGCCTATCAGTTCCGGCACCGTGAACTGCAGGAATACCTGGCCCTGTCCACCACCGCCGAAACGGCGGCCGGTCCCGCCACGGCGAGCGATTCCTCCCCCCTGCCCGGCCTGAAGGCGTCCAACAGGCCGGCCGCGTGGGCGGTCTCGTGGCGCGGCGCGCTGGCCGGGACCCTCGCGCTGACCGCCGTGGCCGCGCTCAGCACCGGTGCCGTCGCCGGCCTGCGGTCCCGCACCTCGCTGGCCGACCTCGCCCCCGACGCGACGGCCACCGTCGGGTCGATGTTCACCGATCTCAGCGCCGACATGGTCCATCAGAACGAGGCGGGCTTCCTGAGCTGGGTGGCGCCGAGCCTGCGGCCGCGGGTGGCGCTGTGGTGGCGGAACCTGCACGACGTCGGATTCACCGGCGGCGCCATCGGCTTCAACGTCACCCCTCCGGACGATCTAGCGCTGAACAGTCACGGGAACACCGCCCCCATGCAGGTCGACACCGGCGCGTACAACGCGCGGGACCCGACGAGCGCCAGCGGACACGTGTACCTGACGATGACCGGCCGCTACCAGGTCACCATCCACCAGGTTTCGGGTGGCCGACCGCTCATCGCCTCCTGGCGGCCGCTCGACAACGCCCCCTGGGATGCGCCGGTGCGGCTCTACGTACGCCGGGCGGCGCACGTGGTGGTGGCGTCCTACCCAGACGAGCGGGCCGCCGCCGACCAGGCCTTCGCGCGCGCCGAGGCGGCGGCCGGCTACACCGTGGCGATCTACAAGGATCTGTATCCCGAGGCGGTGAGGCAGTCCGGGTTCCTGGTGTTCGTCTCGGCGAACCCGGCGCGGCGGCGCTGGTTCACCAACCTGGACGCCGCGACGCGCTGGACCGCCAATCCGGACGCCGCCCTCGCCTTCACCACCGAACTGGTGGAGTTCGACAGCGCCGGCTCGATCGTCGGCAACGACACGCGCGACCGGTACAACGCCGCCGGGGCGGCCAGGGTGATCCTCAGCCCGGCGGCGGGCACCGCGGAGAGCGTCAGCCTCGTCAGCGCGTTCGCCCAGGCCGTCGCCGTCCACGCCATCTCCAACCGGAACTACTGGTTCGTGCCCCTCCCGAACGGCTGGGGCCTGTCCGGCTTCGGCCGGTTCGTGGCGGCGCTCTATCAGGCCGACCCGCACCCCGTGGTCGAGCGGTACTCCTACGAGTGGCTCAAAGCGCAAATCGCCGCGTTGCCCACGAGCATGCTCACCGGGCAGATCCCGACGCTGCGGCAGGTCAGCACGGGGACGGCCAGCCAGATCGATGCCTGGTCCGACGTGGCGGCCACCGTCTACGCCTACATAGGGGCCCGCTGGAACGTCGGCCGGGCGTTCTTCGCCGCGGTGGCGTCGGCCCAGGATTCCGGGCAGACCCCGTTCGGGGCGGTATGGAAGTCCTATACCAAGACCAGCACGGACTACTACCCGGCGGCCACGGTCGAGCAGGGCTGGAAGGCCTGGCTGCTGCACTACTTCGGCTGAGTCGCCACCACGGCCGAGGCCGCGCTGACCGCTTGCGGGGACCGTCTTAGGGTGGGGGCATGCGGACCTGGGTGGTGGACCATCCGGCGCCGGTGGACGAGCAGCCGCTGCGCCGGATCGAGCGCGACGAGCCCGAGCCGGGACCCGGGCAGGTGCGGGTCAGGGTGATCTGCTGCGGGGTCTGCCGCACCGACCTGCATCTGGCCGAGGGCGACCTGCCGCCGAAGCGGCCCCGGGTGGCCCCTGGGCACGAGGTGGTGGGCCGGGTCGACGCGACCGGGCCCGGGGCGCGGCGGTTCTCACCCGGCGACAGGGTCGGCGTGCCCTGGCTGGGCGGCACCGACCAGACCTGCCGGTTCTGCCGGCGGGGCGCGGAGAACCTGTGCGTGGCGCCGGAGTTCACCGGGTGGGATCTGGACGGCGGCTACGCCGACGTCTGCGTGGCCGACGAGGCCTATGTCTACCGGCTGCCCGACGGGCTCGACGACGAGCACGCCGCGCCGCTGCTGTGCGCCGGGATCATCGGCTACCGGGCGCTGCGCTGCGCCGAGGTGCCGCCCGGCGGGCGGCTGGGCATCTACGGCTTCGGCGGCAGCGCCCACATCATCGCCCAGGTCGCGCTGGCCCAGGGGCTGCGGGTGCACGTGCTGACCCGGGGCGAGGGCAATCAGGACCTGGCCCGCCGGCTCGGCGCCGACTCGGCCGCCGGCGCGGCAGACGCGCCGCCCGAGCCGCTGGACGGCGCGATCCTGTTCGCCCCGGCCGGCGACCTGGTGCCGGTGGCGCTGCGGGCCCTGGACCGGGGCGGCACGCTGGCCGTGGCCGGGATCTGGCTGTCCGACATCCCGTCGCTCGACTACGACGCCGAATTGTTTCAGGAGCGGCGGCTGCGCAGCGTCACCGCCAACACCCGCAGCGACGGCGAGGAGTTCCTCCGCCTGGCCCATCGCCTGCGGGTCCGGCCGACCACCCACGCCTACCCGATGGCCGACGCCCCCCAGGCCCTGGCCGACTTGGCCCACGGCCGCTTCAGCGGCGCCGCCGTCCTGCACAACTGAGGCTGGGACCCGCCTACGCTGGCGGGGTGGCACATCTACTGGGCGCGGAGTCGCTGCACCTGGAGTTCCCGACGAAGGTGGTCTTCGACTCGGTGACCATCGGGGTCAGCGAGGGCGACCGGATCGGCATCGTGGGCCGCAACGGTGACGGCAAGTCCAGCCTGATCGCGCTGCTGTCCGGGCGGCTGACACCCAACTCGGGCCGGGTCACGGCGCGCAGCGGGGTGCGGATCGGCGTGCTGGACCAGGGCGACACGCTGGATCCCGAGCTGAGCGTGGCGCGGACCGTGGTGGGCGACCGGCCGGAGTACGAGTGGGCGGCCGAGGCCAGGATCAGGGACGTGATCGGCGGGCTGGTCCGGGAGATCGGCTGGCACACCCAGGTGGGCGAGCTGAGCGGGGGTGAGCGGCGGCGGGTGGCGCTGGCCCGGCTGCTGGTCGTCGACTGGGACGTGCTGGCCCTGGACGAGCCCACCAACCACCTGGACGTGGAGGGCATCACCTGGCTGGCCGGGCACCTGAAGAAGCGCTGGCCGGCGAGCGCCGGCGGGCTGCTTGTGGTGACGCACGACCGGTGGTTCCTGGACGAGGTGTGCACGGCCACCTGGGAGGTGCACGACCAAATCGTCGAGCCGTTCGAGGGCGGGTACGCGGCCTACGTGCTGCAGCGGGTGGAGCGGGACCGGCAGGCCGCGGCCAGCGAGACCAAGCGGCAGAACCTGATGCGCAAGGAGCTGGCCTGGCTGGCCCGCGGCCCCAAGGCCCGCACCTCCAAGCCGAAGTTCCGGATCGACGCGGCCAGCGCGCTGGTCGCGAACGAGCCGCCGCCGCGCAACCAGGTCGAGCTGGCCAAGCTGGCCACCGCCCGGCTGGGCAAGGACGTGGTGGATCTGCTGGACGTGTCGGTGTCGTTCGGCGACCGGCCGGTGCTGCGCGACGTCGAGTGGCGCATCGGCCCCGGCGACCGGGCCGGCCTGCTCGGCATCAACGGGGCCGGCAAGTCCACCCTGCTGGCGCTGGTCAGCGGGACGCTGGAGCCGACCACCGGCCGGGTCAAGCGGGGCAAGACGATCCAGGTCGCCATGCTCGACCAGCAGCTCGCCGACCTGGACGAGGTCGCGGACGAGCGGGTCACCGACGTGGTCGCGCGCCGGCGCACGACCTACGTGACCGACGGCAAAGAACAGACGCCCGGGCAGCTTCTCGAGCGGCTCGGCTTCACCAACGCCCAGCTCTCCACCCCGGTCAGGGACCTGTCGGGTGGCCAGCGCCGCCGCCTGCAACTGCTGATGGTGCTGCTCGACGAGCCCAACGTGCTGATACTCGACGAGCCGACCAACGACATGGACGTGGATCTGCTGGCCGCGTTCGAGGATCTGCTGGACTCCTGGCCGGGCACGCTGCTGGCGGTGTCGCACGACCGGTACTTCGTCGAGCGGGTCACCGACCAGCAGTACGCGATCATCGACGGGCACCTGCGGCACCTGCCCGGCGGCGTGGACGAGTACCTGCGGCTGCAGGCCGAGCGGGAGCCCGACCCCCCAGCCCCGCTGCGCGCGGCCGAGCCGAAGGCCCACGCCAACGGGCAGGCGGCGGCAAGCCGAACAGCGGGCCAGGACGCGGCCACCGGGCTGTCTGGCGCCGACCGCCGGGCGGCGGAGAAGGAGAGCGCCGCCATCGACCGCAAGCTGTCCAGGCTGGCCGGCCGGATCGAGGCCCAGCACCAGACGATCGCCGACCACGACCAGAGCGACTACCAGGGCATCTTGGCCAAGACCGGCGAGCTGCGCGCGCTGCAGGATGAGGTCGCCGAGCTGGAGACCCGCTGGCTGGAGATCGCCGAGCAGGTCGGTTAGGCCGCAGGATGCGCAGCGAGCTGGACGGCCTGTCCTGCGCCTCGGCCGCAGCCTGCCTGGCCGTCGGCGACAGCGACCGGGGCGTCGGCGACGACGACTACAGTTCCCACCAGCGCGCGCTGGCCGAATGGTGGGACGGCACCCGCTGGACCATGCTGCCCACCCCATAGGCTGCCCCTGACGAGGAGGACCGATGCCCAAGCGGAGTGCCGCGCTGCTGCTCTACCGGCGCGGTGAGGACGGCAAGATCGAGGTCTTGCTGGGCCACATGGGCGGCCCGTTCTGGGCCAAGAAGGACGCCAGAGGCTGGTCGATACCCAAGGGCGAATACACCGACGACGAGGACCCGCTGGCCGCGGCGCGGCGCGAGTTCACCGAGGAGATAGGCGCCCCGCCACCCGACGGCGAGACCATCTCCCTCGGCGAATGCCGCCAGTCCACCGGGAAGGTCATCACCACCTACGCGATCGAGGGCGACTACGACCTGGACGCCTTTCACAGCAACACCTTCGAGCTGGAGTGGCCCAGGGGATCGGGCCGGGTCCAGGAGTTTCCCGAGATCGACCGGGCCGAATGGATGGGCCTGGACCGGGCGGCCGAGATGCTCGTGAAGGGCCAGGTCCCCATCATTGAGGCGCTCGGCCAGCGAGTGGGGGCCGACGGGCCGGTGGCCACCGTTCAGGAAACTAAATAGGTCAAGGCGTGCTGGCGGCCACAATCGGGGTCAGCTCGATGTAGGACACGCCAGGCAGTGGCAGGCTAAAGCCGAGAACGAGTCCGCGGGGACCAGAGATGACCGAGGCCGGGGGCTCGAACGAATCCAGCGTGTTCGCGGCGCGCAGCCGCTGCCACTGGCCGGGGTCGGGCCAGGCGGACCGGCCGCGCATCCGCTCCCAGGCCGGGACGATGTTGGAGTGTTCGGCGTCGATCCGGTGGTGGGTCATCTGGTAGGCGGCGCCGGGGCGGGCCTCGATCCTGAGGCTGATCTCGCGGTCGAGCCTGGGGTCGCCGTCGAGCTGGCTCTGGTCGAGGGTGGAGTTCCAGACCAGCACGCCGATCCGGCCGTCCTCGCCGCGGGTGGCGATGGCCTCGACCATGCTGTGCGCGCCGTCTCCCTCGACGTCGGTGACCAGTTCGTCGCGGCCGAGCCGCTGGGCCAGGGCCAGCGCCCAGAACCGAGGTTTGCGCAGGTTGCCGACGGTGAGCAAGCCGAAACCGCCGTGGAACAGCTCGCGGGGCGGGCCGAGTTCCTCGAAGTGGTCAGAGGCCACCCAGTGGGCGAGCGCGTCCGCCCGGCCGAGCACGGACCGCACGCCGCGCAGCAGGAAGGCGGCGGCGAAGACGGTGTCGCCGACCCGGTTGAAGTGGGTCGGGGTGGCGCCCCACTCGGTCCACCAGATCGGCACCTGGCCGCGGCCGTGCCGCTCCAGCGCGGGGCGCAGGTCGAGCGGCTCGTTGCCGTAGGTGTGGGTGGACAGGAAGTCCAGCGGGGCGCCGGATTCGTCCAGGTGAGCGAGGAAGTCCTCGATCCAGCCCGCCGCGGCCGAGGCCGGGCCGCCGATCCGCAGGCCGGGGTCGGCCGCGCGGACGGCGGCGGCCGTGGTGTCGTAGAGGCGGAAGTACTCCTGCTGCGTGCCGGTCCAGAACACGTCCAGGTTGGGCTCGTTCCAGACCTCGAAACTCCAGTGCCGCACGACTTCGTCCCGGCCGTAACGTTCGATCAGGTGGCAGGTCAGGTCGTGGATCAGGGCGGCCCAGCGGTCCCAGTCCCTGGGTGGGGAGATCACCGCGCCGTAGCTGAACACGGTCCGGTCCGGGTCGCGGGCCAGCGCGCGGGGCATGAAGGACAGCTCGACCACCGGGCGCAGGCCGAGCGTGGTCAGCTCGTCGTAGACCCGGTCCACGCCGGTGAAGTCGTGCCGCGGACAGCCGCCGGTGTCCTCGGTGTAGACGGCGAGTTCGTCGTCGAGTATGGCGTGGGCGCGGACGGCCTGGACGCCGAACGTGACCTCGGTCAGGCGCAGCGCCTTGCGCAGGTCGTCGCCCACGACCTGGTCGCCGATGGTGTCCCGGCGCAGCAGCAGGCTCAGGTGCTCCGAGCCGATCATGGGCTGCCACGGGCGGGGCAGCTCCCCCGCCACCTGCTGGCGGACCGACACGGTCACCTGGCCGGACTCGTGGCCGTTGGACGCGATCAGCGGGGTGGCGGTGACCGGGGCGGACAGCGGGCCGGTGCGGCCGGGTTCGGTCACCGCGGCCACCGCGTAGCAGGGGAGGGCCGCCGCCGGGGCCGTGTCGGCGTACGGTCCGGACGGCACCGCGAGGACGTCGCCGCCGCCGTGGTCGAGCGGGTGGAACGGGTCACCGGGCCGGGCGGCGCGGTGCACGAGGTACCCCGCCGCGCCGGGCACCGGGGCCCAGTCGAGTGTCACCTGACCGCGGCCCGCGGTGGCATGCAGCCCGCCCGGGGCCTCGGCCGGGGAGCCGTCGACCGGCGGCCCGGGGTCGCGGCCGGCAGCGCCGCGGGGCCCGAGGCGTTCCTGCCAGTCGGCGCGGGCCGCTCCGGCCTGGTCGGCCGCGGCCCGGTCAGGCGACGTCATGCGGTTCCTTTCGGTCTGGTCAGAAGCCGGGTTCGGGGGCGATGGAGAGCCGTTCGGCTCGCAGGTAGCGGATGTCGGTCTGGCCGATCGGGTCGTGCGCCCAGCGCTGCTGCAGGATGTGGTGGTTGAGCACGTCGTCGAGCGCGGCCATGATCATCGACTCGTCCAGGTCCAGGTAGCGGGTCCCGACCGCGCCGGTGCTGGGATCGAGCGCGTCGAAGAAGCCGTACGGGCCGTAGATCTGCGGGTAGTCGCGCAGCAGCGTCGCGATATTGGACCAGGCCTGCTGGGGCAGCACGTTCAGGGCCAGGAACGAGGCGTGCGGCGTCACCGTGGTCTGCAGATAATCGGTGTCGGACGCGTCGGTGCCGAGCTGCCACGAGCCGTAGGCCAGGTAGTCGCCGGTGTTGTCCGGGGTGCTGGACGGCGAAAGCCCCCAGACCGGGAAGCCGAGGTCTTTGGTGTCGTAGGCGATGGTGGCCTCGGTGTAGTCCACGTCATTCGCGCCGAAGCCGTACGGCGCGGCCTGGGTCTCCGGCACGATCAGGTTGTTCATCAGGCCCTCGAACACGTCACCGCCCCAGCTCGGCACGTAGTCGATGCCGTCGTAGGAGTAGTGACCCTCGAAGACGGGGAACTTCTGGCCGCTGAGCGGGTCGGTGACCGTCACGCTGGCGCCCTGCGGGGTCTGCCGCTGGCCGTACTGGGCCGGCTCGGTGCGCCAGGTCCGCCACCACACGTCGCCGGGGAGCTGGCGGGTGGCCATGGCGACGTAGGCGGCGATCCTCGGGTCGGAGTAGAGCATGCCGTACTCGAACGTGGCCGGGCCCTGGTTGGCGTAGTAGCCGCCGTACATCTGGCCGGCGTTGGGATTGGTGCTCTCGTCGCCGCTGTCGTAGAAGATGCCGAACTGCATCGCGTTCAGCAGCGCGCTGGCCGCACCCCAGAACTGGGGCAGCGCCTGGCGCACCTCGATCAGCCCGGAGGCGTACCAGCCGTTGTCCACGGTGGAGATGAACTGGCCGGTGACCGTCGTGATGGGGGTGCCGCCGGGGCCGGTGATGGCCTGCCCGTCGGTGGTGTCGTACCAGCTCAGCAGGAAGCCGTCCCACTTCTGCAGGCTCTGCACCTCGCCGAGCGTGGCGGCGATGTCCTGGCCCTCCTGCCCGGCCGAGATCAGGCCGAGGTCGTGGGCGGAAATCACGCTCCACAGGTAGACGCCGATGTCGGTGGGCGACGTGTAGGGCCCCTGCGGCGCGCCGTCGAAGCCGACGTTGTCCATCGGCAGGTGGGTGGCCGGGTTGACCGCGGCGCCGAAGAACTTCCAGGTGTCGGCGGCGAACTTCATGAGCTGCGGCCGTTCGCCGGGGGCCAGCGGAGTCGGCGTGAAGCGCATCTGGGTGTGCGGCGCGGCGGCCGGCGCCGTCGGGGTGGCACCGGCCGGTGTGGCCAGGCTGAGGGTGAGCGCGGCGGTGACCGCGATCACCGGCGCGGCGGGCAAGGCTCTCATGGTGTGTCTCCGGGGGCGGTGGGGGGCGGGTTTGATCTACCTGAACGGCTGCGCGAGGTCGGCGTTGGGGTTGGCAGGGCGGCCAGCAGCTGCCTGGTGTAGGGGTCGGAGGGGTGCTGCAGCACCTGCTTCGTCGGGCCGCGCTCGACCACACGGCCGTCGTGCAGGACGAGCAGTTCGTCGGTGACCAGGCGCGCGCTGAGCAGGTCGTGGGTGATGTAGAGCATGCCGATCCGCTGCTCGTGGCGCAGCCGTTCCAGCAGCCGCAGCACGCCGGCCCGCAGCGACACGTCCAGCATCGACACCGGCTCGTCGGCCACAATCACCCGCGGCTCGCAGGCCAGCGCGTGCGCGATGACCACCCGCTGCCGCTGCCCGCCGGAGAGCTGGTGCGGCAGCTTGTCCCTGAACTGGGCGGCCGGGGTGAGCCCGACCGTGTCGAGCAGCTCGTCCACCCGGTTCGCGGTGGCCTGGTGACCGAGCCTCAGGTAGTTGGCCACCGGCCGGGACAGCGTGTAGCCCACCGTGTGCAGCGGATTGAGCGCGGCGTACGGGTCCTGGAACACCATCTGGACGTGCTTGCGGAAGCCGCGCAGCCCTCGTCTGGGCAGCCGGTCCACCCGCAGCGGGCCGAAGCTGATCGTGCCCGAGGTGGGGCGGTCCAGGCCGGTGATCAGCCGGGCCAGGGTGGACTTGCCGCTGCCGCTGGCGCCGACCAGGCCGACCGCGTCGCCGGGGCGCAGGGTCAGCGACACGTCGTCCAGCGCGGTGACCGGCGCCTCGCCGCGTCGTCTGGCCCGGTAGACCTTGCCGGCCTTCTCGACGGTCAGCGTGTTGTTCGTGGGGGCGTCAGCCGGCATCATGGTCCTTCGCTGGTTCGGCCTCCCTGGCGGCGACGTGGCAGGCGGTGGCGCCGTTCCCCCGCCTGGTCAGGTCCGGGTCACTCTGGCCGCACACCGGCTCGGCCAGCGGGCAGCGGGGCACGTACGGGCAGCCGCCGGGCGGCTGGGACAGGTCGGGCGGCGAGCCCGGGATGCCCTCGATGTGCACCTCGTCGGCCCGCGGATCGCCGTAGCAGCGCAGCAGGGCCCGCGTGTAGGGGTGCCTGGCGCCGCCCGCACCTGGGTCGCCGGTCAGGCCGGCCGAGGGCCGGTCCTCCACGATCCGCCCGGCGTACATCACCAGCACCCGGTCGGTGGCCTCCAGCACGAGCCCGAGGTCGTGGCTGATCAGCAGCGCGGTGAAGCCGGCGTCGCGCTGCAGTTCCCTGATCGTGTCCATCACCGCTCCCTGCACGATGACGTCGAGCGCGGTGGTGGGCTCGTCGAACACGACCAGGCGCGGGCCGAGCGCCAGCGCGACGGCGATCGCCACCCGCTGCCGCATGCCGCCGGACAGCTCGTGCGGGTAGCGGCGCAGCGTGGCCGCGGGCAGGTGCACCCGGTCCAAAAGCTCCTGGGCCAAGGTGGCGTGGGGGCCGGCCCGGCGGTGGGCGCGGAACACGTCGGCGAAGTGGCCCTCGACCGTGCGCACCGGGTTGAGCGCGTTCATGCCGCTCTGCAGCACCAGGGCGAACCCGCCCCGGCGGTGCCGCCGCAACTCCTCGCCCTCCAAAGCGGTGATGTCGGTGCCGCCGAACCAGATCGAGCCGGACTCCAGCTTGGCCGGGGGCCTGAGCATCCGGGTCAGGGCGTAGCCGAGCGTGGACTTGCCGCAGCCGGACTCACCGACGAGCCCGGCGAACTCGCCCTCGGCTAGCTCCAGGCTGACGTCGCGGACCGGCCAGATCCTGGCCCCGCGGGCCGGTTCGTAGACCACGTTGAGCCCTTTGGCCCGCAGGATCGGCTCTGGTGGTATCGGGCGCTGTGGGTTCGCGCGCGTCATGACTTCTCCCGCAGCCTGGGGTTGGACAGCGCGTCCACGCCGAAGTTGATCAGCGAGAAGGCGGCGGCGAGCAGCGCGATGGCGAGGCCAGGCGCGAGTATCAGCACCCACTGGCCGGTGAGCAGGGCGCCGGAGTTCTGCGCCCAGTAGAGCATCGTGCCCCAGCTCACCGTCGTCGGGTTGCCGAGGCCGAGGAACTCGAGACCGGCCTCGCCCAGCACGGCGGCCGTGGCCGCGGCGAAGAAGTTCGCGGTGACCAGCGAGGTCATGTTCGGCAGCACCTCACGGAACACGATGCGGTGCAGCCGCTCGCCGCCGAACTGGGCCAGCGCGATGAAGTCGCGGGTGCGCAGGGTGGCGGTCTGGCTCCTGATCACCCGGGCGCCGGTGGCCCAGCTCGTCACGATGATGACCAGCACGATGACCTTGACCCCGCCGCCGGACAGGTAGACGGCCAGCACGATCATCAGCGGCAGGGCCGGGATGGCCAGCGTGAGGTTGGTGACGAACATCAGCACCTCGTCGGCCGCGCCGGGCAGATACCCGGCCACCAGGCCGACCACGATCGCGATCACCGAGGCGGCCGCGCCGGCCACGAACCCGACCAGCAGCGACACCCGCGCTCCCCACAGCAGCTGGGACAGCGCGTCCTGGCCCGAGCCGGTGGTGCCGAGCAGATGCGCGCCGCTGGGCGAGAGCGACCGCGCGAAGTTCGCGTCGCCCGGCGGGAAAGGCGAGATCACCGGGGCGAGCAGCGCCACACCGATCAGCGCGGCCAGCACGATCAGCCCGATGCGGGCCTTGCGGTCGGCCCAAAGCGTGGCCAGCACCCGCCCCGCGACCAGCGCCGGCCTAGGCAGGACGGCGGCGAGCGGCGGCGTAGGCGAGGCGAGCGGCGGCGGTCCGGCCGGTGCGGTGCCCGTGCTGGCGGCGGCTGGGCCCACGGGGGCGGTCATCAGGCCGCCCTCCTTATCCGCGGGTCGAGCCAGGTGTAGACCAGGTCGACCAGGAAGTTCGCGACCAGCACGCACACGGTGATCACCAGGAACAGCGCCTGCAGCAGCGGGTAGTCGCGGTTGGAGATCGCGTTGGCCAGCAGGTAGCCGACCCCGGGGTAGCCGAAGACGTACTCGGTCAGGATCGAGCCGCTGACCACCAGGCCGAGCGCCAGCGCGAACAGCGTCATGTTCGGCAGCAGCGCGTTGCGGGCCGCGTACCGGAGCGCGACGGTGCGCCCGGGCAGCCCGTTGGCCTCGGCGAACGTCACGTAGTCCTCGCCGAGTGTGTTGATCATGTTGTTGCGCATGCTGAGCACCCAGCCGCCCAGCACCGAGATCACGATCGTGATGGCCGGCAGCACGCTGTGGTAGGCGGCGTCGCCGATGAACGACAGGCTCGCGTTCGGCGAGGTGGCGGCGTCGTAGGCGCCCTTGATCGGGAACCAGCCGAGCGTGAACCCGAACACGAACAGCAGCAGCAGCGCGGTCCAGAAGTACGGGAACGCCGAGGTGAACGAGGACCCGACCGTGGCCAGCGCGTCCAGGGTCCGGCCGTGCCGCCAGGCGGCGAGCACGCCGAGCAGCGTCCCCACGACGAACGAGACCACGGTGGCGGTGCCGACCAGGACCAGCGTCCACGGCAGGGCCTGGCCGATGACGCTGGACACCGGCTGCGGGAAGTAGGTGTAGGAGACGCCGAACCTGAACCGCGCGATGTCGGCCAGGTAGCTGCCGTACTGGGACAGCAGGCTGCCGTGCGGCAGGCCCAGCATGGCCTGGATAGCCTGCCGCTGGGCCGCGCTGACCGGCCCCTGGCCGGCGAACCTGGCCAGCGCGGCGTCGGCCGGCGACCCGGGCATCAGCCGCGGGATGAAGAAGTTCACGGTGATCGCCGCCCACAGCGTGAGCACGAACATGATGGCCTTGCGGGCCAGGTAGCGCACGTGGTCCCTCCCGGCTACGCCTTGGCCAGGTGCGTGATGATCATCAGCGGGGTGGACCGGTCTGGCGGTGGCGAGCCGTACGGGGCCGGCGGCGCGTAGGGATCGGCCGCCGACGGCCAGCCGGTGAACTCCTTGGTCGTGTACTCGCCCCAGGTAGCGCCGTAGAACAGCGCGATGACCGGGAACTGCGTGGTCATCACGTGCTCCAGGGCGTACACGTCCTGCTTCTGCTGGCTGGCGCTGGTGGTGGCCTGCAGCGAGGTGAGCAGCTTGTCCGCAGCCGGGCTCTTGTAGCGCTCGAAGTTGCTGGGCGCGGCTTTACCGAGCGGGGCGGTGAGCGAACTGCTGAGCAGCGAGCTGAGGTCGAGGTAGGGGCTGCCGGTGCCGCCGAACGCGCCGATCGCGCCGTCGAACTGGCCGGTCTGCAGGTCGGAGTTGTAGGCCGCGTACTGCGGTGTCTGGATCGACACCGCGATGCCGAGGCTGCCGAGCTGCTGCTGGATGACCTGGGCGGCCTGCAGCCAGTCGGTGAACCCGCTCGGCGTGATCAGCGTCATCTTGACCTGGCCGCCAGGCCCGGTGAGCTTGCCGCCGGTCTCGTGGTAACCGGCCCGGCCGAACAGCGTGGCCGCCTGGCTGGGCAGGTACGGAATCTGGCCGCCGGCCGCCAGCGAGGGGTCGAGCCAGGACTTCAGGCCGGGCAGCAGCAGGCCGCTCTGGCTGGCCGGCTGGACGTACCCGTCCTCGGCCTTCTGCGCGATGACCGGCTTGTTCAGGCCGAGGTCGATCGCCTGCCGGAACGCCACGGAGTTGTAAGGCTTCTTGGCCAGGTTGAGGTACAGCGAGATCGTGCCGCCCGGCGGGAACCAGTACTTGTTGTGCCCGGGATCCTTGCCGACCCAGGTGTGGCCGATGTCGGGCACGAACACGCTGGCCCAGTCGTAACTGCCGGAGGACAGCTCGAGCTGGGAACTCTCGTTGCCGGTGAGCGCGGGGAAAACGAGCTGCCCGACCTTGGCCTGGGCGGCCTGCCAGCAGTTCGCGTTCCTGGTCAGCGTGTACTGATTCGGGTTGAACGAGGCCAGCTTGTAAGGCCCGGACACCACCGGGCTGGTGTTGGTGTACGTGACCGGGTTGGGCACCTTGGACCACACGTGCTGAGGCACGATCAGCGTCTGGGCGATGGCCTGCGCGAACGGCACGTCCGGTGACTTGAAGGCGAACGTGACCGTGCTGCCGCTGGCGCTGACCCCGGACAAGTGCTGCCAGACGCCGGCGCTGTCCAGCGCCGGATACTTCTTCAGCAGGTCGAACGTGTAGACCACGTCGGCCGCGGTCAGCGGCTTGCCGTCGCTCCACTTCACCCCGCTGCGCATCGTGAACCGCAGCGTGGTGTTGTTCGCGAACGTGTGCCCGGTGGCCAAAAATGGGGTGTACGCGCCGTTCAGCGGGTTCACGTACTCCAGCGGCTCGTACATGTACGGCGTGCCGCTGCGCTGGTTGGGCGAGAACGGGTTGAAGTTGTTCTGCATGGTCGGCGACCCGTTGTCCACCGCGATCGTCAGCGACCCGGCGCCACCGGACCCGCCGGCGCCACCGCCGGCCGAAACCGCGCTGGTGCACCCGGCCACCGCCAGCAGCGCGGCCGTGGCCACCGCCACGATGGGCGTCTTGGTGTGCGTTCTGGCACGTGCTTGGCTGGCCTCGGTCCGAGGCTTAGCGGGTGCCTCGGTCCGGGGCTTAGCGGGTGCCTCGGTCCGGGTGGTGGCAGGTGCTTGCCTCCGGGTCTGGCCGGAGGCCTTAGGCGGCGGTGGGGTCGGGGGGTGTGACTTGCCGGGGATGCGCCTGAGCGTCGCGATGGCTCGCGCGGGCCCGTTCATGGCCCTCATGTGATTCATGCCTCCTGGTGGTTGCCTGGCCCGATGGTTTGCCCCTCCGGGCCCCCGAGCCGAACGCCCCCCTAGGCGAATCCCCGCTACCCGCTGCACCACGGCGCACTCCACCGCGGTCCCCTCCGCTGCTGCCCCTTTCTGTGCTGCCCGCGCCGCCCGCGCTGGCTTCGCTGCCCGCGCTGCCTTTGCTGGTGCTGCCTTTGCTGGTGCTGCCTTTGCTGGTGCTGGCTTCGCTGGTGGTGCTGGCTTCGCTGGTGGTGCTGGTCACCTGGTCGTCGGGCTCGGCGCAGCCGCAGCTCGCCCTGAGCTGGAGACGGACCGGCATCTCGACTGAACGCGAGGCCAGCCCCGGCTCGCCCATCCGCTCCTTGAGCAGTCGCACCGCGATCGCGCCGAGCTCGTGCATCGGCTGGGCGACCGTGGTCAGGCTGGGCCAGACGTGCTCGCCGAGCTGAATCCCGTCGAAGCCGGTGACCGCGACGTCCTCGGGAATCCGCAACCCCGCGCGCTGCAGCGCCTTCATCACGCCGATCGCGGTCTGGTCGTTCGCGCACACCAGCGCCCGCGGCATCGTCCCGGCCAGGATCTCCGCGGCCACCTGGCGCCCCCCGGCGGTGGTGAAGTCGCCGTGGAAGTGCGGCCGCTCCGGAACCGGCAGCCCGCGCTCGGTCATGGCCTTGCGGAACCCGTCGAACCGGCGGGACGAATCCGGCGAGTCGGCCGGCCCGGCCACGAACCCGATGCGCTCATACCCGTGCCGGTCGGCCAGGTGCGCGGTGACCTCGCAGGACCCGTTCTCGTTGGCGACGCAGAGATGGTCGAGAACGTGCCCGGTCTCGTCGATCGCCGACTGCGCCGCGAGCAGCACCACCGGGATGCGCATGGCAACGTGCTCCAGCATCTGGACCGGCACGGTGTGCGCGAGCACCACCAGCCCATCCGAGCGCCCGGCCACCGTGAGCACCAGGTTCACGTCGTCGCTCTCATGGCTGGCCGCGATCAGCACCGCGTACCCGCTCCGCCGGGCGGCGCGCTCCATCCCCCTGATGACTTCGTCGTACCAGTAGGTCGCGTCGCCCTGGGCAATATCCTGATCGCCCACCAGATCGGGAAAGCAGAGCCCGAGCACCCCGGTCCGCCTGGCCGCCAGATCCTTGGCCGCCCCACTCGGCACGTACCCGAGCTCGGCCACCGCCGCCAGCACCCTGTCCCTGGTCGGCGGCAGCACCCGGTCCCGCCCCGAAAGCACCCGGGACACAGTCGCCGTCGACACGCCCGCGCGCGCCGCGACCTCATAGACCGTCGATGTCTCACGCATCCGCTGTCGTCTCACCCATCCACTGCCGTCTCACGCATCCGCTGTCGTCTCACCCATCCCTAGAGTCCACCTTCGTCATGTATGCGCTTACGTAAGCGCGTACACGAACCATAAGCCGCCCCTCCGCGTATGTAAACCCACGCTGACGTGAACCCCGAGGGGTGGTGCCTCATCCGTCCCCCGGCCACCCCGTCCCACCTACCCCAGCCGTCCCACCCACCGGGACCAGTTAATGATCTTGAAGACCTGTATGTGTGGTAGCACTATCAGGTCTTCAAGATCATGGAAGTCCCACGCTCACGGAGCCTGCGGAGGGCGGCTACCAGGCGTAGATGCGGGTGGGGAGTTCGCGGAGGGGGGGTTGGTTCGGGCCGTGGTAGACGATCACCACGGGGGTGTCGTCGGGGTCGGTGCCCTCGACCGACATCGCGCCGTTCTCGGTGCGGAGTTGCGGGTGGGCCGAGCGCTCCCGGAGCAGGCGTTCGCAGCGGTCCAGGTCGTCGCGGCTGGAGACGGTCCAGATGACGTACTGGGCGCCGATGCTGCCGAGGGCGCGCTGGGCGGAGTCGCCCATGGCGCGCAGGATCAGTTCGGCTCCCCCTGGGTTGGTCAGCAGCGCCGCCGTTGTACTTCGGTCGACGACGTCGAGGCCGAGTAGCTCGCGGTAGAAGGCCACCGAGCGGTCCAGGTCGCGTACGAACATGACCACCGCGCCGAGCCGGACATCTTGCGCCATCCGCTGACCCTCCGTTCCAGGCAGGTGCGTGACCGATCATGCCAGGCTTGCGGGCCCGTGAACGGGACATGGCGAGCGTAACGAGGTTTATGTCAGTGGTGCTTCTTAGGGTGGTGCCGCGGGGAGAACAGGAGCGCTGCGCCGATGGACGTCGCCGGGAAGGTAGCCGTCGTGACCGGGGCGGGTGGAGGGACCGGGCGGGTGATCGCGCTGACCCTGGCCGGACTCGGGGCCCGCGTGGTAGTGGTCGATATCGACGGCGAAGGCGCGCAGGCGGTCAGCACGATCATCGCGGGGCACGGTGGGGCCGGACGGGCGGTGCGCGCCGACGTCTGCGATGACCACGGCGTCGAGGCGATCGCCGGGGCGGCGGTCAGCCTGGGCGGCGGCCCGCAGATCCTGGTCAACAACGCCGGCGGGTGGGGTGCCGCCGAGCGTCAGTTCCCCGAGGCGACGGTGCCGGAATGGGGTGCCGTCCTCGATCTCAACCTGAGGGCGCCGATGCGGCTGACCCAGCGTTTCCTGGCTCCGATGGCGCAGGCCGGGGCCGGGGGGGTGATCAACATTTCGTCCAGCGCGGGGCGGGGGGATCAGCCCTACGCCTCACCCGAGTACGGCGCGGCCAAGGCGGGCCTGATCAGGTTCACCACGTCGCTGGGTGGCCTGGGCAAGACGATGGGTGTCCGGGTGAACTGCATCGTGCCGGACTGGATCGGGCTGGACCGGGCCCGCGCCGAACTCGCGGCGATGACGCCGGAGCGGCGGGCCGCGATGCCGCCGCTGATTCCGCCGCAAACGGTGGCCGACGCCGTCGTCATGCTCATCCGCGACGATTCGCTGTCCGGCCGGGTGATGGTGCTGCCCGGCGGCGAAGCCCACGAACTGCTCTGACGAAACCGGCTGGCTCTCCTGGCCCATAACGCTACGGCGCCGACCCCGCCGCGAGGGCTGGGGCCGGCGCCGCAAGGGTGGGATCAGCTCTCGTTGATGGTCCACTTCGTGCCGTTCCAGTGCTCGCGCAACACGGCGAACGAGCCGCTGGGGTTGGTCTCGCCGACCGCCCAGGCGCTGGTCGCCGACGGGGCGGCCACACCGGTGAACTGGCTGTCCGTGGCGCCGGATGGGTTGGGGCTGGCACTCACGCTCCACGCCGTGCCGTTCCAGTGCTCGATCACCGCGTCGCCGGTTCCGGCCACGGTGAGGTCGCCACCGGCCAGCCACATGTCGCTGGCCGATTCGGCGGCGGCCCCGGCCATCAGGGTGTCGGCGGCACCGGGCGGATTCGGGGTGGACTGGACGGTCCACTTGGTCCCATTCCACTTCTCGGCGAGCGGGACAATCGCGTCCGAGGCGTTCTGCACCCAGCCGAAGCCCAGGGCGCTGGTGGCCGAGATCGCGGCCAGGCCGCCGAACGCGCCTGCTGTGTCGCCGCTCGGCAGCGGGGTGGCCAGCTCGGTCCAGTTGGTGCCGTCATAGGTCTCGGCGAACATGACCACCGCGCCGCTGGCGTTCAGGGTGGAGCCCACGGCCAGCAGGCCGGTGGCAGAGGTGGCCTGAACGCCCTGGAACTCGTCGTAGCTGGGGTTCGGGTTGGGGCTTGTGGCCTCAGCCCACTTCTTGCCGTTCCAGTGCTCGACCAGCGTGGTGTTGACCATGTTGTCGGAGCTCAGCGACGTCCCCACGGCCCAGAGGTTGTTCGCGCTGGTCCCGCTGACCGCGTAGAGGTAGTTGTTGGGAAAGCCGGCCTGGTTGGGTGTGGCCACCACCGTCCACTTGGTGCCATTCCAGTGCTCACTCAGCGTCGCGTAGTCACCGGAGGCGTTCAGGTAGTTGCCGACCGCCCAGACGTCGCTGGCCGAGATCGCGGCCAGGCCGCTCACGGTGGTGGCGGTGCTGCCGGTGGGGGTGGGCATCGGAACGGTCTTCCAGGTCTTGCCCTTGTAGTGCTCGGCGAGCGGGGTTTGATTGGCGCCGGTGTAGCCGATGGCCCAGACGTTCGTGGCGGACACCGCCACCGATGTGCTCAGGTTGCCCGGCGTGGACGTGGCCGGCCGCACGTTGGCACGCGACGGAAAGGTGTACGGCGACCGGGCCAGCCGGGCGGCCGCCGACCGGAGTGTGCTCCGCGCCATGAGGTCCCGGGCGGTGAGGGCATGGGCGTGGGCGGCGTGGACGGGGGCGGCCTGGGCCGAGACGGCGGCGGGGGCGACGCTGAGCGCCACCGCGGCGGCGGCCGCGACGAACGCCGCTGCCGCGGTCCTGCACACGTGTGTTCTGCGTGGTCGGTTTTCCTGATCTGGCATGACGGTGTGATGTCCTTTCCTGGCGGAGGTTCGGTGACAGCACAGTTGTTGCCGAGTCAAGGAACAATAGATGTGACGGTAATTCGCCAGTTGGCAATAAGCCGTCATGGGGTGATTTCCTGTCACACGACAGCCTCTTGACCACGAATCCGAGCGAACGGCAACTCACAGGACGCCAATCGCGTCAACCGAGAGCGCCGCCCCGAGGGCTTCAGACCAGCCGGCGGCGCGCGGCCTGGATGCCCGCCTGGAACCTGGTGCGGGCGCCCAGCGATTCCATCAAAGCCTTCACCCGGCGGTGCGCGGTCCGCTCGCTGATGCCGAGCTGGCGTGCGATCGTCTGGTCGGTCGCGCCGGCGGCCAGCAGGAACAGCACGTCCCTGTCTTGCTCGCCGCCGTGCGCGCTCACCGGGGCCAGCGACGGAACGGGGATCGCGACCTGCCACAAGGCCTCGAACATCGCGATGATCCCGTCGAGCAGGCCGGACGGGTGCACGATCAGGTGCGTGCGCCGCTCGCTCTGCTCGGGCACCACGATCAGCGCGCAGGAGTCGTCGAAGATGGACAGCTTCATCGGCACCTCGGGCACCAGCCGGGCCCGCTCCCCGGCCGCGACCCAGCGCCGCAGGTGGGGAAACAGTTCGGAGTCGAGGATCTCGGGGCCGTAGATGGCGTCGAACCGCACGCCGGACCGCATCAGGCTGGACTGCAGTTCGGTCTGCGCGGTGGGGTCGTTGTAGTACGGGGCGCGGTTCAGGCTGCGCATCGACGTATGGGCGCCACGCTGAAGCTCGGGGTACACCCGCCGAACCCCTTCGGCATCCCAGATGAGCTCGACCGGGCTGCTGGAGGGCTGGCGCTTGGCTCGCATCTCCTGCGCCACGGCGCGCAGCCGCGCGAGATGTTCCTCGATCTGGTCAAGCGGGTCGTCAGCATGCGGAACAGCGGCAAAGTCGAACGGGGCGTCGGCACGACTATGCACTCGTCAAGTATCGCATCCCGGGCCCAAAGTAGCGCGAATGCCCCTGTTCAGCCCGGTGCACAACCTTCGCAGGGTCTGTCCGTTGCGGCGGTTCAGGCGGTCGGGCAGGCTCGGCCAGCCGACCACTGGAGCGACATATGCGCCAGATGGGGGTACCGTCAATAAAGGGGCAGGAACGGCGGTTAATAGCCAGGGGACGGCTCGAAACGGGGCGGGTGTACCACTATGACGCATTCCGACTTAGACATCGTCCTGCACTGGAGAGACGATGACTCCTTCAACCTCACCGTCCTCTACAACACACCCAGCGATATCGAGGACTACCAGTACTTCAGCGACGAACCTATACGCTTCGACCTCTCCCGGCTCGATGCGCTGAAGAACGACCCCGACGAATACGGCCGGTACGTCGGTGGCCTGCTGTTCGGCGGGCCAAGCGGCGTTAATCTGGACCGAGCCGTGCGCGCGGGGAAATCCATGCCGGTGCACGTGCGGCTGCTGGTGGATCCCAGGGCTCCCCTCGGCTATCAGGCCATCGCGTGGGAAACCCTCCGGCAGCCGTCCACGGACACCCGGGTCACGACGAGCCCGGGTATCCGCTTCTGCCGGTTCCAGAACAGCCCGGATGAAACCACGCTGGCCCCGCTCGCCCGGCACGGCAGCCTGCGGGCGCTGGTCGTGGTCGCGAACCCGGCCGACATCGGCGACTACACGACCGGTCCGGCGGCGCGGCTGACCGCGATCAATGTGGAACAGGAAATCAAGCGCGCCAACGACGCCCTGGGGAACATGACAATTTCCGTGCTGCCGGACGGGGCAACCCGGGCGACCCGGGACAATCTCATCCAATCGCTGCACGATAAGGAATTCAACGCGCTATACCTGGTGTGCCACGGAGAACTCGGCGTAAAAGGCCCCGTGCTGTTCCTGGAAAATAAAAACGGCACCGTCGACGAGGTTGATGGCGCGGAATTGGCCCGGCAGATCGGTGAACTCTCCCAGGTCCCAACGCTGGCCGTGCTGTGCTCGTGCCAGTCCGGCGGCCCGGGCGCCGACGTCCTGACCTCTACCGCCCAGTCGCTGACAGCATTCGGCCCCGCTCTGTCCCGCGCCGGCGCGGCGGTCGTCGTCGCCATGCAGGGGAACATCTCCATGAGCACGGCAGCCACGTTCCTGCCGCTGTTCTTTGCCGAACTGGACAAGGACGGCATCGCGGCCCGGGCGATGGCAGTGGCCCGCTCGCGGATTAGCAACGAACCGGACTGGTACATGCCGGTGCTGTACTCCCGCCTCAAACGGGGCAGCGCGTGGTACCTGCCACGGTTCGGCGGCCGGGAGGAGAAGCTCTTCGGGGACCTGCACACCCGGATCGCCGCGAAACACTGCACGCCCATCGTCGGTTCCGGGCTGGCCGCTGAGGACGGAATCCTGCCGACCAGGCAGAAGTGCGCCGAGGAGTGGATCAAACGCCGTCAGATGCCGATCCTGAAGAGCAGTCAGAGCGATCTCGCCTCGGTGGCCCAGTACGTCAGCGTCGACTCCGATCCCGGGCTGGCCCGGGACGAGCTGATGCGGTTTCTGCGCAGCTACCTGAAGTCGGCACACGGCCAGGACCTTCCCAGTCTGGACTGGGCCGAGGACGACGTGCACAAGCTGGTGCGCACGGTGGGGGCCCAGCGGCGCCAGCACTCCGGTGGAAACGACTGCTACTCCCGCCTGGCCGCCCTCAATCTGCCGGTCTTCGTCACCACGAGCTGGACGAAGCTGCTCGAAGACGCCCTGACCGAGGCGGGCAAGGAACCCGTGGAGCAGCATTTCCGGTGGTACGAAGACCGCTTCCGGGACTTGCCGAAGGAGAGCGGCTTCTCCAGGCAGCGCCCCCTCGTCTACCACCTGTTCGGGACCTTCGACGACACCCAGTCGCTCGTGCTGACCGAAGACGACTACTTCACCTGGCTTCGTGCCTGGATGCGGCAGGTCGACCACGATGACGGCATTCCGCACTACGTGAAGCCGCCGATGGTCGCCCATTCGCTGATGTTTCTCGGTTACACCTTCGACGACTGGGAGTTCCGGATGGTGTTTCAGGCCATCAAGAGCTTCGCGGCTCAGGGTGAACTGCAGCGCAACAGGCACGTCGGCGTGCAGCTCGAACCGGAGACGCTGCGGGTGGAACGGGAGTCGGCTCAGGAGTACCTGGAGAGCTACCTGGACGCGGACAAGCTGTCCGTGTACTGGGCGACGAGCGGCCGGTTCCTGGCCGAGCTCGAGGAGACGAAGCCCGATGACCAGTGAGCAGATGCCGGCGACGACCGCACCCGCGCCCACCCGGCGACTCAACCCCTACGTTGGCCCTCGCCCGTTCCGCGCGGGTGAGCTGTTCTTCGGCCGGGAGCGCGAGGCAGGGTCACTGACGGACACCCTGCAGACGTGCAAGGTCGTCCTGCTGCACTCACCGTCGGGAGCGGGAAAGACCTCGCTCATCCAGACCTCGGTGGTGCCCGCGTTCGCCGCCCGTGACTTCCAGATCTGCGCCGGCACCGAGCCGGAATTTTCGGCGTTGCGGGTGAAGGCGCCTCCCCCAGCCGATGTGCAGGTGCCGAACCGGTACGTGTTCAGCCTCGTGACCGGGCTCGTCGGGCACCTCGTCCCGCGCGAGACCGTCTTGTCGATGACCATCGAGGATGCCCTGACGTTGTTCGCGCGCGGGCGCGATCCGGACGGCCGGCAACTGCTCCTCATCGACCAGTTCGAAGAGATCCTGAGGATCGCCCCGGGTGACCTCGACGGCCAGACCGAATTCTTCCGTCAGCTCGGCGAGGCGCTTGACGACAGCAGGCGATGGGCCCTGCTCGCGATGCGCGAGGACTACATGGGCGGGCTGGATAAGTTCCGCCGCTATGTGCCCGGGCAGTTGCGGACCACGTTCCGGCTGGACCTGCTCACCGATCTGGCGGCGCTGCAAGCCGTCCAGCAGCCTTCGCGCGAAGCTGGGGTCGAGTTCGGGGACGCGGCCGCCCGGATCGTGATCGACGCCTTGCGCCAGGTGCACTCCGGCGCGGCCGGCGAACCGACCGCGACGATGGACTCCCCCTACCTCGAACCGGTCCTGCTCCAAGTGCTCTGCTATAACCTCTTCCGCAAATTCAGCAAGGTTCGCGGAAAGGATTTCACGGCTATAACCACCGAGAATGTGCGTGAATTCCAGCCCTTCGACAAAGCACTGTCAAAATACTATGACAGCGTAGTCCGCCATGCCGTCGGCAAGGATGACCTGGCCGATCAGCGCACATTGCGGGATTGGATAGATTTCGAGCTCATCACCCGGAAGGGACTGAGGAAACAAACGAGATCCAGTCCGCGGGTGGCCGACCCCGACGCCGCCCTGTACTCGCTGCAGGACGACCATCTGATCCGGGATGACCCGCGACCTGGAGGAACCTGGTGGGAACTGTCCCACGACATGCTGGCTGGGCCAATTCGTGAGGCCAACCGTGACTGGCGGGTCAGGAACCTGGAGGTCTGGCAGGTGGCGGCCGAGGAATGGCAGCGCTCCGGCCGGGACCGCAGTTATCTGCTGCGCAGCCGGGCTTACCTTGCCACTCCCCCCGCGCACCGCCGGGGGAATCTAACCGAAATTGAACAAGCCTTCCTCAGAGAATCCAAAACCGCTTACCTCGAGGAAGGCAAGCTGAACAAGTACCGGGCGCAGCGCGGTTTCATCATCGGGCTGTTCGTGGTATCGCTGCTCGCCAACGTGATCCTGGCGCTGACATTGTGGCGGGTCGCCGCCGGCGGCTGAGCCTGCCGCGTTCTTCTTCGGAGGTCCCGATGAGCTTTCTCTCCTGTCCCAGGCAGGATGACCCCTTCACGCGGCAGGTCCGCGACACGTACCGCGCGAACGTCGTCGGCGCCCCGCGAGCCGGCATCGACCCGCTGCTCGCGCTCGCCGTCTGTGGCCGCAAAGTGGAGCCCCGCGGGCACCTTCGGTACCTGCTGGACGGCTCAGTGCGGCTGCCATCGGTGACGTCGGCTCCGGTGGCGGACCTGGCGGGCGTCCGGTCCGCCGCCGTCGACGTCAAGCTCGGGCTCAGCCTGTCGGCGAAGTTCCTGGCCGCGCTCGGCGTACCTGTGCCGGGTGCCGAGGTGTCGGCCGCGCTGTGGGACGGCGCTTCGCGCTTCAGCTTCGAGGTGCGTGACGCCGTGGAGCACCAGATCGACATCGGGGAGCTCGGCCGGCGGCTGCAGGGCCACGTCCTGGCCAGGACGCCGGCCACCGAGCTGTTCCTGACCGACGACTCGGTGCAGCTCCTGCTCATCACCCGTACGCTCACCACGGGCAGCTTCAGCGTCCTGGCCACCACAAACGGCGGGCAGTCGGTGCAGGTGGCCGTCGACGGCCTGGACAAGCTGGTAGGCAAGGTGGACGTGGGCGTGTCGTGGAAGACGGAAGCAGACCACTCGGTCACGTTCATCGGACAGACCCCGGCGACGTTCGCGTTCGCGGCCGTTCCTTGTGCCATTGACGCGGCGCGCAACCTCATGTTCGGGCTGGCCAGGGAGGACCTGAAGTTCGCCGCCCGGCCGCCGGGCGCCGACACAGCGGAGGCCGGGCCGACCGTCGACCGGCTGGGGCTGCTCAGCTTCGACGAGCTGGACGGGCAGCCTGCTGGCTGATGGTGATGCCCTGACGAAACCGGCCGATTCAGGCGGCGGCCGCGGGGCTCAGCGCGCCACCGTCGTCGAACAGGACAACACCATTGCAGAGCAGGCTCCAGCCTTGCTCGGGATAACTGGCGACGGCCTTGGCCGCGGTGCGGTTGCCTGCTAGGCCATCGGGACACGGGGGGAAGTGCAGGCACGCTTGGCTTCCCGGCCGGCGGGCTGATCTGAGCGGGATGATCGAGTTCATCGTGACCTCTCCCTGAGGATCCGCGAGTGCTGCTTATGAGCCTGCTCTCGCGGACGGGGCGAGAACATCCGCCACCTGATCGATCTTCGGCCGGCGC
Organism: Streptosporangiaceae bacterium; assembly: GCA_036267135.1. Classification (GTDB taxonomy): domain Bacteria; phylum Actinomycetota; class Actinomycetes; order Streptosporangiales; family Streptosporangiaceae; genus PALSA-505. Next base: position 10,802 of record DATAWQ010000015.1, on the reverse strand, counting down.
GGCATGGTCGACAAATACGCCTGCTGGCGGATATTTCTGCTGCCCCCTCCCGGCGATGCTTGTCGGCAAGCGGGCCAAGGCGCCCGCGGAGCCCCGCGACACCCACACCGTCAGGAGGGGTGAGCCATGCCCGCACCGCTGACCGAGGTCAGGAACAGCACGCCTGCCAAGGCGGCCCAGCCGCTGCACTGGACGCCGGGGAACGAGCCGCCGGCGTTCACGCCCCCGCGAATCGCCGAGCTGGCCAGCCTGGTCAGGGAGACCCTGTTCGTCGTCACCCGCGCCGAAGACGGCCGGACCGGCGTGGCCATCGGCGGTGAGATCGGCTCCGGTGCGCCGGCCGGATACCGCACCGTCGGTGTGCTGCCCCCGTTGTATCCAGAGTGGCTGGGTGACCGGTCGTTCTGCGAGGTGCACGGAACCCGGTTCCCTTACGTGGCGGGCGAGATGGCCAACGGCATAGCCACGGTCCCGATGGTGGTGGCGATGGCGCGGGCCGGGATGCTCGGCTTCTTCGGCGCTGGCGGCCTGAACGCCGCCAGGGTCGAGCAGGCGGTCGGCGAACTCGGTCGCGAGCTGCGGGGCCAGCCCAACTGGGGGGTGAACCTGATCCACTCACCGGCCGAGCCCGCCCTGGAGGAGCATGTGGCCGGCCTGCTGCTGCGGCACGGCGTCGACCGGATCTCCGCGTCCGCGTTCATGGATCTCACCCCCGCGGTGGTGCGGTGCGCGGCCACCGGGCTGCGGCCGGACCGCACCGGTCAGGTCGTCCGGCGCACTCGGGTGTTCGCGAAGGTGTCCAGGCCCGAGGTCGCCGAGAAGTTCATGGCGTCAGCGCCTCCCACCCCCGGGATGGCCGGCGGTCCCGCGGCCCGCGCTGGCCCCGGCGGATGCCAAACGGGCGCATCCTCGCCTCAGCCCTGATGACGTCCCAGGCCGCACCCAGCCTGGCGTACTCCGCCACCGCAACGGTGATCGCGTCGCGGGCCTCAGACACCCGGTCCCGCTCGGCCAGCAGCACCGCGGCGTTCTCCAGCGCCATCCCACAATCCAGCAAACGCCCGGTGGACCGGTAATGCTCCGCCGCCTCAAACAGCAACCCGGGATCACCAGCCAGCAATCCCCGGCAAGTGGTGGCGGTGGCCACCCACAGCGGCAATGGCTCGCATTCGGCTTCTTCGATGGCCAGACCGGTCGCGGCCTGTGCCGCATCGCGTTCGCCCACCGCGAGCGCCAGCCTGACCAGTTCGGGCAGCCAGCGAAACCGGCCTGGAGGAGCGATGTCCCGCTCGGGGTCCATCAGCGACGCCAGCATCTCGAACGCCCGATGCGGCCGCCCGTCGCATTCCTCGACCAGCGCCTGGGCCTGGACCAGCCGGATGGCATGGTTGCGGATGATCTCGTCGGCGAGAGGCATCGCGGCCAGGATGTCCAGTTGCGCGGCGGCCGCGGCCCGGTCGTCCCGGTGTCCGGCGATCAGCGCCCCGATCGCGAGAGCCTGCACGGCGATGTATCCGTGCTCGGGCCGGGTCTGCACGGACTCCAGTTCGGCCAGCGCGTCGTCCCACCGCCCGGTGTCGTAGTGGTGCTGAGCCGCATATACCTGGACGCGCGTCTGCGACATGGCCGATGGGTACTTCTCCGCGAACGCCTGCATGTCCGCCAGAGCGGCATCCGCCTCCTCCATCCGGCTCATGGCGTCGAAGCCAAATATCAGGTTGGACAGCAGCGCCATGCGCTGATCGGCGGCTTGCGGGTCGTCACCCAGCACGGTAACCGCCTGCTCGTACAGCGCGGTGGCCCGCTGAACGCTGTCGAGCCGGAGGATCAGCCCTTTGGCCTGCAAGGCCGTGGCCGTGGCCCAGCGGTCACCGGTTCGCCGGCCGGCCTCGTGCGCTTCGCGGATGGCCGCGCCGGCGTCACCGCAGTGTCTGTCCGCGGCCAGGATAAGCGCATATATCGCCCGCACCCTGGCCCCCCACGGCCCCCCGTCGTCACTGGCGAGCGCCTCCTTGGCGACCCCGGCTGCTTCAGGAGGATCGGAATACAACAGCGAATAGGCGAGGGCCCAGGACACCTCCAGCCGGTGCTCGGCACTGATGCCATCGCGGGCGAGCGCGACCCGCGCCCACCGTTGCAGCTCCCCGAACCGGAGCATCCTGCGCAGAGCCGCGATCAGGTGACTCTCGATGATCTCCCGGCGCGGGCCCGGGCCTGACACCCGGTCGGCAGCGCGGCTGAGCAGATCGATTGCTGGCTGGGAGGCACGGTTGACCAGGGACGCGCCGTTGGTTACCAGCCAGTTCACCGTCCACGAATCCATCGCGCCCTGGGCCGCTTCCAACTGCTCGCCCACCCGCTCCACCGGCACGCCAGCCTCGGCCAGTGCCTGCGCGGCCTGCCGGTGCAGCGCGGCGCGCAGCCCGTGCGGGATCGCCTCGTACAGCGCCTCCCTGATCAGCGGGTGCCGGAACGCGGTGCGCGCCCCGGAATCGACCAGCACGTGCGCGCCATACGCCTCCAGCAGGGCGTCAGCCAGGTCCGGCGCATCCTTGGCCCGCACGGTGGCCAGGTCGGTGACGGAGAACTCCGGGCCGAGCAGCGCGGCCGACTGCAACACCCGCTGGGTGGGCTGCGACATCGACTCGATCCGGGCGGCGATCGCCGCCCGGAGCGAGGTTGGCACCGGCAGCTCAACCCCCCGATCCACCTCTGCCGCCACGCCCGGCTCGATCCTCAGCCGCCCGTCCCGGACCAGCACGTCAACCAGTTCACGCACGTACAGCGGGTTGCCGCCCGCCCTTGCCGCCAGCCGGGTCAGCGCTGGACCTGGCTGGGCGCCGAGCACCCCGGCCACCAGCGTCACCGCCTGCTCGCGGGTCAGCGGGCCGAGGCGCATGATCACGCCGTCCTGGGTCTGCAACGCCCGGCGCAGGCCGTCCAGGTCCGAACGCCCCGGGCCAGGCCGGGAGGCACCGATCAGCAGCAGCGGCAACTGGCCGACCAGCCTGGTGAGCTGGGTCCAGACCACCAGACTCGGCTCGTCGGCCCACTGCAGATCATCGACCGCCAGCACCAGCGGCGAATCCGCGCACAGCTTGTCCACGACCTCCAGCAGCCGCTCCATCGCCGCCAGCACCGGGTCATAGGAGCCGCTGACCACGTTCCCCCACTCGCCCCCGGTCAAGCTGGCCAGGTCGCCCGCGCCATAGTCCGCAAAGCAGTCCAGCAGCACGCGGAGCGGGAACCGGCCACCGAACTCGCCGGCCGCGCCTCGCAGCACCCGGCAGCCCAGCCCGTCGGCCCCGGCCAGCCCGGCCGAGATCAACAGCGACTTACCGATGCCTGGCTCACCCTCGACCAGGACCGATCGGCCCACACCGTTGGCCACGCCGCGCACCAGCTCCCGAAGCTGGCCCTCCTCCGCATCGCGACCGACCAGCAGGCGCGTCACGTGGCGATACGCGGTAATGGCGCCATTTAGTCATGCTAACTGTGTTACTGGCCGACGGCGATGCCGTTGAAGTCGGGCGCGTAGGCGGAGGCGTCGGAGAACTCGACCGTGTTCGATCCGGCCTTCAGCGGCAGGTAGGCGGTGACCGTGCCCGGTGTGCTGAAGCTCCCGGTCGGCGTGAACACGATCGTCTGGACGACCACGCCGTTCACGGTGATCGTGGCCGACCTGCCGGTGTCGCCGCTGGATCCGTCGCAGTACTCGATCAGCACCGGATCGACGCCCGCCGCGCTTGCGCTGACGCTGTTGAAGGTCAGCGTGCCGCCCTCGCCCACGTAGCCGACCTTCTGCCCGCCGGTGCAGGCCGGGCAGCTCTGCACCACGGCGCCGCCGGCCAGCGTGTTACCCGAGACGGCGGCCAGGTAGCCGGTCGTGGTGGTGGTCGCGGCCGACGGCACGGTGATCGCCGAGAAGTCCGGGGCCCAGGCTGAGGAGTTGGCGAACTCGACGGTGTTGGCGCCGGACTTGAGCGGCAGCGAGACGGTGACCGAGCCCGGATTCTGGAAGCTCCCGGTCGGGGTGAACACCACCGTCGAGGCGGCGCTGCCGTTGACACTGACCGTGGCCGACCGGCCCACGGTGCCGCTAGTGCCGTCCAGGTAGCCGATCTGCACCTGGTAGTTGCCCGCGGTGGGGGCCGTGACGTCGTTGAAAGTGAGGGTGCCGCCGTTGCCGACGTAGCCGACCTTCTGCCCGCCGAGGCAGGCGTTGCAGCCCGATACGGCCGCGCCGCCGGCCAGCGTGCTGGCCGACGAGGCGGCCTGGTAGGTGGTGGCGCCCGCGGTGCCGCCCACCGGGACCAGCTTGAGCAACTGGGCCCCGCCGGCCCCGAGGGTCACGCTGTAGGTGCCGCTCAGCGTGCCCGCCGAAGCTCCGGTCCACAGGTTGGTCGCGGTGGCGCTGCCCCGGATCCCGGCCGCGGCCAGCGAGACCGTCACGGTCTGGCTCCCGCTGCCGCTGTAGTTGAACAGCCCGAGTATCACGTCGCCGTTCTGCTCGGTCTTGGCGAACACCTGCTGGTTGACGTTGCTGACGATGCGCCCGGCGTCGATCCCGTCCTGGTCCACCCCGATGACCGCGGCGTTCTTCAGATAGCCGAGCTCGGTGGAGTTCAGGTTGGTCAGGTCGACGCCGAGGATGAGCGGCGAGGCGGCCATGGCCCACAAGCTGAGCTGGGACTGCGCCTCGGCGTCGGTAAGCCCGTCGTTGGCTGGCCCGTTGCCGACCTCGATCGAGTCGTAGTCGTTGAAGGCGCCGGGGCCGCCGTAGGGCTGCCACTGCGCGACCTGGGCGAACCGGGACTGCACGTTCGACCAGTCGGTCAGCGGGTAACTGCTGCCGCCCGAACCGCAGTAACACTCGATGTCACCGCCGGTCCGCCAGCCGTTGGTGTACTGGGCCCAGGTCGAGGCGTTGGCGATGTCGAGGTTGTTGGACAGTTCGAGGTGGATCGGGCGGCCGCTCTGCTGCAGCGCGCTGGACCAGGCCTCGACGTCGCCGATGTCGGAGTCCCCGACGCCGTCGAGCTTGACGTAGTCCACACCCCAGGAGGCGAACTCGTCGGCCCAGGAGTCGATGAAGTCCTGCGCGCCCGGGCTGGAGTAGTTCAGCCCCACCATGCCGCCGCAGTTGTAGTTGTTCTCGCTCGTGGTGGTCGCGATCTCGCCGGCGGTGTAACTGGTGCCGAGCACCGGCGTGTTCTGCGAAACCGCCTGTTCGGAGAGGCCGGGCGTCACGTACAGGCCGAACTTGAGGCCGAGCGAGTGCACGTAGCTGGCCACGGCCTGGATCCCGTTCTCGCCACCCGGGCCGGGCGGGAACTCGGTGGCGTTGGTGATCCAGCGGCCGTTCCCGTCGACGTCGGGTCCCTGGCTGCCGGGGCAGTCGTACCAGAAGTCGTCGATGTTCACGTAGTCGTACCCGGCGGACGACAGGCCACTGCCGGCCATGGCCTTGGCCTGCGCCTCGATGCCGGCGGCGGTCGGGTCGCGCCGGATAAAGCTCCAACTGCTCCAGCCCATGGCGGGGCTGGCGCCCACGCCGTTGGACGCTGCGGCCGCGGGCGCGGCTACGGACAGGGTGGCCCCGGTGGTCACCGCCGCGACCACAGTGAGGGCGGCGCAGAGCGCGGTGATCCGGCCACGAGGGTGGCGGCGCCGGGCGGCATGAGAGGTGAGCATGCCGATAACCCTTCACTGGGTGGCTAGTTCGTTACCCAGAGTCAAATCCCGGGCCGGGCAGCTGTCAATGCCCCGAACGGTGTCAGCCGCCGGCCGCGGTCCACTCGTAGGCGGGCTGATCCGGACTGCCCCAGCCGACGGCGAGCGGAGGCTTGCCCTTGGCGAACTGGAAGGTCGCATAGGCGCGCACGCACTGGTTGGCGTGCAGCGTGGCGCCCACGTTAGACACGTCGGGCTCCTTGGCGGCGTCCGGGCCGTCCAGCACGCCGAACGTCTGGCTGTGCGGGTAGACGAGCTGGAACGGGAACGCCAGAAGTTGGGTCGTGGTATCGGCGCCGTGCGGCCCGGCGCACACCTGCACGGGGCTGACCGCGTACTGGTCGCCGGCGTCCGGGCGGTTGTCGGTCTGCGAGGTGAACGGCGTCTGGAATCCGTACACGGTCGCCGACACGATGCCGTCGGAGGTCCAGCCCTGCGAGAGCGTGGCCTTCTGCCCGAAGTGCAGCCGGACCAGTCCGGTGGCCTTGGGGGCATCGGTAATGTTGGGCTTCGGTGGCGAACCCGTGTTCACCACGAGGCCCACGACGGTCAGCACGACGACCAGGCCCACCACGACACCGACGACGACAAACAGCCACGTCCGCCATCGCCGACGCCTGGGCGGAGTAGCCACCCCGTACGACATGCGCTCTTACCTCCCGTGTGTGGCGCTGCTTCCTTAGCTAGCACCGCGGAGGCGGGGACCATGAAGGTCAAACGCAGGGCAAGCGTCAACCAAAGGACACCCTAGCGTAACGGAAGATCTTCTCGTAAGGTACGGCAGGTGAAACCGGTTTACGGGGGTATGCGAAGAATCGTTCTTACCGCGGCGCTGTTGCTCGGGTGTGGGCTGGCCGCAGGCGCGCTGACCGGGTGCGGCAGCGGTGCGGCCGGCCCGTCACCCTCGCCCACCACGGGCACGGCCAGCCCGGCCGCGACGACGGCACCGCCGAGCCCGAGCGCGGTCCCGGCGACGTCGACGCCGGCGTCGGTCAACTACGCCCACCAGTATCTGGCCGACCAGGCCGGCTGGGCGGCGGCGGTCAAGCAGGCGGCCGGGTCGGGTTCGCTGACCGCGACGAAGGCCCGCGAGGCCGGCCGGGCCGCAGTGCGGACGGCTCGCAAGCTGCTCAGCCAGACCTGGCCGTCTTCGATGCAAAGCGACATCCACGCCCTCGCGGTCGCTTTCGACACGATCAACGAGGACATCGCCTCGGACAACCTGTCCAAGTACGAGAGCGACGGCACCACGCTGAATGCCGACACCAACGTGGTCCGGGCCGAGCTGAACCTGCCTTCGATCAGATAGTGCTGTCCCCCACGGCGGGCTGGGCCAGCGCGGGGGTAGCACCAGGGCGCGTTACCGCTGACCAGGCGGGGCGAACGGCGCCCCGCTGACCAGGCGGGGCGAACGGCGCACCGTGGCCCGGCACGATCAGGGCCGGGCCCACGGCGAGCAGCCGGGCGCGGGAGCGGTCGAGCAGCCCTTGGTCCTCGGCCAGCGGGTCGGTCTGCGGTCCCTCGCTGTGCCACCACAGGTGGGTGCAGGCGACGAGCCCGTCCGCGGTGGCCGCCAGCGTGGTGATGTCCTGCGCGGTATGCCCGGGTGTGGCCATGAGCCGCACCGACGGCGCCAGCTCGAACCCGTCGGCGGGCCGGTCAGTCCACACGTCGCCCGAGTAGATCGCCCAGAAGTCGTGCACCCGCGCGTTCTCGAACAGCGCCACGTTCAGCGTGTGATCGGGGTGGTGATGGCTGAGCACCACGTCGGTGACCGCGGCCGGGGCGACACCGAGCCGCTCCAGCGGATCCAGGATGAGCCGCCGGCTGGCCACCATGCCGGGATCCACCACGACCACGGCGTCCGCATCGCGGATCAGCACCACCGTGCTGGCCACCCGCTCGGCCGCGTATCCAGCGCACAAGACGTCAAGGCGTGCGGTCATAACGGTCATCTTGCCAGGGCACGGCCAATCCAGGCGGCCAATCCAGGCGGCCAGCCCAGGCGGCTACTCCAGACCGTCCAGCTCGGGCTCGGTGTAACCAGCCGCCGCTCCCTCCCCGGCGGGCGGCCCTTCGCCGCCCGGTCGGTAGGAGGACAGCCAGCCGTGCAGCAGCTCGACCCTGGCCCGGTTGGACTCGTCCCCGATGACCACCGGCGGCTCGTTGTAGGCGATCGCGTCGGAGCTGCGGCGCAGCTTGATGTAGAGCCCGGAGGACTCGACCGCGTAGCGCTCCATGTCGTCTTGCAGCGCGCCGACCACGGTGATGTTGCGGTCGTTGCCGATCTGCTCGAACAGAGCGACGGCCTCGCGGCGGTGCTGCTTGCCGAGGTTGCGGCCGAGTTCGTCGAGTATCAGCATCAGCGGCCGGTCGCCGCCGGCGGCCAGCGCGGCCGCGCACACCAGCTTGGCCGCCTTCTCGTCGATCTGCGCCGTGTTGGCCTTGAGGTTGTACCCGCCGAGCCGCTGCCCCTCGGCCCGCCGCCACTTCGGCGCCACCGTCCACTGCCAGGGCCGATCAGGTTCGGCCGGCGGATCCGGCTCGGGGAAGTCCAGCCCGGCCCCGTATCCGCCGTAGGCCTGGTCCAGCTCGTCGAACTTCAGCGCGACCTGCTTGAGCGTGGCCTTGATGCCGAGCGCCAGGGAGGCCCGGTGCGCGTGGCAGGTTTGCTCGGCCTCGCCCAGCCCGGTGCGCGCCGCGGCTAGGTCGGCGGTCCGTTCCGCTCGCTGCGCCGCGATCTGCTTCTGCTGGTAGCTGTCGTGCTCCTCGGTGACGTTCAAGTGTGTGCGCACTGCCCGCAAGAGTGCGGGAACCAGCGGAACCCGCGTCTCCAGGCTGACCCGAAGCCAGCGCTGATCGACCAGCAGCACGCGGATCTCCGCGGGCATTTCCTCAGGCGGCGTTGCGTCGGGGAAGCAACGGCGCACCGCGTCGCCGAGCAGTTGGCACGCCTCTTCGTCCCACTCGGCGGTGGCCCGCTGCGAGGCACCGTCGCCGAGCGAGAGCAGGTAGGCGTGGGCCGCGGCCTCACTGTCTCCCCACGCGGCCTGACTGCCGAGCAGGTCCAGCCGGTCCCGCTCCGCGGTGAGCACGTCCTTCTGCTGCCCGGTCTTGTCCTGGCTGGCCCGCAACCGCCCGCGCTCGCCCCGCAGGTTGGCGATCTTCTCTTCTCTGGCCTGCTTGCCGCCGAGCGCTGTCGCGTAGGCGTTCTCGGCCGAGGCCAGCAGCGGCTCGAGCCCGTCCCGCTCGTCCGCGCGGGCCGCGTTTTCCTTACGCAGGCCGTCGATGCGCTGCTGGATGCCGGTGGCCTGTTCCGCTGCCTGTGCGGCGTTGCGCCGCTCCTCGGCCAGCGCCAGATCTTTCTGAACGGTGGCCAAAGACCGGCCCGCTCGATCCAGCTGTTCCGCCACCCGGCGATGGGCCTGCTGGGCGGCGAGGACCCGCCCGGCCCGCCCGGCGATCGGCTCGGCGAACCCGCCGAGCGTGAGCACGCCGGCCTCCGCGTCGGCCTCCCCGGACCCCGAGCCCGCCCGCTGCCCGATCACGGTCAGGAACCCGGTCAGATCGAACCGTGGGTCGCAGCTCACCGGCAGATCCGTAGCGGCGCGCTTGACCGAGCCCGCCTTGGCCGCGCCCGCCTTGGCCGCGCCCGCCTTGGCCCGGGCTGGCGCGTCGGCCAGGATGAGCGTCGAGCCGGGCAGGCCGCTGAGCAGGCCGGCGGCCCGGTCAGCCTGGTCGCGGGGCACCACGGCGGCCTCGCGGTACAGGACCAGCCTGGGCTCCCAGGCCGCTCGCTGCTCCGAATCGAGCTCGACGATGTCGAGCAGCGCGGCGGCGGGCACGCCCGCCTCGGCCAGCACCCGCAACGGGGCGGCGGCCAGGTCCTGGCCCGACTCGGCGGCCGCGAGCAGTTCGGCGGCCCGCGTCTCCGCGGCCCTGGCCGCACCACGATCGCCCGCCGCCTCCTCGACGGCGGCGCGGGCCGCGGCGAGTTCGTCGCTGGCGGTCGCCAGGCTGCGGCCGTCGGCGGCCCGGGCCTGGTCGAGCCGCTCGCGCTGCTGGGCGGCCAGGGTCTCGATCTGGCTGGCGGCCACCTGGTGTGCGGTGTCGAGGCTCTTGTCCTTGGCCACGATCTCGTCGCGGTACCGTTTGGCCTCGGTGAAGCGCCGGTCGAACTCGGCGTCGTCGCTCAGTGCGGTGATCCTGGTGCCGACATCGGCCAGGTCCTCGGCCAGCCGCTTGGCGCCGTGGTCCAGTTCGGTCAGCGCGGCCCGGATCTCCTCGGCCCGTGCCAGGCCGTCCACGAAGTACCGCGCGCACCGGTTGTGCCAGGCGGACTGGGCGCTGCCCAGTTGCTCGCGGGCGGCCAGCCGCTGCGCGATGCCCGCCTCGACCACGGTGACTTCAGCCTCCCAGGTCTCCAGGTCACGCTCGGCCTGGTTGACGTCGGACCGGTGGCCGTGTTCCTTGCTGCGCAGCGCGGCCTCGGCCTCGAGTTCCCGGTCGAGCCCGGTCAGGTTGGCGATCGCGTCGAAGATGCGGCCGGGGCTCAGCTCGTTGAGCGGCTGGGCCAGCAGGTTGGGCGTGGGGCTGGAGCGCACCGACGTGGACAGGAACGACACGCAGCGGGCCCGGCCACCGAACAGGACCGCGGACAGCCGGCTGGCGTGGAAGTCGGTGCGCCCGTTGCTCATCGGCAGCGCGCGCCACATCTCGTCCACCCGGGCCACCCGGTCCGCCTCGGTCTCGCCGTACGGCACGTAAAGCCCGTCGTACCAGCGCAGATCCAGATAGGGCGCCTTGCGGTTGATGCGCAGCCACACCGACAGCGCGCTGGCCCGCAGTTCCCCGAGCGACCGGTGACCCGGGTCGGCGAACACACCGATCAGGTAGCCGTGGTCGGCGTTGGAGTAGCGGGTCTCCTGGGCGGCCAGTTCGGCGGTGAACAGCAGCTCGGCGGCGCCGGCGGCGCCGCTGGCCAGCTTCCACTGGTCGTCGGCGTGCAGCAGGCTCAGCCCCGCTATGAACGAAGACTTGCCGGCCCCGTTGGAGTCCGTCGGCCCCTG
>DATAWQ010000014.1:0-90281 GCA_036267135.1 Streptosporangiaceae bacterium | reverse complement strand
GGAGTCCTCGTGCATCACAAGCTGGACAGGCGCGCCTGACCTGGGTGGCTCGGTGCCTAGTAGCGAGGTCAGCGGGGGTCGGGCGAGGTGGTGTCCCAGACCGGGGTGGCGTCCGGGGGGAGGGGGACCTCGAAGGCGTTGAGCAGGTAGCAGATGAAGGTGTAGTAGCCACACAGCGAGACCAGTTCGACCAGGCCGGTGTCGCCGAGCAGGTCGCGGGCGGCGGCGTAGGCGTCTGGGGTGACCCGGCTGGTCTCGGCGAGCTGGCGGGATACGACGTAGACGGTCCGCTCGTCGTCGGACGTGAAGGGAGGGTCCTCGCCTCGGGCGATAGCGTCGATTACGGGTTCGGGCACGCCGTGCTCACGGGCCATGCGGGCGTGGGCCCACCATTCGAACTCGGCTTGCCAGCGGGCGCCGACGGTGATGATGGCGACTTCGGACAGCCTGCGCTCGATCGAGGTCTCGAACCGCAGGACCCGGCCGAGCGTGCCGGCCCGGCGGCCCACCCCCTGCGCGTGCATGAAGGCGTTGAACGGGCCGTGCAGGCCACCCTGCTCGTTGATCAGATCGGACTTGGCCAGCTCGGCGCCACGGGAATCGACAATGCTGTCCCACAGCCGCTGGCCGTCGGGATCGAGGTCGTCTCGGCGCAGGTACGGAAGTCGGCTCACGGCACCGACAATAGTGCGGCCGTTCCAGGTGCCGGGGAGGGGGCACCATGATCCTGAAGGATCGTGGCTGCGCGGACGACGACGATCCTTCCCGTTGAGGGGAGGTCCCAGCGGAGGGCTCGGCGGGGCGCCCGGAGAAAACTTTGAAAGGTTTCGGGGGCCGATGTCGATCTGGGGGCGCGGCGTTCGACGCTTGGGCAAGAAGGAGCGGACAACAGCACGAAAACACCTGCTCGGGCCGCTCGGGACGCCATCATGGGCGTCCAGCCAGCACAACGAACTAGCTAGCACAACGGAGGGAAAGACAGATGCGTTACTTCGGGTACACACTGGGCGACCCCAGCACTCCCATGCCGCCGCCGTCCCCCGGGCAAATGGAGGAGATGGGCGCGTTCATGGAGGAGGCGACCAAGGCGGGGGTCTACGTGGCCGGCGGTGGGATGGGGTCGCTCGACGAGGCCATCCAGGTGTCGCTGCACGACGGCAAGTACACCGTGACCGACGGCCCGTTCACCGAGGCCAAGGAGCTCATTGGTGGGTGGGCGCTGCTGGAGTGCCGGGACCGGGACGAGGCGCTCGAGTGGACCAAGCGGTTCCTCGGCGTGCTCGGCGAGGGAGAGTGCCGGGTCCGCCCGGTCTACTGATCGTGACCGGCAGCGTGGGGCCGGGCCATCCCGGGGATGGACCCGGCCCCCAACCGTTGGAGTGTCGCGTGGCCCTGCGGACTGGGCCCACGCTGGACGGGTGGGTGACCGACGGCGGCAACCTCGCGAAGCCGTTCAGTTAGATCGATCTTGACGCCTTCCGGCGGGATCTCGTTTGCTCAGACTGCCCGGCGGATGGTCTGATCGGTTCTCATGACGGCTGCTCAGACGCACGCCGCGGTCGAGACCGTGATCCGGATGGAGTCGGCGCGGCTGATCGCCGGGCTGGCGCGGTATACGGGCGACGTCGGGCTGGCCGAGGAGCTGGCCCAGGACGCGGTGGTCGCGGCGCTGGAGCAGTGGCCGCAAGACGGGGTGCCGCGCAACGCGGGCGCGTGGCTGATGACGGTGGCCAAGCGGCGGGCCATCGATCAGTTCCGCCGCAACCGCGAGCTGCAGACCAAGTACGCGCAGATCGGGCGGGCGCTGGAGGCCGAGGGCGACAGCGTCAGCCCGGACTTCGACGCCGCATTCTCCGACCATATCGACGACGACCTGCTGCGGCTGATCTTCGTCGCCTGCCATCCGGTGCTGCCGGTGCCGGCCCGGGTGGCGCTGACCCTGCGGCTGCTCGGCGGGCTGACCACGGCCGAGATCGCGCGGGCGTACCTGGCCGCCGAGCCCACGATCGCGCAGCGGATCGTCCGGGCCAAGAAGACACTGGCCCAGGCGCAGGTGCCGTTCGAGGTGCCGGGGCCGCAGGAGCGGCCGGCCCGGCTTTCCTCGGTGCTCGAGGTCATCTACCTGATCTTCAACGAGGGCTATTCGGCCACGGCGGGCGACGACTGGATGCGTCCGGCGCTGTGCTCGGAGGCGGTGCGGCTGGGCCGGGTGCTCGCGCAGCTCGCCCCAGATGAGCCCGAGGTGCACGGGCTGACCGCGCTGATGGAGATCCAGGCGTCCAGGCTGCGGGCCCGCACCGGTGCCGCCGGCGAGCCGGTCCTGCTGCTGGACCAGGACCGGCGGCGGTGGGATCAGCTGCTCATCAACCGGGGGCTGGCCGCGCTGGCCCGGGCCGAAGAGCTGGATGGGGCGCGCAGGCCGTACGCGCTGCAGGCCGCGATCGCCGCCTGCCACGCCCGCGCGTTCCGGCCCGAGGACACCGACTGGGGCCGCATCACCGGCTTGTACGCCACATTGGCGCAGGTCACGCCGTCGCCGGTGATCGAGCTTAACCGGGCCGTGGCCGTCTCGTACGCGTACGGGCCGCAGGCCGGGCTCGACCTGCTGGACCAGCTCGCCGCCGAGCCCTCGCTGCAGGGCTACCACCTGATGGCGAGTGTGCGCGGAGACCTGCTGATGAAGCTGGGGCGGCCGGACGAGGCCAGGCCCGAGTTCGAGCGGGCCGCCGCGCAGACCCGCAACGCCACGGAACGCGAACTGTCGCAGCAGCGGGCCGAGGCCGCCGCAGAGCAGGCAGCCGCAGAGCAGGCGGCGGCAGAGCAGGCGGCGGCCGGCCACGAGCAGGGCATTAGCTAAGGAGGGCTGGGCGATGACCGTTCGGACCATGGTCTGGCGTGGGCTCGACGAGCCGCGGATGGAGATCGTGTACGCGGTAAGCACCGGCCGCGCGCACGGCACCCAGATCGGCATCAGCTACGAGCTGCGCTGGCGGCTGGACGGGCCAGTACTCGACCTGGAGATGGCCGGCGGCGGCTGCGCCCGGGTCGAGCTGGGCGACGCGGACTTCTTCGACCTGCAGCATTCGGCGTTCTTCAACTCCCTGCCGGTGCTGCGCGACGGGATGCTCGACGGTGGCGAGGCCCGCGACTACACGATGCGGTTCGTCACCGTGCCCGGGCTGACCGCCGAGCCGTACGCGCAGCGGTACACGCCGCTGGGGAACCGCGTCGTGCACTACAAGTCGGACGGCTTCGAGGCCGACATCAGCTTCGATGCGGACGGCTTCGTCCTGCTCTACCAGGACTATCTCGAGAGGGTCGGGTGAGATCGTGGAGATCGTCGTGATGACGCCCGCTTACGCGGCCGACATCGTCACCTGGCGTTACCCGACGCCGTACGACTGCTACGACGTGACCGGCACCGAACCGGCCTTCTTCACCGACCCTGCCAACGGGTTCTTCGCGCTCACCGACGAGACCGGGCTGATCGGCTTCAGGTCCTTCGGGCCCGACGGCCGGGTCCCCGGTGGGCCGTACGACGACTCCGCGCTCGACACCGGCGGCGGTCTGCGGCCCGAACTCACCGGGCGCGGGCTCGGCCGGGAGGCCATCGCGACCGGCCTGGACTTCGGGCAGCGCCGGTTCGCCCCGCCGGCCTTCCGGGTCACCATCGCCACCTTCAACGTGCGGGCCCGGCGGGTGGTCGAGGCGCTCGGATTCCGCCACGTCGGCAGCTTCCTGGCTTCCACCACGCGCGAAAGCTATGAGGTGCTGACGCGTACCGCCCCGCATACGACGACCCACTCTGGGTAGCAGAAACTCAAAATTAATTGACGGGCTCGAAGGAACGGTGAGGAAGATGCTGCTCAAAGCCTGTCTCAACGGCAAGACAACCCGGGAACAGCATCTTGCCGTGCCGCAGACCCCCGCCGAACTGGCCGCCGCCGCGAAGGAAGCGGTGCAGGCCGGTGCGGCCGCCATCCACGTGCATCCGCGCGACGCCTCCGGCGCCGAGACCCTCGAAGCCGACGCCGTCTTCGCCGCGGTCCGGGCCATCAGGGAAGCGGTGCCCGGCGTCCCGGTCGGCGTGACGACCGGCCTGTGGGCCGTGGGCGGCGACCCGATGCGCCGGATGTCTCTGGTGGCCGGCTGGGCCGGGGTGGACCGGCCCGACTTCGCCTCGATCAACATGTCCGAACCGGGCCCCGACGCGCTGGCCGCGACGCTGGGCAACGTGGGGGTCGAGGTCGAGGGCGGGGTCTGGACGACCGACGACGCCGACCGGCTGGCCTCCAGCCAGTTCGGCACGAAGGTGATCAGGATCCTGGTCGAGCCGCAGGAAGAGTCGCCCGAGGAGGCGGTGGCCACCGCGGCCGCGATTGAGGAGACGCTGAGCCGGCACGGCCTGGACGCGCCCCGGGTACATCACGCGGAAGGCATGGCCACCTGGGCGGTCATCAGGGCGGCGATATTGCTCGGCCGGGACATCCGGGTCGGGCTGGAGGACACCACCGTGCTGCCGGACGGCAGCACCGCGGGCGGGAACGGTGAGCTGGTGACCGCCGCCCTGCGGATCGCGGCGGAGGCCGGTCACGGGCCGACCGGAACCGGGGCCGGAGCCTGACCGGTGGTGGTGCGGCTTTCTGGCCTACCTGGGGTGGTTGGCGGCGACGAGGGGCATGAACAGGTCGTCTACGATCGCGAGGATCCGCTCTGCCGGGATCGGCTTGTAGGTCATCAGCATGTCGTGCCGCATCAGGTCGAACGGCATAGTCAGGACGACCAGAGGGATGCGGTCGAGGTCGACCTCGCCGCGCTCGTGCGCCCGGGCGAAGACCTGGTCTGACTGCAGCGGGCGGTCGGCCAGGATCTTCTCCCGCACCTGGGCCGGGGTGAGGCCGGTGCTGGCTAGCAGGCCGGAGAACGCGGCGCTGACGCTGGCGGCGAAGCCGACCCGCATACCGCTGAAGTTGCTGAGCAGCGCGACCATGTCGCCGCGCAGGCTCCCGGTGTCGGGGACCTCAACGGGGTGCGACGTGCCGTAGTGGCGGATGGCCGCCAGCACCAGGTCGTCCTTGTTGGGCCAGCGCCGGTACAGCACCGCCACACCCGTCTTCGCACGGGCCGTGGATGGGTCATCCGCGGGTTCGGCCTCGGGGCCGTCACCATGCCCGTGATGGTCGCCAGCTACATCGGCCTGGACAAGCAGCAGATCCCGCACTCCAGCGTGCTCACCAGGACCACGCAGCAGATCGGCGGCTCGTTCGGCACCGCCGTCCTGGCCGTGATCCTCGAGGGTGCCATCGCCGCGCACCCGGCCACGCCGACGGACGCGTTCCACGTGGCGTTCTGGTGGGCCGCGGGCTTCTCCGCCGTCGCCGTGCTGCTGTCCCTGTGGCTCCCCGGTGCCCAGCGGGCACCCGAGGCCATTGTCCGTAGCGCCCCCGCTCAGCCTGGGGCCATGTCCACGAAGCGGCTGTAGTGGCCCTGGAAGGCGACGGTCACCGTGGCGGTGGGGCCGTTCCTGTGCTTGGCGACGATCAGGTCCGCCTCACCGGCCCGCGGCGACTCCCGCTCGTACGCATCCTCCCGATGCAGCAAGATCACCATGTCCGCATCCTGCTCAATTGAGCCGGATTCGCGCAGGTCAGAGAGCATTGGCTGCTTGTTCGTGCGTTGCTCCGGGCCACGGTTGAGCTGGGAGACGGCGATGACCGGGACCTCGAGCTCCTTGGCCAGGAGCTTGAGCGACCTGGACATTTCCGACACTTCCTGCTGCCGGTTCTCGACCCGCTTGGGCGAGCTCATGAGCTGCAGGTAGTCGATGATGACCATGCGCAGGTCGTGGCGCTGCTTGAGCCGACGGCACTTGGACCGGATCTCCATCATCGACATGTTCGGCGAGTCGTCGATGAACAGCGGCGCGTCGGCCACCTCACTCATCCGGCGGGCCAGCCGGGTCCAGTCGTCGTCGTTGAGCTGGCCGGTCCGCATCGTGTGCAGGGCGATCCTGGCCTCGGCGGACAGCAGCCGCATCGTGATCTCGTTCCGGCTCATCTCCAGACTGAAGATCACCGTGGCCATGCCGTTCTTAACCGTCGCCGCCCTGGCCAAGTCCAAAGCCAGTGTGCTGTTGTGTGTGGGGATCATCGACCGGCTGGCCAGGTACAAGTGATCAGGACTGTCGACCTGTACGCAGCGCACCGGCACGCTGGGCACCGGCTCCGCGGCGGTGATGTAACGGCGCCGGGTCTTCGGTGTCGTCCTGGCCGGCCGACGTTCCTTGTGCGTTATCTGCTTGCGCTGCAGCCGGAACACGTCATCGCTCGTCGTGAACGTGATCGTATAGGCCACTGATGACGCGGGGTCGCTCCCCTTGACCGGCTTCTGCGACCAGCCACAGCGGTATCCGAGGCTGAGTATCAGTTCCCGGAAGTCAGACGCCAGTCTCCACGAAGTGACAGCGAAATGGACTGACCCGGTCCGACCCACGGTCCCGTCTGTGTCGAGCAAACCCGCCAGGAGTGCTCTGCGCTGAACCTCGGACGCACGTAGATACTGCGTCGGGATTTGCTTGTGACCCAGTACCCCCAACGCCCGCAAAATCGCCTGCACCGCCCCATGACCTGGCGCCTCGATCCCCTCGGCTTCGACCAGCATGGCTACTTCGGGGTCGGCGGACGTGAAGCTCGCTGCCGCGCTCGTGCCGTCGCCGAGCCAGACCCCGAGTGTGTAAGGGGGCAGGGGCAGGTCTGCCTCAGGTAGCCGGAGGGGACCGGGCAGGGCCACAACGTGGTTGAGGCGGTGATCTCCGCCAGCACGCAAGGTCGCCGAGATTTCCCTGGTGGTCTTGACCGAAGCGAAGGTGCGCTGCTGCACCTGCCGACGATGGGCCGCCGCGGCCCCAATGGCTGACTTGCGTGAGGCGAGCGTGTCGGTGAGCCAGCCATGCTGGGCATCCGCGACGATGACCGTCCCGTCGTCGAACCTGACCTCGTAGCACGGCCGGTCCGGCATGACCTCGGTCGCCGCCACAACCCGGATCGGTGTGCCGTCCGAGGCCAGCAGCCAGTCCCCGACCTGGACCTCGCCCATCGTCGTCCAGCCCGTGGGGGTGGGCAGCGGCGTGTCCAGCGCCAGTGCCTTCCCGAGTGCTGGCCGGGCCGCGATGACGATCATCTGGCCGGGGTGCAGGCCGTTGGTGAGGGCGTCCATGTCGGCGAAGCCGGTGGGGACGCCGGTCATGCCGCCACCGCGGCTGCCGATCGCCTCGATCTCGTCGAGCGCCCCCGGCATGATCTCCGCGAGCGGCAGGTAGTCCTCGCTGATCCGGCGGTCGGTGATCGAGTAGACCTCGGCCTGGGCCTGGTCCACGAGATCGTCGGCCTCGCCGTCACCCGAATAGCCGAGCTGCACGATCCTGGTGCCGACCTCGACCAGGCGGCGCAGCATGGCCCGCTCGCGGACGATCCTGGCGTAGTAGCCGGCGTTGGCCGCGGTCGGCACCGATGCGATGACCGTGTGCAGGTAGTCGGCCCCGCCCACCCGGGTCAGCTCGCCACGGCGGGTCAGCTCGGCTGCCACCATGACCGCGTCGGCGGGCTCCCCCCGGCCGTACAGGTCGAGGATGACCTCGTGCAGGATCTGGTGCGCGGGCCGGTAGTGATCGCGGGGGTGGATCACCTCGAGCACGTCGGAGATGGCGTCCCTGGACAGCAGCATGCCGCCGAGCACACACTGCTCCGCGGCGATGTCGTGGGGCGGTGTCCGCTCGAAATCGCCGCCCCTCGGCGCGATCTCGGTGACGCTCACCCGCCCACCGCCTCCTCTATCCCGGGGTTCGCCGCCCCAGGGTTCCTGTCCAGGTCATGACATCTTTACGATTATATGGTCGGCCCGCTCTCCGGCCTGACTCCTTTATAACCCCAGGCTCTGACAGTCTGCCGGCCGACCGCTGAAGACAGTCTCCCGGCCGACAGGCCGAAGGACCAACTCATGATGTGCACGCCCCTGTGGATAGCCTGTGTAGACACGCCGTCCACACTGTGCGCAGCTTGGGGGCAGCCCTGGGGACAGCGACGGTCACGCCGCGCAGCCGAGCGATCTACCTGCTGTTATACGATCCACCGGCTGTGTGGAGAAAAAACTTGGGCGGAATTTTCTCACCCACAACAGCCAGAAGTTATCCACACACGGAGGATGACCGGCCGGGTCTGGCCTGCCGCCCGGGTGATTCTCCCGATCCGGCGCGGGGTGTCAGTCGAGCGGGCTATCGTTCGAGTGTGTGTTCGACCCAGGAGACGCCGCTCGACGCGCTCGCCCGTGCGATCGATGACCTTGCCGCGGACAGCCGCGACGGCGCCGCGCACGCTCATCTGGCCGAGCGTATCGCCCGGCTCTGGAGCATGCTGGCCGACCTCGACCCCGAGCTGGCCAAGCGCCGCCCAGGCTACGAGCACACCACCGACCGCTAGGCGGCCGGGAGGCCGGGAGGCCGGGAGGCCGGGCCGCCGGACGCAACCGCCCCCGGCGGCCGGAAAGCCGACGACCGGGGGCGGTTAAGCGAACTGGCTCGGAACTGGGTTCAGGACCCGGCGATCTCGACGTCGACCGACGCCGCGACCTCGGGGTGCAGGCGGACCCGCACCTGATGTGAGCCGACGGTCTTGATCGGGTTGGTGATCTCGATCCGCCGCCGGTCGATCTCCGGACCGCCGGCCGCACGGACGGCGTCCGCGATGTCGCCCGGGCTCACCGAGCCGAACAGGCGGCCGCTGGCGCCCGCCCGCGTGGTCAGCCGGACGGACAGCTTCTGCAGCTCGCCCGCCACCTGCTTGGCGTCGTCGAGGCCGCGGATCTCCCGCGCCGACCGGCCGCGCTTGATCATGTCGATCTGCTTCTCGGCGCCGCGCGTCCAGCGCATCGCGAGCTTGCGCGGTACCAGGTAGTTACGCCCGTACCCGCCGGCCACCTCGACCACGTCGCCGGGCGAACCGAGCCCGGTGACCTCCTGGGTGAGGATGAGCTTCATCGGTGTGCGACTCATCGGTGTCTGCTCCCCTCGCCTCAGCGCGCCGTGCTCGTGTACGGCAGCAGCGCCATCTCACGGGCATTCTTGATCGCCGTCGCGACGTCGCGCTGGTGCTGTGTGCAGTTGCCGGTGACCCGGCGGGCCCGGATCTTGTGCCGGTCGGAGATGAACTTCCGCAGCAACGCGGTGTCCTTGTAGTCGACGTACTTGATCTTCTCCTGGCAGAACAGGCAGACCTTCTTCTTAGGCTTGCGTATTGGTGCCTTGGCCATCGTGGTGCTCCTTCGCAGAGCCCCGCGGTGAGCGGGGATGGTCGGTTTTCAGTTGGGGATTCGTGAGCTGGTTAGAACGGTGGTTCGTCGCTGAGCCCGCCGTCACCGGCGGCCTCGGCTGCCCACGGGTCGTTGTTGCCGCCGCCCTGGCCGCCACCTTGGCCACCGCCGCCGCCGTAGCCACCGCCGGAACCACCCTGGCCGCCTTGACCGCCTTGACCGCCGCCTTGGCCGAACCCGCCAGAGGACCGGCTGGACTTGGTGACCTTGGCTGACGCGTTGCGCAGCGATGGGCCGACGTCATCGACCTCGACCTCGTAGACGGTGCGCTTCTCGCCTTCCTTGGTCTCGTACGAGCGCTGCCGCAGCCGCCCGGAGACGATGACGCGCATGCCACGCTGCAGGCTTTCGGCCGCGTTCTCCGCCGCCTGCCGCCACACGTTGCAACTGAGGAAGAGGCTGTCGCCGTCCTTCCACTCGCCCGTCGCGTTGTCCCGGAACCTCGGGGTGGAGGCGATGCGGAAGGTGGCGACGGCCTGCCCGGTCTGCGTGTAGCGCAGTTCGGGATCGGCCACGAGATTCCCGGAGACCGTTATCGGGGTGTCGCCTGCTGCCATGGTGGATCCTGCTTCCGGTTGTTCGTCTGATCTGGTTTCTCGCGACGATACAGCCGCTCAGTGACGTTCTGGGCGGAGAATCTTGGTCCGCAGAATCGCCTCGTTGAGATTGAGCTGACGGTCGAGTTCCCGCACGGCGGCGGGCTCGGACGTCAGGTCCACGATGGCGTAGATGCCCTCGAACTTCTTGTCGATGCCGTAGGCCAGCCTCCGCCGGCCCCAGATGTCGACCTTGTCGACGGCGCCGCCGCTGGTCTTGATCACGTTGAGAAACTGATCGAGCGACGGCTGGACGGTACGTTCCTCGAGCTCAGCGTCGAGGATGATCATCATTTCATAACGGCGCATGCTTAGACCTAGCCCTCCTCTGGACTGATGCGGTCACGGTGTTCGGGTGACAGGAGGCGCAGCGCGCCTTGCCGGGGAAAGCCCCAACCCACTGGCGCGCGCAGCGGCCACAGCTTACCAGGGATTTTCTGGTCTAATGAACGGCTGCGCGAGGCCCGCGCCCACCCCGGCCGGCGTCGCCGGAGGCCGGTCTAGGTTGTGCGCAAGTGAATACGGGGAACAGTGGTGGTGATGACGGCCGCCGCCGCGTAGGCGCGCGCCAGAGGAGGTGGCACTCGGTGCCCGACACCCTGAGAACCCAGTACCTGACCCTCAACGACGACGGTATGCACCACCCGCTGGAGAACGTCCTCGCCGTGTTCACTCTGCTCACCGGAGTCCCGGCGTTCGTGCTCGGCTTCATCGTGGCCGCGCACTTCCCGGCTGTGGTGCTCGGCTTGGTGGCGCTGTTCGTCGGCATGTACGACCAGATGATCTCCGCGACGCGCAACGAGCGGATCGTCATAGTGACCGGGCTGGTGGCCGCATTCGTGGGGGCCGGTCTCGGCTTCGCGCACGGCGGCTTCTCCATCTGACCCGGCGCGTCCCCTGGCCGGCCCCGTAGGCTCGGGACATGACGAGCATTGGGGCGCACGTCCACCGGGAGGATCCGTTCGCTGCGGCGACCGGCGCGGACGCCGCGGTCGCCCAGTTTTTCCTGGGCGACCCGCAGGCCTGGAAGGCGCCGGTCTTTCCCGGTGACCCGGCCGCGGTCCGCGACGCGTTCGCCGAGGCCGGCATCGAGGTGTTCATCCACGCCCCGTACCGGATCAACGTGGCCACGGCCAACAACCGGATCCGCATCCCCAGCCGCAAGCTGCTCGGCCAGCACCTCGAGGCCGCCGCCGCCGTCGGCGCCAAAGGCCTGGTCGTGCACGGCGGTCACGTGGACGCCGGGGTCGACCAGGAAGTGGGCTACGAGAACTGGCAGAAGGCGGTCGAGCGGATCGAGCGCCCGGTGCCGATGCTGATCGAGAACACGGCCGGCGGCGACCGGGCCATGGCCAGGGGGCTCGACGCACTGGGCAGGCTCTGGGAGGCCATTGCCGCGGGCCTGGACGACAACATCGGCTTCTGCCTGGACACCTGTCACGCCTTCGCGGGCGGCGAGGACCTGGACGGCATCGTGGACCGGGTCAAGGCGGTCACCGGCCGGATCGACCTGGTGCACTGCAACAACTCGCGGGACGAGCAGGGCTCGGGCCGGGACCGGCACGCCGGGCTCACCGACGGCACCATCGACCCGGCCCAGCTACTCGACGTGGTGCGCGCGTCCGGCGCTCCCATCGTGTGCGAGACCCCCGACCCCGCCACCGACATCCGCTGGCTCCGCGACCACCTAACTGCCTAACCGCCAGGCGGCGTGCAGGAGGCGGCGGTCGGGGGCGCCGGACAGGACGCCGCCGGCGGGGTCGTCGTCGCCGGACGTGCGGACTATGTCGGTGGCTGGGCGCAGGATGTCCTTGACCACGAGGGCGCACAGGAGGGCTACGGTCAGGAACCTGGCCAGCAGGGCGGTGAAGTAGAGGTCCTGGCCGATGCCGCCGGGGCCGCCGACCACGGTCAGCAGGTAAGACCAGATCGCGAAGAAGTAGCCCACCTCGGCCACCTGCCACAGGACGTACGACCAGATCCTGGGCCGGGCCAGCACCACCAGCGGCACCAGCCATATGACGTACTGGGGCGACCACACCTTGTTGGTCATCAGGAACGTGGCGAGGGTCAGGAAGAAGACCTGGGGCACCCGGGGGCGGCGGGGCGCGGCCAGGATGAGCGCCCCGATCGCCACGCAGGCCAGGCAGAACAGCGCGAGCGACAGCCGGTTGAGCGAGTCCAGGTTGGTCCCGCCCACCACCGGCCAGTGCCGGGACTCGAAGAAGTACCAGATCGAACCCCAGTCGGCGCCTCTGGTCTCGCTCATCCAGTAGAAGGTGTCCCAGCCGGTGGTAGCGCCGATCATGACCGGCAGGTTCACCGCCAGCCAGGCCACAGCGGCCGAACCGAAGCTGACCCAGAAGGCGCGCATCCGCCCGGCGCGCAGGCACAGCAGGAGCAGCGGCCCGAAGAACAGCACCGGATAGAACTTGGTGGCCACGGCCAGGCCGAGCAGCACCCCGGCCAGCACGTGCCGCCGTGCGGCCCAGGCCGCCATGCCGGCGGTGGCCAGGCCCATCGCGATCAGGTCCCAGTTGATGAAGGCGCCCAGGATCAGCGCGGGGGCCAGCGCGGCCAGCAGCCCCACCCAGCGCCGGCCCGGGCCGGCTAGGTAGCCGGTGGCCAGCACGCCCACCAGCGCGAACAGGGTCAGCAGGACGACGGTGACGTCGAAGAACTCCCGGCCCCTGATGTACGGATTGGTGATCGCGTGCACCAGCCAGGCGACCAGTCGCATGGCGCCGCCGATGAGCACCGGGTACTCGACGTGGTGGCCGTAGTAAGGCACTTTCCCGGCGGCGAGCTGCTCGCTGTAGTACAGCGGGTAGATGTCGGTGTAGCAGTGCGCCTGGTAGACGCCGAACCCGGTATTCCAGGCGCCCGCCCGGCAGGCCACCTTGTCCAGGAAGCCCAGCGCGCAGCCGGCCAGGCTGGCCACGATCAGCACTGTGGTCGAGCCGGCCAGCGCGATCAGGGCACCCCGGTGCGCCGGCCGGGTCGGCGGCGGGCTGCGGTCGGGCTGCGGTGCGGCCGGACCTACTTCGGCCGCGTCATGCTCTGCCATCAGGCGCGAGGTTACCGGGAGCCCGCGTGACCTCTCACCCTCCGCGGCTCAGCGGGACGGCGCTGACCCGGTCGGCAGCGGGGACTCCACTCGGATCGAGGGCCGGCTGACTGGCCGACTGATTCAGCGGTGAGCTTGGCTGGCAGTGTTTCCGCCACGGGGGGCAGGTCGATGGCGGGGACGAGGACGGGGGCGGGGACGAGGACGAGGACGGCGGGGGCGAGCCGCCCTGGCAGTCGTTGTTCAGCGGGCTCGGCGTGCAGGACGGGCTCGGATGCGGGTTCGGCACCGAGGACTGACTGGTGGACGGATGCGGCTTCTTGGTCTGGCCGGTCCCAGCTCCCATCAGGTTCCACGCGGTTCCGCCGTAGTCGGGTGCGGCGAACTGATCGACCGGCAGATGGAGGAATTCCTTCTGCGCGAACGCGTGCCAGATCAGGGCCGGCCAGTCACCGCCATAGCCACCCAGACCGCCGAGGTTGTTCAGCGTCTGCGCGCCGGCCGCCGTACTCGCGTTCTGGTTGTTGGTGAAGATTCCGACCGACAGCGAGTACTGCGGGATCGCGCCGAGGAAGAACGCCGACTGGGCGGTGCTGGTGGTTCCGGTCTTGCCGATCATCGGCCGGCCGTCGGACATCTCGGCGTTGGTGCCGGTTCCGTTGATC
This sequence comes from Streptosporangiaceae bacterium, assembly GCA_036267135.1. GTDB lineage: Bacteria > Actinomycetota > Actinomycetes > Streptosporangiales > Streptosporangiaceae > PALSA-505. Next base: position 76,590 of record DATAWQ010000014.1, on the reverse strand, counting down.
GTGGTCTGCGACAGCGCGTAGTCGACGTCGGAGTTCTCGGCGGGGGTCAGCACCTCGTGGTGGGTGACCTTGGAGGCGACCGGTGCTCCCTGCTCGTTGGTGATCTGCTGAATTACGTGCGGCGTGTTGTACTCGCCGTTGTTGGCCAGGGTGGCGAACGTGTTCGCCTGCTCCTCCACGGTGAGGGCTCCGGTGCCGAGGGCCAGGCCGACCTGGCCGACCATGTTCTGCAGCCCGGAGCCGCCCTGCAGGTAGGAGCCGGTGTTGACGCCGAAGTTCTTGGCCATGCTGATGACGTTCTGGGTGCCCACCCGGTGGGTGAGGTCGGTGTAGGCGGTGTTCAGCGACTGGGCGGTGGCATTGACCACGGTCTGCGGACCGCTGGCGCCGTCACCCTCGTCGTTGGTGAACTGGTGCCAGCCGTCCGGCGAGCTCGGGCATCCTGATTGCCCCGGGCCGGTGGCCGGCACGGAAGTCACGTCCGGGTAGGTGTCGCCGGGCACGCACAGCGGGGAGGTGCCGTCCAGGATGCTGGTCTTCACGCTCATGCCCTGGGCGCGGGCGGCGGACAGCACGTAGGGCTTGAACGAGGATCCGACCTGCTCCCGGTTCTCCATGGCCATGTCATAGGTGCAGTCGTCCTTCTTGCACTTGGCCGTGGACTGCGAATAGCTCGGGCCGCTGTACGTGGCCAGGATGGCGCCCGTGCCCGGATCCTCCAGCACCGCGCCCACGTGCGCGTAGCTGGGCAGCTTCGCGTCCGGGCCCGCCTCCGCCATCTGGTGCTCTTCGGAGTCCACCGTGGCGTACAGGGAGTTCATCATCGGCTTGCTGAACGTGGTGACGATGTGCAGCCCGCCGTTGTCGATCTCGGACTTGGTGTAGTGGTATACGTTCCACAGCTCGTTATACACGGCCTGCATGATGTAGCCGTTGTAGCCGGTCCAGCCGTCGGACTGCTGCTGGTCGCTGACGACCTTGGGGAACTTCTGGGCCGTCGCCTGCTGCGGGCTGAGGTTGTGCATGTCGGCCATGCCTTGCAGCACGTACTTCCACCGGGCCACCAGCGTCTGGTAGCCGGCCGACCCTGGCGTGGGGTCGAACTGCCCGGGGGCGTTGAGCATCGCGGCGATCATGGCGTCCTGCGAGACGTCCAGCTTGCTGACGGGCTTGCCGAAGAACGTCTCGGCGGCGGCCTGCACTCCGTAGGCGCCGTCGCCGAAGTAGATGGTGTTCAGGTACTGGGTGAGGATCCAGGCCTTCGACTTTTCCCTGGCCAGCTTGACCGCGACGAAGATCTCCTTGATCTTGCGGCTGATCGTCTGCTCGGTGCCGATGCTGGAGTAGTAGTTGCGCACGAACTGCTGGGTGATGGTCGACCCGCCCTGCAGCGCGTCGTTGGAGCTGGTGGCGTCGTCGTAAGCCGCCCGCATGATGCCGGTCGGTGAGATGCCGCCCTCGTTGTAGAAGTTCCTGTCCTCGGCCGCCAGCACGGCATTCCTGAGCTGAGCCGGGATCTGGTTGTAGGCAAGCACCTGGCGGTCCACGGTGCCGAACCTGGCCACCACGGTCTTGCCGTCGCTGAAGTACACCGTCGAGGCCTGCTGCGCGGCCATCTGGGACACGTCGGTGGGTATCGCGGTATTGGCGTAGGCCACGCCGATCAGCACCGTGACGGCCACCACCACGGTGCCCCCGGCCGCGAGCACGAGCGCGACCGCCTTCTTCCAGGTCCAGTGCCGCCACCAGTCGCCCTTGCGCTTGGGTCGCCGGGGGCCGCCCCGGCCGCCGCCCTTGCCACCGCCGCCCGCGCCGTACTCGTCGCCGCGGCGGCCCGTGTCCTCGCGCACCCCGGCGCCCGCGCGGCCGTACCCGCGGCCGCCGCCGTTAGGAGCACCGCCGTTAGGAGCACCACCGTAGGGGTCGTCCCGGCGGCCGTAGTCATCACCGCGGCGGTCACTGCCCTGGCGGTCACTGCCCTGGCGCGCACTGCCCTGGCGCGCTCCGCGGGCGGCGCGGTGGCTGCCCCCGTTGCCCCCGTTGCTCCCGTAGGAATCGTCGGGGCGGCCGTAGTCCTCCCGGCGTCCGCCTCCGCTGGCGCCAGGCAGGCCATAGCGCTCACCCTCGTTGCCGCGGCCGCGCGGGGGCGAGGGAGGACGGGCGGGGGCGCCGTCGTACCCGTTGCCCCCTGAGCGCCCGTTGCCGCCGGCCCGGTTGTCATAGCCACGGCCGTAACCGGCCTCGGGCTGGCGGTCCCGCCGCGAGTACCCGTCCTCTGCGCGGCGCCCACCTGGGCCAGAGCCGGCCGCGCCGTAACCGTTGCCGCCGTAGACGTCACCCCGCGGGCTGTCATCGCGTGGCCGGCCCGCCGGGCCGGGTGTGCGCCGATGGGACCGGCCTGATCCGGTGAAGTCTGGTGTACTCACGAGTCCTCACTGATTCGCGGCCCGCAATGACGGCCCGCGAGCGCTATCGGGGGTTCAGATCGTGCGCTGGCGTCAATCGCCCGGATTGGCAATCCAAGGTACCCGGTAGCAGCCTCCACTACCGGCCGGGTGGTCGTTATGCGTCACACCCACATCGTGCTCGCCGGGCCCCGCGATGGCTCAATAACTCAATCACCGGCCCGGACACGGCGTCCGCGCCGGGTGCGCGGCTCGCCCGTGCCAAGAACGTAGGACGACGCGAGGTGGTTCCATGCACAACTTTGGCAGACCTCGACGACGTAGACCTGAAACTCACCGTATTCCAGGGCCATTTCATCGAGTTCTGGCCGTCTTTTTACCCGTCCTTCGTACTGCCCGAGTTCGTCCCCGTAGACATAGGTGACGTGGGTGAGCCTGGTCGCCTCGCAGATCGGGCAGACCCGGTCGGTCGGCTCGCCGTGAAACTTCGCAGCTCGCAACAGGTAGGGATGAGCGTCGCACACGTCGGCGACGGTGGTGCGGCCGGCCAGCACGGCCTTCAGCGTCGCCCTCTTGGCGAGCGCATAGTCCACAACCGAGCGCATTGAGCCCATGCCCGACAGGGTACGACGGAAGACCGTCAGAGCCGAGCCCAGAAGGGCTGCCGATGCCCCGGGCTTGCGCTGCATTCGATTGGGACATATCTTTGCGATGTATCGAATCGATACATCGGCCCGACACATCGGGCCGAGACATCGGGCCGGATCATGGTCACGCGCCCCGGACAGCAACCGGGCGCGGCCACCGGATCGTCAGGAAGGTACCACTGGGTGATCGACCATCGCGCAGGCGGTTACGGGCCGGGTGAGAGCCGGGCCGGCGGCAAGCGTTCGAGAGTGCTCGAGCTGGCCGTGCTCGGACTGCTGCACGAGATGCCCATGCACGGGTACGAGCTGCGCAAGCGGCTCAACGCCCTGCTCGGGGCCTTCCGCGCCTTCTCCTACGGATCGCTGTACCCATGCCTGAAGGAGCTGCTGACCCGCGGTCTGATCGCGGAGGAAGCCGAGACCGACGTCCCGCGCGCCGGCCGCCGATCGAAGATCGTCTACAGGCTGACCGCCGAGGGCAAGGAACGCCTGCAGGACCTGCTCGCCGAGGCCGGGCCCGCGGCCTGGGACGACGACGGGTTCGGCGTCCACTTCGCCTTCTTCGGCCAGACCAGGGCCGACGTGAGGCTGCGGATCCTGGAAGGGCGCAGGTCCCGGCTCGAGGAGCGGATGGAGGGCGTGCGCGCCGCTTTGGCCCGGACCAGGGAGCGGCTGGACAGCTACACCCTCGAGCTGCACAAGCACGGCCTGGAGTCGGTCGAGCGGGAGGTCCGCTGGCTGAACGAATTGATCGCCTCGGAGCGAGGAACCGGTCCGGAAAACAACCCCCCGACGTGACGCCGGCGCTAGGCCCTCGGCTTCCCCCCGCCCTGGCCTGACGGCGCCATGTGAACGCAACCTGAACGGCATGAGTAAAGGAGCCATCTCAGATGGGATCAGTACGCGTAGCCATCGTGGGCGTGGGCAACTGCGCCAGTTCCCTGGTCCAGGGCGTGGAGTACTACGCCGACGCTGACCCGGGCAGCCGGGTACCCGGCCTGATGCACGTGCGGTTCGGTCCGTACCACGTGTCGGACGTGGAGTTCGTCGCGGCCTTCGACGTGGACGCGAAGAAGGTCGGGCAGGACCTGTCCGCGGCCATCTTCGCCAGCGAGAACAACACCATCAAGATCTGCGACGTGCCACCCACCGGGGTGACCGTGCAGCGCGGCCCGACCCTGGACGGTCTGGGCGAGTACTACCGCGACATCATCGCCGAGTCCGACGAGCCCGTGGCGGACGTGGTGGAGGCGCTGCGGCAGTCCCGGGCGGACGTGCTGGTGTCCTACCTCCCGGTGGGTTCGGACGAGGCCGACCGTTACTACGCGCAGTGCGCGATCGATGCGGGCGTGGCCTTCGTCAACGCGCTGCCCGTGTTCATTGCCTCCGACCCGGTGTGGGCGGACAAGTTCGCCGAGGCCGGCGTGCCGATCATCGGCGACGACATCAAGTCCCAGGTGGGCGCCACGATCACGCATCGCGTGCTGGCCAAGCTGTTCGAGGACCGGGGGGTCGAACTGCTCCGCACCTACCAGCTCAATGTCGGCGGCAACATGGACTTCAAGAACATGCTGGAGCGCACCCGGCTGCAGTCCAAGAAGATCTCCAAGACCCAGTCGGTCACGTCCCAGATCCCGCGCGAGATGGCGAAGGGCGACGTCCATATCGGCCCGTCGGACCACGTGCCCTGGCTGAACGACCGCAAGCTGGCCTTTGTCCGCCTGGAGGGCCGGTCCTTCGGCGACACACCGCTGAACCTGGAGTACAAGCTCGAGGTCTGGGACTCTCCGAACTCGGCCGGTGTCATCATCGACGCGATCAGGGCGGCCAAGATCGCCAAGGACCGCGGCATCGGCGGCCCCGTGCTCTCCCCGTCCTCGTACTTCATGAAGTCGCCGCCCGAGCAGTACGGCGACGACGTGTGCCGGGACCTGGTCGAGAAGTTCATCGCCGGTGAGGTCGACCGCTAAACACGGCCCTGCCTGGGCGGAGCGGACCGGTGGTAACGCCGTAGGCTGAACGTGTGACCTCAGACGCGGACCGTCGCGGCAAGTTGGCCACGGTCCGCGCGAGGCTCGGCGGGCGGCCCGGGAGGTCATCGTTCTTCGCTGACCTGTCGGCGGTGCTCGCCGAGCGGAACTTCCGCCGCCTGTTCGGCACCCGGCTGGTGTCGCAGACCGGCGACGGGATGTTCACCGCCGGGCTCGGCACCTACGTGTTCTTCAACGCCACCTCCTTCCCCAACCCGGTGAAGGCGGCCGGCGCGTTCGCCGTGCTCTACCTGCCTTACTCGCTGATCGGCCCGTTCGCCGGCGTGATCATCGACCGCTGCTCGCGCCGCCAGATTCTCATCTGGTCCGCGGTGCTGCGCGCCATCTTCGTGGCGGTGACCGCGTCGCTGGTGGCCTCGGGGAACCTCGGGGCACCGCTGTACGTGGGCGTGCTCGCGGTGCTCGGTGTTGACCGGTTCTTCCTGTCCTCGCTGTCGGCCGCACTGCCGCACGTGGTCGCCGAGGAAAAGCTCGTCATGGCGAACTCGGTGGCGCCCACCAGCGGCACCATCGTGAGCTTCCTGGGCGGGTTCCTCGGCCTGGGCATTCACGTGGTCACTGGCGGCGGGCGGGGCGGCTCGGCCGTCACGCTGCTGATCGCGGGGGGCTGCTATCTGGTGGCCGGGGCGATCGGGGCGACCATGCACCGGGATCTGCTCGGCCCGGACCGGGCCGAGGTCGCACAGCACACCGCCGGCGTGCTCGCGGAGTTGCGGACGATCGCACTGGGGCTGGCCGCCGGGGCACGGCACGTGCTGCAGCGCCGCCGGCCGGCGGCCGCGCTCCTGGCCACCGGCTGCCAGCGGGCCATGTACGGGATCTTGTTCCTGATGTCGATCTTGCTGTACCGCAACTACTTCTACCACTCCAACGCCAACAACGCGCTGGCCCACTTCACGCTGGTGGTCGTGGCGGCGGCGCTCGGCTACGGGGCGGCCGCCATCATCATGCCGGTGGTGAGCTCCCGGCTGTCGCCCAGCCGCCTGATCGGAATCCTGCTGGTGATCGCCGGGGTCGTGTCCGGCCCGCTCGGCGCGACGTTCAGCCAAGTGCCCTTCCTGGTCATCAGCTTCGCGCTCGGCATCACCGCGCAGGGCGTGGCCATCAGCGCGACCACGATCATCCAGCGGGAGGTTGCGGACGACTTCCGCGGCCGGGTGTTCTCGTTCTACGACATGCTGTTCAACGTGCCGTTCGTGATCGGCGCGGCGGTGAGCGCCGCGTTCATGCCGGACAGTGGCAAGTCGTATCCGCTGGTGGCGGTGGCAGGCGGTGGTTACGTGCTGGCCGGCGTGATCTACTCGCTGGTCGTCGGCCCGCGGTCAGGTGACGGCGAGCCGTCGCCAGCCACCGTCAATCCCTCCGCCTCGGCCCAGCGCAGCAACTCCTGAGTCGCGGCCTCCCGGCCGAGCGGGCCGTGCTCGATCCGCAGATCCAGCAGGTGCTTGACGGCCTTGCCGACCTCGCGCCCCGGCGGCAGGCCCAGGATGCCCATGATCTCGTGTCCGTCCAGGTCCGGCCGCAGGCTATCGATTTCCTCCTGCATGCGGAGTTCCTCGATCCGGCGCTCGATGCCGTCGTAGGAACGGGCCAGCCTGGCCGCCTTGGCCTTGTCCCTGGTCGTGCAGTCCGCCCTGGTGAGTGCGTGCAGGCGGGTGAGCAGCGGGCCGGCGTCCCTGACGTAGCGGCGGACCGCCGAGTCGGTCCACTCGCCCGTCCCGTAGCCGTGGAAGCGCAGGTGCAGGCCGACCAGCGTGGACACATCGCTGACGACGGCGGAGGGGAAGCGGAGCTGGCGCAGCCGGGACCGGGCCATGGCCGCGCCAACCACCTCGTGGTGGTGAAACGCGACCCGGCCACCGGGCAGCTGTGACCTGGTCTTCGGCTTGCCGATGTCGTGCAGCAGTGCCGCCAGCCGCAGCACCAGGTCACCCTTGAGCCCGTAGCCGTCCTCCAGCGCCATGGCCTGCTCGAGCACGGTGAGGGAGTGCTGGTACACGTCCTTGTGCCGGAAGTGCTCGTCCGGTGCCAGCCGCAGCCGCGGCACCTCGGGCAGCACCTGCTCGGCCACCTCGGTGTCCACCAGCAGCACGATCCCGCTGACCGGGTCGGGCGCCAGCATCAGCTTGACCAGTTCGTCCCTGATCCGCTCGGCGGACACGATGTCCAGGCGGCCGGCGTGCTCGGCCATGGCCGCTGCGACCTCAGGAGTCGGCCGGAAGCCGAGCTGCGCGGTGAACCTGGCCGCCCGCAGGATCCGCAGCGGGTCGTCGGTGAAGGAGTCGGCGGGCGCGCCTGGGGTCCGCAGCACCTTGTCCCTCAGGTCGCGCAGGCCGCCGAACGGGTCCACCAGGTCGTGACCGGGCAGCCGCACCGCCATCGCGTTCACCGTGAAGTCGCGCCGGCCCAGATCCCCTTCCAGGGTCTTCTCGTACCGCACATCCGGCTTACGGGACCCCTCGGTGTAGCTCTCGCTCCGGTAGGTGGTGATCTCGACCTTGTGCTCGCCCTTGCGCAGGCCAATGGTGCCGAACTCGATCCCGACCGACCAGCTCGCGTCCGCCCAGTCCGCGGTGATCTCCAGCACCCGCTCCGGCGAGGCATCGGTGGTCAGGTCCAGGTCACCCGGCCGTCGCCGGAGGAATACGTCGCGCACCGGCCCGCCGACGAGCGCGAGCTGGTGGCCCTGCCGGGCGAACAGCACCGCCAGGTCATCCAGCGGGCGGGTGGCGGCGGCCAGCAGCTTCGCAACCGCCTGGCGCTGTTCGGAGGTGAGCATGGTCCTATCCGGCACGGGCATCGGGGGTGAGCGTTGTGGATAAGCTTAAAGAATCGGAGCGGCTCGCCGGTTCGGCGAAGGCCGCAGCTTAACGGGAGAGCGGCTGGCACGCCAGGCGATCCGGAGGGCCGATGAACGACGCTTCGAGCCGGCCCGCCGGGAGGCGAGCCTCCGTCGCACCCAGTGAACGGCAATAGCATTTCTGCCGTGCGACACACCGACGCATCGGAGCGAGGCCACGCCAGGCGGTTGGGCCGCCGGGCCGCCGCGGCCTTGCTGGCCGCCGCCGTCGCGGCTGGGCCGCTGGCCCTCGGTGCGTTGGCCGAACCGGCCCTCGGCGCCAGCCAGCAGTCGCCTGCCGCGGCTGAGCCCTCGGTGTTCATCGAGTCGGTCAGCCCGCAGTGGGCACGCCCCAACCACACCGTGACCGTGACCGGCGTCGTCCGCAACGGCACGGCCGCGCCGCTCGACGGCCTGTCTATCCAGCTCCGCTCGTCGGCCAGCCCGCTGGGCAACCGGGACGACCTGTCCCTGTACGCGGCGGGTCACCTCCTGGAGGCGGACGCTCCTGAGGGACCGCTGGTGCCGCTGCCTGGCGTGATCGCACCGGGTCAAACCGTGCGCTGGCGGGCCACGCTGGATCCCGCCACGGTCGGCATGACCATTTTCGGGGTCTACCCACTGGCCGCCCAGCTCCTGAACAACATCGACCTGGCGGTGGCCACCGTCCATTCCTTCCTGCCGTACTGGCCCGGCGGCACCCAGGCGCAGCTGACGCAACCGCTGAGCATCGCCTGGGTCTGGCCGATACTCGACCAGCCCTACCAGGCGATCTGCCGGGCGCTGCTGTCCGACGGCCTGGCCGCCAGCCTGGCCCAGGGCGGTCGCCTGAACGGACTGCTCGCGGCCGGCCGCAGTTACCCGGCGGCGGATCTGACCTGGGCGATCGACCCGGCGGTGGCCCAGACCGCACAGACGATGAGCCACCGGTACACGGTCGGGGCCGGGCCGTACTGCGGCGGGGCCAAGACGATGCCGGCCGACCAGACGGCGGCCACCTGGCTGAACACCCTGATCAGCGCCGTCTCGGGTCAGCAAGCGTTCGTCACCCCGTACGCGGACGTGGATGTGAACGCGCTCAGCCACGTGGGCCTGGACACGGATCTGAAGAACGCGTTCGCCGAGGGCAGGTCGGTGGGCAGCCAGCTCCTGCACCTGCCCGCCAGCTCCGGCACGATCGCCTGGCCGACGGGCGGGCTGGCCGACGCGGGCATTCTCAACAGCCTCGCCTCCAACAAGATCAGCACGGTGGTGCTCAGCTCGTCGGTGATGCCGCCGTCGGGCGCGGTGCCACCCAGCTACACGCCGAGCGCGCAGGCCTCGGCCGCCACCGGCATCGGCTCGTCGCTGGATGTGCTGCTGGCCGACCAAACCATCAGTGAGCTGCTGGCCTCATCCAGCGGGCCCGCCACCAACCCCGGCTCGGTGTTCACCACCGAGCAGGGTTTCCTCGCGCAGACCGCCATGATCGTGGCCGAGTTGCCGGCCACGGCCAGGTCCGTCGTGGTGACGCCGCCACGGCTGTGGGACCCGGCCCCCGGCCTGGCCGACGGCCTGCTCAACGAGACCGTGACCGCGCCGTGGCTGCGGCCCGCCAGCCTGGCGGACCTGGCGGCGACGCCCCATCCGACTGGGCAAGTGGCCCGGCAGGCACCGCCCGACCACCACGTCAGCAAGAGCGAACTCAGCCGGGCCTACCTCAGGCAGGTGAAGACCGCAGGCACCGCCATCAGGCTGGAGGCCAGCATCTTCAGCCCGGCCGACCCCGGGTACCTGCAGACGGCCATCGCCGCCCTGGAGTCCGCCAACTGGCCCGGCCGCCGGGGCAGGGCGGCGGCCCCGCGCGCCCTGCTGGGCAACGTGCTCACGTACATGAGGGCCGAGAGCAAAAAGGTCAGCATCATCGACTCCGACCAGATCACGCTCGGCGGCTCGTCGGGCCGGGTGCCGGTGTCGATCTCCAACGACCTGCACACGGCCGTCCAGGTCGTGCTGCACGCGAGCGCCGCCGGCGACGGCAGGCTCAGCATCGGCGCCTTCGACGGCCTGGTGAAGATCCCAGCCGGGAAGACCACGACCATCCGGCTGCCCGTACGCGCCCCGACCGTCGGTGAGACCGACGTGACCCTCATCCTGTACAGCCGCAACGGCAGCCCGCTGACCTCCACCCGGGTGAATCTGACCGTGCACGCCACCCGCTTCGGCACGCTCGCCCTGGTGATCCTCTGTGTGGCCCTCGGGGTGTTCGTGCTGACCTCGTCCGTCCGGGCCATCCGGCGGTCTCGCCGGGACGGCAGCCAACCGGACAACGACCACGAATCCTCCGATGCGCCGGGTGCGGCCTCGGCACCGGGTAGCGTCGGGTCAGGCGACGACCTCGCGAACGACGACCCGCCGGAGGATCCGGATGAGTACGCCGACGCACGGGGCCGGGCGCGCCGCTGATCACGGCCGCGGGGATCCTCCGCACCGTCGCGAGCCGCCCGGTTATCTCGTGCCGCCCCCGGACGGGGCCGACGTGCCAGAGGATCCGGCCGACCGTTCGGTCTGGCTGCCCCCCAGCAGGCAGACCGGCGGCAGCGGCCCGGCCCGCTCTCCGCAGCAGGCCACCCGGACCCCAGGACAGGCGCCCACCACCGGGCCACCCTCCGGGCCCGCTGGCGAGCCACGGCAGCCACCCCGGCCCGATGGGCCGCCACCTCGCGCCGCGGGACAGCCGCCCTACGGCGCGTACCAGGGCCCACCGGGCCAAGCGCCGCCCCGCGGCACGCAGCCACGGCGGCCCCAGAGCCAGCCGCCCCGCAGCCCTTACCCGGGCACACCGGGACAGGCACCGCCGCCCCGCGCCCAGGGGCAGCCAGGTGCCAGGGGGCCATCCCCAGCCGCGGAGCCACCCCCCACGACGGTGCAGCCGCGCATCACGGGACAGCCACGGCCAGCGGGGATGCCACTAAGGCCGCCGGGACAGGCGCCGCCGCGGCCTTACGGACCGCCAGCGCACGGCGGCGGGCAGGCACCGCTCGCACCGGGGCCGCCGCCCGGGACCATGCCCGTCCCCGGCGCCGGACGGCCGGTCCGGCCCCCCGGGCCGCCGGTGCGCCCCTACGGACAGCCGGTGCTTGGCCCTCGCGGGCCACGTCGGCCGGCCGCGCCGACGGAGAGCAGCGACAGCAGCCTGCTGCGGTCCAGCGGCGGCATGGCCCTCGGCACGCTCGCCTCCAGGACCACCGGGTTCCTCAGCACCCTGATGCTCGTCTACGCGATCGGCTCGAGCAGGCTCGGCACCTCCTACAACGACGCCAACACGTTGCCGAACGTCGTCTACAACCTGATGCTCGGTGGCATCCTCACCAGCGTCGTGGTCCCGCTGCTGGTCTCGGCGGCCAAGCGGGATTCCGACAAGGGGGAGGGATACTTCCAGCGGATCTTCATGCTCGGCGTGATCGCGCTCGGCGCGATCACGCTGGTCGCCACCCTGGCCGCGGCGCTGGTCGTGGACGTGTACGCCGGGACCATCCACGGACCCGAGCACAACGTGATGGTGTTGCTCGCCTACTTCTTCATGCCGCAGATCTTCTTCTACGGCATGAGCTCGCTGGCCGGGGCGATACTCAATGCCCGCGGCCGGTTCGCCGCGCCGATGTGGACCCCCGTGATCAACAACGTCGTCCTCATCGTGATGTTCTCCCTGTACATCGCGATAGCCGGCCTGGGCAGAACCCCGCAGAATGTCACTCCGGGCGAAGTCCGGCTGCTCGGCATCGGAACGACGCTCGGCATCGTCGTGCAGAGCCTCGCCCTTGTCCCGGCGCTGCGACGCTGTGGCTTCCGGCCCCGGCTCACCTTCGGCTTCCGCCGCGAGGAGGTGGCCGAGATCGGCCGGATGGCCGGCTGGCTGGCCGGTTACGTGGTCACCACGCAGGCGGCGTTCCTGTCCACGCTGGTGATAGCCAACATCGCGTCCAAGCACGTGCCGACGGCCGGGTACTCTCCGTACTCCTACGCATACCAGCTCTTCCAGATGCCCTACGCGGTCGTCGGCATATCAGTGATCACCGCGCTGCTGCCGCGGATGAGCGCACACGCGTCAGCCCGCCGTTACTCCTGGGTGCGGGCGGACTTCTCCACCGGCATCAGACTCTCCGCGGTCATCGTGGTGCCGTCCGCGCTGCTGCTGGCGACGCTCGGCGCCCCGCTCGCCGAGTTCCTGTTCGCGCACGGCAGCACGAGCGTGGCCGACGCGCACTACATCGGCCAGGTGTTCGCGGTGTTCTCCCTCGGCCTGGTGCCGTACATGATCTTCCAGTTGCTGCTGCGTGTCTTTTACTCGCTGCACGACAGCCGCACAGCGTGCCTGATCGGGCTGGTCACCATGACGACCAACATCGTGGTGAACGTGGTCGCGCTGAACGTGCTGCCGTCCGGACGGGTCGACGAGGGTCTCGCGGCTGGCTTCGGCATCGCCAACCTCGTCGGCAGCGTGGTGGCCTGGCGGCTGCTCATCCGCCGGGTCGGCAGCCTGGACGGGCGGGCCATCACCAGAAGTCTGGTCAAGATGCACATCGCGGCTATCCCGGCCGCCATGTTCGCGATAGAAATGATCTTCACGGTGGGTGTGGTCATCCACCAGGGCACGTTCTTCGGGCTGGTCACCGTCCTGATCGGCGGGGGCGGCGGGCTGCTGCTCTACGCGCTGATTGCCCGCTCACTGCGAATCTCGGAGGTCTCTCAGTTGCTGGCCATGGTGGGAGCGCGGTTCGGCGGCCGCATACCGGCGGAGCCGGTGGCCAAGCCCCGAACGCCGCCCAGGTCACGGCGCGATCCACCCGGCCACGGCGGTCGGTAGATGACCCTGCTTTTTTGGGCGGACCCCCAACCCTCCACCGTGCTTGCCTGGGCGGACCCCCGGCTCCACGCTGTAGCCGGCCGCGGGGAAGCGGTCTTGTGCGGCGGGTGAAATTCCGGGCGCATACGGGTGAATTCCCCGCGCTGCGCATAACGGTTTGCCCGTCTGGGCCCTCGTCGACCCCAGATAACCCCGCGCACGCCCTAGCATGGTGTGAGCACGTGCGGAATGCCGCATGGCCGCTACGGTCATCTGCCGGGGCTCGGGAGGAGCGTCGAGAGCTGGCCCCGCTCTCGAGGGCACGCGTATGAGCACGTTCACTTCTGAGCCTGGAGCCCGGCTGGCCGGCCGATACCGGCTGGAAGACCGGGTAAGCGCTGCCGGGGGCTGGGCGGCCTGGAAAGCGATCGACGAGACCCTCGCCCGTCCCGTCACCGTGCTTACTTTCGTGCCCGGCTTTCCCCGCATAGCCGAGGTCGTGACCGCCGCCCGCGCGGCCAGCCGGCTGACTGACCCCCGGCTGTCCCAGGTGTTCGACGTGGAAGACGGCGGGGACGAGCGCGCCTACATCGTGATGGAGTGGGTGGCGGGCGACTCGCTGGACGACCTGCTCGCCGGGGGGCCGCTGGACCCTGGGCACGGCGTCGCACTCATCACCGAGGCCTCGAAGGCCCTAGCCGGAGCGCACGCCGCCGGGCTCGCCCATCTCTGCCTGACCCCTGGCTCGCTGCGCTGGACACCGGGCGGCGGGGTGAAGCTCACCGGGCTCGGCATTGATGCCGCGCTGACCGGCATCACCGCCGACAACCCGGAGCTCGCCGACACCCAGGGACTGGGCAGGCTGCTGTACGCCACCCTGACCGGGCACTGGGCCGGAATGGAGGCCACCTCGCTGCCCCCGGCACCGATGGCCGAAGGCCAGCCATGCAGCCCCCGGCAGGTCAGGGCCGGCGTGCCGGCCGCCATCGACGCGGTCGCCTGCGAGGCGTTGATGCAGCGGCCCCGCCGGGGCAGACCGCCACTGACCACACCGGCCCTGCTGGCCCAGGCGCTGGCCGAGGTGGCGCCCGCCCCAGCCCCGCCCAGCCCCGCGCCCGTCGACAGCTACGCACCGCCGGACGGCTACGGTTCCTCCGGTGGCTACCGGCCGAACACCGGCTACGGCGGAAACGAGGCCATGCCGGCGGCCGACGGGAACCGCACCTACCCTTGGGCTCCCGGCGGTGAGACGAGACGGAGACCTGGTCACGGCGTGCCCGCCCCGGGCCGCCGGGCCGTGACCACAAGCGCGATCATCGGCATCGTCGTGGTGGTACTGCTCGTCGCGGTCGGGGTGGGTGGCTGGGTGCTGAGCCACCGCACCAGCAACACCCCGCCCCCGCAGCAGCAGCACCAGTCCACCCTGCCAGCGCCGACGGCGAGCGTGCTCACCCCGGTCAGCGCCACCGCGCACGACAACGCCAGCAAGGCCACGCTGGCCATCGACTCCAACACGAGCACGGACTGGTACACCGACTACTACCTCGGCAATCCGGTGTTCGGTGGGCTGTACAAGGGCACCGGGCTTGTCCTGGACATGGGCAAGCAGGTCAGCATCAGCCAGATCGAGGTGCTGTTCGGCTCGAACGCGGGCGCCAACGTGCAGATCAAGGTGAGCGACTCGGCCACCGCACCGTCGCCGCTGGCGGGCCGGTCTCTGCCCACCGTGGCGACGGGCACGAACGTCGGCAACGACCAGGCGTTCTCGCTGAAGCACCCCGTCACCGGCCGGTACGTAGTCATCTGGATCACCAAGCTCCCGCCCAAGACGGGCAGCAACAACGAGTACCAGGCCGAGATCTACAACGTCGCGGTGCGAGGCACGGGCTGAACCTGAGGCGAGACGGCGGCGGCAGCCGGTCAGACGCCGAGCTGCTGCGCAGCCATGTGGCTGGTGACCCCGCTGCCTTCGGCACCCTGTTCAGCCGGCACAGGGACCGGCTGTGGGCGGTGGCGCTGCGCACGCTGCACGACCCCGAAGACGCCGCGGACGCCGTGCAGGAAGCGATGATCTCCGCGTTCCGCCGCGCCGCGGACTTCCGCGGCGACGCGGCCGTGACCACGTGGCTGCACCGGATCGTGGTGAACGCCTGCCTCGACCAGTTGCGGCGCAAGGCCAGCAAGCCGGCCGTGCCCGCCGACGACGAGGCCGTGCTGGACGCGCTGAGCCAGCGGTCCGGCGGGCCGGCCGCCGACCCCACCTCGGCCAGCGACACGGCGCTCGACGTCGACGCCGCACTGCAGCTCCTGCCGGCCGAGCAACGGGCGGCGCTGGTGCTGGTGGACATGCTCGGATACTCAGTGGCCACGGCGGCGCAGGTGCTCGGCGTCTCGCCCGGCACGGTGAAGAGCCGGTGTTCACGTGGCCGGGCCCGGCTGCTCCCCCATCTGGCTCACCTGCGCGGCGCCCGGCCGCCGGGCGGCCGGGCACGGAACCAGACGGCCGCCGGTGACGTCTCACCATCACCGGCCGTTCTGCCTACCGCCGCGGTCACCGGCCGCGCGGACCAGCCGAATCGGGCCACGCAGCCCGATCACACCGGCGAGGGAGGAGGGAGCACCGATCGTGACCAGCCATCTTGACACCGGCGTCCTAGCCGACTACCGCGAGGGCCTGCTGAGCAGGCGCCGGTCGGCCAGAATCAGCGCGCATCTGACCAGATGTGCGCGTTGCTCCTCCCTCGACGCCGACCTGGCGGAGGTCAGCACGCTGCTGGCCAGCGCGCCCACCCCCGCCATGCCCGCGCACCTCGTCGCCCGGCTGGAGACCGCCTTGGCCGCCGAGGCGGCCGCCCTGGCCGCCACGCCCGGTGGCGGGACCGTGGGCTCGGGCCACGACGCCGCGGGCACGGCCAATGGCGAGGCAGGCACGCGCAACGGCGCGGCACCGGGACCCGCCGGCGAGCCGGACCGGCGGCGCCCACTGGGCCCGATCCGGCGCAGGCCGGACCGCCCGGCACGGAGCGCACAGTGGCGCACGGGCCTGCTCGGCGCGGCCGCGGTGATCGCGGTGATCCTGGTGGTGGGCGTGTACGGGCTGGTCAAGCTGGCCGGACAGGGCGGTTCCTCGTCGACGGCCTCGTCGGGCGCAGCCATCCCGCGCAACGGCAGCCATTCCTTCGGCTCGCGGGGTGGTCCGGCGGTCTCTCCGGCCGGGCAGGCCGGGCCGAACAAAACACTTCTGCCGGCCGGGAAGCTGCGCCTGACCTCCAGCGGCACCGACTACCAGCCGGGCACGCTGGCCAGTCAGGTGGCGTCGGTGCTGGCCTCGTCGCCGGATATGCGCCGGCTAGCGCCCGCCGACGCCACGCCGAGTTCGGCCTCATCGCGCACCGAGGATCAGCTCCGGGCCTGTGTGACGCAGATCACCGGGGGGGTTCCGCCACGCCTCGTGGACCAAGCCCACTACCAGGGACAGCCGGCCACGATCATCGTGCAGGCGGCGGCCGGCGGGCGGCCCCAGCAGGTCTGGGTCGTCGGCCCGGCCTGCTCGGCCGGGCACCCCGACCTGATCGCGCACACTGAGCTGACCGGCCAGGGCTGAACCGCGGCTCACGTCGGGTCTCGGCTCACACCGGAAGGGGCGGCGACGCGCCGGAAGGCGACGGCGCTGGTTGGCCACCGTCCGGGAATCTCAACGGCCTAGGATCCGTTGTTGTGCATGCCAGTTGAAGGCGAGCCGAAAGGCACGCCAACCAGGGTGAAGAGGCGATAAGTCGTGACCGACGTCCGTAATTTGATCATCATCGGGTCCGGGCCCGCAGGCTATACCGCGACGCTCTACGCCGCCAGGGCAGGCTTGCATCCGCTGGTGTTCGAGGGCTCGGTCACCGCCGGTGGCGCGCTGATGAACACCACTGAGGTGGAGAACTTCCCCGGCTTCCCCGACGGAATCCTCGGCCCGGACCTGATGGACCTGCTGCGCAAGCAGGCCGAGCGGTTCGGCGCCGAACTGGTCGCCGACGACGTGACCAGCGTGGACCTGAAGGCCGACCCTAAGGTCGTCAAGACCCACGAGGGGACCTTCCTGGCCAAGGCCGTGATCATCGCCAGCGGCTCCGGCTACCGCGAGCTCGGCGTGCCGGGCGAGAAGCGGCTGTCCGGGCACGGCGTGTCCTGGTGTGCCACCTGTGACGGGTTCTTCTTCCGCGACCACGACATCGCGGTGGTGGGCGGCGGTGACTCCGCGCTGGAGGAAGCAATGTTCCTCACCAGGTTCGGCCGTTCGGTCACGCTGATCCACCGGCGCGACACGCTGCGCGCTTCGAAGATCATGCAAGATCGGGCCTTCGCCAACCCGAAGATCCATTTCCTGTGGGATAGCGAGGTGACCGAGGTCCTGGGTGAGGAGCGGGTCGCTGAGCTGCGGATACGCAACACGAAGACCGGGGCGGAGCATCTGCTCCCGGTAGGCGGAATATTCGTGGCGATCGGCCACGACCCGCGCAGCGAGCTGTTCACCGACCAGCTCGCCACCGACGCCGACGGATACCTCCTGGTGGAGCAGCCGTCCACGCGGACCGAAATCGAGGGCGTCTTCGCCTGCGGCGACGTCGTGGACCACACCTACCGTCAGGCGATCACCGCGGCCGGCACCGGATGTGCCGCGTCGCTGGACGCCGAGCGCTGGCTGGCCAGCCAGGAAGGCTGACCCGAGCATCATCCATTCCCATCACAACCCAAGGAGAGTCCCAGACGTGGGTGCCACCAAGACCGTGACGGACGCGACGTTCGAAACGGAGGTACTGAAGAGCGACAAGCCCGTGGTCGTCGACTACTGGGCCGAATGGTGCGGTCCCTGCCGGATGGTTGCCCCGGTGCTCGAGGAGATCGCCACCGAGCACGCCGACAAGATCAACGTTGTGAAGATCAACATAGACGAGAACCCGCAGGTGGCCAAGCGCTACGGGATCCTGCAGATCCCGACGCTGAACGTGTTCTCCGGCGGCGAGGTTGTCAAGCAGGTCATCGGCGCCAAGCCGAAGTCCGCGCTGCTGCGGGATCTGGCCGAATTCATCTGACCCAACCCGATTACTGCTACCTCGCGCGTCCGGTGGCCCGATCTCTGCCATCTCGCTGATCACCTTCGTCCGGGTCGGCTTTCCGGCCCGGACGTCTGTTTTGCGCGCGAACCCGGTCAGGCCGGGCTGGTCTGGCGGGTGTAGGCCGGACGGAGGGCACGCTCGGGGGTCATCGAGCCCAGCAGGCGTTCCAGCGCGACCTCGACGTCTTCGCGCCAGGACAGCGCGGTTTTGAGCTCCAGCCGCAGCCGCGGGTAGCGGTGGTGCGGGCGGACCGTCTTGAACCCGACGGCCAGCAGGTAGTCGGCGGGCAGCACACAGGCGGGTTCCTTCCACTGCAGGTCGCCGAAGGCCTCGATAGCCCGCACGCCGCGCCTGGTCAGGTCCTTGGCCACGCCCTGGACAAGCATCCGGCCCAGGCCGCCGCCGGTGAACTCGGTGAGCATGTGGGCGGTCATCAGCAGCACCGCGTCGGCGCTGACCGGGCTGGTCGGGAAGGCCAGCGACCGCGGCACGTACAGCGGCGGCGCGTAGAGCACGTAACCGGCGGCGATCCCGTCCACGTACACGGTCTTCCCGCAACTGCCCCATTCCAGCAGGATGGAGGAGACCCAGGCCTCCTTCTCCAGCGCGGCATCGCCCGACTTCTCCGCTCTGGTCCTGGCCACCGGCTCGAGCTCCCAGAAGACACAACGCCGGCACGACACGGGCAGGTCATCCAGGTTGTCGAGAGTGATGTTGACAAGACGACGCGGCACCTGGCACCCCTGCACTAAATGATGCTGCACTAAATGACGTTGCCCTAAACGACACTGGGCTCACTCAACTCTGCGCTCATTGCCGGGGTCCGGCCGTCGCGACCGCGAGCCAGGGTTGGGCCGGCGGCCACGGCCGGCGGTCCGCTATCTACGGCACATGTCCCCGGTCCGGCCCGTACCCTGACATGGTACCCAGCGAGCGGAGGCATGTCGTGACCATCGATCCCAGGCACCGGCTGGACCGCTATGTCGACCAGTACGCCGCCCGGGCGGCTGGGATGGTCGCCTCGGAGATCCGGGCCCTGTTCGCGGTGGCCGACCGACCCGAGGTGGTGTCGCTGGCGGGCGGGATGCCGTACATCACAGCCCTTCCACTGGACGCGGTTGGTGAGATTGCCGGGCAACTGGTAGCCGGCCGCGGCTCGGTGGCCTTGCAGTACGCCTCGGCCCAGGGCGACCCAGGGCTGCGCGAAGGTATCTGCGAGGTCATGTCCCTGGAGGGCATCCGCGCCCACCCCGACGAGGTGGTGGTGACCGTCGGCTCCCAGCAGGCGCTCGACCTGATGACCCGGATCTTCATCGACCCCGGTGACGTGGTGCTGGCCGAGTCACCCTCCTACGTCGGGGCGCTCGGCACCTTCGCCTCCTACCAGGCCACGGTGGTGCATATCCCGATGGACGACGAAGGGATCATCCCGGAGGCGCTCACCGACACGATTGCCCGGGTCACTGCGGCTGGCCAGCGGATCAAGTTCCTGTACTCGGTGCCCACGTTCCAGAACCCGGCCGCGGTGACGCTGCCGGCCGGGCGCCGTGCCCAGGTCCTGGACATCTGCCGTCGGCACGACCTGCTGCTGATCGAAGACAACCCGTACGGCCTGCTCGGGTTCGACGCCGAGCCGCAGCGGGCGCTGCGCGCGGACTCCACCGACGGGGTGGTCTACCTGGGCAGCTTCTCCAAGACCTTCGCGCCTGGCCTGCGGGTCGGCTGGGCGCTCGCGCCGCACGGCATCAGGGACAAGCTGGTGCTGGCGGCGGAGTCCGCGGTGCTGTGCCATTCCAGCCTGGCCCAGCTGATGGTGCGCGAGTACCTGACCAGCCAGCCGTGGCAGCAGCAGGTCAAGCTGTTCTGCGAGCTGTACGCCGAGCGAAGGGACGCGATGCTCGGCGCGCTGGAGGCGAGCATGCCGGACGGCTCCCGGTGGACCCGCCCAGGCGGAGGGTTCTACGTCTGGCTCAAGCTGCCGGACGGCCTGGACTCCAAGGCCATGCTGCCCCGCGCGATCTCGGGCCGGGTCGCCTACGTGCCGGGCACCGGCTTCTACGCCGACGGCTCGGGCGGCCAGTACATGCGGCTGTCGTACTGCTACCCGGAGCCGGCCAGGATCAAGGAGGGCGTACGGCGGCTGGCCGGCGTCATCGAGGCGGAGACGGAGCTGCGGGCGACGTTCGGCAGCCTGCCGGCCGACGGCCCCGCATGATTGGGGATACCGCCACCGTGGACCGCGCGGCCGAACTCGGGCACGTCCTCATCCTGGCCGGGGGCCTGTCGCCGGAACGTGAGGTCTCGCTGCGCTCGGGCGACCGGATCAGGGACGCGCTCAGCGAGGCGGGGGTGGACGCCGGCGCCGCCGACGCCGACGCGACCCTGATCCCGCTGCTGACGTCTGACCCGCCCACCGCCGTATTTCCCGCCATCCACGGAAAGGGTGGCGAGGACGGGGCTATCCGGGAGGTTCTCGGACTGCTCGAGGTGCCCTACGTCGGGGCCACCGCGCAGGCCTGCCGGCTCGCCTTCGACAAGCCGGTCGCCAAGGCCGTGGTGGCCGCGGCCGGGCTGGCCACGCCCGCGTCTGTGACGCTGCCCAAGGAGACCTTCCACGACCTGGGCGCGACCGCAGTGCTGGAGCGGATCGTGGCGGAGCTGGGCCTGCCGCTGTTCGTCAAGCCCGCCCGGGGCGGCTCCGCGCTCGGCGCCGGGCTGGTGGCCGTCGCCGACGACCTGCCCGCGGCCATGATCAGCTGCTTCGCCTACGGTGACACGGCCCTGGTCGAACGCTTCGTCTCCGGCACCGAGGTGGCCGTGAGCGTCATCGACCTCGGCGACGGCCCGAAGGCGCTGCCGCCGGTGGAGATCGTCCCGTCCGGGAGCTGGTTCGACTACGCGGCCCGTTACACCGCGGGCCGGACCGAGTACTACACACCCGCTCGGCTGACCGGACCGGCCGCCCGCGCGGTCGCCGAGGCGGCGGTCACCGCGCACACCGCCCTGGGCCTGCGGGACCTGTCCCGCAGCGACCTGATCGTGACCCCGGCCGGAGAGGTCTTCTTCCTGGAGGCCAATGTCGCCCCGGGTATGACCGACACCAGCACGCTGCCGATGGCCCTGGAGGCTGCGGGCCTGGACTTCGGCGGCCTGTGCCGGGATTTGCTGCTCCGCGCCGCCCACCGCGGCTCCTAACTGCACAGATACCGCTGTTCAGTCTTTAAATTCGCGCACACCATCGATATTAGTTCGAACTGCGGGAGGGCGCGGCGACCCGGCTGTTGCTTGTTCCGGCGGTAAGCGGGTGAGTACCGGTCAGCCGGACGGGCCCAGCCGCTGTCCGGCGGGGGCACCCTGCGCCGGCGGGGGCGGGGACCGCTTCATTAGGCTGGGCGGGTGATCAAGCGGAAGAGTTTTGGCAGCGACAACCACGCCGGCGCGCACCCGGCCGTGCTCCGGATGCTCGCGGACGCCAACGCCGGAGACGAACTCCCCTACGGCGCCGACACATGGAGCGAACGAGCCGCTGCGGAGCTGCGGGCCAGGTCCGGGGCCAGCCGCGCGTTCTTCGTGTTCAACGGAACGGGCGCCAACGTGGTGGGCCTCAGCCTGCTGTTGCGGCCCTTCGACGCGGTCATCTGCCCGCAGAACGCGCACATCAACATGGACGAGTGCGGGGCCTGCGAGCGGATCCTCGGCGTCAAGCTGCTGACCGTCGACGTGCCCGATGGAAAGCTGACCCCCGAGCTGATCGCAGGACGGCTCGGCGGTCGCGGCGACGAGCACCGGGTGCAACCCCGCGCGGTGGCCATCTCACAGGTCACCGAGTTCGGCACCTGCTACACGCTGGACGAGCTGGCCCGGCTGAGTGAGTTCTGCCGGAGCCAAGACCTGTACTTGTTCATCGACGGCGCGCGCCTGGCCAACGCCGCAGCCCACCTCGGCTGTGGGCTGGCCGACCTGGCCGCGCACGCGGACGTGCTCACGTTCGGCGGCACCAAGAACGGCGCGGTAGGTGCCGAGGCTGTCCTGGTCATGCGCGATGAACTCGCCACTGACGTGCTGTTCCAGCGCAAGCAACTACTTCAGCTCGGCTCCAAGCTGCGGTTCATAGCCGCCCAGTTCCTCGGACTGCTCACCGATGACATCTGGCTGGCCAATGCCCGCCACGCTAACGCGATGGCCCAGCAGCTGGCCGACCGCATCGGCAGCCTGCCCGGTGTGGACATCCGGCAGCCGGTGCAGTCCAACGCCGTGTTCGTCTCGCTCGACCCCGGCCAGATCGAGTCGCTGCAGCAGGACTGGACCTTCGGCATGTGGGACCCGGCCGAGCACATGGTGCGCCTGATGGCGGCCTTCGACACCACCGCAGAGGACGTGGACGACTTCGCCACGGCGATCGCGGCCACGGCGGTACGACCGTAACCTCGATCGACCCAGCCTGCTCAGGAGTCCGCGAATGCGCCTGTACCTCTCCTCCTTCCGGCTCGGTGACCACCCCGGGCACCTGGTCACGCTGGCCGGTGACGGCGGGCGGCGGGCGCTGGTCATCGCCAACGCGCTGGACGACCAGCCAGACACCATCCGGCGGGTGAGCACCGGAACCGAGGTGCGAGACCTGGGGCAGCTCGGGTTCGACGCGGTCGAGTTGGACCTGCGCGGTTACGCCGGCGAGCCCGAGCACCTGCGGGCTGATCTGGCCGGGGTGGCGCTTGTCTGGCTGCGCGGCGGCAACACCTTCATGCTCCGGTACGCGCTGCGGCTCAGCGGCGCGGATACTGTGCTTCGCGACCTGCTCGCCGGTGACGTACTGACCTACGGCGGGTACAGCGCCGGGTGCTGTGTGCTCGCGCCGAGCCTGCGCGGCTTGGAGATGGTGGACGACGCTGCCGCGGTAGCACGGGTCTACGGATCCGAACCGGTGTGGGAGGGCCTGGGGCTCATCGACGAGGCGATCGTCCCGCACTACGACTCGGATCATCCCGAGGCGGCCGCGGTCGGCCTCCTGGCCCAGCACTACCGCGAACACGCGATACCGCACCGCACCCTGCGCGACGGCCAGGTGCTCATCGTCAACGGCGAGACTGTCACCCTCGTGTAACCCCGCGAACGTCGGCCGCCGCCCGCAGCAACCAAGCTGACGTAGACGTCCGAATGACGCCAGCAGCCCGCAGTGCCGCGTTCCTAACATGGCTGGCATGAAGGTGATAACTCGGCTCGGCCCATCCCCGGCGGACGCTGCCGCACTGAGCCCCGCGAGCGTTGGTGTACTCGCTGTGGCAGCGGCGGTGGCGACCTCCACGAGTATGTGCTGCAGCCGGAGTCGCCGGTCGTTGCCCACGATGTGGGCTCGTCCTTGCCGATGATCGGCCGGGGCCTAAATTTCACGGATGTGTTTCACGTGAAACATCGACGGCTGGACGCGCTGGGCACGTGCTTCAGGACAGTCCCGGGGAGTCGGGAGTGATGAGCTTGACGATCCGCTCCAGGTCGTCCACGGTGGCGAACTCGACGACTATCTTGCCCTTCCGGCGACCCAGTTCGACCTTAACCTGGGTGTCGAGCCGGTCGCAGAGCCGGTCGGTCATCTCCCTGAGCTGCGGCGGGGCCGGCGGCTTGGCCCGGGCTTCGCGCGGCGCTTTGGGGGCGGCCGCCCCATCCCCGATCGCGACGATCTCCTCGACGGCCCGGACCGACAGACCTTCGGCCACAATCCGATGGGCTAGATGCTCCTGGGCATCCGGGTTCTCCAGCGCCAGGAGCGCACGGGCGTGGCCAGCGCTGAGTACCTCGGCGGCGACGCGCTTCTGCACGCCGGGGGGCAGGTTAAGCAGCCGCAAGGTGTTCGAGATGTGCGGGCGCGACCGGCCTACCTTGCCGGCCAATTCTTCGTGAGTGGCGCCGAAGTCATCAAGTAGTTGCTGGTATGCGGCCGCTTCCTCCAGCGCGTTCAACTGCTCGCGGTGCAGGTTCTCGATCAGCGCGTCGCGCAGCAGGTCGTCGTCCGGTGTGTCACGGACAATGGCGGGGATGCGGTCGAGCCCGGCGCGCTGGCTGGCCCGCCAGCGTCGCTCGCCCATGATGAGCTCGTAGTGCCCCGGCATGACCGGGCGGACCACGACGGGCTGGAGCAGTCCCACCTCGCGAATCGAGGCGGCCAGTTCTTCCAGCGCCTCCTCGTCAAAGGTCTGCCGGGGCTGGCGGGGATTCGGGGTGACCGCGGCGATGGCGATCTCCTCGAAGTAGGCGCCGGGAACCGCTCCCGGCTGATCCGGTCCGCCCGGGACTGCCGATGATGTGGCCACCCCGTCGACTGATGGCTGGCGCCCAGCCTGACCCTGGCCCCCCACATGACGCGGGTCTCTACTCGGCGCCGCCGCAGGGGGGATGAGCGCTCCAAGTCCCTTGCCGAGCCCGCGCTTCTGCTGAGGCACTACATCTCCCTGCGCTTCGCCGCCCACGGAGTGGAACGGTATCCGGTGAAACACATCCTGCCAGGTTCACGGAGTTCCTGGACGCCCGAGCGAACAGGCCCACAGTTCAGGACCGGCCCAGCCGCCATGCACCCCGGCCCGAGCACCCCACGGCTACCTCACGCCCCTTCCGCCAGAGCCATTGACGCGAGCCTCCGGCGATGAACCGGCTCCCACCAGCGACCGGACCCGCCTTAGGATGCTTCTCTGACAACGAAGCGCACTGCCTCCAGCCCCAGAAAAAGGGACTCGCCATCGTCGTAGCCCGACTGAATGAGCCGCGCCACCCGCTCGCAGGTTAGGACCGGCCGCGCGTTCCGCTGGCCCGGTTCTGGTTGGCCAGTTCCTTGGCCGCTTCCAGGTAGGCGAGAGCGCCGGTGGAGCCCGGGTCGTAGGTCATGACCGACTGACCGTAGCTCGGTGCCTCCGAGACCCGGACGCTGCGCGGCACCACCGAAGACAGGACCACCTCGCCGAAGTGAGATCGCACGTCGTCGGCGACCTGGGAGGCCAGCCGCGTCCGGCCGTCGTACATGGTGAGCAAGATGCTGGACACCACCAGGTTGGCGTTGAGGTGCCCGCGCACCAGGTCCACCGTGCGCAGCAACTGCTCCAGCCCCTCGAGCGCGTAGTACTCGCACTGGATGGGGATGAGCAGTTCGACGGCGGCCACGAGTGAGTTGACGGTAAGCAGTCCTAGCGAGGGTGGGCAGTCGATCAGGATGTAGTCGAGCCTGGATGAGTCGTAGGCGGCGATCGCCCGGGACAGCCTGGATTCCCTGGCCACTAGCGGGACGAGTTCGATCTCGGCTCCGGCCAGGTCGATGGTGGCGGGAGCGCAGAGCAGGTTGGGGATGCCCTCCACCGGGCGGACGATCTCGGCCAGGGGTTGGTCGTCTACCAGCACGTTGTAGACCGAAGGCGTGCCGGACCGGTGTTCCACGTCGAACGCGGTGGAGGCGTTCCCCTGCGGGTCCAGGTCGATCACCAGAACCCGGGAACCGTGCAGGGCCAGCGCGGCGGCCAGGTTGACCGCGGTAGTGGTCTTGCCGACCCCGCCCTTCTGGTTCGCGATCGTGATCATCCGGCAGGACTTGGGCCGGGGCCATGGCCGGGCCCGCGGGCCACCCCTCGCCTCCAGCGCGGCCTCGGCGGCGCGGGCGATGGGAGTATCGGCGGCGATCTGGCCCGTGTCCGGGATGTTCACCGGCGGAACCCGGCTGGTCCCCGCCGTACCGGACCGGTACGGCGGGGACCCGGATGTTCCGGGCGATCCAGGGCTCGCGGGATAGCTGGGCGGTGGCTGGGTTGGCGGATACACCGGTGACGGCGGCCCGGCGGGATAGCCGACCGAGGCGGGTCGCCGACCCGGGTAGTCGCGTGAGGCCGGGTCGTCCTGATAGCCGGGAGCCTCGCGGCCGTCCCGATGGCCCGCCGCAGTCGCGCCGCCGGGATATCCAGACGTCCCGGCGCTGTCCTGATACCCGCGAGCCGCGGCATCGCCCCGGTATCCGGGGGAAGCTGTGCCCTCTGGGTAACTAGAAGACACGCCGTCGGGATAGCCGGGGGGCGCCGGAGCCGACTGATAGCCAGGGGCAGCGGAGGTGTCGTGGTAGCCGGGCGGCCTGCCGTCATCCGGATAACCGGACTCGGCCTCGTCCTGGTAGCCGTAGGGCCCGGAACCGTCCTGGTAATCGGGCTTTCCGTGCTGCCCGGACGAACCGTGTCGGGATGAGCCGTAGTCCGTTCCGCCGGATGAGCTCACGCTTCCCCGCCCATCCGGATCTGGCCGCAATCGCACACTGCTGGCTCCCATCCTTGGCTCGCGCCGCTTTGTCCGGCCCCGTGCCTTAGCACCGCTCTGGAAACCATTCTCCGGCCTTGTTTCACGTGAAACAGCCGCTTTAAGCGCACGCCTGACTCGTCGCGATGAACCCGGCGTGAATTTCTCGTCGTCATCGCCATCTGAGCTTCGATCCGGCCCCGAAATTCCGCTAGAAGCGAGCATCGGCGCATCGTCAATCGAGGCGGGATCAGCCGCCGGGGACAACGCGCCACCCGAACGCGGCCACCCCAGACTCCCCGAACGGCGGGACGGTGAAGGGACGCGGCCAGCCGTATCAGGCAAGGAAGCATTGCGAGCGTCACTAGCCACGGACCGAGGGTGACCGTCATCGGCCATCGGTTCTTCGTGACCAGGATCGGGCGCCGATCCATCACGACCGCCACTGGACGGCGTCGCCTCGGAGGACTCGCCATGACCGGGATCGGCTGTCGACCCAGCCCGCTCATGGCTGGAAAGCTCGGTGCGGACGAGATCGGCATCACCGGAAGCGTCACCGGACGCGGACTCAGCGTGACCTGTATCGGGCTCCAGCCCAGCCTGACCTTCACCGAGAGCGGGCTCATCGCGAGCCATCTGGGCAGGTATCTGGAGCACGACATCAGCGGGCCAGCCGAGCCCCCGCAGTGAAGCCATCCGAGCTCCTTTCCTCCAGCGATTGCTCGTCCCGCGGCCCCGAGCACCGCTGGCACCGGGCCGTCCCCGCGGCAGCGCCACTCGCCGGCACCGCAGACTCCCCTGCCCCGAACTGCGCACCCTACCCGACAACGAGGCCGGCTAGGCGGGACACCGGGCAAAGGTGCCCGGTGTCCCGCCGGCACCCCTAACACGGTCGCATCCTCAGCGCACCGGCACCGTCAGCGACGCGCCCTTATCAACGATGCAGCGGTCCGCACAGTCCGCCGCCCGAACTTCGGGCCAGCCAGCCAACCAGCACAGAACCACCCGGACAGCGAACCGCTGGACAGCCGGGCGCCGAGCCAGCCAGTAGCCAGCGGCCACCTAACGGCGGGTTCTGCCCGCGCCATTCCGGGCCCGTTTCGGCGCGGACCGGGACCGGCGGCTCTTTCCCGCCCGGACGGCCACCGTCATCGTGACCACAGTGACCGAGGCACAGTCCCAACCCGTTCCGGCCTGCACCACCGCGACGTCAACGACCCCCAGTTTGCGCAGCACCGGGCCCGCCGCGGCGGCTTCGGCGACGGCCCGCTCACCCTTGACCGCCAGCACCAGCCCGCCCGGCCGCACCAGCGGCACAGCCAGGCCGGCCAGCCGGTCCAGCGGAGCCACCGCGCGGGCGGTGACCACGTCGGCGGAGAACTCGCTCGTGACCTCCTCCGCGCGCGCCCGCCGGATCGTCACGTTCTCCAGTCCCAGATCGGCGACGCACTCGCCGAGGAAGAGCACTCGCCGGGCCATCGGCTCAACCAGCGTGACTTTCACGTCGGGCAGCAGCATGGCCAGCACCAGGCCGGGCAGCCCGGCTCCGGAGCCGATGTCCACCAGCGTAGAAGGCCGCGGGACCAACTCGGCGAGCAGCGCGCTGTTCAGCAGGTGCCGTTCCCACAGCCGCTCCGCCTCGCGCGGGCCGAGCAGGCCGCGGACGATACCGGGCCCGGCCAGCATCTCTGCGTACCGCTCGGCCAGCGGGAACGTGGCACCGAAAATCTCCCGCGCCACCGCCGGTGCGGCTGGCACATCCGTGGCCGGGTGAGCCGGCGCCCTCCCAGGGTCTGGCTCTGAGGCGCCTTCCTCGTCTGCCCCGCTCGCCGCGCTCGCCGTGGTGACCAGCCTCATCCGGCCGGAAACACGACCACGCGGCGATCGGGGTCCTCACCCTCGGATTCGCTGCGCAGCCCGGCGGCGGCCACCGCGTCGTGCACGACCTTGCGCTCGAAGGCGGTCATCGGGGCCAGCCGTTTGGGCGTCCCGGTCTTCGCCACCTCTTCGGCCGTTTCCCGGCCGACCTCGGTCAGCTCCTGCCGCCGGTCGGCGCGGTAGCCACCCACGTCGAGCATCATCCTGGTGCGCAGGCCGGTCTGCCGCTGCACCGCCAGCCTGGTCAGCTCCTGCAGTGCTTCGAGCACCTCGCCCTTGGACCCGATGAGCTCGTCCAGCGTCCCGCCGACCACCGACACGAGGGCCCGGTCACCCTCCACGTCCATGTCGATGTCGCCGTCGAGGTCGGCGATGTCGAGCAGCGCCTCCACGTAGTCGGCGGCTATCTCGCCCTCCTGCTCGAGGTCGGCCACGGTGACCTCGGCCTCGCCGTCCTGATCCAGCCGGCGCTCCCCGTCCGACCAGGGCGGGTCGTTGAGATTCACCTCGCCGTCGCCGGCGGAATCTTCGGCGAACTCCTCATCGTCGTCGTCACCATCGTCGTCGAACTCGTCGTCCAGCTCGTCTTCGGCGAACCCGGGGACGGCTCGATCACTCTCGGGGGCCTCGGCGAGGGCATCCTCGGGCAGCTCAGGCAGTTGCACCTCTCCGGCCACGCCCACGTCAGCGCTCTCCCCATGACTCATGACACGATCTCCGTTCCCACTACGCCGTCAATAACCGCGCGAGATTACCCGTCGCGGCGGCACATCGCAGTCTGGCCGGCCAGGCGGCCGGGTGTGAGCGGATCGCTCACCGCTTGCCCGTGCGCTTGCTCCGCGACTGCTTAACCCGCTGCTGGCGGACGATGGTGACCTCCTGCGGCTCGGGCTCAGGCTCCGGCTCGGCGGCCCGCTTGCCGACCAGCTTGCGCAGCCTGCCGCCGCTGCCGTTCGCCAGGGGCGGCGGTATGCCCAGGGAGGCCGCGGCGGTCTTCGCGGCGGTCTGCTTCTTACCCGATCCGGCCGGTTTCGCGGCGGTCGGCTGCTTCGTGGGCGTGGCCGCGGACGGCTTGCCGGTCCCGGCCGGCTGCTTGGCCCCGCCGGCGGCCTGCTTCGCCGCACCGGTCACCTGCTTCGCCGCACCGGCCGCCTGCTTCGCCCCGCCCGCGGGCGGCTTCGCGGTACCGGCGGCCGGCCTGGCCGTGGTCGACGTGGACCTCGCGGCGCCGGTGGGCCTGGCCGCACCTGTGGCCGAGGTGGTCCGCCTGGCGGTCGGCGCCCCTGGGGCCCTGACGGTCGTGGTCCTCACCGGGGGGGCCGGGGCGGCGGGGCCTGCCGTGGCGGCGGCCGCGTTCAGCGGGGGGATCTTCTTGAACAGGAAGTACTGCTGGCCGAGAGTCCACACGTTCGAGGCCAGCCAGTAGATCACCAGGCCGAACTGCCAGTACAGGCCGCTCAGCGCGAACAGCGGCGCGATGTAGGCCATGTACTTCTGCGCGCCGGCCATCGGGTTGTCCGCGTCCACGGTCGGCGTCTGCATCATGCCGCGCTTCATGCTCTGCCGCACGGTGAGGAACGTGGTGGCCGCGCTCAGCACGACGGTGATGCCGATCACGATCTTGGTGTTGGTCGTCGAGGCCTGGAACAGGAACTTGTCGGCCACGGTGACGCCGAAGATGTGCGCCTGCAGCGCCTCGTGCACCACCGTCGAGGTCATGCCGTACAGCGGCTTGTTCTCCGTCATGGCCCGCAGCACGTTCAGCAGGGCAAACCACACGGGAAGCTGGGCGACGAGCGGAAGACATCCAGAGAGCGGGTTGGCCCCGTTCTCCTTGTACATCTTCATCATCTCTTCGTTGAGCTTCTGCTTGTCGCCCTTGTAGCGCTTGCGCAGTTCCTGCATCTGGGGCGCGAGCGCCAGCATCTTGCGCTGGGAGTGCATCTGCTTGACGAACAGCGGGAGCAGGAGCAGCCGCAGCAAGATGACCAGCACGACGATGGTCAGAACCCAGGTAAGCCCGCTCGCCGGGCCGAACGGGACGGCGAGTATCGCGTGGATGTGCATGATCAGCCACGCGACGGCGTCGTACAGCGGGTCAAGAATGCCGATGGTCACTGGCTAGCTCCCCTTGCATCTCTGCCAGCTCTGCATTCTGGCCAGCACCGCGCTTTCATCGACCGCGCCTTCATGGACCTTGCTTTCATCGACATGACCCGCCGTCCCGCATCGCGTGCGGCGGAACCGGGTCGTAACCGCCCGGATGGAACGGGTGACACCGGCCGATCCGGCGCACCGCCAGCCAGGTGCCGCGCAGTGCGCCGTGCTCGGCCAGCGCGCCGAGCGCGTAGGCACTGCACGAGGGTGCGAACCGGCACCTGGGCATGAGCAGCGCGCCCACACTCCGCCGGTAGCCGGTCACCAGGAGCATGAGCAGCCGGGCCACAGGATCTGGTCCGCGCGCGGACCGCACAGTGTGCTCCTGCGTCGTCACCGGTGCGATGCCCCTACCTGCCGCCGCAGCAATGTGCCGAGTACCAGATCGAACTCGGCGGCAAGATCCGACTGGCGGGCGGCCGCGGCCAGGGGATTGGCGCGGACAACAAGCAGGCTACCTCCCGGGAGGAAATTCAGATAACCGCGGGCTATATGTCTGAGCCTGCGGCGCACCTTATTCCGGGTGACCGCGTTGCCCACGGCCCGGCTCACCACGAACCCGACCCGGGCCGGCTCGTCGCGGTCAGCGCGGACCAGCAGGTGCCCGGTCACCGTCCGGCGGCCCGACCGGCTGCCTTGCCGCACGGTCATGGTAAATTCCGCCGGCCGTCGCATCCGTGCTTCCACGGGGAGCATCTGCCAGACCCCTACCCGGCGACAGGCCGTTATCTGCAAGGTTCAGGCCTGACCTCGTCAAGCCCAACCCAGGTCAGGCCCAGGTCTTGTCAGGCCCAGGTCTTGTCAGGCCCAGGTCTTGTCAGGCCCAGATCTCGTCAAGCGCTGATGCGCTCGCGTCCTTTGCGCCTGCGCGCCGAGAGAACGGCCCGCCCCGCACGCGTGCGCATGCGCAGGCGAAATCCGTGCGTCTTAGCGCGCTTGCGGTTGTTCGGCTGAAATGTACGCTTGCTCACTTGTGGCTCCAGATGCGGTGCTCGGCGTAGGGGATCTCTCCGCCCAGTAAAACTACAGCTCACGCCCCACCGCCCGGGCAGCCACATAAGCGCTGCCCCGACCCGGTGGCCGGTCGACCAGCCTAGGTGCCGTCCTCCCACCGGTCAAACCGAGCCGGGCACCTAACCAGGCGCCGGACCGAACGGGCGGTTCGCCGTCTGGTTACCAGAACACTGCCATTTGCCAACCGCGCCGGAGGCAGGACGCCTAGGCTGTGGAGAACCGGAGCCGGTCCCGGGGCGCGGACTCAAGAAAACCTATTGGGCTCAGGAAACTACTGAGGGTGACCGGCATCGGTTTGCGCAATTGCGTGTACAACCTGTGGATAGAAAGCTCTGGACGGCAGTGGGGGCGTGAGGTGGAAAAACTCATGATCGAGCCGAAGGGGCACGACGGAGCATCCCGGAGGCAAGCAGTGCCCCGGAGGCGAGCAGGGCCCCGGAGGCCAGCGAGGAGCACAGCATGAGCGAAACAGACCTCGCCGAGGTATGGGCCCGCTCGCTTGACGACCTGAACGGCATGCAGATCGAGCCGCACCAGCGGGCGTGGCTCAAGCTCACCAGGCCGCTCGGCCTCGTCGAGAACACGGCACTGATCGCGACCCCGAACGAGTTCGTCAAGGAACAGCTCGAGACGCGGCTGCGCAATCTGATCACGCACGCGCTGTCGCGGGAACTCGGCCGTCCCATCCAGCTCGCCGTGACCGTGGACCCGGCCGCCGCCGTCCCCGCCGCCGGCGGCGCGCCGGTGCCGCCCGGCGAGGCGGGCCGCGACGCGCACCAGCCCGATGACCCGCACCGCCCGCGGATGGGTCCCGGCCAGGACCAGGGGCCAGGACCCGGCTCTGCCCACCTCGGTAACCAGAGCGGGCTTCCCGGTGATCACGGGGGCTACCCCGGTGACCATGAGGGCCACTCTGGCCGCCACGGCCACACCGGCGGCAACGACCGCGCCGAGCGGGACGGAAGCGACGGCTTCTCCGGCCCGGCCGGACGCGACGCCCGGATGGGCCAGCCGCAGCCGGTCCGCGGCCAGGACGGCGCGGACCGCGGCGCCCCCCCGCCTGCCGGGGCGGCGATGCGGGGAAGCGGTGGCCAGCAGAACCCGCGCCCCGGCGCGGCCCGGCTGAACCCGAAGTACACGTTCGAGACGTTCGTCATCGGCTCCAGCAACCGCTTCGCCCACGCCGCCGCGGTGGCCGTGGCCGAAGCGCCCGCCAAGGCCTACAACCCGCTGTTCGTCTACGGCGACTCCGGCCTGGGAAAGACGCACCTGCTGCACGCCATCGGCCATTACGCGCAGAGCTTCTACCAGGGCGTCAAGGTGCGGTACGTGAGCTCGGAAGAGTTCACCAACGATTTCATCAACATGATCAGGGACGGTAAGCAGGACGGATTCCGGCGCCGCTATCGTGACGTCGACGTCCTGCTGGTGGACGACATCCAGTTCCTGGAAAACAAGGAAGGAACTCAGGAAGAGTTCTTCCACACGTTCAATACGCTGCACAACGCCAGCAAGCAGATAGTCATCTCCAGCGACCGCGCGCCCAAGCGCTTGGTGACGCTGGAAGACCGGCTGCGCAGCCGGTTCGAGTGGGGCCTGCTCACCGATGTCCAGCCGCCCGAACTGGAAACCCGCATCGCCATCTTGCGGAAGAAGGCACACCAAGAGGGACTGAACGCCCCGGACGAGGTGCTGGAGTACATCGCGAGCCGGATCTCCACCAACATCCGCGAACTCGAGGGTGCGCTGATCCGGGTCACCGCGTTCGCCAGCCTGAACCGGCAGTCCGTGGACCTGGGCCTGGCCGAGATCGTGCTGAAGGATCTCATCCCCGAGTCGGCGGGCCCGCAGATCACGGCAGCGACCATTATGGGCCAGACTGCCTCCTATTTCGGGCTGTCCATTGAGGACCTTTGCGGCACTTCCCGGTCCCGTGTGCTGGCCACGGCGCGGCAGATCGCCATGTATCTGTGCCGGGAACTCACCGACCTATCGCTGCCGAAAATCGGGCAGCAGTTCGGCGGCCGCGACCATACGACCGTCATGTACGCGGACCGCAAGATCCGTTCGCTGATGGCGGAACGCCGGTCGATCTACAACCAGGTGACCGAGCTGACCAACCGGATCAAGCAGCAGGCCCGATCCGGATGAGCCTGGCCGCGAACACGGGCTCGGCGAGCACCGCATCAATCAGCACTGGCTCAATCAGCACTGGCTCAATCAGCACTGCCTGGGTGAACACGGGACTTACCTGGGTGAACACGGGGAAACGGCCGGATGACGCCCTTGCCAACCCGGGTAAATCGCTTCGCGGCGTCCAATCTGAGCACACAGCCTGTGGACAACTCTGGGGAAAAGTTCGGGGCAACCGGTCGACAACCCGGCAAGGGCGGGGGAGAACGGAAGAACAAACGCGGCATCTGGCTCTCCGGCTCACAGCCCACCACCGCCGGCCCGGTCGCTACCCACATCCCCTGTGGACGCCCACAGCCCGTCCGGCCTGGGACGACGGCAGTTGTCCCCACCGTCCACCGTGCCTACTGCGACTACGTTCTCTTCTTTTTCAGAAAACTAACAACCAACAGTTGGGTGCGAGGCGTGACGGCCCAGCCACACCAAGCACGCCGGTTCGGCGAGAGTGCGGCATCATGGGTTCAGCGGCCCACCGGCATCACGGGCTCCGCGTCATACGCACCAGCCGATCGCGCTCTCCAGCGGCGGGTTCGGCATCGTTGGCCTCATCGGCATCCGGCATACCCAGCGCGACCATCTCTACACATCAAGAATTCATCGACTACTCATGACATGCAGCGGACAGGAGGCGGCTCGCCGTGAAATTCCAGGTTGAGCGCGATGTGCTGGCCGATGCCGTGGCGTGGACAGCGCGGGCGCTGCCGGCCAGGCCGGCCCTGCCCGTGCTGGCCGGCATGCGGCTGCAGGCGCACGAGGAGCTCACGCTCTCCAGCTTTGACTACGACGTGTCGGCGCAGGCCTCGCTGCCGGTGGCGGTCGAGGAGGAGGGTGATGTGCTCGTCTCGGGCCGTCTCCTCGCCGAGATCACCCGGAGCTTGCCACCGCGTCTGGTCGAGATGGTCACCGACGGCTCGCGCACGATTGTGACCTGCGGAAGCGCCCAGTTCTCGCTGCTGGCCCTGCCGTCGGAGGACTATCCGGCGCTGCCCGAGATGCCGCCGTCGGTGGGAACCGTGGAGAGCGACGTGTTCGCGGCCGCGGTGGCCCAGGTGGCCGCGGCCGCGGGCCGCGACGAGACCACGCTGCCCGCGCTGACCGGCGTGCGGACCGAGATCGAGGGCGAGAAGCTCACGCTGATCGCCACCGACCGGTACCGGCTGGCAGTGCGTGAGCTGCGCTGGAACCCGGCCCAGCCGGACCTGACCGCGGCCGTGCTGGTGCCCGGCAAGGCCCTGGCCGACACGGCCAGGGCGCTGACCGCCGGCGCGGAGGTGTCGATCGCGCTGGCGCTGCCCGGCGACAGCGGCGATGGGATGATCGGTTTCGGCGGCGGCGGGCGGCGCACCACCACCCGGCTGCTGGGCGGTGAGTTCCCGCGCTACCAGGCCCTGCTGCCCGACCAGGTGAACGCCACGGCCGAGCTGCCGGTGAGCGCGCTGGCCGAGTCGGTCAAGCGGGTCGCGCT
This sequence comes from Streptosporangiaceae bacterium, assembly GCA_036267135.1. GTDB lineage: Bacteria > Actinomycetota > Actinomycetes > Streptosporangiales > Streptosporangiaceae > PALSA-505. The sequence continues at coordinate 41,755 of DATAWQ010000014.1, read as the reverse complement.
GGTGGCCGAGCGCAACACCCCGGTCCGGCTGTCGTTCAGCGCGGGCCAGCTCCTGCTGGAGGCCGGCACCGGCGACGAGGCGCAGGCCGTGGAGACGGTGGAGGCCAGCTACGAGGGCGACGACATCCAGATCGCCTTCAACCCGACCTACCTGCTGGACGGGCTGTCCGCGATCGACTCCGACATCGCCCGGATCGCGTTCACCGCGCCGTCCAAGCCCGCCGTGATCACCGGCAAGCCGGACGGCGACGCCGCTCCCGACTACCGCTACCTGCTCATGCCGATCCGCCTGGGCAGCTAGCGCGCGGAAAGACGCCTGACGGCAACTAGCCTGAAGCTTGTGCACCTCAACTGGCTCGCGCTGACCGACTTCCGGTGCTACGCCTCGGCGGACCTGCACCTGGAGCCGGGCGTGACCGCGTTCACCGGCGCCAACGGCCAGGGCAAGACGAACCTGGTCGAGGCCGTCGGCTACGTCGCCACGCTGGCCAGCCACCGGGTGGCCACCGACGCGCCGCTGGTGCGCAGCGGGGCCGAGCGGGCCATCGTGCGGGCCGGGGTTACCTCGGCCGAGCGCAGCCTGCTGGTCGAGATCGAGATAAACCCGGCCCGGGCCAACCGGGCCAGGCTCAAGGGCGCGCCGGTGCAGCGGCCGCGCCAGATCCTGGGCGCGCTGCGCTGCGTGCTGTTCGCCCCCGAGGATCTCGCCCTGGTCAAGGGCGATCCCGGCGAGCGCCGGCGCTACCTCGACGACCTGCTGGTCCAGTCGGCGCCGCGGTACGCCGGGGTCAGGTCCGACTACGACCGGGTGGTACGCCAGCGCACCGCGCTGCTGAAGTCGGCCCGCGCGCGTCCGCCGGGTAACCAGCCCATGCTCGGCGCGCTGGACGCCTGGGACGAGCAGCTCATCAAGGCCGGCGCCGAGCTGCTGGCCGGTCGGCTGGAGCTGACCAACGCGCTGCGCCCGCTCATCGTCAAGGCCTACGCCGCGGTGTCCGGCGACGAGTGCGCGGTCGAGGTCGCCTACCGGGCCGCGCACCTCAAGCGGCTCGGTGCCGAGCAGACCAGGGGCGAGCAGACCGAACCGGCCGAGCCCGCGCCAAACACCGAGCAGCTCGCCGAGAGCCTGCGGGCGGCCCTGGCCGAGTCCAGGAACTCCGAGATCGAGCGCGGCGTCTGCCTGGTCGGCCCGCACCGCGACGAGCTCGAGCTGCGCATCGGCGAGCTGCCGGCCCGCGGCTACGCCAGCCACGGGGAATCCTGGTCGCTGGCCCTCGCGCTCAAGCTGGCCGGCTACGAGCTGCTGCGGTCGGACGACGGCCCGGGCGGCGGCGACCCGGTGCTTATGCTGGACGATGTGTTCGCCGAACTCGACGCCGACCGCCGCGAGCGGCTGGCCACGCTGGCCGCGACCGCGGAGCAGGTGCTGGTCACCACCGCCGTGCTCGCCGACCTGCCCACGGCGCTGCGCACCACCCGCTTCGACGTGGCCGGCGGGGTGATCACCCGTGCCTGATGCCGTAGGGCGTGGTTCCGGCCAGGAAAGCACAGACCCCCAACGCCGGCTGCGCAGCGCGCGAGAGGCCCTGGCTGACGCCATCGACGACGCTAGGGAACGAGGGGAGAGCCCGGCCTCGCGCAGCCGTTCATTGCCCAATAGGTCTAATGAACGGCTGCGCGAGGCCCGCGGATCAGGCCATCCGGCGTCCCGCGGGGCAGACGACCCCCAGCCACTCGGCGCGGCCATCCGCAAGCTGCTGGCCGAGCGCGGCTGGCAGCAGCAGGCCGCGGTCGGGTCGGCGTTCGGGCGCTGGGCCGAGATCGTCGGGCCCGAATTGGCCGCGCACGCCACGCCGGAGGGGCTGACCGACGGGGAGCTGATCGTGCAGGCCGACTCGACCGCCTGGGCCACCCAGCTCAGGCTGCTGGCCGGCACGCTGGTGAAGCGGCTGAACGCGGAGCTGGGCGAAGGCACCGTAAAACGGGTCAAAGTGCGCGGGCCGGCCGGGCCGCCGCGCCAGCCGGGCCAGTGGCGGGCGAAGGGCGGCCGCGGGCCGCGCGACACCTACGGCTGAACGCGCCCAGGCTGTACGTACCCGCAGGTAAAATAGGAAAGCGCACCGGGTAGCTGACGTGTGCTTCGATGCGCGCTGTACCCGGCGGGAGGGATTGCGAAACCTTGTCCTACGACGCACGTTCGATCACCGTCCTCGAAGGCCTCGAGGCGGTACGCAAGCGGCCCGGCATGTACATCGGCTCCACCGGTGAGCGTGGCCTGCACCATCTCGTCCAAGAGGTCGTGGACAACTCGGTGGACGAGGCGCTGGCCGGGCAGGCCGACACGATCGACGTCAGGCTGCTGGCCGACAACGGCGTCCGGGTCAGTGACAACGGCCGTGGCATCCCGGTGGACATGCACCCGGTCGAGCACCGGTCCGCGCTCGAAGTCATCCACACCACGCTGCACGCCGGCGGCAAGTTCGACAGCCAGGCGTACGCGGTGTCCGGCGGCCTGCACGGCGTCGGCGTATCGGTGGTCAACGCGCTGTCCACCCGGCTCGAGGTGGAGGTGCGCAAGGACGGCTTCACCTGGCGGCAGGCCTACGAGAAGGGCGACGCGGTCACCGAGGTGGTCCAGGGGGAGCCGACCAGCGAGCACGGCACCACGACCACATTCTGGGCGGACGGCTCGATATTCGAAACGCTCGAGTGGAACTTCGAGACGCTGTCGCGCCGGCTGCAGGAGATGGCGTTCCTCAACCGCAGCCTGCAGATCACGCTGACGGACGAGCGGCCCGAGCACATCAACGGCGAGCCGCGCGTGGTCAGCTACTGCTACGAGGGTGGCATCGCCGACTTCGTCAGGTACCTGAACGCGTCCAAGGAGGCCGTGCACGGCTCGGTCATCGAGTTCGGCGACGACGGCGAGGGCATCTCCGTCGAGATCGCCATGCAGTGGAACGCCTCCTACGCCGAGTCGGTGCACACGTTCGCGAACACGATCAACACGGCTGAGGGCGGCACCCACGAGGAGGGTTTCCGCGCGGCGCTCACCTCGATCATCAACAGGTACGCCCGCGAGCAGAAACTGCTGCGGGAGAAGGACGACAACCTGACCGGCGAGGATGTCCGCGAAGGCCTGGCCGCCATCGTCTCGATCAAGCTGGCCGAGCCCCAGTTCGAGGGCCAGACCAAGACCAAGCTGGGCAACACCGAGGCGAAATCGTTCGTGCAGAAGGCCTGCAACGACCACCTGCGGGACTGGTTCGAACGCAACCCGGGCGAGGCCAAGGACATCATCACCAAGTCCACTCAGGCCGCGCGGGCCCGGATGGCCGCCCGCCAGGCCAGGGACTTGACCAGGCGCAAGAGCCTGCTCGAATCCACCTCGCTGCCGGGCAAGCTGGCCGACTGCCAGTCCTCGGATCCGGCCAAGTGCGAGATCTACGTGGTCGAGGGCGACTCGGCCGGCGGCTCGGCCAAGGGTGGCCGGGACCCGATGTACCAGGCCATCTTGCCCATCCGCGGCAAGATCCTGAACGTGGAGAAGGCCCGGATCGACAGGGTGCTGAAGAACAACGAGGTCCAGGCCATGATCACGGCCCTCGGCACCGGCATCCACGATGACTTCGCGATCGACAAGCTCCGCTACTACAAGGTCATCCTGATGGCCGACGCGGACGTGGACGGCCTGCACATCCGCACACTGCTGCTCACCCTGCTGTTCAGGTTCATGAAGCCGGTGATCGAGACCGGCCACGTCTACCTGGCGCAGCCGCCGCTCTACAAGATCAAGTGGGATGGCCGGGGGAACCCGGACGAATACGCCTACTCCGACGCGGAGCGGGACCGGCTGATCGAGGCCGGCGCCGCGGTCGGCCGCAAGGTGTCACGGGACGGCATCCAGCGGTACAAGGGTCTGGGCGAGATGAACCCCAGCGAGCTGTGGGAGACCACGATGGACCCGGCCAACCGGGTACTGCTGCAGGTGACGCTCGACGACGCGGCCCAGGCGGACGAGCTGTTCACCGTGCTCATGGGTGAGGACGTCGAGGCGCGGCGGTCGTTCATCCAGCGCAACGCCAAGGATGTCCGGTTCCTCGACATCTGAGCGCCGCTCACCAAAGTTAGCGAAAGGCCTCCGAAGTGACTGAGCTGGACACGGGCGCGCCGACCGGCGGTGACCGCATCGAACCCGTCGACATTCAGGTCGAGATGGCGCGCAGCTATATCGACTACGCGATGTCGGTGATCGTCGGGCGTGCGCTGCCCGACGTGCGGGACGGCCTCAAGCCGGTGCACGTCCGGATCCTGTACGCGATGTACGACGGCGGCTTCCGGCCGGACCGTTCGTTCTTCAAGTGCGCGCGCGTGGTCGGCGAGGTGATGGGCCAGTACCACCCGCACGGCGACAGCGCGATCTACGACGCGCTGGTCCGGATGGCCCAGCCGTGGTCGATGCGCTACCCGCTGATCGACAGCCAGGGCAACTTCGGTTCACCGGGCAACGACCCGCCGGCCGCCATGCGGTACACCGAGTGCAAGCTCGCGCCGCTGGCCATGGAGATGCTGCGGGACATCGACACCAAGGCGGTCGTCGACTTCCGTGACAACTACGACGGCAAGTCGCAGGAGCCCGTGGTCTTGCCGAGCCGGTTCCCGAACCTGCTGGTCAACGGCTCGGAGGGGATCGCGGTCGGGATGGCGACCAAGATCCCGCCGCACAACCTGCGCGAGGTCGGCGCCGGCGCCCGCTGGTACCTGGAGAACTTCGACGCCACCGACGAGGAACTGCTCGACGCGCTGATGGAGCGGATCCACGGTCCCGACTTCCCCACCTCCGCGCAGATCGTCGGCCGCCGCGGCATCAAGGAGGCGTACCGGACCGGCCGCGGCTCGATCACCATGCGCGCGGTGGTCGAGGTCGAGGAGGACATCAAGGGCCGCACCTGCCTGGTCGCCACCGAACTGCCTTACCAGGTCAACCCGGACAACCTGGCGCTGAAGATCGCCGAACTGGTGAAGGACGGCCGGGTCGGCGGCATCGCCGACGTGCGGGACGAGTCCAGCAACCGGGCCGGGCAGCGGCTGGTCATCGTGCTCAAGCGGGACGCGGTGGCCAAGGTTGTGCTGAACAACCTGTACAAGCACACCCAGCTCCAGGACACGTTCGGCGCGAACATGCTCGCCCTGGTCGACGAGGTGCCGCGCACGCTGCGCCTGGATCAGATGATCAGGTACTGGGTCGAGCACCAGATCGAGGTCATCGTCCGGCGCACCCGCTACCTGCTCGGCAAGGCGCAGGAACGGGCGCACATCCTGGTCGCTTTGCTCAAGGCCATCGACGCGATCGACGAGGTCATCGCGCTGATCAGGGGCAGCGCGTCGGCCGCCGAGGCCCAGCAGGGCCTGATGGACCTGCTGGAGATCGACGAGATCCAGGCCCGCGCCATCCTCGACATGCAACTGCGCAAGCTCGCCGCGCTGGAACGCCAGCAGCTCACCGACGAGCACAACGAACTGATGGCGAAGATCGCCGAGTACGAGGACATCCTGGCCAGGCCGGAGCGTCAGCGGCAGATCGTCAAGGACGAACTCGCCGAGATCGTGGCCAAGTACGGCGACGACCGGCGGACGGAGATCATCGCCTACGACGGCGACATGTCCGATGAGGACCTGATCGCCGAAGAGGACGTGGTCGTCACCATCAGCCGGGGCGGCTACGCGAAGCGGACCAAGACCGACCTGTACCGCGCGCAGCGGCGCGGCGGCAAGGGCGTGCGCGGGGCGCAGTTGCGCACCGACGACATCATCGAGCACTTCTTCGTCACCACGACGCACCACTGGCTGCTGTTCTTCACCAACAAGGGCCGGGTCTACCGGGCCAAGGGATACGAACTGCCGGACGCCGGCCGGGACGCCCGCGGCCAGCACGTGGCCAACCTGCTGGCCTTCCAGCCGGACGAGGAGATCGCCGAGGTGCAGGCGCTGCGCGACTACACCGTCGCGCCGTACCTGGTGCTGGCCACCAAGAGCGGGCTGGTGAAGAAGTCCAAGCTGTCCGACTTCGACTCGCCCCGCTCCGGCGGCATCATCGCGATCAACCTGCGCGAGGACGACGAGGTGATCGCGGCCAGGCTGGTCTCGGCCGACGAGGACCTGCTGCTGCTGAGCAAGCACGCCCAGGCGATCAGGTTCCATGCCGACGACGACTCGCTGCGGCCGATGGGCCGGGTCACGTCGGGCGTGATCGGGATGCGCTTCGCCGATGGCGATGAGCTACTGGACATGCACGTAGTGCGAGATGGGGAAGATGTTCTCGTCGCTACGCAGGGAGGTTTCGCCAAGCGCACCCCGGCGGAACAATATCCGCTACAGAATCGTGGGGGTAGGGGTGTGGTCACCGCGAGGATCGTCGACTCGCGGGGCGAGCTGGTCGGCGCGCTGATGACCAGGCCGGAGGACGAGGTGTTCGCCATCACGTCCGGCGGCGGGGTGATCAGGACACGGGCCGGCGAGGTCAAGCAGTCCGGCAGGCAGACGATGGGGGTCCGGCTGATGAACCTGGGGCCAGGCGACAGCGTGGTTGCGATCGCGCGTAACGCCGAGTCCCTGGACGACTCCGATGACTCCGACGATGAGGCCCCGGCGGACGCCGAGGTCACGGCAAGTGCTGAGGGGACGGCCGACGCCGAAGGGGCGGCCGGTGAGGCTCCGGAGCAGGGCAACGACATGGTCGAGCGGGACGTCTAATGAGTGCGAGGGAAGGCGGCAGCGACACGTGGCCGCGCTTTGCACCGTTTCCTGCGGATAACCTCGACCTAGCAAGTCCACCGGAGGAGGGTGACGTGGACCACCGTAGTGACCCGCCGTCCTGGTTGTCTGGGGCGGGGGCGGTCAGCACTGGTGCTGACCCGCCTGACCTGGACACATCCGACGACGAGCAGCACGACGGCGGCCCGGTGTACGCCGCGGGGCCGGACGACAGCGACGCTCCCGGATTCTCCGACCCGCCGGTGGGCGGTGGCCAGGGGGGCCACGCCACGCACGGATCGAACGGGGATGTCCCGGCCGAGGCGCCTGACTTCGGTGACGGCTCCGCGCCCGGTTTTAACGGGGCGGCCGCCGAGCCACCAGGTTTCGGTGGCGACGCCGCCGGTTTCGGCGGTGCGGCGATCGAGCACGCACCGTTCGTGGACGCGCCCGGGTTCGGCGGTGCCTCCGGCGGGGGGCACGTCAGCTATCCCCAGACTGGCGACATATTCGGCGGTCAGAGCCCGCCCGCCTTCGGCGGCGCCGGCGAACCCGCCCAGGGCTACTCCGACGGGCAGCAGAGCGAGTACGTGGGCCCGGTCACCGGCGAGTTCCGCGGCGACTACGAGGGTGGCTACACCAGTTCGCCCGAGGCCGGCTTCGGCGGTTCCCAGGACGCGGGCTTCGGCGGTTCGCCTGACCCCGGTTTCGGTGGTTCCCAGGACTCTGGTTACGGCGCCACCCCGGAAAGCGGCGCGCACGGCGGCGGGCCCGCCGTGGGCACCATGTACGGCGACCAGGCTTACCAGATGGGCCGGGAGAATGGGGCGCGGCCGCTAGACCAGCCTCCGCCCTTCCCCTCGGGGTACCCACCGGTCGAGCCGCCCAGGTCCCGGATGACCGCATCGCTGCGGACCGTCCGCCCACGCAGGTTCGGCTCACGCAAACGCGACGAGCGGCAGGGCCGCCAGGCCCAGCTCACGGTGGGACGGATCGAGCCCTGGTCGGTGATGAAGTTCAGCTTCGTCATCTCGCTGGTGGCCTTCATCGTCCTGTTCGTCGCGGTGGCCGTGCTGTACGCCGCCCTGTCCGGTCTCGGCGTGTTCAGCGCGCTGCAGCACAGCGTGTCGAACATCACGTCCAGCCAGGGCTCCTCCGGCTTCAACCTCATGACCTACCTGTCCGCCTCGCGCGTGCTCGGCTACACCGGTCTGCTCGGCGCGATCAACGTCGTACTGATCACAGCGCTGTGCACGGTGGGCTCGGTTCTCTACAACGTCACCGCCAACCTGGCCGGCGGCGTAGAGATCACGCTCAAGGAATCGGAGTGATCCTCGGCACCGCCACAATCTGATCCGGAGCACCGCCGACATGCGGTAGCCTTTCCCGGCGTACCTAGTTGTGCCGCCGCCCCTACGGGCGGCGGTGCGTATGGGCCTGTAGCTCAGCTCGGTTAGAGCGCTTCCCTGATAAGGAAGAGGTCCGTGGTTCAAGTCCACGCAGGCCCACGCGACTCGCCTTGGGCGCCCCCTGTGCTCGTTGAGCACCGGGGGCGTCTCGTCATTTGTCCCGGGGGCGACCCCCCCGACCCCCCGGGGCCGGGCTTCGCCCGGCGGGGCCCTCCCCGGCTGGGGTTGTGGCGCCCTACCGGGCCGCCTGCCATCCAACGTGACGAAGGACTTTGGTCGCTGAAACGACCAGGATCGTTCACGCTAACCAGCGGCATGGCCGCTGCCGGGGGGGCTGTGGTGGCAGGCGGCGGCCGCCTGGCGGGCGAGGATGTCGCGAAACTCGCACGTGACGCGGTCCGGGTACCGGTTCAGGGTGGTCTCGAAATCGCGCCGCTGGGCCGGGGTCGAGTACGCGGCCATCTCGCGCTCCAGCAGGGCCCGCCGCACCCGCTCGGTTTTAGGGCTGGGCGGAATGAGCGGAGCGGACAACACCAAGACGAGCCCGGGCAGGAGAACAACGCCGACCGCGCCGTCGCGCAGCACGATCCCGGCCACCGTGAGCACCACGCCGCTCAGCACGGGCCACCAGCGCGCCACCCGCACTAGAACCATCCCCGACAGCAGCACCCCGGTCCGAACCCACCACCGAACCCGCCCCCGCCGCGCCGGTCTCACGAACCACGGCCCCCGGTACTCACCGACCGCACGGCCAGACACCCCCGCCGCCGTACCCCTCCACCGGCGTGACCGTAACCCCATCGCCGCCACCTACCCGACCTAGCAGCTCCACCCTCCCCCGATGCTACGCCCGCCCTGCAGAAGGAGAGCAGATGGGAAGGCCCCTCAGCGTGATGGATCCTGGTCGTTTCAGCGACCAAAATCCTTCCTGCTGATCCGGCCCCCGCTTCGTTGCGCGGGCGCTGCGGGGCTGGGAGGGTCGGGGGATGGAGTTTCAGGAAGTCGTGAACCGGCGGCGGATGGTGCGGACGTTCACCGGTGAGCCGGTCTCGCCGCGGAGCCTGGACCGGATTTTGCGGAACGCGGTGCGCGGGCCGTCCGCCGGGTTCTCCCAGGGGCAGGCGTTCCTGGTGGTGGACGGGGACAGCCTGCCGCGCTTCTGGACGGCCATCGGCGAGGAAGACAGTTCGCCGGAGCGCAGTGCGCCGCTGGTGATCGTGCCGCTGTCCAGCAAGCGGATCTACCTGGACCGGTACGCCCGGCCGGACAAGGGGTGGACCGACCGGGACGAGGCCAGGTGGCCGGTGCCGTTCTGGCACATCGACACGGGCATGGCCACGCTGCTGATCTTGCAGACCGCCGTGGACGAGGGCCTGGGCGCGCTGTATTTCGGCATCGTGCCCGAGGCGGTCGAGCCGTTCAAGGCCGCCTTCGGGATCCCGGCCGACCACGAGCCGATCGGCGCCGTCGCCATCGGGCACGAGGCCGGCGCCGAGCGGCGCGACCTCAGGTCCCGGCGCCGCCCGCTGGAGGAGATGGTGCATCGCCAGCACTGGTGAGCCCGGCACCGTCGATCAGGACCGCGTAGCCGTCGAGCAGGCGCTGCAGGCCGAACTCGAACACGGTGTCCAGGTTGAAGTCGTACGCGGTCTCGGTGAGGCGCCCCAGCACTGCGAACTCCCCGGCCGCGATCATCGACTGGATCCTGGCCACCTGGGTGTCCATGAACTCGTCGGCGTTCAGGCCGGTGGCCGCCTCCGCGTCGGCCTCGTATTCCAGGTGCACGGCGGTACCGCGGATGTAGGTGAACAGGGTGATGTGCGCGGTGAACATGGTGGCCAGGTCGAGGCCGTGCCCGTCCAGCGCGGCCAGCATCCATTCGCCGGCGGCCAGGGTGGACGTCAGCAGCTGAGGCCGGGTCACCGACAGCGCCTGGGCCATCCACGGGTGACGGCGGAACATCGCCCACAGCGCCCGCGCCGCGAACTCGAGCCGCTCGCGCCATCCCGGTGGTGGGTCGCTGGGCAGGCTCAACTCGCCGAACTCGGCGTCGATCATCCGCAGAACCAGCGTGTCCTTGTCCGCCACGTGCCGGTACAGCGACATGGCCGCCACCCCGAGTTCGGCCGCGACCCGGCGCATGGACACCGCGGCCAGGCCTTCGGTGTCGGCGACCGTAATGGCCGCGGCCACGATTCGGCCGGTGGTGAGCACGGACTCGGGGGCGGTGTGGTGGATGGCGCCTCCGGCCGGCTCACGGCCCGGATGCCCACCGACCTGTTCGGCGGCGAGGGGGTCGTGTCCGAGATCGAGGTGCTGCGCGGCGACCTGGCCGAGGTGCTGTACGCCGCGACCGCGCCGGAGGTGGAGTACATCTTCGACGACTCGATCAGCGGACTCGACCAGGACGAAGACGGCGTCACCGTCACGTTCGAGAAGGCGCCCTCGCCGGCCCGCTATCAGCTAGACGGCTGGTTCCTCATGTACAACGCGCCCGGCGGGCTGGTGGCGTCGATGCGGCCAGGCCGGCTGCCCGGGGAGATCAAGGCCGGGCTGAGCTTCCGCTCCGAGGTCATCGAGTACGACCGCCGCGACACCGGCCGCCAGATGGACATCCTGGAGTCGAGGTTCGCCGGCGTGCGCTGGGAGGTTCCCGGCCTGCTGAAGGACATGCGCGAGGCGCCCGACTTCTTCTTCGAGCAGGTGGGTCAGGTGCAGCTCGACCGGTGGTCGAGCGGGCGGGCGGTGCTGCTCGGCGACGCGGGCTACTGCCCCACCCCGCTGACCGGACTGGGCACCAGCCTGGCCCTGGTGGGCGCGTACGTGCTGGCCGGGGAACTGGCCGCCGCCGACGGCGATCACCGGACGGCCTTCGCCCGGTATGACCAGATCATGCGCCCCTATGTCGGCGGCGCGCAGGATTTGCCCCCCGGCGGAGTGGCCGGATACGCGCCGAACAGCGCGGTCATGATCGCGATGCGCGCCGCGTCGATGCGGATGATGGGCCGCTGGCCGGTGCGGAACCTGGTGGCCAAGCAGTTCGCCAAGGCCGCCGACATCGAACTGCCCGCCTACCCCCAGCGCGCCCGGCGGTAGGCGTGGGTCAGCGGCGCTTTTCCTTGCGGCGCTTGCGCTTGGCGCTGACTCCGCCGAACATCGTGAAGCCGGTGAGGCGCAGCACCGGGCCGTTGGGGGTGTCAAACTCGGGCCCGTCGGAGGAGCTGATGTCGCGGCCGCCGAAGATGGCGATGCCCGAGTCGACGATCCGCATCTCCGGTGGCACCGTGATGTCGATCCCGCCGAAGATGCACGTGCAGTTCAGCGTGATCTCGTCCGCCGGGAACTGCTGCACGTCGCGGAAGTCCAACTCCGCGCCGCCGAAGATGGTCACGGCGTTCATCTTCCGGGACGGATGCCAATTGCCCTTGCGCGAGGCCCCGCCGAAGATCGCGATGATCTGCTGCGACTTGCCGCTGGCGGGCTCTACGTCGGTGCGCGCCGCGCGGGCCACGGCGCTGCCCTTGGCGGGCAGGTCGTCGACCAGCGGCGCGATCTGCGCGTGCGTCTTGGCGTCGTAGATGCCGTCCAGCCGTTCGGAGTGCTCGGCCACGGTGAGCCTGCCCTCGGCGAGGGCGGAATTCAGCACAGCGGCGGCTTCTTCACGGTCGGCGTCGGACGCTCGCAGCCGGGAATTTGCGTTGAAAGGTTCGGGGTGCACCCGGCTATTGTCGGCCTAACGGGGGTGGTTGCGATAGTCCGCCCCCCCGATGGCCTATTGGGGAGGGGAGCAGTGGGGCACATCACGGCGGCGCACCTTAGCCACACACTGCCCGACGGCCGGGTGCTGCTGGACGACATCTCGTTCCGCGTGGGCGAGGGCACGACCGCCGCCCTGATCGGCCCCAACGGCGCCGGGAAGACCACGCTGATGCGGATGATCTCCGGCGACCTGCCGCCGCAGGCCGGCACGATCAGCGTCAGCGGCGGACTCGGGGTGATGCGCCAGTTCGTCGGCGGTCCCGGCGATGAGCCCACCGTGCGGGACCTGCTCGTCTCGGTGTCCCCACCCCGGGTCAAGGCGGCCGCCGCGCGCCTTGACGCCGCCGAGCTAGTCATGATGGAGAAGGACGACGAGCCCACCCAGCTCCGCTACGCCGCGGCGCTGGCGGAGTGGGGCGACGCGGGCGGATACGACGCCGAGGTGCTGTGGGACGCCTGCACGGTGGCCGCGCTCGGCATCGGTTACGAGCGGTGCCGGTGGCGGGACACGAACACCCTGTCCGGCGGCGAGCGCAAGCGGCTGGTGCTCGAACTGCTGCTGCGCGGGCCGGCCGAGGTGCTGCTGCTCGATGAGCCGGACAACTACCTGGACGTGCCGGCCAAGCAGTGGCTGGAACGCCAGCTCGCCGCGACACCCAAGACCGTCCTGCTGGTCAGCCACGACCGGGAGTTGCTGGCCAACTGCGCGGAGCGGATCATCACGGTCGAAGACGGCGGCGCCTGGATTCACGGCGGCGGGTTCGCCAGCTACGCGCAGGCCCGCACCGACCGGATCGCCCGCCTGGACGAACTGCGCCGTCGCTGGGACGAAGAGCACGAGAAGCTCAAAGAGCTGGTGCGCATGTACCGGCAGAAGGCCAAATACAACTCCGACATGGCCTCCCGGCTGCAGGCGGCCGAGACCAGGCTGCGCCGGTTCGAGGACGCCGGGCCGCCCGAGCTGGCGCCACGCGAGCAGAACATCCGGATGCGGCTGCGCGGCTCCCGCACCGGGAAGCGGGCGGTGATCTGCGAGAACCTGGAGCTGACCGGGCTGATGAACCCGTTCAGCCTGGAAGTGTGGTTCGGCGAGCGGGTGGCTGTGCTCGGCTCGAACGGCTCGGGCAAATCAACGCTGCTCCGGCTGCTGGCCGGCGAGCCGATAGCGCACACCGGCGGCTGGCGGCTCGGGGCCCGGATCTCGCCCGGGCTGTTCGCCCAGACGCACGAGCGACCTGACCTGGCCGGACGGACGCCAGTCGATGTGCTGATGGTCGAGCACGCGCTGCTCAGGAACGAGGCCATGGCCGCTCTCGCGCGCTACGAGCTGCAGCATTGCGCGGCGCAGCCGTTCATTACCCTGTCCGGTGGCCAGCAGGCTCGGCTCCAGATTCTGCTGCTGGAACTGTCGGGGGCGACGTTGCTGCTGCTCGACGAGCCGACCGACAACCTCGACCTGGCCAGCGCCGAGGCCTTGCAGGCCGGGCTCGAGTCGTATGCGGGCGTGGTGCTCGCGGTGACGCACGACCGGTGGCTGGCGCGGTCGTTCGACCGGTTCCTGGTCTTCGGCGCCGATGGCGATGTGTATGAGGCCAGCGAGCCGGTTTGGGACGAGAGTCGCACGGTAAGGCCGCGGTAAAGCGGCGGCTTGCTAGGCTGGCCAGACATCGCTCAGCGCGGCCGGGAAGGCCCGGTCATCAGCCTGTTGAAGGAGTCCTGATCGTGAAGAAGTTGCTCCTCGTTGCCCTGGTCGGCATGGGTGCGTTCGCCCTCTGGCGGAAGGTGCAGGGTGACCGCGCCGAGCTCGACCTGTGGACCGAGGCCACCACCGGCGACGACGAATGACGGCACCGCCGGGCTCGGGATCCACGCGTGGATCTGAGCCCGGCGGCAGAAGGAGATCAGGTGAGCAGCCAGCCGCACGTCTGCATGGTGTGCTGCGGCCTGATCGGCACGACCGTGGTGGACGGCCCCGGCCAGGACAGCCTGGTCGAGCGGTCGTTCGCCGAGGCGATCGCCACCCAGGGCGTGGTCCCTGGGACGAGTGACTACGCACGGTGCATGACGCAGGTCAGCCGGACCCGGGGGCAGTCCAACCCGGACATATTCGGTTCGCTGTTTCCTGACCACGCCGCGCGCGCCCAGGCCGCGAGCCTGGGCTTCGACCGTTCCTACCGGGCCGCGGTCAACCGGCACGGGCTCACCGCCCGCGCGGGGGCGAACGAGACCATCGACAAGCTGGCCGGCTCGGGGATCAAGACCTGCCTGGTGACCAGCCTGTCCCGGGACATGCTCAAGCTGGTGCTCGACACGGTCGGATGGCGGGGACGGTGCGATCTGTCCCTGTCCCCCGACGACGCGGAGCGCGGCTTCCCCTGGCCCGATCTCCTGCTGACTGCCCTGCTGCGGCTCGGGGTCGGGGACGTGCGGGAGGTGGCGGTGGCTTTTGGGACGGAGAGCGGGATCGTGGCGGGGCGTCGGGCCGGGGCGCAGGTCCTCGTCGGCGTGCTGACCGGGCCGCATACCGCGACCCGGTTGCGCCGAGCCGGGGCGACCCACCTGGTCGAGAGCATCGCGGAACTGCCCGACCTGGTGGCCTGAACGCCGGGTGGCTCGCGCGATCGCGGGCGGGGCGGGCGCCCGGTACTCTGGGAGGGTCGACGGCAACGTCAGCGGGGCCATAGCTCAGTTGGAAGAGCGCCTGGTTTGCATCCAGGAGGTCAGGAGTTCAAGTCTCCTTGGCTCCACGCGATCAGGGCCCGGTTCCGATCGTGGAACCGGGCTCTTTGAGCTTATGGGTTACCGGTCCACGTGTGACAAGGGGCCGGCGTTGTCGGGGAAGTTGGCGGTGTTCAGGACCTGGATGCCCGCGTGCTGCTCGCCGTTGAACGGGGTGATGGTCGGCGACGTGGCGCCCAGGCTCGCGCAGGTCGCAGCAGCCCGCCATCAACGCCCGGGTCGCGAACATCAGCACCCGCGCCCAGGCGCGCCAGTACCTCGAAGAGGTAGCCATCAAAACCGCCGCCGCCCGTACCGCCCGCAGCGACGGCTAGCAGTCCTCAAGTCCTAGGCGGGCCCCCTGCCGGTTGCCAAGCCAGACGATCCGGTTGGCGAACCCCCCGCACTTCTCCGCCTTGGCCGCCCTTAGCTTCTCCAACCGCTCCGGGCCGGTACCTGCCTGGGTGGCGAGGGTCAGCAAGCATCTCATGCCATTTTCTGGTTGATCTCGTTGAACGTGAGCCGGGATGATCGGATGATGGGACATCATTGGGTGGTCGGGTTGTCACTAGAACGGCCGGTATGCGGACCCGTAACGTGGCCGGTGTGGTGATCGAGCGCGGATAACTGAGGAGGCCAGCCGTGAGCGGCGGTGGATTCAGTGTGGTGATGTCCGATCTGTCGAGCGCGGCGAGCGCGTTCGACTCCGAGTCGAAGAAGCTGGCCGGGCTGGTCCCCGCGGGTGGCCCGCCGGTCCCCGACGCCGGCAGCGGCACGATCGACGGTGCCATGCACTCGACGGTGAGCAAGATCGGCGCGCTGACCCAGGCGCTGTCCCAGGCGATGGCCGCGCACGGCAAGAAGCTCGCCCAGGCGCACGACAATTACAACAACAACGAGCTCACCATGGCCCAGCTCAGCCAGGACCTGTCTAACGCGCTCGCGCCGGTCCCGGCCACACCGCACCCCGTGGGCAAGTAAACCGGCACCGGAAGGACGACGCGATGACCGATGCGGCAGCCCCCGGTGGCGGTGGCCCCCCGCTGTCCTGCCCGGCGAACGGCGCGACCTCGGTGTCCGCGCTGGCCTCGTTCTCCTACAACTGGATCGGCGGCGACATCCGCGCGGTGTCGGCGCTGGCCGCCACGCTGTACGGGTACGTGCCCGACATCAGCGGCGTGACCAGCGCGCTCGACAGCCAGGTGAGCAGCCTGGTTGGAGCGGCCAAGTGGACGGGCGCCGCGGCGACCGCGTTCAGCAACGCCTACGACGCGGACGCCGAGGCGGCGCACGCGCTGTCCGCGCTGATCGAAGACGCGGGCGAGATCATCGACGCGCTCGCGGTGGCCCTGTCGAAGATCGAGAGCGAGCTTGAGCAGGCCGCGGCCAAAGCCAAGTCGCACGGCGCCCCGATCGAGGCCGAGGGCAAGCCGGAGGAAGTCTGCCTGGCCCCCGGCACCACCACCGCATCGAAGGAAGCCGCCGTCTGGCTGCAGTGGTACCAGACGTACTACTCGGCCGCCATCAGCGACGCGAACCAGATCCGCTCCGCGGCCGCGGGCCAGCTCAACGGCCTGCCGTTCCCCGGCACCGGCAAGGGCAGCGACTGGGAGAGTTCGCTGGTCGCCATCGCCAGCGGGATCGATTCGGTCGTCGGCGCGGGCCAGGGCGGGTCCGCCGCCATCGGCGCCCTGACCACCAAGGCCAGCAAGCTGCTGCGCGAAGGTGACCCCGAGGGCGCGAAGATCATGAGCCTGCTCTCCCACAACAGCACCTGGCAGGAACTGGGCGAACTCGGCCGCAGCGACGGGGTGGAACTCGGTGGCAAGTTCCTGCTCGGCGCGGGGGCCTTGCTCACCGCCGCCGGCGTTTACCAGCAGACCCACAACGCGGGCGAGGCGGCCACCGACGCGGTCGGCGACACTGCGATCGGGTGGGGCACCACCTGGGCCGGCACCGAGACCGGCGCGGCCATCGGCTCGGTCATCGGGCCGGAGGGCACGCTCATCGGCGGCGGCGTGGGCGCGCTGGTCGGCGCCGGGGTGGGCTTCTTCGCCAGCGGCGAGTTCAACCACCTGATGGGCGACATCTTTGGCTAGTCCCGCCGCATCGCCGTCGGGTTGGGTTCCGGCCAGGGAAGGACCGTAGGGTAGGCGTCATGTCGGTCGGCGGACTGGTCGCGGGCATCATCATGCTGGCCGCCGCGCTCATTTTCGGTCCTCTGCTGTGCATCAGGGCGTGGCGCGATCCCGGCTACGCTGACATGATCACGCGGGGCGGCCGGATGCTGCCGTTCGGCTACGCCACCAGCCGCGGGGTCACGCGGGGCATGATCGGGCTCTGGGCCGGCGTCGGGTTCATCGGCGCCGCGACCATCGCGGTCGCCTTCGGCCCGTCGGGCACCACACACACGCTCGGCCCGGCCCTGACCACCGCCGTCGTGCTCTATGGCGTCGGCCTGTTCGGCATCGCGCTGAACGTCGCGATCGTCTGGTTCAACCGGCCGCGATTCCTGGTGCCGCCGCACATGCGCGACGAGGATGGCCTGGTCACCGCCTGGTGGGAGACCAGAAAGCTGCCCCCGGCCCAGCGCCGTGCCGCCGCCCGCGCCCGTCGCGCCTGGCCGGTCGAGCGCCGGGCCCCGTCGGCCCGCACCGGAAGGACGCGATGACCGAAGCATCCGGAGCCAGCACCAGCACCATCACGGTGTCCCGCGTGCCGGGCGGCTGGAAGGATCGGCTCCGCCGCTACCAGGTCGTCATCGACGGCGAGCAGGTCGCGGCGATCAAGCACGGCGAGCGCGTCGACCTGCCCGTCACCCCGGGCAAGCACACCGTCTTCATGAAGATCAGCTGGGCCCGCAGCCCTCAGCTCGAACTTGACGTAGCGCCCGGCCAGGTCGTCACCCTGGAGTGCGCGCCGACCGGCTCCCCGCCGGCCGGCCCCGGCGCCGCGACCTATATCGACCTGCGCCGCACTAGTTAGCCCTGGGGCCTGGCCGGAAGTGGAAGCGTCGCTACCTGACGTATCCAGCGGAACATCGAGCCGCCGTCCGGAACGTCGGCGAGCCGGTGCACCGCTTCCACTAGCTCTTCGAGCGTGGCCCCGGAGACCGACTGATCACTGCCCTGGATGTCGTGCGCCGTGTACGCGCCCGCGCCCCCGCTGACGTCGAACATCGGACCGCCCTGGTAGTCCCACGGGTAGATGGCGAGCTGGAAATTGGCGCCGTCTACCGGCGGGACCTGGGCATAGAGCGCGGTGACCGCTTCCGCTGCCTGGTCCGCCGCCTGCGTCAAGGTTTCGGCGTGTACGCGCGGCGGCCAGCTACCGTCGCCCGCCCATACCACCGACCATCCGCCCTTCTTGCCGGGCCCGGCCACGCCGGTGATCAGGTCGGCGGGCTGGCGTTCCTTCGCACCCAGCAGGCGGCCCAAGAGTTTGGCCATACCCCCAGAGGATACAGAAAACGTCATAAGGAGACCGCAGGGCGTAGACGGCGCACCGCGGCATCGGCCCGCCGGCATAAATCATGGCGGTGCGAAACGGGTCTCAGGGCGTGCCGGGCGGCAGCACGTACAGACCGGCCACCTGGCCGGACCGGTCGAACGACACCCGGCCCTTCAACAGCCCGGTCCCGAACACCAGCGGCACGTCGGCCACCGTGTACTCGCCCGCCTGCCGGACCAGCGGATCGGCGTCCCCCAGCCGCTGGTACGGCCCGGCCGTGGCCTCAACCTGGGCCCGCGCCGCCGCCAGCCCGTCCGGCGGGAACGTCCGCGCCATGGTCTCGTCGAACGTCGCGGCCACCGCGTCGTAGCGCTCCTCGAACCAGTCGGCCAGCACCGCCACCGCCCGGCCGGCCGCGTCGGTCACCACCGGCGCCGCCGGTTCCGCCGACGGCACGGGCCGGCGCCCGAAGCGCTGGTAGGCGGCCTGCGGGCTCACCCCGAGCTGCCCGCCGATCTCCTCCCAGCTATGCCCGCCGGACTGCGCCCGCTCCACCGCCAGCCGCAACGCGGCCAGCGACAGCTTGCCCAGTTCTCTGGCCATCCGCACCGCCGCCAGGTCCGGCGGCTGATCCGGCGTCCCGAACCCCCCGGGCACGCCGAAGCCCGCCCCGGCCGGCCCGGCCGCGGCCTGCGAGGCCAGCAGCCGTGCCTGGGTCGCGAGCCGACTCGTCACCGTCCCGAAATCACCCAGGCCAGCGTCCATGGGCGTAAAGCCTAACTTGATGGTTCTTCGGCCGGTGTAACTCACGAAATCAATTCATGACGATCAAGTCTCAATCCAAAACCACCAACATAATTAACGGGCTCGACCCACCGCTGTCGCCCCCAAACGGCCCGGACGTGAACACAACGAAAGAAACCCAGCCCGCGCGCCACCGCCCCGGTCCGCCGCGCCACCCAGCGCGGAAACCGGGGCGCTGGGCGGCGCGGCTGGCCAGACCACGGCTGGCCAGACCACGGGCGTTCGGCGGCGGCTATCCCGTGGGGCCGCCCGTCACCATCCGGACCCGGGCGTCGTTGCGGTCCGAGATGAGCAGGTCACCCGCAGGGTTCACCGCCACGAAAACGGGGTTGGCGAACCCGGCGCTGGTGGCGGGCCCGCCGTCGCCCCGGCCATTCGCACCGCCACCGCCGGCCACGGTGTAGATGTCTCCGGCGGTCATCGGCTGCTCGTAGAACGTTCCTGACGAGGCCGCGACCACCCGGACCCGGTAGTTAAAGGTGTCGGCGATCAGCAGGTTCCCCGCGGCGTCCACCGCCACGCCGCCACACAGGAAGTTGGAGCTGTCCGTGTCGATCTCGGCGGCGGTGCCCGGCCCGCCGTCACCGGAGAAGCCGTCCGTGCCGTCACCGGCGACCGTGTAGATGTCCCCGGCGGTCATCGGCTGCCCGTAGAACGTCCCCGGGGAGGCCGCGACCACCCGGATCCGCGCGTCCTCGGTGTCGTCGATGATCAGGTTGCCGTGGCCGTCTACGGCGAGGCCGGTGGGGACGAACGCGGCGTCCAGAGCCGGGCCGCCGTCGCCGCCGTACGGGCTGCAGGACCCGTTACCGGCGACGATATAGAGGTTACCGGTGGTCATCGCCTGGCCGTAGAACGTGCCGTTGCTCTGTGCGACGACCGCCACGTCGCAGCCGTCGTGCTCGGCGATCACCAGGTTCCCCGAGCCGTCGATCGCCAGGCCGTCCGGCGCGGGCAGGTAGGCGCGTTTAGCGGGAACGCCGCTGGCCCTCCGCTGTCCGCCGCCGGCCACGGTGTAGATGTGCCCGGTGGTCATCGGCTGCCCGTAGAACGTCCCCGAGGAGGCCGCGACCACCCGGACCCGCGAGTTCAGCGAATCCGCGATGACCAGGTTGCCTGCGGCGTCCACCGCCACACCCCCCACTCCCGCGAGTTCCGCGCGGGTGGCCAGTCCTCCATTGCCGGAGAGTCCGAAGCTGCCATCACCGGCCACGGTGTAGATGTGCCCGGCGGTCATCGGCTGCCCGAAATAGGTGCCCGAACTCGCCGGCACCATCTGCACCAGGTTAGAGTCGAACCCGCTGTCGGCGAAGAACTCGTCGCCTGCGTGCCGTCGGCACCGCCGGTTGAGGGCACTGCAGCAATCAACAGTTACCCATCCCGTGTATGGTTGCCACAACGCTACCTATAGTAGGGTCACCTTGCGGCAACCATAACCTGTGGTAGGAGCAAGTGACGGTGGTTAGTGGTGGCTGACCTTGATCCTGGACATGAACGAGCGCCAGTCGGCCGGGGTCACGGTCAGCGCGGGCCCGTCGGGGTCCTTGCTGTCCCGGATGGACACCTGCGGCCCATCGGGCCACGCCGCGACCTCGACACACTCGTTGTCCGCGTTGCTCTGACGGCTTTTGCGCCAGGTCCCTATCTCGACGCATTCACCAGTCCCACTGCTATGGCGGCTCTTACGCCAAGCGGTAACTGGAATTTCAGCCGTGTTCACTGTCCTAGCTCCTTGGCCACTCGTTGGATGACTTCCTGCGATCTCGATTCGTCCAGCGAAACGCTCCAGATCCGCTCATATGCCTCGGCGTAGCGGTCGACCTCATGGGGTTTGTCCAGGTAGAGGGATCCGGTGAAACCATCTGTGTACACGATAGGAGGCTCGCGATCCGTGCCAACGCCACTCGGAGGAAAGCGCAAGACAACGAAGTGGCCAGTTACCAGCCCGTCGTGCATTCCGACGCCAAACGGCAAGACATGCAGCGACACGCTGGGAAGGACTGACATCTCCATGAGGCGCTCGAGCTGGCGTGCCATCACATCGTGACCGCCAACCGGCTGGTGCAATACGTCCTCTGCGATGACCACTCGCAGGTCCAGCGGCGCTGTGGTACGCCGTATCAGCGCCTGCCGTGCCGTACGTACCCGTATTCGGCGACGGACCTCCTCCTCGTCGAGATCGCGACAATGCCCCTTGATCACAGCGCTTGCATACTCTTCGGTCTGAAACAGTCCTGGCAGAAGAGCTGGTTCATACATGCAGATTTCTGAAGCTGCCTCCTCTAGCCCGATGTACAAGTTGAAGCCGGCAGGCACGACCTCTCCGTAAGACGCCCACCAACCCTTCGCCTTGGTCTCCTTGGCCAAGCCCATCAGGGCTTCGGTGAGGTGCTGCGGAGCGTCGTAGATGCGACACATCGCCTCCACGTCGAGGCTGCGCAGCGATGTCTGTCCAGTCTCGATCCGCCAGATCTTGGTCTCGGACCACTCCAGCCTGTCGGCGGCCGCTTTGACAGTCAGCCGCTGCATGTTACGCAGTTCGCGTAGGTGTCGGCCGAGTTGGCGGCGCGGAACGGTGGAACCGGTCGTTTCGGACATGTGTGCCTGCCTCCGAAATGAAAGGTGCAGAACCTCCATTTTGAAAGGGTCCGATCACCCGGTGTGCAATGGGATTTCTAGAGTAACACTGTCTGATCAAACTATTTCTTTTTGAAAGCTTGCAGAGTTGATCCATAGATGCTTGGCTGCATACCAGTACGAGGTCGGGATCGTACGGACAGTGACCAATGACGGTGCGGACGCGAATCGCGGGCTTCGCGGCGCCGGTGATCAGGGGGAGACAGGCAGGAGGCATGAATACAGGTATGACCGCGCACCCGCCGCGGTTGCGGGTGGCCGAACCCGTGGTGGGGCGCGAATTCAGCCGGTCCTTTCCTGGGCGGCCGGACCAGGCCGGGGCCGCGCGGGCGTTCGTCCGGGGCGCACTGCCGCCGTCCGCCGTGACCGACGATCTGGTGCTGGCCGCGTCCGAACTGGTCGCCAACGCGATCAGCCACACCAGGTCGGGCGTGCCGGGCGGGGTGTTCACCGTCCGGGTGGTGGCCCGGCCCGGCACTGACCTGCGGGTCGAGGTGGACGACGCCGGTGGGCGCTGGGAGGTACAGCCGTGTGACCACGAACATGGGCGTGGGCTGGCGGTGGTCGCGGGCCTGGCCGGCGAGGCGAACTGGGGTGTCGCGGGCGGTGACGCCGGGCGAACGGTCTGGGTGCGGTTCGGGTGGCCCGGCGCAGCCGTTCAGGAAACCATGTTGTGTCAGGAAACCGCATGGCCCCAGGAAGCCGGGTCGCCGGCGGATGCGATGAACACCCAGGGTGGAACCTGCCGTGGCTGAACCGGAGATGCCCGAGGCCGTCCGGGTACTCGCGAAGCGGTGGTGGATCGTCGGGCCGTGCCTGGACGGCGGGTATTACGCGTGGCCGCGCGGGGACGACAACGCGCCGCGGGTGCTGGCGCGCGACCTGGACGAGCTGGCCACCAAGATCAAGGAGCGGGAGGGCGGCTCCTGAGAACGCCGCGCGGCCGGCCTGTCCCAGCCCGCGAGGGCCGGCCGCGCGGCCACCACGTCTGGGCTCCGTCCGGGCCGCCGGGGGGCGGGCCGTTAGGGGCGGGGCCATGATTTCGGTGTTTCTGGCGTGCGATGACCCCTACGACAGCGCCGATTTCTACGTCGGGCGGCTGGGCTGGCGGCTGGTGTTCGCCACTCCCCAGGAGTCCGGCGACCGGATGGCGCTGGTCGCGCTGGGTGACGCGCAGGTGCACCTGGGGACCGCCGAGGAGCAGTGGCTGCCGGCCCGGTCCCGCGAGCACCGAGGCGCCGGCGTGACCGCCTGCATCAGGCTGCCGGCCTCGGAAGACATCTCCGCCGTGCACGCGCGGCATCCGGCGGCCGGGGTGGTGACCACGCCGCTGGCGGCCCGACCGTGGGGCGAACTCGCGTTCGACGCGGTTATCGAGGGTTACCGGTTCCTCATCGGGCAGGAGCCGGCCGCCGTCGAGTAGGCCGGGTCATCCTGGGCAAGTTTCCCGGTTAAACCTATCCAACTGGTGACTATGTCCGTACTTTACGTACTTGTAACCTGATGCGATGATTTGACCGTCTCGTCCCAGGAACCAGCATTTCGGGTACCGCCGTGGCGGCGAGGCAGGCGGGTTACCGGATCGTATTGAGGAGCCCTGGCGATGCGTGTGCCGCGGATTTTGTTTCTTGTGCCTGGGGTGTTAGCGGGTTTACTGATACCCGCCCTCACCTCCTCGCCGAAGTCGCCGCCTCCCGGGGCGGTCGGCATGGTGGGCACGGATTTCTCCCGCGACACCGTCACCATCCACCGTGACGCCAAGCTCACGCTGTTCAACAGCTCGGACCGGGTGCACATCATCGGCCCGGGCAAGAGCGGCGAGATTCTCAGCCCGGCACGGGGAGTCCCGATATCCGGCTGGCACCTGATGGCGACGAACAGCGTGTACACCACCGGGGCCTGGACGACCGCCGGCACCTTCTACCTGACCTGCTCGGTACACCCGGATATGACGCTCAAGGTGATCGTCATCCCCTGACCTACACCCCCAAATGGTGGCTACGAGTCGAGGGAGGGAGGTTGCCATGAAGTCGATCATCAGCTGCGCCAAGCACGTTCGTTACGTGATGGGTTCGCTGTCCGCGGTGCTGTTCGTCAGCCCGGTGGGCTCGACCTTCTAGACCGAGCGCCCTGGCGGGGCTAACCGCCAGGGCGGGTCTGGCCGGGCCCGGCGTCAGTCGTGAGGTGCGGCGGCGCCGGGCTCAGCTCCCAGCTTAGAGGCGGGGATGGGCATGTTCGAAACCGGTATCAGGCAGCTCCGGATGGCGATCAGCATGGTCACCGGACACCGGCTGAACGCGGCCAACCTGGGCAGGCTGATCGACGACGTGCGAGCCACACTCGCGGAGTTCGGCGAACCCGGCGACACCCTGGACGAACAGCAGTTCCTCGGTGGCCCGCTGGCCGACGAAAGGTCCCGGCAGGAGTTCGCCACCCGCGCGCTGCGCCGTACCGTGCGCAGGCTGGCCGTGCAGTCGCCGTTCTACCAGCGGCGGTTCGCCGCAGTGTCGGCCGAGCCGGGCAAGCTGGATTTGGCCGGGATGCGGGCCGTGCCGGTCACCACCAAACGGGACCTGACCGAGCGGCCGCGCGACTTCCTGTGTGGCGACGTCTCGCCGTACCTGACCACCCGCACCACCGGCACCACCGGCCGGCCGGTGGAGATCTGGCTGTCGCGGTTCGAGATGGAAGTGTGGCCGGCGCTCGGCGCGCTGGCCGGGTTGCTGCGCGACGAACTGCGCGCCGAGGACGTCATGCAGGTCAACATCAGCACCCGGGCGGTGGCCGCCACCCACCTGGCCGCGGCCTCGTGCCGGCTGGCCGGCGCGGGCTGCAATCTCCTCGGGGTGGTGACACCGGACGAGGCGCTGGACAACCTCACCGAGAGCGGCGCGACGCTGCTGGCCACCTGGCCCAGCTACCTGGCCGAGCTGGTGACCACGGCGCGGCGGCGGGGCCTGGGCCCGGACGACTTCCGGCTGCGGCGGGTGGGCGTGGGCGGGGAGATCCTGTCGCCCAGCCTGGCCCACGCCGCCTGCCAGACGCTGGGCGTGCCCCGGATCCAGGACACGTTCACGATGACCGAGGTAATCCCGGTGGCCGGGCAGACCTGCAGCCAGCATCACCTGCACCACGATCTCAACACCGGGTACACCGAACTGCTCGACCTGCGCACCGGCGAGCCGGCCGAACCCGGCGCGCTCGGCACCGTGGTGATCACCCCGTACTTCCCCTACCGCGACTGCACGCCGGTGTTCCGCTACGACACCCGCGACGTGGCCCGGGCCCTGCCCGACCAGGAGCTGACCTGCGAACTGGCGGGCACCCCGGGCATGAGCCAGGTCCTCGGCAAGGCCAGTCAGCTCGTCCAGCTCGGCCCAGACGATGTGGTCACGCCCCGGCAGCTCGTAGACGCGATCGAGGCGCTGCCGGCCTCGCCCTGGCCCGCCCGCTACCGGGCCGAGGCCCTGCCCGACGGCGGCCGGATCCGGCTCACGCTGCCCGAGGCGGCGATCGCCGGGTACGGCGAGGCCGCCGCCCGCCTGCACTTCGCCGAGGCCGGCCTGGACGTGGATCTGATCATCGTCGGCGACGCCGAGGCGGCCTCGCTCCGGCCCACCCGGAGCGACCTGCGCGAGGTCGCGTTCACCAGCCAGCCAGCCCCGATGGGAGCCTGACATGCTGACCGCACACCACGCCCCGGCCCTGGTTCAGGTGATCATCCCCACCTCGCTGATCTATGCGCAGGGCATAGAGGTGATCGTCACCGCGCTGGCCTCGGTCCTGGTCAGCCTGGGCGCGCTGTGGTACTTCCGGCGGGTGCGGCTGGAACGGCCGCCGGTCGGGCTGTTCAACGGCCGCGACATCGTGACGTTGCTCGTGTTCGTCCTCGCGCTGCCGTTCCTGTACGCGGCGCTGCCGCAGTGGGCGCTCACCTGTTTCCTGGCCCTGACTTTCGCCTCCTCGCTGTCCATCGGCTACCGCCCGGTGGTCGGCACGCTCGGTGTATGGCTGGGCATAGGGCTGCTGATCGGCCTCAACATCTGGACCAGCCGCACGCTGGAGGGCTCCACCGGGGGGTGGCAGCTATGGTGGGCTGAGCTCGACGTCATGGTGATTCTCGGCGCCATAGCGGTCGCCAACCTCTACGTGCAGGGCGGCATGAAACTGAAGCACGTGGCCTGGTTCGCGCTGGGGCTGGGCGTCTACGACATAATCTTCACCACCGGGGCGATACCGATCACCAACAAACTGGTGGAAGAGTTCCTCGGGGCGCCGCTGGATCCGTCGGTGGGCATGCGGTTCGGTCTGGACAACTTCGCCATCGGCATTGGTGACCTGCTGGTGTACGGCATGTTCATGGTGGCCTGCTACAAGGCCTACGGCCGTAAGGCCGCGCAGCTCGCGTTCGCGCTGGTCGTGCTCATGGGGGCGGTCGTGCCCAACCTGTTCCCACTGGTGGTCAACTTCATAGACCAGCGGCACGACGTGGCCGTGCCGGACCAGGCGTTCTTCGGACCGGTGATCATGCTCTGCTACCTGTGGCTCCGGCACCGGTACGGACGGGAGCGCACCATGGCCGAGTACTGGGCCAGTGCCGACGCCGCGCCGCGCGCCGCCGGGAGCCCCCAGTCGGTGCCGGCTTCTGAGCCCGTGCGCGTCTGAACCGGGGGATCCGGCCGTGCCGGGGATGAATTCCGGGCTGGACGCCAGCGACCCGATGGTGGTGGCGGCGTTCCGGGCCGCGCTGGTGCACCAGGGGCTGATCGCGCTGCTGATCTTCGGAGTGCTGGCGGGGATCAGGGCTGGGGTGCGGGCGTGGCGGCCTGTGGCTACGCCTGAGGCGGTTGGGTCTGGGGTGGCTGGGTCTGGGGGGGTTGGGTCTGGTGGGTCTGGGCGGCGCGGGCTGGGGCGGGTGGCGGCGGGCGAGCCGGTGGGGCGGCTGGTGCTGGTGATCGGGTTCGGCAACTTGTGGCTGTTTGACGCGATCTTGCAGGCCCAGCCGCAGATGGCGATCGGGCTTCCGGCGCAGGGCATCGAGCCGGCCGCCTCCAGTTCACCGCTGTGGGTGCAGCACCTGGTCAACTGGGCCGGAACCGCCTGGTCGTATCACCCGGTGCAGGCCGCCGCGGCGGCGGTGTGGATCCAGGCCGGGGTCGCGCTGTGGCTGCTGGTGGCGCCGCGCGGCACCGTGTCCCGGCTGGCCGGGGTGGTGAGCGTGGCCTGGGGCCTGGTCGTGTGGGTGTTCGGCGAGTCGTTCGGCGGGATCCTCGCCCCCGGCCTGAGCTGGCTGACCGGCGCCCCCGGTTCGGTGGCCGTCTACATCGTGGCCGGCGTGCTGATCGCGCTGCCCGAGCGGGCCTGGCGGTCGCCGCGGCTCGGGCGGCTGGTCCTGGGCGGGCTCGGCGTGTTCCTGCTCGGCATGGCGGTGCTGCAGGCCTGGCCGGGCCGCGGATTCTGGCAGGGCCTCTCGCACGGGCAAATGGGGCCCCTGGTCGCGATGACCCAGAACATGGCGGTGCTGCCGCAACCAGGCTTCTTGTCCTCTTGGGTGTACGCGTTCACCACCTTCGACGAGGCGCACGGGTTCGCGGTCAACCTGTCCGTAGTGGTCGCGCTCGCGGTCATCGGCGTCGCCTTCGCCGGAGCGTTCCTCGCTGGCCGCCCCGCCCGCAACCCCACCTCCACCTCTACCCCCGCAGGCGGGGCCACCACTCCTACCTCCACACCCACCTCCGCCGGCGTCGGCGGGGCGCCGGTGGTCCGGGTCGCGGTGGTCGCGTTTGTTGTGCTCTGCCTGGCTGACTGGGTGCTGGTCCAGGACCTTGGCTTCCTGGGCGGGGTGGGCACGGATCCGAACAGCATGATCCCGTTTGCCCTGCTGGCGGTCGGCGGCTACCTGGCGCTGACCCGGCTGCCCGCTTCGAGTCCGGCGTTGGCTCCGGCCCGGGTGCGGGTGGCCGGTGGCCGTCGGCTGGTGGCCGCCGCGGGGGTCAGGTCGCTGATGGCCGTCGGCGCGGCCGGCGTGATCGTGCTGGGGGCCGTGCCGCTGGCCGTGGCCCAGGCCAGCCCGAACGCCGACCCACTGCTGGCCCGGTCGGTCGCGTACTCCTCCGCGCCGCTCGACCGCGCCGCGCCCGGCTTCGCGCTGACCGGCCAGGCCGGCCAGCCGGTGACCCTGGCCGGGCTGCGCGGCCAGCCCGTGCTGCTCAGCTTCTGCCCGCACGGCTGTGCCCAGGTCGCGCGCGAGTTCCGCGCCGCCGTCGGCCTGCTCGGCTCGCGGCCCACCGGGCTGGCCACGGTCATCGCTGGCCCGGACGGCCGGATGGCCCAGGCGCTGCGGGCCTTCCAGCAGGTGGAACAGGAATACCGGGCCGCCGGGGGGCTCACCACCAGCGCGCCGGCTTTGCAAGCCGGCGCCGTCTACCTGATCGACCCCGCCGGGTATATCCGGCAGGCCTACGGCAGCGCGGACGGGCCGGACACCGCCGCGGTCGAGTCCTCGTTCGCGGTTCTGTTCGCGGATGCTGCCCGGCAGGTCCTCGCCGGGCGCTGACGGTTCAGTCCGGGGCCGAGGTGAGCTGCGCGGTGGCGGCGTCCATCGTCTGTTCCAGCAGGACCGCGATCGTCATCGGCCCGACGCCGCCGGGCACCGGGGTGAGCAGGCTGGCCCGGTCGATGGCCTCGGACTGGGCCACGTCGCCGACGTTGCCCGGGTTGTAGCCGGCGTCCACCACGACCGCGCCGGGCTTGATCCAGTCGCCGCGCACGAATTCAGGACGGCCGACCGCCGCCACCACGATGTCCGCGGTGGCGACGATCGCGGGCAGGTCGCGCGTGCGGGAGTGGCAGTACGTCACGGTCGCGTCCGCGGCCAGCAGCAGCATGCCAACCGGCTTGCCGAGTATCGGGCTGCGCCCGATCACGACCGCGTGCTGGCCACTGATCTCCACGTCGTAGGCGGCGAGCAGTCGCATGATCGCCCCCGGCGTGGCGCTGGCGAACCCCCGGTAGCCTGGCTGGCCGCCCTGGTTGGCCTGGCCTGTGCCGGGGCGGGTGCCCGCGCCGAGGCCCTGGTAGCCGAACGCCATGGCCGCGAACGAGTGCATGGTGACGCCGTCCACGTCCTTGGCCGGGGCGATGGCCTCGAAGGCGGCCCGCTCGTCGATCTGGCCCGGCACCGGGTGCTGCAGCAGGATCCCGTGCACGGCCGGGTCCCCGGACAGGTCGGTGAGCACACCGACCAGGCCGTCGGTGGTGGTGTCGCCGGGCAACTCCACGTGCCGCGAGGCGATGCCCGCCTTCCGGCTCCTGTTCTCCTTCATCCGCACGTAGGTGACCGAGGCGGGATCGTCGCCGACCAGCACCGTGGCCAGGCACGGCGCCGTCCCGGTGGCCGCGGTCAGCTCCGCCGCCCTGGCCGCGCTGCGCGCCACGATCTCGCGCGCGAGCCCGGTGCCTGCCATCAGTTCAGCGGCCATGAATTCCTCCCACGTCCGGGGCGATCTGGTTTCTGGTGGAGTTTCCGGTGACCAGGGCAGAAAGATCCGGCGCGCGGAGGCTACTCTCGGGTAGGGTCACCGCGAAGATCGGATCGCTGGGTCCGGAGGGATGATCGATGGGCACTTACCAGACCGTAGTGGTTGGCACGGACGGATCGGATTCCTCATACCGCGCGGTGGAGCGGGCCGCCGAAGTGGCGCACGCGGCCTCCGCCAAGCTAGTGATCGTGTGCGCCTACGCCCCGGCCTCCCGCCGTGAGGTGGCCGCCGCCGAGGACGCCCTCGGTGACGATGCCTACCAGGTCGTCGGCACGGCTCCCGCCGAGGAAACCCTGCGCACCGCCGCCGAACGCGCCGCCGCGCACGGCGCCAGCAACGTGGAGCGGGTAGCCCTCGAAGGCGAACCGGTCAAATCCCTGATCAACACCCTGGGCGAATACCGGGCCGACCTCCTCGTGGTCGGCAACCGTGGCCTCAACACGCTGGCCGGCCGGCTGCTGGGCTCCGTTCCCGCCGACGTCTCCCGCCGGGCGCCCTGCGACGTCCTGATCGTCCACACCGTCCGCTAGCCGGACCCGCTCCTCCCCCCCGACGGCACCGGAATTACCATTCGGTAGGTTTGTGCCAACGGCTAATTGCCTGCCCAGGGGAGGACGGCGATGAGCGCGCAGCACACCGACCTGGCCGCCGAGGCTGCGTCCCCCGAGCCCAACGTTCGATCGTCCGCGGCTTCTCCCGTTGACGCTCAGCCGGCCGATGCCTATCTGTCCGACACCGTCGCCGAGCAGATCGAAGCGGCGCTGCTCGGCGGGCCGCGCCGGTACAGCAGGTGCGAGGTGGCCGAGGCGGTCGGCGCGGATCCCGCGTGGTGCCGGCGGATCTGGCTGGCGCTGGGCTTCGCCAACGTGGACGACGACGCCAGGGTGTTCACCGATCAGGACGTCGAGGCCGTGCGCGCCTTCAACGGCCTGGTGGCGGCGGGGAAGATCGCACCCGAGGAAGAAGTGGCGCACGTGCGGGCCATCGGGCAGGCCATGTCCAGGCTGGCGGACTGGCAGGTCAGGGAGATCGTGACCCGGGTCGGCGAGGCCGCGGGCTCGGACGAGATGGCCCGGACGACCCTGGCCGCACAGATGAGCGACGAGCTGCTGCCGGTCGTGGAGGAACTCCAGTCGTACACCTGGCGACGGCACCTGGTGGCCGCGGTGGCCCGCATCCTGCCGGCGTCGTCCGAGCAGCTTTCCACCGCCACCGTCAGCGTTGGCTTCGCGGACATCGTCGGCTACACCAGCACGGTCCGGCACACCCGCATCAACGAACTGGCCCTGCTGCTGGAGTCGTTCGAGGAGAACGCGGCCGAGACCGTGGTGTCCAACCACGGCCGGGTGGTGAAGTCGCTGGGCGACGAGGTGCTGTTCGTCGCGGACACGGCGCGCGACGCGGCCGAGATCGGCGTGCGGCTGGCGCAGTGGGGCCGCGACGCGCGTGACCTGCCGCAGCTTCGCGTGGGCATCGCGCTCGGCCAGGTGCTGACCAGGCTCGGCGACGTGTACGGGCCCGCTGTAAACGTCGCGTCCCGGCTGACCTCGCTGGCCAAGCCGGGCACGGTGCTGGTGGACAAAGAGCTCGCGCAGGCGCTGACCGGCGAGCGGGCCTACCGGCTGCACGCCAGGCGCCCGGCGGCCGTGCGCGGGTACCACCACCTCCGGTCCTGGTCGCTGCGCCCCGCGAGCTGAGCCGCCGGCCCAGCTCAGCGCGGCGCAGGGCTGTACTGCAGTGCTGTACAGCCCAGTCCGGCTTACTCCGGCTCGGTCACCGGGGCGACGGCCCGCACCGCGTCGATGGTGTCCGCCTCCGCGGCGGTCTTGTCCGGGCGGTACCTGATCACCCGGGCGAAGCGCAGCGCCAGGCCGCCGGGATACCGGCGGCTGACCTGGACCCCGTCGAAGGCGATCTCCACCACCAGCTCGGGGCGTACCCGCACTACCCCGTGCGCGTCCTTGGGGTCGCCGGACGGCCGGGCCCGCGGTGAATCGGCTAGCTCAAGCAGCCGCCCGGTCTGCCAGGTCAGCATCTGATCGGTCAGGCCCTTGAAGGTCTTACCCAGCATGACCAGGCCCCCGGTAGCCGGGTCCCTGGCCCCTAGGTGCAGGTTGGACAGCCAGCCCCGGCGGCGGCCGTGGCCCCACTCGGCCGCGAGGATCACCAGGTCGAGGGTGTGCCGTGGCTTTACCTTGATCCACTCGCTGCCGCGCCGGCCGGTGGCGTAGGGGGCGTCGAGCGACTTGAGCACCACGCCCTCGTGACCCCGGGCCACGGCGTCGTCGAAGAAGGCCTGAGCGGCCTGCGGATCCTCGGTCACCGTGCGGGGGACGACCAGCCCGGTAGGCAGCAGCCGGGCGAGCGCGTCGTGCCGCTGGTGCGCCGGGGCGTCGATCAGGTCCTCGCCGTCCAGGTGCAGCAGGTCGAAGAAGAACGTGGTCAGCGGGACGTCGCCGCGTAGCGCGTCCACCTCGATCTGGCTGCCGGTCCGGCTCGCGGTGACCTGGAACGGCCGCGCCCGCCCGTCGGGGAACAGCGCGACCGCCTCGCCGTCCAGCACCGCCGCCTGCGCCGGGACCGCGCGCACGGCCTCGGCGATCTCGGGTACCCGGGTGGTGATGTCGTCCAGCGTGCGGGTGAACACGGTGACCAGGTCGCCGTCCTTGTGCACCTGCACCCGGATGCCGTCGATCTTCCACTCCACCCCGGCGGGCGACACCTTCTCCATGGCCGCCACGATGCTGGGCGCGGCGGCGGCCAGCATCGGGCGCAACGGCCTGCCCACGCGCAGCGCGAACGAGCGCAGCGCGGTGAGCGCGTCCAGCCGCCGGACGGCGGCCTGACCGTTTCCGCTGGGGGCGGCGTCCGCGGATGTCTGTTTGCCCAGGCTGCCGGGTTCGCCCGGGCTGGGCGGGGTGAGCGGATCCGCGGTACCGCACAGCGCCGCGCGGGCCACGGCCGGCAGCGAGCCGCCGACCAGCAGGGCCCGCCTGACCTCGGCCGCCGGCACCTCGGCCGCCCGCGCCACCGCCTCGATCATGACGCCTTCCAGCGCGCCTTGGCGCAGCTCACCGACTACGAGCTGGACCAGGAAAGACCGTTCCTCCTCGGTGGCCCGGCCGAACAGTTCCGCCAGCAATCGCCGGCGCTCGGCCTGCGAGCCGGCCCCGGTCACCTGCCCGATGGCAGCGAAGACCTGATCCGTTTCGGCGACGGTCAACGTCGGCGCGGCGGCGGGCACGGAGGACTGCGGGACCGGTCCGGCCGCGCCCGCGCGCGGGGACAGTAGATCGGTGAGCGCCGCGTAGCCGACCCCGATCTGCCGCTGCCGGAGTTCGCCGGACAAGAACGCCACCACCATCGTGACCTCGGACCCGTCGGCCCCGCCGTCGGGGCCGTCGGCCTGGTCGGTTTGGTCGGGCCGGCGGGGCGCGGAGCTACCGTCGTGCCGGAGGCGCGCAGAACTAGCGTCGTGCCGGAGGCGCGCGGTGCAAGCACCGAGCAGGTCCGCGATCAGGTCGATTTTCGCCCGCCGTCCGGGCACGCTGGCCACCTCGGCGGAGACCCTCGCGACGTCGTTGAGCAGCACAGGGGCATTGTGCCCCGGATCACCGACAATCGGCTCCGGCAGGGCCGGCTGGACACCGCCCGGTGCGGCGGGTACTACGGGTAGCGTCCGAAGCTGCTACGGTGAGTAACGCGGTGGACCACTGAAGTACCGGATCTGTAACCGGAAGCGTGACCCGTGCGACTGAACACCATCTGTGGTGTCAGCGTTCACGTTCCCTCGCGTGTCCGCCTGTGCCCCGAAAACCATGCAGGGAGTCTTCATGCCCTCCGCTGATAGCGTCACCGCCCCCCGATACGGCCGCGTCCGCTGGCGCCGGTTCGCCATCGTCATGGTTCCCGCCGCCCTGGTGGCCGCCGTGCTGATCGGGCTCACCGCGAAGGGTGCGGTAGCCGCCTCGTTCGCGGTGTCGGGCCAGCAGTTCACGGTGACGGCGAACAGCCTGAGCGGCACCGGCTTCGAGCAGTACGGCTCGACCTTCAAGGAGGCCAACGGCAAAGAGCAGCCGGTCGCGGTCTCGGTGATCCGCAACGCCACGCTGGTCAACCTCTGCCAGAGCGTGAAGGTGATGGGTGTGACCCTGCGCATCACGGCCGGCGGCGGCAGCACGCCGGTGACCGCGTCGAACCTGGTGGTCGGGGCGACCGACCTGTCCGGTAACGCCACCTTCCACAACATCAACGTTGGCCAGGACGCCAGCACGCTCGACCAGGCGGGCGAGGCTGGCCAGGCCGGCACGTTCGGCCAGCAGGCCAGCTCGGTGTCCATCACCAACGTGCATCAGCTCGCGTGGTCAACCACAGCCGGCACGTTCAAGCTGCCCGGATTCCACCTGCAGGTCGGCGGAGCTCCCTGCTGATCGACCTTCAGGAGGAAGGCAGTGACTGCGGCAAATCCCCTCAGCGCGCCCGCAGGTAAGTCCGGCGGCGCCGGCTGGGTGCGGCGTACCCGGCTGGCGTTCCGGCAGTGGCGGCGCACCCGCCCGTTCTGGGGCGGGCTGCTGATCGTCCTGGGTGGCGGGGAAATCCTGACCACTACCGTGGTCTCGCTCGGGCCGACCTTCCGGGTGGGCCTGGGCGGGGTGAACGGCTTCGTCGGGACGATGATCGCGTTCGTGCTCGCCCTGTGCGGGCTGCTGCTCTGGTTCAGCCCGGCGCAGCGGCTGTTCTACTCGATCGTCGCCGTCGTGCTGGCCCTGGCCACCTTCAACACCATCAACTACGGCGGCTTCTTCATCGGGATGCTGCTGGGGATTGTCGGCGGTGCGCTGGGTTTCGCCTGGTCGCAGGCCTCCGAGCGGGCCAGGCCGCGGCGCCGGCCGGGTGCGGACGGGCTCGGTCTGGTGCTCGGCAAGATCCGGCCCGACGACGAGGCGCCGGACGCACCGGCCGACGGTGGCCACCGGACGCTGAGCCTGGTGATCGCGCCGCTGGCGCTGTCCCTGGCGGCCGCGTCCGGGCTGCACGCTCAGCCCGCCGCGCCCTCGGCCGGCGGCCACCACGCGGCCCCCGCGCAGCTCGCGGTGCACACCTCGGCTCCGCGGGGCTGCATCCTGCTCATCCTGTGCTCCCCGTCGCCCAAGCCCACACCCTCGGGCGGGCCCTCGCCCCGCCCAAGCGGGTCATCCTCCCCATCGCCGGGCGGAACGGGTACCTCGACCGGCAAGCCGGGCGACCTAGGCAAGAGCAAGGGCAAGATCAAACGGACGTCGGCGCCGCACGGCCTGGTCGCCGCGGCCGTGCCCACGGAGCTGACAGCGTCATCGGCCAAGCTGGTCGGCCTGGCTTACGACGGGGTGGCGGAGGTGCCGCGGGTGTCGGGCGGCCCGGTGCCGATGATGAAGTTCACGCTCCAGTCGGTCACGCTGACCGGCCGTCCGACGCTCACCATTCACCAGAACGGGAGCATCGGCACGACCAGCACCACGCTGCTGTCCTTCACCGGGAACGTGGTGCTGTACGCGACCAAGCTCTCCGGCGACCTGCTGGGGCTGCCGATCACGCTCACCCCGAGCAGCCCGCTGTCGCTGGTGCTGCACCTGCTCAGCCCGCTAACCCAGGGTCTCACCGTGACGATGACGAACGTGGTGACCAATCAGCCGCTGACCACGGCGGCCGCCTCGCGGTGGGCCAACTTCCTGATCAGCGTCCGGCCCACCTGACACTGCGCCCTCCCCCCGGCGGGTCGCCGGGAAGAAGGGCGCAGTCAGGACCGTGCCGGTTGAGGGCTGGGCCTGTTGGGCTGTGCTGGATTAGGCGGTAGGCCGGTGACTGTTGGTCCCTACCTCCGCCTCGACGATGATTTCCTCGCCTTCCCGCTCGGAGCCGGGCTCCTGCGGGTCGGCCATGTCGTCCGGCGTGTCTTCCGGCATGAGGACGTCATCC
Organism: Streptosporangiaceae bacterium; assembly: GCA_036267135.1. Lineage (GTDB taxonomy): Bacteria > Actinomycetota > Actinomycetes > Streptosporangiales > Streptosporangiaceae > PALSA-505. The sequence goes on along the minus strand of DATAWQ010000014.1, from coordinate 6,729 downwards.
GGCAGCACTCGCCTGCGCCGCAGCGCGGCGAAGATGCCACCCAGCGCCGTGATGAGGGCCGCCCCGGCGACCAGTTTCGGCCACCGCCTGCGCTTGCGTGCTTCGCTGTCCGGTTCGACCCGGCGGGCCGTCGCGGTCATCATGTCGGACACCTTGGGCGCGACCGTCTCCGAGACGGAGTGCCCGGCCTGCTCGATCCGCGGCGCGGCCCAGACCCGGGCGTGATGCACGCCCTGCGCGAGCCGTGGCCTGGCCCAGTCGCCGGCGTCCTGAACACTTTGCGCCGCCACGAGGCCTGCCTGCCTGGCCGCCTCGCCCGCCGTCTTGGCCAGCGGAGTGACCCGCGCGGCGGCGTCCTGAGCCGCCGGGCTGATCTTGGCCGCGGCGTCCTTGGCCGCCGGACTGACCTTGGCGGCGGCGTCCTTGACGGCCGGTGTGACACGGGCGGCAGCGTCCTTGGCTACCGGGGTGACCCGGGTCGCCGTCTGCCGTGCGACGTCAAGCCCGGCACTGGCCTGGGCTTGGGCCTGCTTCTTTCTCGTTGTAAGGGACACCGAACCTCCCGAGTGTGATCCCGATGGAGTCACTTCCCCCTGCTGGCGGCCTCAACCATGCCAATGTCACGGCGAGATCGGGGTGACGCCCCGCAAACGCCGGTGTAATGGCTGGTGCGACGGCCCGGGGAAAGCGTGGAAGGATGCCTGGCATGGCCAACAATCTGACCGCCACGCTGCGGACGAACCAGGGGACCATCGTCCTTCGGCTCTTTCCCGATCACGCGCCGAAAACGGTGCGCAACTTCACCGAGCTGGCCGAGGGCCGCCGGGAGTGGACGAACCCGAGCACCGGAAGCAAGACCACCGACCGTCTCTACGACGGGACCATTTTTCACCGGGTGATCCCCGGTTTCATGATCCAGGGCGGTGACCCGCTGGGCAGCGGCCGCGGCGGCCCCGGCTACCAGTTCGGCGACGAGTTCCACCCCGACCTGTCCTTCGACCGGCCCTACCTGCTGGCCATGGCCAACGCCGGGCCCGGTACCAACGGCTCGCAGTTCTTCATCACCACCGTGCCCACGCCGCACCTGAACCGCAGGCACACCATCTTCGGCGAGGTCATCGACGGCAGCGACGTGGTGGACAAGATCAGCCAGGCGAAGACCGGCCGCGCCGACCGACCCACCGATGACGTGGTCATAGAGTCGATTCAGTTCGACAGCACGGAATAGGCAGTACGGAATAGGCAGTGCGTCAGGCAGGAGCAGGCAGATGAGCACTCCCGGCCCAGGACCTGGTGTCCCAGGGGGTGGCCCCGCGGACACTCCCGCCCCGCCCACCTGCTTCAGGCATCCCGACCGGGAGACCTACGTATCCTGCGTGCGCTGCGGACGTCCCGCCTGCCCCGACTGCCTTCGCGACGCGGCCGTCGGACGGCAGTGCGTCGAGTGCATACGTGGGGGTAACCAGGGCAGCCGGCTGCCGAGCGGCGTGTTCGGCGGGCGGGTGTCCCGCGGTGCCGTCGTCACCTGGTCGCTCGTGGCCATCAACATCCTCCTGTACCTGGTCGAATGGGCCCGGCCGAGCCTGGCGGACAGCTGGGAGATGATCGGCCGGGCCCAGTTCACCTTTGGCGGGCCGATCGTCGGTGTCGCGACCGGCCAGTGGTACCGCCTGGTCACCTCGGCGTTCCTGCCGCCGCCCGGCTTCAGCAACCTCGGCCCCGCCGACATCATCTTCAACATGTGGGCGCTGATCATCGTGGGCCCCGCCCTGGAACGCACGCTCGGCCAGGCTCGCTACCTCACGGTGTACCTGGCCAGTGCCATCGGCGGCTCCATCATGTACTTCTACCTGGCGGCGCCCAACGCGCCGGCCCTCGGCGCCTCGGGCGCCATCTTCGGCCTGCTCGGCGCCTGGTTCGTGGTGGCCAAGCGGCTAGGTCTCGACAGCCGGTGGCTGGTCACCATCGTCCTGCTCAACCTGGTGTTCGACCTGGCCCTGCGCGACCAGATCGCCTGGCAGGCGCACGTGGGCGGCCTGCTCACCGGCGGCCTGCTCACCGCGGCGTTCGCCTACGCCCCCCGCGAGCGCCGGGCCCTGCTGCAAGGACTGGCCACCGTGGCCCTGCTGGCCCTCATGGCCGTGGCCATCATCATCCGCAGCCGCCAGCTCCCCTACTAAGCCCCCGCGCGGCACTAGTCCGCCCACTCCAGAGACTATGGTTGCGGCAACGTAAACCTTCTATGGGCTACGTTGTCACAACGTTTGCTCAAAGATAGATTCGAAAAGCGATTGGGCGCGCAGGCTACCGGTCAGTATCCACACCTGTTGATGAACATGTGGATGACTTACACGCGTGTAATTTCCCAGGTCAGAGGGGTGGCGAGTTATTCACAGGGGTGTGGCTAACGCCACTTGGTGGACAGGATCACGCCGAAGATGATGAAGCCGAACCCGACCACCAGGTTCCAGTCGCCGATCGTCCGCATCCCGGGGATGTCCCCGCCGGTGACATAGAAAACCGCGATCCAGGCCAGACCGATGATCAGCGCGGCGAGCATGGCCGGAGCCAGCCACGGCGGACTGAACTTGGCCTTCGCCGTACGGGTCGGAGGAGTATAGACCGACTTCTTGCGGACACGAGACTTGGGCACGGTCTTCTCCATCTAGGCAGCGCACCCGGGCGCTGGCGTCTGGCGGTCAGCGGGGCAGGAAGGCACCGCTGGGCGGGTTCGCGGGTGTTTCGCGCCCAGCGTAGTCGGTCTGCACCGGTAAGCGGATAGCCGAGGCGAGATGAACGGATCAGGCCCGGCGAATCTCACTAATCGCTATCATCTGTGAGCGTTGAGTAATCGCTGAGGGTTCGAAGGGTCGAACACGATGGTGCGAGCTGTGTCCCGAAGCTTCGGCGAGGTCTGCCTGACCGCCGGGGTGATTCTGCTGCTCTACATCGCCTACCTGTTCTGGGGTACGGCCTGGGCTGCCAGCAGCGCTCAGCAATCGCTGGCCAACCAGCTCAACCGCGATTGGGCCCACTCGGGGGGACCGGCGAACCCGTTCGATCCCAGCCCCGACGCCCTGCACCTGGTGACCGGGCAGCCGTTCGCGTTCATCAAGATCCCCGCGTTCGGCCAGAACTGGCGGTTCACCATTATCCAGGGCACGGCCCTGGCCCAGCTCAACGTCAGCCCCGGGCACGTGCCGGGCACGCAGCTTCCCGGCCAGGTCGGCAACTTCGTCGTGGCCGGCCACCGGGTCACCGCCGGCAACCCGTTCTGGAGTGAGCCGTCGCTGCGGAACGGCGACCTCATCTACATACAGACCGGTGCGAACAACTACACCTACCGGGTCATCGGCAAGCAGACCGTGCTGCCCACCAACCTGACCGTGCTCGACCCGGTGCCCGGGCACCCGCACGAGCAGGCGACCCGGCGGCTGATCACGCTGATCACCTGCAATCCGGCCTGGACCGGCACGCACCGGGTGATCGTGACCGGCGTTCTGGTGAGCGCGCAGCCGCGGGTCTCGACGGTGAGCAAGAGCGTCAAGACGGCAGGTTAGCCAGCCGGCACCCCCGGCCCGGGGCACGAGGAGGATGACACAGTGATGTACGAGTGGATCTGGCAGCGGCTGCCCGGCGGGCTAGGCGGCAAGGCGGCCACGGCGGCGCTGATCGTGATCGTGGCGCTGGCCCTGCTGTGGTTCGTGGTGTTTCCCTGGGCCACGCTGCACCTGCCCATCGACCAGGTCGGCGTCGGCTGATCCGGCCAGCCTGCCGGACGGCCCAGCTCACCCAACCGGGTAATCTCTGCGGCCTCATGTCCTGCGGTTTTGATCGTGGCCCACGTCAACCGGCGACAGGCCCGTCCTTGGCGGGGGCTCGGGCTCGTATCTGGCGGACAAGTTCCTTTATTTCGTGCGCCAGGGCCTGGGCCTGGGGCTCTGTAGCCTCGCCACCGAATAGGCCGTCGACGACAAAGGATTTGAGCGAAGCGTCGCTCATCATATCCCAAAGCCGGGAGTCCGCCTGGCTTGAGTCAGGCATACTAAATACATTAAATCTGTCCCAAGCGGAGCGAAAATCATCGGCAGGCTGGGTGGCAAAGCCTGATTGGATGAGTGAGAAAAGCGCGATAGAGAGCGCCGTTGACTGGTACGGCTGGAGCATCGGTTGGGCTTTTCTTTCAAGCGGCTCCGGGTCTGGCAGCTCCAAGTTCTCCTTTCGTCTGTTGACGTTCTCTTCGGAGACCGGGTGGATGCCTGAGAGTTTCAGCCGGGCCGGGGTCTTTCCGGTCCTGCCGTCGATCGTGGTGGTTTCCCGGGTGGGCTCCCTGGTGAGTGATAGCACGACACCGAACGCCCCGGCTGGAAGGTTGATCTCGACCGCACCTTCGGTCGCGTCCTTCCAAAGCGCAATGACGCGGGACTCCGCCTTGCCAGGTGGCCGTGACAGCTTAGCCATGCCAAGGCTGGTGACAGTGAGCACCGCGCAGCCGGGGTCATCAGCCAGAATCGTGGCGTAGCGAGCGCTCCAGCGCTCCCGCAACTGCGGGCCGTCGGCGAGCAAGGCCATCACCAGGTTCGGCCCTACTGCTCGCACCACCTCGGCGACCGGTTCCTGGCGGGCCAGATCCTCACAGATCAGCACCGACATAGTCAGCCATTCAGCCATCGACCAGAAGTAGATGGGGTGCTGGGAGATGTCGATGTCTTCCCACCAGACCATGCGCGGATCCAACCGCGTGCCCAGCCCGTACTGGCGAATCTGGTCTGCGTCCAGGCGCCAGCGGTGATGCTTGGATTGCTGGCTGTCTGGCGCTACCCGCAGTCCGGCTAGCCGGAAGGAGATCGCGACCTTGTTCTGGCTGGCTGGCTCGCCGGAAAGGCACCCCGTGACGGGGTCGGCCACGCCGGCGACTACCACCATGCCATCCCTTTGCCAGTGGTCGCCATCATCGGCGGCGACGGCCCATCGTCCCAGGTCGTGGCAGAGTTTTTCGAATCCCAGCGTGTCTGTCGCCATCTCGGGCAGCACGATGGCATCCAGCCGTCCGTGCTGCTCTTCGGCGAGATCGGCCGCAGCCAGGATCTGCAGACGATCCTCTTCGTCCATGCGCCCGGGGGCGCAGGAGAAGTAGCCCGCCCGCTGGGGGTCGGCTGCGGCAGTCCGGGCTGGGCTGAACGAACGCGGGTGCACCTCGGATGGCTGCGGGATCACCAGCACGTTGATGCCAGCCCGTTCTTTCGCGAGGTGGTAGGTACTGGGGATCCACCGCCAGACCGGCGCGACGTCGGTCCCAACGTCGCAAAGCGCTAGATGGCGGCTCAGGCTGTTAAGAGTCAGGCCCGCCTGGGTAGCGTGAACCTTTGGCAGCACAATGGCGCGGGTCGGGTGGACCTCCTCGCAAAGCGAGGACAGGGGGTCGTGATCGGGCGGCCGCCACCACCCCCAGAACAAGTTTCCCGCGCAGCGAAGGTAGAAGGCTGAGGAGTCGGTGCCATGAGTCGGCCAGGGCCCTAGCAGCCTTGCGCCTCGGCAGGCCTCATCGGCGGCGAATAGCAGCTTTCGCAGACTGATCACGGCGGACCTCGAAAGCTGAGCATTCGACGTGTTCTCTCCGCTCCTGGAATGAGCTAAAAGATCATCGGTGGGCACGTCGCTCGCGGCGAGCAATTCTGACCACCACCCCCGGATCTGGCCAAGAGCGGCGGACCAGTTGGCATCGTTGCCATTTAGTTGAGCCCGCCAATCCTCAGCCACTTCGAGGATTGCTGAGGATGCCGGACCGGTGCTGGCGACGGGACGGAGATATGCACCGGTCCGCTTGAGCACGATTGCGGCAACGGCAAAGGTATCGGGCGGCCAGGCAGGTAATTCCTTCGGATCCCTGCCGAGCACTGTCTTAACCAGTTCCCCAACGGTCAGGGGTTTCGGCTTGCCGGTCGTCATTCGATTAATCCAATGCGATAAGGGCGGAAGGCTAAGTGACCGTGAAGTTTGTGCCGCTCGTCACGTGCTGTTGGCCGGAGTGGAGGGTAATGGGGCCGGTTGTGGCGCCGGCCGGCACCGTGACGGTGAGGCGATCCCCTGAGTCGATCTTGAATAGTGTATTGACACCAGTAAACGAGACGCCCGTCACCGATGTGAGATTGACTCCGCTGACCTCGACCGAGGTCCCGATGGGACCTTGCGGTGGATCAAATCCCGTGATGGAAGGCACTGCGATTGCGGTCAAAGACTGGCTGCCGGCAGCGGCCTTCGTGAAGAGGGTCTCGAATACGGCCTTCAGCTTCTCGGCCGCTTGCGCCGAGAACAACCCCACGAGAGCCCCGATAGCGGCGATACCGTACGGGTCCGGCTGGCTAGAATTCGCCGAACCTGGCAGGAGCCCGGCCCTCAGCACGAGGTACACGATGGTGGCTATCAGCCCGCCCACGAGGGGCAGCAGGGCGTAGTACAGAACCCAGCTGCGGAACAGGAAGCGTTCGCCGATATAGAAAGACAGGGAACGTAGGCCGTGGAGCATCGCCCCGATGGCACCCGCTAACGCCGTCGCCACAAAGAACTGCTGGTCTCGGGTCAGTGAGAGATTCCAGTTGAAATAGCTGAACTTCGCCGTCGCCGGGGTGGAGCCCGTGGCGGGCGGTGCGGCGGGCCAAAATCTCCATAATCCGTACAGAGCGAGCAGCGCGGCGCCCGCCATGAACGCCGCGAGAATCACGATGCCGA
>DATAWQ010000013.1:0-40295 GCA_036267135.1 Streptosporangiaceae bacterium | reverse complement strand
CCCGGGAGCGGACCACGTGGTTGCGGCCTCGCCCACCCGCAGCAGCCGGAACACGCCGTCGCCGTCCCGGCTGAACGGCATCGTGTAGTCCACGGTCACCGCGGTCATCCGCAGCGGGTAGGCGGCCGCGGGCAGCCGGGCCGAACCCAGCGCCACGCTCAGCGCGTGCGGCCTCCCGTCCGCGGCCAGTGTGCCCGCCGCGTACTGGCTGACGAGCCCCTGGGCGTCGGCCACGGTCACCGTCACGCTGTCCGGCGCCAGCCGGAGCGACCCCGCGCCCAGGCTGGCCACTAGCGACAGGCCGGTGGGGTGGCCGGGCAGCGCGACACCGGAGGGCGGGCCCGCCGGAGTGATCGCGCGGAACAGGGCCGGTGCGGCCAGCGGGGTCTGATCCCTCCTGATCTGGATCACGCTGGCGGCCTGGCCCGCATCCAGGGCCAGCACCTCGGTGGTTCCTGAGGTCACCGGGGCGGCCGCCATGGCCTGCCGCACGCCGGGCGCGGTGGCGATCGCGCCGGCCTGGGCCGACGTCACCCCACCCTGGGTGTCCACCCTGACGTCGGCGCCCGTCGTGAAGGCCGCCTGATCGTGCGCGGAGCGGGTCCAGCTCTGGTGCTCCGACAGGGCCAGCGTGCCGGTCGCGACGGCCATCACGACCAGCAGCGCCACGCTGGCCTGGCGGACCGGCTGCCTGCTGATCTGCCAGCTCGCCAGCGACAGCGGCAGCCGGGAGCCGCGGGTGGCCAGCCGGTCGCCCCCCTTGGCCGCCAGCGGCAGCAGCCGCATCAAGATGACCGTGCCCGCGGCGACCGCGAGCGCCGGGGCGAGCGCCATCACCGGGTTGATGCCGTTGCTGCCGTTGGCCGACGGCGCCACGATCAGCGAGTGCCGCAACTGCCAGACGGCCAGCCCGGCCAGCACGACCAGGGCCAGGTCGGCGCCGCTGCGGGCCAGCCCCGCGATGGCCGCCTGCCGGCCACGCCGCACCCTGGCCGCCCCCGGCATGACCGTGCGCAGCACGGGGCCCAGCAGGATCAGCACGGCAAAGACCGCCGTCACCACGATCGCGCCGCCCATGTCCCAGCTCAGCACGTGCAGCCGCAGCCCGGCCGGCCGCAGCGGCCCGGTGTGCGCGAGCCACGAGGCCAGCCAGCCGCCGGCCAGCCCCCCGGCCACGGCCGACACCACGGCCAGCAGCGTGACCTCGGGGACGGTCAGCCTGGTGAGCTGCCAGCGTGAGCCGCCCCTCGACGTGAGCAGGGCGGATTCACCTTCACGGTCGGTGGCCAGCAGCCGCGCCACCGAGGTGAGCGCGACGGCGGCCAGCAGCAGAAGCAAGATGGCCGCGACCACCAGCAGCGACCTGGCCACCAGCAGGTTGCTGGCGATGCCGCGCAGCAAGGCCGGCAGGCCGGTGCTCACCCGCAGCCCGCCAGCGGACAGTGACTGCTGGTCCGCGCTGATCTTGGCGGCGAGCGCGGCCAGGCCGCCGTCCTGGACGTTCCCGGTCACCGGCGCCACGACCCAGGCGCCATCGCTGACCCCCAGGCTCGACCGCAGCGCCGCCGGGGTCACGACGAACGGCCCGAACGTGCTGAAACCGTCCGCCCGGCTGACGCCGCTCGGGCTGATGAGGTCGAGCTGCCAGAACACCGAGGCGTGGTCGCCTGTCAGGTCCGGCCGGAACAGGCCGGTCACCCGCACCTGCGCCGACTGCCCCGAGACCTGCTGCCGCACCCTCAGCACGCCGCCCACGGACACGTGCAGCAGCGCGGCCGCGTTCGCGGGCAGCGCGGCGGGGATCGGCTGGCCACGGCGTGCCGCGCCTGGCCAGCTTCCGGACACCAGCGCCGCGTGCGCGGCGATCCCGGGCAGCGCCGCGGCCTGGGTGATCGGTGTGCCGCCCCCCGGGTAGCTGCCGGGCAGCTTGAGCGGGTAGGACCATTGCGACTGGTAGAGCGCGAACCCGTGAGCGCCGAAGGCGGACCGCATCGCAGACCGGATGTGGGCGGTGTCGGACGCGGCCTGGCCGCCATCGGCCTGGCCGCTGACCGCGATGGACGTGCCCGGCGCGGTGGCGAGCTGGCTGTGCACCGCCTGGCTGAGAGCCTGACCGCTGAACGAGGCGAGCGCGGCCACAAGCGCGGCTGTGATCAGGATGGACACGGCGGCGGCGGCGAGCACGAGCCGGTAAGCGCTCATCCGGCTGACTGTCAGGGGCAGCACCGGGGATCGCATGTTACAACGATTACGTGACCACGTTTCGGTCACAGATGCAGAAACGTAACATCCTGGAAACGGCCCTAGGGAGCAAAGTCGACAAAACGACATCTTCCTGAACGGTGGCCACCGGAACGTGACCGCCCCGTAACGGCCTTGACGATCAGCCCGGACGGGACCGAGTGCTGCTTGCCGACCAGGCAGGACCCGGCTGTAGCGTGGTGGACAGCCCAGCAAGCAGAGTCCCCAGGAGGATGCGTGACAGCCAATCTGGCCTCCCTGACCGGCCTGGACGCCCCGACCGGCCTGCTGATCGGCGGCGAGTGGACCGGCGGCCGCGGCGGCAGGCAGCTTTCTGTGGTCGACCCGGCCACCGAGGACGTGCTGACCGACGTGGCCGACGCCACCGCCGAGGACGCCCTGGACGCGGTGGCCGCCGCCTACCAGGCGCTGCCGGCCTGGTCCGCGACGCCGCCGCGGGAGCGGGCCGAATGCCTGCGCCGCGCCTTCGCGCTGATGACCGAGCGGGCCGACGCGCTGGCCCGGCTGATGGTGCTCGAGAACGGCAAGGCGCTGCGCGACGCGAAGGCCGAGGCGCTGTACTCGGCCGAGTTCTTCCGCTGGTACGCCGAGGAGGCGGTCAGGATGGAGGGCTCGCTGTCGGTGGCGCCGTCCGGCGCCAACCGCATCCTCACCCAGTTGCAGCCGGTCGGCGTCAGCGTGCTGGTCACGCCCTGGAACTTCCCGGCCGCGATGGCCACCCGCAAGATCGGCCCGGCCCTTGCCGCGGGCTGCACGGTGGTGCTGAAGCCGGCCCAGGAGACCCCGCTGACCGCGCTCGCCGTGGCGGGCATCCTGCAGGAGGCCGGGGTGCCGGCCGGCGTGGTCAACGTGGTGCAGACCTCCGCGCCCGGCCCGGCCGTGTCGGCGATGATGGCCGACCCGCGGGTCAGGAAGCTGTCCTTCACCGGGTCCACCGAGGTAGGCAGGAGGCTGCTGGCCCAGGCGGCGCAGACCGTGACGAACTGCTCGATGGAGCTCGGCGGCAACGCCCCGTTCATCGTCTTCGACGACGCCGACGTCGAGGCCGCCGCGGACGGCGCCATGATCGCCAAGATGCGCAACGGCGGGGAGGCGTGCACGGCCGCCAACCGGTTCTACGTGCACGACGCGGTGGCCGACGCGTTCACCGCGGCCTTCGCCGCCCGGATGGCCAAGCTGACCATCGGGCCCGGCCTGGACGAGGGCACCGACCTGGGGCCACTGGTGAACTCCGACACCAGGTCGAAGGTGTCCGAACTGGTGGACGAGGCCGCCGCCACGGGCAGCAAGGTGCTGATGGGCGGCAGCGCGCCCGACCGGCGAGGCTACTTCTACCTGCCCACGGTGCTGTCCGAGGTGCCGCCGGACGCCGACATCCTGAGCCAGGAAATCTTCGGCCCGGTCGCGCCGATGGTCCGCTTCAGCTCCGAGGACGAGGTCATCGGCCTGGCCAACGACACGGAATTCGGGCTCGTCTCCTACCTGTACAGCGCCGACCTGCGCCGCTCGCTGCGCGTCGCCGAGGCACTGGAGGCGGGGATGGTCGGCATCAACCGGGGCATCGTGTCCGACCCGGCGGCGCCGTTCGGCGGAGTCAAGCAATCCGGCGTCGGGCGCGAGGGCGGACACGAGGGCCTGCTGGAATTCAGCGAGATCAAATACATCGCGGTGGACTGGTAGCTGACTGCAGGCCGTAGCCTGTGGGTGTGGATAGACGCATCTTCGGCTTGGAGAACGAGTACGGCGTCACCTGTACCTTTCACGGGCAGCGGCGGCTGTCGCCGGACGAGGTGGCCAGGTACCTGTTCCGCCGGGTGGTGTCGTGGGGGCGTAGCAGCAACGTCTTCCTGCGCAACGGCGCCCGGCTCTACCTGGACGTCGGGTCCCACCCGGAGTACGCCACGCCGGAGTGCGACAACGTGCTCGACCTGGTGGCGCACGACAAGGCCGGCGAGCGGATTCTCGAAGGGCTGCTGCTCGACGCCGACCGGCGACTGCGCGAGGAAGGCATCGCCGGGGACATCTACCTGTTCAAGAACAACACCGACTCGGCCGGCAACTCCTACGGCTGCCACGAGAACTACCTGGTCGGGCGGCACGGCGAGTTCGGCAGGCTGGCCGACATCCTGATCCCGTTCCTGGTCACCAGGCAGATCATCTGCGGCGCCGGCAAGGTGCTGCAGACCCCGCGCGGGGCGGTCTACTGCGTGAGCCAGCGGGCCGAGCACATCTGGGAGGGCGTGTCCTCGGCGACCACCAGGTCCAGGCCCATCATCAACACCAGGGACGAGCCGCACGCGGACGCCGAGCGGTTCCGCCGGCTGCACGTCATCGTCGGCGACTCGAACATGAGCGAGACCACCATGCTGCTCAAGGTCGGCTCGACCGACCTGGTGCTGCGCATGATCGAGGCGGGCACGGTGATGCGCGACCTCAGCCTGGAGAACCCCATCAGGGCCATCAGGGAGGTCAGCCACGACATGACCGGCCGACGCAAGGTGCGGCTGGCCAACGGGCGCGAGGTGTGCGCCCTCGACATCCAGCGCGAGTACCTGGCCAAGGCCACCGACTTCGTCGAACGGCGGGGCAGCGACAAGGTGTCGTCCCAGGTGCTGAGCCTGTGGCGGCGGACCCTGGACGCGGTCGAATCCGGCGACCTCGGGCTGGTCGCGCGCGAGATCGACTGGATCACCAAGTACCAGCTCATCGAGCGCTACCGGGCCAAGCACGACCTCCCGCTGTCGGCCCCCAGGGTGGCGCAGCTCGACCTCGCCTACCACGACGTGCACCGCGGCCGCGGGCTTTACTACCTGCTGCAACGGCGGGGAGCGGTCGAGCGCGCAGTGCGCGACATCGACATCTTCCAGGCCAAGTCGGTACCGCCGCAGACCACCAGGGCCCGGCTGCGCGGGGAGTTCATCAAGCGGGCACAGGAACGGCGCCGCGACTTCACCGTGGACTGGGTGCACCTGAAGCTCAACGACCAGACGCAGCGGACCGTGCTGTGCAAGGACCCGTTCCGTTCCACCGACGAGCGGGTGGAGAAGCTCATCGCCGGGATGTGAACAGCGTTCGGGTTGCTGGCACGCGCGCCGGCGAACCCCGGTAGGCTGGCCGCGCCTTCTAGACGACACCAGGATGATCATGCGACGTTTTGCTTTTCTTTTTACTTCGATGATGCTCGCGGCCTTGGCTCTGGCCGGCTGCGGCGGTTCGGCGGGTAACTCGTCGTCCGGCTCATCGTCCGCCCCCAAGGTCACCGTGACCGGAGCATTCGGCACGGTGCCCAAGGTCACGATCCCCAGCCAGAAAGCCGGCGCCACACTCCAGGTGCAGCACGTGATTGCGGGCTCGGGTGCGACTGTGCCCAGCACCGACGCGGTGCTCGGCAACTATGTCGCGTACATCTGGTCCGGCTCCACGCACAAGCTGGCGCAGAGCACGTACAGCACTGTCCCGGCCCTGTTCGGGGGGCATCTCCTGACCGGGCTCACCGATGCGCTCAAGGATGCGCGCGTAGGCGAGCGGGTGCTCGCGGTGCTCCCGCCCAAATACGGCTACGGCACCCAGGGGAACACCTCGGGCGGGGTGAAGCCGGGCGACACACTCGTCTTCGTGATCGACGTGATCAAGGCCTATGCGGCCACGGCCGCGGTCACCGGCAAGACCGTCTCCACCGGCGGCAACGGCCTGCCCACGGTCACGTCGGCCAACCCGCCCCAGATCACCATCCCGAAGAACGGCACGGCGCCGAAAACGCTGGTGTCCAAGACCCTCATCCAGGGCACCGGGCCGGCGGTCAAGTCGGGGCAGCAGCTCATCGTGCAGTACGTCGGCATGAACTGGCGGACCAGCCAGATCTTCGACGCGTCCGAGAAGGACGGCGATCCGTACGGGTTCGTGCTCGGCCTGCCGTCCGCCCAGGGCGGGGTCATCCAAGGCTGGACCACCGGCCTGGAGGGCAAGAAGGTGGGCAGCCGGGTCATGCTGGTGATCCCGCCGAAGGACGGTTACGGCTCGCAGGGCAGTTCGCAGGCCGGCATCAAGGGCACCGACACGCTCGTGTTCGTCATCGACATACTCGGCGCGTACGGCGCTCACTCAACCTGAGCTCATTCAACCTGAGCTGACTCCACCTGACCCGGGCCGCAGCACGGTCCGGGTCAGGCTGCCCGCCTCGACGTCCGCCCAGTCCCAGAGCATGGGCACCCGCCGGTGCCCGGCCCACTCGGCCAGCTGATCGGCGAAATGCGGGCCCGACGGGTTGTCGCTGGCACCGCCGGGGATCACGCAGCTCGCGGTGGCGGGTGAGGCCAGGTCCACGACCTGGCGGTACACCGAGGTTCCGGTCACGTCGAACGGCGACCCCGCCCGCCAGCCGTACGAGGCGGCCTGGATGGTGTCCGCGTCGCCGCCCATGCCGACCGCCGCTGGCACGGCCTGCCCGGCGATCACCCTGGCCGGCCGCGCTTGGTGGCTGTCCGCCCACCGCCACTCGCGGTCCCCGGCCGCCTGCCCCGCCTGCTGCCAGGCGGCCGCGAGCACACCCGGCAGCGCGCCGCGCACCCGACGCTCCCTGTCCGCGTCCCGCTCGGCGTCGGCCGCGCTCCGTTCCGGTGGGACAGGCCCGCCGAGCAGGGCCCAGATGTCGTTGGCCAGCCAGCGCCTGATGTGGGTCTCCGCGGTGGGCACGTCGCCGGCCACCAGCCAGCGCCAGGTCGCGTCGCCGACGAGCGGGCGGTACAGGGCCTCGGCCAGGGCCCGCACGAAGCAGCCGTACAGCAGCGCCTCGCCGCAGTCGCCGCGCAGGTCACCGTCCCAGCCGGCCAGCATCTGCCTGGCCCGCTCGGCCGGCTCGTCCGGCAGCGGCGCCATCGCGGCCAGCAGGCGGGTCCAGGCCATGGCCGCCCAGGACACCGTGTCCGTCTGCATGGCGGCGAGTTCCGCGGTGGTGTGCCGCTCGGCGCCGGTCAGGTGCTGCCGGATCCGCTCGGCCCGGAACGGGTGGCTGAACGTGTGCGTGATGAAGGGCTCGTCGCCGTCCACGATCGCGTTGTTGGCCGTCATGACGAACCCGGTCCGCGGGTCCAGGCTCCTCGGCATCTGCTCGAACGGCACGGTCCCCGTCCACTCGCCGGCGCCGTCCCAGCCCGGCGCGGGCAGCCTGCGGTGAGCCAGCGACGGCCTGACCGGCAGCTCGCCCCTGGCCTGGTAGGCCACGCGGCCGCTGGTGTCGGCGGCGACCAGGTTGTTCACCGGATCCACCCAGTCCCGCTGTGTGTCGATCAGTTGCGCCACGTCGCGGGCCGCGAGCATCGGCAGCAGCGGCTCGAACCCGCGGCCGGGCCGGCGCGTGGCCGTGTACTTCAGCGCGATCGCCAGGCCGGCCAGCGGGTCCCCGTGCACCACCGGGCCGTGCCTGGTGCCCCACAGCGTCACCGCGACCGGCTCGGCGCCGCGCACCGTGATCGTCTCGGTCGCCCGGGTGGCCGGCTCCCAGCCGTGCTCGGTGCGGTACCAGCCGGGGCGCTCCTCATCGAACCACTCCAGGTAGAGGTCCTGGGTGTCCGCGCTGGCGTGCGTGATGGCCCAGGCCACCTGGCCGTTGTGGCCAAAGTGCGGGAAGCCGGGCACGCCGGGGAAGGCGGCCCCGATCACGCTGAACTCCGGCGTGCTCAGGTGGCATTGCCAGTAGACGTTGGGGGATTCGAGCACCCGGTGTGAGTCGTTGCACAGCACCGCGCCGCCGTGCGTGGTGCGCTGCCCGCTGACCGCCCAGGCGTTGGACCCAGGCTCGGCCTCGGCCAGGAAGCCGAGGTGCGGCGCGGCCCTGGCGATGTCGTCCTCGGCCTCGGCGACCACCCGGGTCACCCGGTCACCAGGCGGCACGCTCAGCACCGAGCCCGCGGGGGACCTGGTATCGAGCTGCCCGAACGCCTCGGCCCCGGCCCGGGCCAGCACCCCGGCCGTCGCGAGCTTGTGCTGCCACTGGCCCATCAGAACGTGCCTGATCTTGTACGCGGCCACCGAGTGCCACGGCTCCCAGGGTTCCAGCGCTGTGTCATTGAGCGCTGTGTCATTGAGCGCTGTGTCCGTGGGCGCTGCATCATTGAGCGCGGCTGGGCGGGCACCGGACTCGATCACCGCGTTGACGCCGCTCGCGTACGCCTCGAACATCGCCCGCACCGGCGCGGACATCACGTCCAGGTCCGCACGCGCCGCCTCGGCGATCCGCATCCGGCGGGCCAGCACGTCAGCGGGAACCGCGACGGCCCCGGCCACCTCGGCCCACCGTCCCGCGGCCCTCCGCCGGTCGTATTCCATCTGGAACAGCCGGTCCTGCGCGCAGGCGAACCCCATCGCGAACCACGCGTCCGCGCCCGACCCGGCCCTGATGTGCGGGATGCCGTACCGGTCGCGAGCAATCAGAACCTCACCGTGCACTCCAGTTACGTCCACGTATTCAGTCACCGCCCGAGAATAACGAGCCCGCCCTTCCCGCCGTGGAGCCGCCCAGTCCTAGCCGAGCAGGGCGGCGGCGTGCCGTCCGGCGGCCGCCGCGGCCAGGAAGTAGGCCAGATCCTGGTCCAGGCCGCGGCCCATGGTGGACAGCGGGACCGGGCAGGACCGCAGCGCTTCCCGCAGCCCGCCGACCGGCACCGTGACCAGGTTGTGCCGCCGCCCGAGCGGTGCGGCCTGCTCGCTGACCAGCGCGCCGAACTCACCGGGCAGTTCGGGCAGCACGACGTCCGCGGCGGCGAGCGCGACCCGGCCGTAGGCCGTCAGGCTGTGGTGCGAGACGCCGTGGTGCCGGTCCCGCGCGTCGGCGTCGCTGATCCGCAGCGACGCGACCGGCCTGCCGTGCAGCGCCGCGGCGGCGTTGACCGCCTCGCCGCAGGCCACGCCCGAGAACCCCCACCTCGTGCCGGTGCCCAGGTTGCCCGGACCCTGGGTGACCACCGCGAGTTCGGCGCCCAGCACGTGCCGCGCGGCCAGCAACCCGGTGTGCAGTGTGACCGCCTCCAGGTCGCCGCCCAGCGACTGCCCGGTGGTCACCGTTCCGTAAAGCCATCCGGCCTCGCGCAGCGCGGCGCAAGACCGGGAAAACCACAGTGGCAGCGCGCCCCCGTCCTGCATCACATACACGGCCCTGGGCGCCCGGCCGCCGGCCCTGGCCGCCGCGAGGACGGCGGGCAGCGCCGAATGCAGGTCGGCGACCACTACCGGCATCCCGCCGAGGTCGTCGGCGTCACGCAGCACCTCGTGGTGCGGCGAATCCTGTTCGTCCACGCCGAGCACGGTCGCCTGCAGCGGCGTGTAGCGCGCCTTGACCATGTGCCCACCGGGCGCCGGGTCTGGCGGCAGCCGGCCGGGAATGGCCACCACGAACGCGTAGCCCCCGGTGCCCAGGCCCTGGGC
The DNA here is from genome assembly GCA_036267135.1 of Streptosporangiaceae bacterium. Classification (GTDB taxonomy): domain Bacteria; phylum Actinomycetota; class Actinomycetes; order Streptosporangiales; family Streptosporangiaceae; genus PALSA-505. Next base: position 30,614 of record DATAWQ010000013.1, on the reverse strand, counting down.
CAGGGCCGTAGTGTTCAGCAGCACCCGGTCACCCGGCTCGGGCCGGCCGGTCAGGGCGGGGTAGGCCAGCGCCCGGCAGGTCTCACCGCCAGACTGCTCGACCTCGAGCTCGACCGCACCGCGCCAGTCCCGGCGTACCGCGGTGACCACACCATCGCGCCACCTGATCACTCCGGCAGGGTAGCGTCGGAGCGAGACTGGTGCTGGCGCATTCGTGCTGACTCATTCGGGCCGCGGGCGGGCGCCGACGGGGGACAATGTAGCTGGGGACGATGTAAGAGGAGACCGGACCTGACGGCCAGGGGACCGGTTGCTACGGGGACTGCGCAGAAGGATGGCGATGTCGCGGCGGAAGACGGAGAGGCTGCTGAGCCTGGTGGTCTGCCTGCTGTCCACCAGGCGTGCCCTGACCGCGGCCCAGATCCGGGCTTCCGTGCCCGGCTACCCCGAGTCCTTCGAGGCGTTCAAGCGCATGTTCGAGCGGGACAAGGACGAGCTCAGGGAGCTCGGCATCCCGCTGGAGACCGACAGCGCCAGCGCGGGCGACGAGGAGACCGGCTACCGCATCAAGCGGGAGGCCTACGAGCTGCCGGAGATAAACCTGGAGCCGGACGAGGCGGCCGTGCTCGGGCTGGCCGGCCGGGTGTGGCGCCGGGCGGAACTCGACGGGGCCGCGGCGGGCGCGCTGCTGAAGCTGCGGGCCGCGGGGATCGAGGCGGAAGACGCCTCCCAGCTCGGCATCGAGCCGCGGGTGCACACCGGCGAAGCCTCGTTCGGGCCGCTGTGGGAAGCGGTCCGCGACCGGCGGCCGGTCACCTTCACCTACCGCGCGCTGGGCCGGGGCGGCCCGCAGCAGCGCAGGCTGGAGCCGTGGGGCGTGGTGAACCGGCACGGCCGGTGGTACGTGGCCGGGCACGACCTCGACCGCGACGCGGTTCGCGTGTTCCGGCTGAGTCGGATCGAGGGCACGGTGTCGTTCAGCGGGCCGCCGCGCAGCGTGGTGGTGCCGCCCGGCACCGACGTGCGCGAGCTGGTGCGGGACTGGGATTCGGACCCGCCCGCGCACCGCGCGGCCCGGCTGCGAGTGCGCACGGGCACCGGCTATGGGCTGCGCCGCGGCGCGCTGGCGGAGCGGCCGGGCGCCGACGGCTGGGACGAGATCGAGGTGTCCTTCCACGAGGTGGACAGGTTCGGCGACTACCTGGCCTCGTTCGGTCCCAGTGTGATCGCCCTGGACCCGCCCGACCTGCGGGAGGCCGTGATCACCCGGCTGAAGGGAGTACCACAGTGAGCGCGCCCACGGCCCAGACCGGGACCCAGCGGCTGCAGCGGCTGCTCGCCCTGGTTCCGTACGTGATCACCAGGAACGTCGTCGGGCTCGCGGAGACCGCGTCCGCGTTCGGGGTGAGCGAGCGCGAACTCGTGGACGACCTCAACCTGCTGTGGTGCGTCGAACTGCGCGCGCCCGACCCGTACTGCCCGATCGACCTGTCGTATGAGGGCGGCGAGATCGTGATCAGCGAGGCCGAATCGATCGCCCGCCCGCTGCGGCTCGCCGTGGACGAGGCCAGCGCGCTGCTGATCGCCCTGCGCATGCTGGCCGAGGTGGCGCTGCCCGGCTCGGAGGCGCTCACCAGGACGATCGCCAAGCTGGAGGCGGCCGCGGGTGAGGCGGCCGCGGTCAGCAACCAGGTTCAGGTGCAGGTGGACCGGGGCCGCGCCGACGGCGTCATCGGCCAGGTGCGGGACGCGGTCAGCCAGCGCCGCCGCATCCACCTGCGCTATTACGTGCCAGGACGGGACGAGGCGACCGAGCGGGACGTCGATCCGATGCGGCTGCTCGTGGTGGAGGGACGCACCTACCTGGAGGGCTGGTGCCGCCGCGCCGAGGGAGTCCGGCTGTTCCGGCTGGACCGCGTGCACGGGCTGGAGATGCTCGACGTGCCCGCCGAGGTGCCCCCCGAGGCGGAGCCTGTGGACGTGGACCAAGGGCTGTTCCGGCCGTCCGATCAGGACGTCCAGGTCGTGCTCGAACTGCGCCCTGGCGGGCACTGGGTGGCCGAGTACTACCCGTGCGAGAACATCGAGAGAAGCGGTGATGACCTGCGGGTGACGCTGCGCACCCCGGACACCCGCTGGGTGCGGCGGCTGGCGCTGCGACTCGGCGAGCACGCCAGGGTGGTCGCGCCCACCGAACTCGCCGCCGAGGTCGGCGCGGACGCCGCCGCGGCGCTGGCCCAGTACGCTTCCTGACGGACCGATCTGAACCGGATCGGGCCGGTGTGCGAACGTGAGGTGGCGGCCAACGTATCCGGCCGGTCGCTCTGCCGCGCGAAACCCTGCGGACTGTACAATCGGCGGCAGGAAACCTCAACCGCGCGGGGACGTTTCCCCACTGGAGAGGCAAAGATGATTGGCGACCTGTTCGACAGCCCATGGAAGATACTCATCATCGCCGTCGTGATCCTCGTGCTGTTCGGGTCGAAGAAGCTGCCCGCCGCCGCGAAATCACTCGGCGAGTCGATGCGGGTACTCAAAAAAGAAGTGTCGAAGATGCACGACGAGGGTGACGAGCACCCGGCCGACCCCACCAGCACCGCCGCGGTAGGTCCTGCCCCCGCTCCCGCGCAGATCGCGCACCAGCACCAGGTAGACGCGCTGCAGCAGCAGATCGAGGAACTGCGCAGGCAGCAGGCGCCCGCCGAGCCCCCGCAGACTCACCAGGTCAGCTAGCGACGCCGCAGCCCGGTCATGCCGAAGTTGCCTGACACCATCAATGGTGCGCGCATGGTCGGGAGCCGTATGGCCGCCATCCGGAAGGATTCCAACCCGGACGGCCGCATGCCGCTCCTGGACCACCTCCGTGAGTTGCGTTCCCGCGTCATCAAGGCGGCGCTGGCCCTTGTGGTCGGCACCGGCGTCGGCTGCCTGCCGTGGGTCTTCAACCCGACGTGGCGGTTTTTCGAGCACCCGTTCTGCGCAGCCACCATCGATCACAGATCCGGCTGCAACAGGCTCGGCGACCAGCTTGTCATCAACGGCATCTTTGACCCGTTCAACCTGCGGCTCGAGGTCGGGTTCTTCTTCGGGCTCATCGTCACGTCCCCGATCTGGCTGTACCAGCTCTGGGCGTTCATCGCCCCCGGCCTGTACTCCAGGGAGAAGCGCTCTACCTATGCCTTCGTGGGCGCTGCTGTCCCGCTGTTCCTCGTCGGCGCCGGGCTGGCCTACCTGGTGATGGACCGGGGCCTGCATTTCCTGCTCGACCTGGCCCCGCACGGTGTCCTGGTGCTGCCGCCGATCAGCACCTACCTGAGCTATTTCCTCGCGATGATCCTGGGCTTCGGGCTCACCTTCGAGCTGCCGCTCACCCTGGTGGTGCTCAGCTACGCCGGCATCTTGACGCACGAAAGGTTCAAGAAGTGGCGGCGGTTGATGATCTTCGCCGTGTTCGTCTTCGCCGGTGTCGCCTCACCGAGCCCCGACCCCTTCACGATGCTGCTGCTGGCCGCCCCCTGCGTACTGCTGGTCGAGGTGGCCGAGATCATCGTGTGGGCACACAGCCGCACCCTGGCCCGTCGGCCGTCACCCCTTGGCGACCTGGACAACTACGAGCCCGAGCCGCTCGACGACGACGACCGGGTGGACTACGACTCCTAGCCACCTAACCTTGATCTCATGACGCTTCCGGCGAGCCCGGCTGAGCGGTATGCGGCGTTCCGTGCTCGGCCGCCGGGCCTGATCGCCTTCCAGGGGCTCTACGACTTCGAGTTCGACGACTTCCAGGTCCAGGCGTGCGCCGCGCTGGCCGACGGCCGGGGCGTGCTGGTGGCCGCGCCGACCGGCTCGGGCAAGACGGTGGTCGGCGAGTTCGCCGTGCACCTCGCCCTGGCCGGCGGCAGCAAGTGCTTCTACACCACGCCGATCAAGGCGCTGTCCAACCAGAAGTACGCCGACCTGGTGCGCCGCTACGGGTCTGACCAGGTTGGCCTGCTGACCGGGGACAACAGCGTGAACGGCGAGGCGCCGGTGGTCGTGATGACCACCGAGGTGCTGCGCAACATGCTGTACGCGGGCTCGGCCACGCTGGGTGGCCTCGGCTACGTGGTCCTTGACGAGGTGCACTATCTGGCCGACCGGCTCCGCGGCGCGGTGTGGGAAGAAGTGATCATCCATCTGCCCGAGGCGGTGCGGGTGGTGGCGCTGTCGGCCACGGTCAGCAACGCCGAGGAGTTCGGCGAGTGGCTGGACCAGGTGCGCGGCGGCACCACGGTCATCGTGGACGAGCACCGGCCGGTTCCGTTGTGGCAGCACATGCTGGCCGGCAGCCAGCTCTACGACCTGTTCACCGAGTCCCTGAGGGGGGAGGCGGGCGCCGAGGCCCGGGTGAACCCCGAACTGGTGCGGATCGCGCAGCGCGACGAGTGGGCCGCGCGGAAGGCGCCGAACCGGCCCGGCCGCGGAGGTCACCGGCCCCGCCGGTTCCGGGTGCCCCGGCGGCCCGAGGTGATCGACCGGCTGGACCGGGCCGCCCTGCTGCCCGCCATCACGTTCATTTTCAGCCGGGCGGGCTGCGACAGCGCGGCGGCCCAGTGCGTGGCCGCCGGGCTGCGGCTGACCACGCCGGAGGAGACCGCCCGGATCACCGCGGTCGCCGAGCGGCGCACCGCGGACATACCCGACGTGGACCTGCGGGTGCTGGGCTACGGCGAGTGGCTCAGCGGCCTGCAACGCGGCATCGCCGCCCATCACGCCGGCCTGCTGCCCACCTTCAAGGAGGTGGTTGAGGAGCTGTTCGAGGCCGGCCTGATCCGCGCCGTGTTCGCCACCGAGACCCTGGCCCTGGGCATCAACATGCCCGCCAGGACGGTGGTCATCGAGCGGCTGGACAAGTGGAACGGTGAGACCCACGCCAACCTCACCCCGGGCGAGTACACCCAGCTCACCGGCCGGGCGGGCCGGCGCGGTATCGACGTGGAAGGGCACGCCGTGGTGCTCTGGCAGCCGGGCGTGGACCCTGGCGCCGTGGCCGGCTTGGCCGGCACCAGAACCTACCCGCTGAACTCTAGCTTCCGCCCCTCCTACAACATGGCGGTGAACCTGACCGGCCAGTTCGGCCGGGCCAGGGCCGCCACCCTGCTGGAATCCTCGTTCGCCCAGTTCCAGGCCGACCGCGCGGTCGGCGGCATCGCCCGGCAGGCGCGCCGGGCCCGCGCCGAGCTTGACCGGCTGTCCGGCGAAATGAGCTGCGAGCACGGCGACATCGCCGAGTACACCAGGATGCGCGCGGATCTGACCGAGCAGGAGCGCCATCAGGCCAGGGAGCGGGCGGCCCTGCGCCGCGCGGACGCCGCCCGCTCGCTGGGCGAGCTGCGCCGCGGCGACATCATCGGTGTGACGGGGGGCCGGCGCGCCGGGGTCGCCGTGGTGCTGGAACAGCGCCCGCTGGGGACCCTGCTCGTGCTCACCTCGGGACGGCAGGTCAGGCGGCTGACGGCGGCCGACTTCACCGGCCCGGTGGAGCCCATCGACCGGATCCGGATACCGAGCTGGTTCAGCGAGCGCTCACCCAAGCACCGCAGGGATCTGTCGGTCACGGTGCGGGACAAGCTGGCCGGCCGCGAGCTGGCCCCGGTGCGGCGCGGCCGCGATCACACGGCAGACACCGGGCTGGCGTCCGCCCGCCACCGGCTGCGTGAGCACCCGGTGCACTCGTGCCCCGACCGCGAACAGCACGTGCGCCAGGCCGAGCGGTACCGCAGGCAACTGCGGGAGGTTGAGGGCTTGGAGCGCCGGGTGGCCGGCCGGACTCACGTCATTGCCCGCACGTTCGAGCGGGTCTGCGCCGTGCTCGACCATCTCGGTTACCTGGACGACGACAAGGTGACGGCCGAAGGCCGGCGGCTCGGTGGCCTGTACTCCGAGCTGGACCTGCTGGCCGCCGAATGCCTGCGCCGCGGCCTGTGGGACGGCCTGACCGAACCAGAGCTGGCCGCCTGTGTCTCGGCGCTGTCCTTCGAGTCCAGGCGCGACGAAACCGGCCCGCCCCGGCTAGCCCCCGGCCGCGCCCGCGAGGCTTCTACCGCCATGGTGCGGATCTGGGGCGAGCTGGACCAGATCGAGACGGACAACGGCCTGTCGTTCCTGCGCGAGCCCGACTTCGGCTTCGCCGCGATCGCCTACCGCTGGGCGCGTGGAGACGCCCTGCAGGACGTGCTCGACGACGCCCCCGAGGTCGCCGCCGGAGACTTCGTGCGGTGGACCAAGCAGGTGATCGACCTGCTCGACCAGATCGCCGCCGCCGCGGCGGCCGGAGCGGCCGGGGGCGCCCGGGTGGCCACGGTGGCCAGGTCGGCCGCCGCGGCGATGCGCCGCGGCGTGATCGCCTACACGTCGGTGACCTGATCGCGAAGGCCCGCTGAAGTCGGTCAGGGGCCACGCGGTGGCCTTGGCCCTGGCCCTGGCCCTGGCAGCCGCCCGTCAGGCGGCTCGGCGGGGTGGTGGGTGGCTGTGCAGGATGGCGCCGTCGGGATGGGTGGCGGTGGTGGTGCCGTCGGTGTGCGCGGACAGGGTCCAGCCCCAGCGATGTATGGCGATGAGGTGGTGGAAGCGGCAGACGAGGTAGCAGTTGTCCAGGCTGGTGGGGCCGCCGTGGCTGCGGGGGATGAGGTGGTGGACCTGGCAGGCGTCGGGCGGGCGCCAGCAGCCGGGGAAACGGCAGTGTCTGTCGCGCAGGATGACCAGGCGGCGCAGGTACCCGGGGATTGTTTCGCTGGCGGTGCCGGCGTCCAGGGGCAGGCTGATGGTGGGGAAGGGCTGCCCGGGCTGGGTACGCAGCGCAGCGGCCAGCCCGCCGGGCCCGGACAGCACGTCAGCGGCGAGCTTCAGCAGCGTCTCCCGCAGGTCCGGCGCACTTGCGCCGGTGGCTGCCGGTGCATCGGTGGTCGGGAGTGGGGGAGTGGTGTGCTGGGTGAGGGTGAGCACGAACTGGGCGAGGCGGTCGAGAGCGGCAGGATCCAAGTGGCCGGTGACGGCGGGCAAGATGGTCGCATCGCACGCCAGCCCCGCCACGTCGGCGGTGGTCAGGCCGCTGCTGGTGGCACGGGTGGCCCAGGCGGTCTCCGCGCGAGAGGGTCCGGCCAGGCCGCGGATCTGGTCCAGCGTGATCTGCAGTTGCAGGTGGACCGGCTGCCCGGCCCGCTGGGGCAGCATCCCGGCCGCGATCAACCGCACACACGCCTCTTCCAGCGCGTCATGATCGCGCTGCGGCTTGGTGCGCACGTCCTCGGGGCCGGCCTTGCCGCCCAGCGCGGCCAGCACCGTCCGCAGCGCAGCGCTGGCCGCCGGGGTCAGGTCGGCCTCCAGCCGTCCGGTCTGGAGGAAGGTCTGGGCGAAGCGCAGGGCCCGGTCCTCGAACGGGTCCCGGTCCTCACCGCCGCCCGAGCGCAGGTACATCTCGTGCGCGAGCGCGGACAGGTCATACAGGCTCACCCCACCCGTGGCGGCGGCCAGCAAAATCGTGTCCGCGTCCGGGCGGGACGGCTCGGGGAGCTGATCGGTCCAGGCACAGATCTGGCGGGCCCAGGACGCTGAGACCGTCCCGGTGGCCAGCGCACCGGCGACCGCGGGGTGGTCGTGCAGGCGGCGCATCCAGCCGATGGCGCCCCGGGCCGCACCGCGGGTGATCTTGGTCTGCCAGACCAGCCAGGCCTGAGTGGAGCCGCTGCCGTCGGGTTCGTAGCCGCCGGCCCGATGGAAGGCGGCCAGCAGACTGGCCCGGGCCGCGGTGTGCATCGCCTCGGCGGTCTCCAGCGCCTGCAGGCACCCGGCCACCGCGGCGGTGCCCAGCGCGGCGGCATCCGCGTTCGCCAGGTAACTCAACCCGGCGGTGACCGCGGTGATCGCCTCGGCGCAGGTGGTGGGCGGGTCTGCGGCCAGGTTGCTCATCGGTCACCTCCTCACGGGCTGACTGTCCGGCACCCGAACGGCAGGGACGGAGCGCCGTTCGATTTCTAGTTCGAGAGTATCGACCCCCACTGACAAAATTCTGTTCGATAGACGGTGGGTGGCCAGAGATTTCAATGATGCGGTAGCTGATGACCGGGAGCCCAGGTTGAGAACGGGTAGCCACCGCGACCTATCACCCCCCGCGGGGACGCCCCGGAAATCTCAGGCGACGAGCGGCGTCACCAGCCAGTACGACCGATCGATCGGTCAGCGGAAGTACGAGCGGACGGGAGCGTGAGATGCGGGAGGCCTTCGGAATCCCCTGACCGAGCGGCTGCTGTTCGCTAACGGTGCCATTCATCAACAAGATCGACCGGCGGGGCGCCCGGGACCAGGACCTGCTGGCCGACATCCGGCGCAAGCTCGTGCCGTCAGTGTTCGCGGTGAACGCGGTGCGTGCCCTGGGCACCCCGGCGGCCGCGGTGGCAGCCCGCCCGCTGGAGCGGGCCGCGGATCGCGCCAGCGCCGCCGAGGTACTCGCCGACCACGACGACGCCCTGCTCGCCCGCCTGGTCGACGGCTCGGGCCCAGCGACTTCGTGGCCACGGTCGGCCTGCGGATCGCGGCGGAGGCGCCTGGTGGTCTCACCCAGGTCCCGACCGGACGGTGAACGGCCCGGCACCGGTACGGGCCCGCACCGACGGCAACCCGCTCAACCGTGACGAGTACCTGCGTTTCCTGGCTGGCCAGGCCGGGTGAAATAATCACATCAGACCTGTATGCTCCTGCGCAGCACGGTCTGCGAGTGGCCACCGTAGCGGGGTTCCGGTGGCCGGACTCAACGGGGATGAAAGAAGGACTCCATGGAAGAGATCCTCCGTGACCTGGCACGGCTCCGCCGGACCGGGACCCTGCTTCAGGAGCTGATGACCGAGGTCCAGCGGGCAGCTCCTGAACGCAGCGAAGGCACGGATCCCACCGGGATGGTGCGGGCCGTGCTCGGTCCTGACGGGCTCCCCGAGTCGATCCAGGTGAGCTCGTACTGGAAAGAGAAGCTGCCCGCCGCCTCGCTTGGCGCGGCGGTCACCGCCGCCTGCCGGGCCGCGATGCAGCACCGCGGGGCCGCCTGGGCCGAGGTGCTCGAGCGGTCCGGTTGGGAGCAGCGCCTTGAGGGGCTGGACGCGGACGCCGCGAGCACCGCGGCCCTGGCCCCTGATCCGGTGCCGCCGGCCTTCAGGCGGCCCGGCCACGTGCCGCCGCGCCCGCTGGATGTGCTCGCCGAGGAATCCATGTCCACCCTGGACGCGGCCATGCGTCCCCCACCCCGCATGACGCCATCACCCGGCGCCGGCGCCAACAGGGGGCGCACGCTCGAGATCATCCTGGAACCCGGGGGCGAGGTGTCGTGCCGGGCCGACCCACGCTGGGCATCACGGCTGTCCGGGGCGCAGCTCTCCGCGGAGCTCGCCAGCGTGCTGGCCATGGCACGCAGAGGGGCCGCCGAGGCGGCCGCGACGAAGACCGAGGCTGAGGCTGGCCGCGCCGCTGGACAGGAAAGGAGAGAAAACTTGCTGAACGAGCTGCTCTCCGTCCTCGGCGACACGCAACGCCTCAGTGAAATGTAACGGACTCATCGAACCGAAGGGTGCTTCAGCATGGCAGGTAGCTCGCAGACCAACGTTCACCTGAGCTCGTTGCTTGCCCAGGCCAAGGTCTGGGACGAGCAGAGCCAGACGATGGGAAACATCGCACAGACGGCAGAAAGCACGTTGATGACCACTTCTGCCTGGCCTTTCTCCAGTGCCATCACGGCTTACAACCAGGTATGCAAGGAGATAAGCACGTGGTGCGGCCAAGGCCAGAAGCAAATGCTGCAAATAACCGATGCGCTGTGTGTCGCGGCCAAGAATTACGGCGCTACCGAGGAGCAGCTCAGCCAGGCCAGCGACGGCGTATTTCACTAGGGGGACATCATGGGATTCAGCCCAGCCGCCTATGACGCGGTGATTACGAAGATCCAGAACGGGATCCAGCAGATTGCGAACGACGTAAACCATTTCATCTCCGAGGTGGAGAGCGACACCGGATGGATCCCGGTCCTTGGTGGGTGGATCAAAGACGCGCTGAACCGCCTGGTCAAGCTCATCGACGAAGGACTCGACAAGCTGTCCCAGCTACTCGAACCGGCGTTCATACCCACGTTCTTCTGGACGTTCGGCGGGATGTGGGAGCAGATGGGGGGGCAAGCCGGCACCGTCTCCTCCACGATAGCGGGGCAGATCCAGGCCAATGGAGACGAGTGGCAGGGCATCGCGGGCGGCGCCTACGCCAACGGCGTGCCTGCTCAGGGAAACGCGGCCAACACGATCTCGTCCCTGGCCGGCCAGGTCCAGTCGGCATGCAGTTCGATCTCTACATCTGGTTATATCTTCTATATGGCCGTTGCCGTGGCCGTCGCCAGCCTGATCGCCGCCGTGGTCGGGGCCGGCACCGGGGCTCTCCCGGTGGTCATCGGCGCGGCCGTCGTATTCATCGCATCGATCGCCACGGCGGTCGGATCGCTGCTACTCGGTGTGGATTCCGCGGCCAGGAACCTGCAGGGCATGATCGGGCCCAGTGGATCATTTCCGAACGGAGCCTGGCCGATCGCGACCGCCCAGTAATCCACACCGTCCCGTAATCCACCGCACAGTAATCCACACCGCACAGTAATCCACCGCCGGTAATTCTCAGCGCAACTGGGGCGACCGGGTTCCCGGCCAATGGCTGGCCAGCCATACCAACTGGCCGGCCGCCTGGTTCCTGGCCGCGTCCGCTGCACCACCGGCCATGATCGCATCTGCCAGGGCCTGAAGCTTCTGCGGCGAAACCAGGACCTTCTCCTTAGGCTCACGCAACAGCATGCTGGCCCGCCGGCCGGTCGCGGCGTCCTGCGCGGTCAGCACGGGCAGGCCTGTCTTCTGGTCCGCGGTCAACTGCACCGCTGACGAGGCCAGGTCGAACCCGCGACTGGTCGCTGTGCCGCGCACAACGATCTTGGTGCCCTCCAGCCACGCTCCGCTGCGCACTACCGTAGGGATCGCGACGGCCATCAGCACGATTATCCCGCCGAGCGCTCCGCCTGCCCAGATGGGCACCGAGGACGTCACCGGGCCACCAAGTATGAGCCAGAGGACAAGAATGGCGCCAAGGACGTTGAGCAGTGTCCTGGCGGCGCGGGACGGCTTGGCATACAGGGGGATGCGGTGACCGGCAGGCGGGACAGCGGGAGGACAGGACACCCCACCAACGTAGACGAGTTCGCCTCCGGGCGGCCACTCGCCGGGCCACGCTGGATCTGGGGAACCGGGCCTGCGCCACCCGGCCTATCCGCCGAGCACACGTAGCGCCGACCATAGCGCGAGCGTGGCCACGAGCAGCCCGGCGGGCACGGTGAGCAGGCCGAGCCGGGTGAACTCGCCCAGGTCCAGGTGGTGGTCACGTTCGTGCAGGATCCGCCGCCACAGCAGGGTGGCCAGCGAGCCTGCGTAGGTCAGGTTGGGGCCGAGGTTGACCCCGATCAGCACCGCGAGCACCCGCCCGGGCGGGCCGCCCGCCACGGCCGTCAGCAGCACTAGCACCGCGGGCAGGTTGTTGACCAGGTTGGCCAGCGCGGCCGCGATCCCGGCGACGGCCAGCAGCGTCAGCAGCGACGAGCCGCCGGGCAGCAGCCGGGTGACCACCCCGCCCAGGCCGTGCTGCACCACGGCCGTCACGACCAGGCCGAGCCCCAGCACGAACAGCAGGAACGGCACGGCCGCCGACCGCACCAGCCGGCCCAGGCCGAGCTTGCCCGCGGCCAGCCGCCGCCCGGCCAGCAGGCAGGCCCCGCCGAGTGCCGCCCAGGCGGGACTCACCCCGGCGAACGAGGTGACCGCGAACCCGGCCAGCGTGGCGGCCACGGTCAGCAGCGCGAACAGCGGCACCTGCTCGCCGCCGGGCGCCCCCGCGCCCGCCCCCGCGCCGGCCGCAGCACCCGGACGCGCGGCCGGATCGGCGGCCAGATCCGCCGCGAAGAACCGGCGGAACACGAGGTACTCCACGGCGATGGCCGCGGCCCACGGCACGGCCATCAGCTCGCCGAACCGGACCAGCGGCACCCCCGCGGCCGCGAACGCCAGCAAGTTCGTCAGGTTCGACACCGGCAGCAGCAGCGACGCCGTGTTGGCCAGGTGCGCGCAGGCGTACAGGTGCGGCTTGGGCCGCATTCCCTCCCGGTCCACGGTCTCCTGCACCACCGGCGTCAGCAGCACGACCGTGGTGTCCAGGCTCAGCACGGCCGTGGTCACCGACGAGAGCCAGAACACCCCGGCCAGCAGCCGCGCCGGGCTGCCCCGGCTCACCCGCGCCAGCCTGGCGCCCGCCGCGCTGAACAGCCCCTCGTCCTGGCACAGCCGCCCCAGCACCAGCACCGCGGCCAGAAAACCGAGCACGGGCAGCAGCTTTTTGGTTTCCGACCGAACGGCGGCGAGGCTGAGCGCCCCGGTGACGAGCAGCAACGCGGCGGCCGGGATGGCGACGGCGGCCTCGGGTATGCGCTTGGGCCGGACGACCGCCACGGCCAGCACCGCGGCCAGCAGGCAGCAGGCCAGCGTTTCGGCCGTGCCGCTACTCAGGCTCTGAGCCGTTCACCAGAGGCCCGGCGCCCGCCCGACACGTCCCGCGCACCACCATGCCGACATTATCCAGGCCGCGATGGCAGGATGGCCGGGTGGGCACGATGATGCTGCTGGACACCGCCTCGCTGTACTACCGCGCCTTCTACGGGGTGCCGGAGACGATCACAGCGCCGGACGGCACGCCAGTGAACGCGATCCGAGGGCTGCTCGACATGATCACCAGGCTGGTCCGGGCCCGGACCCCGGGCCGGCTCGTGGCCTGCTGGGACATGGACTGGCGGCCGCCGTTCCGGGTCGCGGCCCTGCCGTCCTACAAGGAGCACAGGGCCGAGGCGGACGGCACCGAGCGCACGCCGCCCACGCTGGCCGTCCAGGTGCCGGTCATCGAGGAGGTGCTCACCGCGGCCGGGGTCCCGATCGCGGGGGCGGCCGGGTACGAGGCTGACGACGTGATCGGCACGCTCGCGGCACGAGCCGACGGGCCGGTGGACGTGGTGACCGGCGACCGCGACCTGTTCCAGGTGGTGGACGACGCGCGCGGGATCCGGGTGATCTACACGGTGCGCGGGCTCACCAAGCTGGACGTGGTGGACGAGGCCGCGATCACCGCGCGATACCAGATACCAGGCCGGACTTACGCCGACTTCGCGGTGCTGCGCGGCGACCCGAGCGACGGGCTGCCCGGCGTGCCCGGGGTGGGGGAGAAGACGGCCTCGTCGCTGATCCGCTCGTTCGGGTCGCTGGACGGGATCATGACCGCGCTGGACAAGTACGCCGCGTCCATTCCGGCGGGCCCGCGCGCCAAGCTGGCCGCCTCCAGGGACTATCTCACCGCCGCGGTCCCCGTGGTCAGGGTGGCCACCGACGTGGCCCTGCCCGACCTGGACGGCCACCTGCCCGCCGCCCCCAAGGACGCCGACGCACTGGAAACGCTGGGGGAGCGCTGGGGTCTCGGCTCCTCGCTGCACCGCTTGCGGGATGCGCTGGCCGGCGCCTAGTCAACGGATTATCAGCCTTAACGGTGGCCACCGGAAGGCCGACCATGGACAACCGCTGGCCACGGCGGGCCTGAGGTGTTCAGAGCACGTGCAACGCGACCAGGCAGGTGTCATCCTCCGGGTCGGTGGTGCCGAGCGCTTTCAGCGCCGAGGCGATGGCCCGCTCCGGATCGTGGATGCCACGGACCGCACGGCAGAGCGTGGCCAGGCCGGCGTCCAGGGCCCGGTCCCTGCGCTCGATCAGGCCGTCGCTGTAGAGCAGCAGCAGGTCGCCGGGGAGCAGGGCCAGCGTCGCCGCCTGATACACCTCCTTGGCCGCGCCGAGCATGATGCCGGGCGGCGGGTCGAGCGCGCGGGCCGTGCTGCCGCGGACCAGCACCGGCGGCGGGTGCCCGGCCTGCGCCCAGGTCAGCTCCCTGGTGGCCGGGTCGAAATAGCCAGCCACCACCGAGGCGGTGTGCTCGGGCCCGACGTGATGCACCAGATCGTTGAGCCAGCCGAGGAGCTGCTCGGGAGGTGAACCGGTGATGGCCAGCCCGGCCAGGGCGCCGCGCAGCCTGGCCATGCCCGCCGCCGCGGTGAGCCCGTGCCCGCCCACGTCGCCGATGGCGACCAGCACCTGGTCGTGAGGCATGTCCGCGGTGATGTACCAGTCCCCGCCCACCCGGCTGTCGCGTGAGGCGGGCAGGTAGCGCAGCGCCACCCGCAGCCCGGGCAGGTCGAACGGCTGGTCGTGCAGCGGCAGGATCGCGTGCTGCAGCTCGAGCGTCACGAGCCGCTCCTGGGCCAGCTGGGCCGCCAGAGCGGCCCCGTCCACCCGGGGACGCGCCATCACGTGCACACTCGTTCGCGGTCGGGGTACCGAGTCGTGAGCCTTGGCCTTGGCCCGTGGTGCGGAAAGGTCAGCAGTCATGGCAGCTCGCGTATGGGCAGCTCGCGTATCGTGAACTTGCGTGCACCCAGCGTGAGGCATGTCGGGCGGCCTTGTCTAGATGCGGACAGAACCCTTCTCGCTCAGATTTAAGCCGGGAGCCCCAGGCCGACCGTCTGGCATTTGTATGAAAAGCTCGCTAAGCGGTCTGGCATAACAGGAGAAACGCGCTTAAAGGGAACTGGAGCTATTAGGTGGGCACTCACCCTTCGGGAACGGAACTGTATCCGGCCAGCCGGATCGGCGACGCCGCCGCGGCGGCGTCGGACGCGGGCATCGCCGCCCTGCTGATCACGCCGGGCCCTGACCTGCGTTACCTGAGCGGGTACGAGGCGATGCCGCTGGAGCGGCTCACCTGCCTGGTCGTGCCCGCGTCCGCGGCCACCTCAGGCGCCGGGCTGGAGCCCTTCGTCGTGGTTCCGCGGCTCGAGCTCGCGGCCGCCCAGGCGTCCCCGGCGGGCCGGCTGGACCTGGAGTTCGTGCCCTGGGAGGAGACCGGGGACCCGTACCGCCTGATCGCCGACCAGCTGTCCGCCGCTGGCCTGGCCGGCGAAGGGGCCACGCTCGGGGTCTCGGACCGGATGTGGGCCGCGACCCTGCTGCGCTTCGATGACGCGCTGCCGGGTCCGCGCCGGGTGCTGGCCAGCGCGGCGCTGCGCGGCATGCGGATACGCAAGAACGCGGCCGAGGTGGCGGCGCTGCGCGAGGCGGGCGCGGCCATCGACCGGGTGCACGCCCGCGTCCCTGGCTGGCTGCGGCCGGGCCGGACCGAGCGCGAGGTCGGCGCGGACATCGCGGAGGCGATCGTGGCCGAAGGGCACGCCAGGACCGACTTCGTCATCGTGGCCTCGGGGCCTAACGCGGCCAGCCCGCACCATGAGCTGTCTGACCGTGTGCTCGGCGCCGGTGAGGCGGTGGTGGTGGACATCGGCGGCACGATGCCAAGCGGGTACTGCTCGGACTGCACCCGCACCTACGTGATCGGCGAGCCGCCCGCCGAGTTCGCGGCCTACTACGCGGTGCTGAAGGACGCCCAGGAGGCCGCGTGCGCGGCGGTAAAACCGGGGATCACACCGGAGCAGGTGGACGCGGCGGCCCGCAACCCGATCACCGCGGCCGGCTTCGGCGAATGGTTCTTCCACCGCACCGGGCACGGTATCGGCCTGGAGACGCACGAGGATCCCTACATCGTGGCCGGGAACACCGAGCCGCTGGAGCCCGGCATGGCCTTCTCGGTGGAGCCCGGCATCTATCCAGGCCCGCACGGCGCCAGGATCGAGGACATCGTGATCTGCACCGACAACGGCGGGGAACGCGTCAACCACGCGCCCCGCGAGCTGATCGCGGTGGACGCATGACGGGGCCAGCCGGGACCGCTTCCGGCCTGACCGAAGAGGCGCAGGCCCTGCTGGACCTGACCAGGGACATCGCCGACGCCGAACTGCGCCCGGCCGCGGACAAGGCGGAGAAGGCCGCGACGTTCCCGCGCCAGGCGTTCCGCACGCTAGGCCAGGCGGGGCTGCTCAGCCTGCCCTACCCGGAGAAGTTCGGCGGCGGCGGGCAGCCCTACGAGGTGTACCTGAGGGTGATCGAGGAGCTGGCCAGTGCCTGGCTGACCGTGGGGCTCGGGGTGAGCGTGCACACGCTCGCCTGCTACCCGCTGGCCACGGCGGGCACCGAGGAGCAGCAGGAGCGCTGGCTGCCCGCGGCGCTCGGCGGTGACCTGCTCGGCGCGTACTGCCTATCCGAGCCGCACTGCGGCTCCGACGCGGCCGCCCTGCGAACCCGCGCCGACGCAGTGGACGGCGGCTACCGGGTCGACGGCGTGAAGGCCTGGATCTCGCACGCCGGGCAGGCGGACTTCTACGCCCTGTTCGCCCGCACCTCCGGCGAGGCGGAGGGCCCAGGGCGCAGCCGCGGCATCAGCTGCTTCCACGTCCCCGCGTCGACCGAGGGTGTGTCGGCCGCACCGGCCGAGCACAAGATGGGGATGCGGGCCTCCACCACCGCGCAGATGCTGTTCACCGGCGCCAGGCTCGGCCGCGACCATCTGGTGGGCGCGGAGGGTCAGGGCTTCCCGATCGCGCTGTCCGCGCTGGACTCGGGCCGGCTGGGCATCGCCGCCTGCTCCACCGGCGTGGCCAGGGCCGCCCTGGAGACCGCCGCGAACTACGCCACCGAGCGGCGTCAGTTCGGCAAGCCGATCGGCGAGTTCCAGGGCGTATCGTTCATGCTGGCCGACATGGCCACCGCGGTCGCGGCGTCCCGCTCGCTCTACCTGGAGGCGGCCAGGCGCAAGGACGCCGGCCTGGACTTCAGCGCGCAGGCCGCGATGGCCAAGCTGTTCGCCAGCGACACGGCCATGCGGGTGGCGACCGATGCGGTTCAGGTGCTGGGTGGCTACGGCTACGTGGAGGACTTCCCGGCGGAACGGCTCATGAGGGAAGCGAAGGTGCTGCAGATCGTCGAGGGAACGAACCAGATCCAGCGGATGGTCATCGGCCGATGGCTGGCCAAGGGCGGCCGGCCGTGACGCCCTGATGGCCGGGACCACGACCGGGCCCAGGCCTGCCGCCGCGATCAGGCTGAAGGAACCGGCTGGACGGTGGATAATACTCGCCACGGTCCTCGGCTCGAGCATGGTCATGCTGGACTCGACCGTGGTCAACGTGGCGCTGCCGACCATTGGCAGGCAGTTGCACGCCTCCCTCGGCGGGCTGCAATGGACGGTCGACGCCTACACGCTGACGCTGGCCGGCCTGATCCTGCTGGGCGGCTCGCTCGGCGACCGGGTCGGCCGCCGCCGGATCTTCCTTACCGGCGTGGTCTGGTTCGCACTGGCATCGGCGCTGTGCGGGCTGGCCCCCAACATCGGAGTGCTGGTGGCGGCCCGGGCGCTGCAGGGCATCGGCGGCGCGCTGCTCAGCCCGGGGTCGCTGGCGATCATCCAGGCCAGCTTCGCCAGGGACGACCGGCCGCGGGCGGTCGGGGCCTGGTCCGGCCTGGGCGGCGTGGCCGGGGCCGCGGGCCCGCTGCTGGGCGGCTGGATCGTCAGCGCGGTGGGCTGGCGCTGGGTGTTCCTGCTCAACGTGCCGCTGGCCGCGGTGGTGATCGCGGTGTCGTCCAGGCATGTGCCGGAGACGAGAGATCCGTCGGCGCACGGCCGGTTCGACGTCGCAGGCGCCGCGCTGGCGGCGCTGGCCCTGGCCGGGATCAGCTACGCGCTGATCGAAGCGCCGGGTCACGGAGCGGCGGCCAGGGTGGCGGTGGCCGCGGTGGTCGGCGTGGCCGCGGCCACCGCGTTCGTGCTGGTGGAGCGGTACCGCGGCCGGGTGGACCGGGGGACCCCGCCGATGCTGCCGCTCGACGTGTTCAGATCGCGGCAGTTCACCGTCGTCAACCTGGTGACGTTCGTGGTGTACGCCGCGTTCGGGGCGCTGTTCTTCCTGCTGGTTCTGCAACTCCAGGTGGTGTCCGGGTTCTCGCCGCTGCGGGCCGGAACCGCGCTGCTGCCGTCCACCCTGATCATGCTCGCCCTGTCGTCGCGGGCGGGCGCGCTGGCCCAGCGGACCGGCCCGCGCTGGCTGATGGCGGGCGGCACGCTGACCTGTGCGGCCGGGCTGCTGCTGATGACGCGGATCGGGGCGCACGCCAGTTACTTCGCCGACGTGTTTCCTGCGGTGTGCGTGTTCGGGTTCGGCCTGTCGATGACCGTCGCGCCGCTGACCGCCACGGTGCTGGCCAGCGCCGACCCCAGGCACGCCGGGATGGCCAGTGGGGTCAACAACGCGGTGGCCAGGTCGGCCGGGCTGCTGGCCGTGGCCGGCCTGCCGGCCGCCGTCGGGCTGACCATCGGTGGCCGGCACTCCGCGATCGTGTTCGCCTCGGGCTTCCGCACCGCGATGGTGATCTGCGCCTGCCTGCTGGTGGCCGGGGCTGTGCTGTCCGGGCTGTTCGTCGACAACAACGTGCTCAGCCAGCCCCTGGGGGAGGACGTCCGCCCCGGGCCCGCGTGCCACACCTACTGCCCGCTCGGCGCCCCACCGCTGGAAACCAGCCAGGCGTCCGGAACTGACCAGCGGCCCGGGCCCGGCTGACCGGCCCGGCTGACCGTGGCCGGCTGACCTGCACCGCGGCCGTCAGCCGCGTTGCTGGGCCCACCAGACCTGCACGACGCGGTCGGTCTCTTCGGTGTTGGGTGGATCGGCGGCAGCGTCGGCCTCGGAGACCAGATCTTTGACGGTGTCCAGCGTGGCCATGGTCTCGGGCTGGTCGGCCCCCTCCGGCAGTTCGGCGATGACCCAGCCCCGGCTGGGGTGGCTCTCCGCCCAGGCCGTGAGGTTCTGCCGCCGGGCCAGGGCCCGGTAGCGACGGCACCATTCCTGGCCGACCTCACCGTCGAGCGGGATTCTGACGGTCGCCCGCTGCCCCTCCCAGACGATGTCGATGTTCGCGCCTGCGTCGATCGTGGTCATGACTGGCTGGTACTCCCTTCGGTCGCTGCCGAAGGGCTACCCAGCCTGGCTCGTGGTATCCGCGAGGGTCTCGTCGGCGGCCGGGTGGCCAATGGACAGGCCGCTCACCGGGTCGAAGAAGTGCAGGTTAGAGGTGTCAACGGCGAGCTCGATGGGGCTGCCGGGGCTGACCGAGCTCCGGGCGGCGACCCGTGCGGTCCACAGCGACTTGCCACCGGCCAGGGCGATGGCAGCCTCGTCCTCGCCCTCTTCGCCCTTGGCAGCCTCGGCGATACTGGCGTGCTCGACCGGTGGCGCGTCGATCGTGAAGATCACGTGGATCTCGCTGCCGAGCTTCTCGGTCACGCCCGCACTGACCGGCATCCTGGCCCAGCCCGGCTCGGCCAGCTTGGCGTCCTCGAAGTCCGAGGGCCTGATGCCGATGATGATCTCGCGGTCGAAATAGGCGTCCAGGCCGGGCTTGCCTTCCAGCACGGACGCGGGGAACGGCAGCTTGTACCCGGCGAAGGTGACCGCGGGCCCGTCGTCGCGGACGAGCTTCGCGGTCGCGAAGTTCATCGCGGGCGAACCGATGAACCCGGCCACGAACAGGTTCACCGGCGCGTCGAACATCTCCTGCGGCGTGTCCACCTGCTGCAGCCTGCCGTCCCGCAGCACGCAGACCCGGTGCCCAAGCGTCATGGCCTCGATCTGGTCGTGCGTGACGTAGACGGTGGTCACGCCGAGCCTTTCGTGCAACTGGTTGAGCGATGCGCGCATGGACACGCGCAGCTTGGCGTCCAGGTTGGACAGCGGCTCGTCCATGAGGAACGCCTGCGGCTCGCGGACGATGGCCCGCCCCATCGCCACCCGCTGGCGCTGCCCGCCGGACAGCGCGGCCGGCTTGCGCTTGAGGTACTGCTCGAGGCCGAGCATCTTGGCGGCCTCGGTGACCCGGCGCTTGATCTCGCTCTTGGGGGTCTTGCGCAGTTGCAGCCCGAAGGCCAGGTTCTGCTCCACCGTCATGTGCGGGTAGAGCGCGTAGTTCTGGAACACCATGGCGATGTCGCGGTCCTTGGGCGGCAGGTCGTTCACCACCCGCTCGCCGATGACGATCGTGCCGTTGCTGATCTCCTCCAGGCCCGCGATCGACCGCAGCGCGGTCGACTTGCCGCAGCCCGAGGGGCCGACCAGGACCATGAACTCACCGTCTTTGATCTCCAGGCTGAGCCTGTCCACGGCCTTCACGCCGCCTGAGTAGATCTTGTCGACTTGGTCGAGCACGATCTGCGCCATCGCTGACTCCGTGGGTACCTAAGCGGGGACTTTCCTGATCGCCGCAGCCTAACCGGGAGGTAGCGGGGCGGGTAGGGGCGCTCGCGCTATGTTACGTTAGCGTAACGAGCGTTATCAATTCGTTATCATGACGGCCGGGACCGACTGATATGCGGAGACCGCACGGGGGCTACGGTGTCGGCGTGGAAGAGATCGACCGCTTGATCGTCTCACTGCTGGCCCGCGACGGGCGGATGAGCTTCACCGAGTTGGCCAGGCAGACCGGCCTGTCGGTGTCGGCCACGCACCAGCGGGTGCGGCGGCTGGAACGGCGCGGCGTCGTCACCGGCTATGTGGCGGTGATCAATCCCGCCGACGTGGGCCTGCCGCTCACCGCGTTCGTCTCGATCAAGCCGTTCGACCCGGCCGCCCCCGACGACGCGCCGCAACGGCTGGCCCACCTGCAGGCCATCGAGGCCTGCCACAGCGTGGCGGGGGAGGAGAACTACATACTCAAGGTCCGGGTGGCCACCCCGTCCGCCCTCGAGAACCTGCTGCAGGAAATCCGGTCCGCCGCGGGCGTCTCCACCCGCACCACGATCGTGCTCAGCACCCCCTACGAAAACCGCCCGCCCGGTCTGGAGTGACCGTTCAGCAGGTGCTGGGAAGTTGCGCCCGGCTGGAGTAAACCGGCCGGTCAGGCCGATGATGGGGGAGGAGCGGCCCGCAGGCCGTCGAGCATCAGCGAAAGCAGCCGGTCGGCGTCGCCGGGCGCGTGCTCGGTGGCCACCGCGATGCCGTGCACCAGCCGCATCACGTCCATGTCGGAGACGTCCTTGCGGACGGCGCCCGCCTGCTGGGCGCGGGCCAGCAACCCGGCCGCGGTCGCCTTCATCATCTGGCTGCAGGACGAGATCAGCTCGGAATCCCGGCCGAGATTCTCGATCAGCGCGCGGGACAGGCCACGCTTGGTGACCAGGTAGCCGGACAGCACGCGCAGCCAGGCGGCGAACGCGTCCCCCGGTGACGGGTCGCGGGCCAGATCCCGGCCACGGGCGCACATCACGTCCACCTGGCTGCGGTACACGCCTTCCTGCAGGGCCAGGCGGGTGGGGAAGTGCCGGTAGAGCGTGCCGATGCCGACCCCGGCCCGGCGGGCGATGTCCTCCAAGGGGGCGTCGGCCCCATGCTCGGCGAACGCGGCGGTCGCGGCCGTGAGCAGGCGCTCACGGTTGCGGCGGGCGTCGGCCCGCATCGGCGCGTCGGATCCCGCGGAAGTGCTCGTCATCGTCCCGTGCTTCGTCGGTTCGCCGGTGTGACCCGGACTGCGGACCCGGCCTGGTTCCCGGCCGGACGGAATATCCGGTTGCGTACCGGAGGCATCCTCCGTATAGTAACCGGAGTGTCCCTCCACTCTACCTCACGGCTCAACGATCGCGGAGGATCCTTGCCTCACCCGATGACCCCCATCTCGGCGCCACCCGATGCGCGTCCCGCGCGCCGCCGTCCGTCCCGTCCCGGCCTCGCCCTGCTCATCATGCTGTCCGCCCAGCTCATGGTCGTGCTGGACATGACCGTGGTGAACATCGCCCTGCCGCACATCGCCACCGGCCTGCACTTCAGCTCGGCCAGCCTGTCCTGGGTCATGAACGGTTACACGCTCGCGTTCGGCGGCCTGCTGCTGCTCGGCGGGCGGGCCGGCGACATCCTGGGCCGGCGCCGCGTGTTCGTGGCCGGCATCGCCCTGTTCACCGCCGCCTCACTGGCCGGCGGGCTGGCCACCTCGGCCGCGTGGCTGCTGGCGGCCAGGGCCGCCCAGGGCGTCGGTGGCGCGCTCGCCTCGCCCGCCGTGCTCGCGCTGATCATTTCGGCCTTCCCCGAAGGGCGGCCGCGGACCCGCGCGCTCGCCATCTACACCGGTGTGATCACCGGCGGCAGTTCGCTCGGCCTGGTGCTCGGTGGCCTGATCACGCAGTGGCTGGACTGGCGCTGGGTGCTGTTCATCAACGTGCCGATCGGCATCGCGGTGGTCGCGATCACCCCGCTGTTCGTGACCGAGACGCCACGCCAGCCCGGCCGCTTCGACCTGGCCGGCGCGGTCACCTCCACGGCCGGCGTGGCCGCCCTGGTGTTCGCGTTCATCCAGGCGGCCAGCCGGGGCTGGGGCGACGCCACCACGGTGGGCGCGCTGGCCGCGGCCGCCGCGCTGCTCACCGCCTTCGGCTTCATCGAGCGGCGTGTCCGGCAGCCGATCACCCCGCTGCGGTTGTTCACCAGCCTGAGCCGGTCCGGTTCGCTGCTCGCCAGGCTGCTGCTAGTGGCCGGCATGTTCGGGATGTTCTTCTTCCTCACCCAGTTCGTGCAGGAGGTGCTCGGCTTCAGCCCGCTGCGGGCCGGGGTCGCGTTCCTGCCGCTGACGATCGCCCTGTTCGCGGTGTCCCGGCTGGCCCCGACGCTGGTGGCCAGGTTCCCGGCCAAGCCGCTCATGGTGGCCGGCCTGCTGCCGGTCATCGCCGCGATGGCCTGGCTCTCCCGGGTGTCGGCCAGCACCGGCTACCTAACCGGGCTGCTCGGCCCGATGCTGCTGCTCGGCACCGGGATCGGCGTGGTGTTCGTGCCCCTGACCACCGCCTCGCTGGCCGGGGTGGCGCCGGAGGACTCGGGCGCGGCGGCCAGTCTGGTGAACGTGATGCAGCAAGTGGGCGGCTCGGTCGGGCTGGCCGCCCTGGTCAGCGTGTTCGGCACGGCCACCAGGAGCGCGATGGCGCACCCACGGCCCGGCCTCACCGGGCCAGCACTGACCCAGTACGTCCGCGCGCACGGCACGGCCGTCTCGTTCGGGGTCGCCGCGGTGTTCGACGTCTGCGCGCTGCTGCTGGTCCTGCTGGCCATCAGGGGCGGCAGGACCGCCGTCCCGGCGGCCGCGCCGGAGCAGCCCAGGCTGGTCAGGGTCGGGGACCAGGCCGATTGAGCCCAGGCCCGTCAAGCAGGGTGAATCCGCCGTCGGCGGCCGCGGATCAGGCGGCTTCCGGCGGCGGCGCGCCGGCCAGCCGCACCAGGTTCCGGCCGGCCCGCTTGGCCCGGTACAGGGCGGCGTCGGCGGCGGCCAGCAGATCGGTCAGGTCGTTGAGGCCGGGCGCCAGCACGGCCACCCCGATAGACACCGTGATGTGCGAGCCCTCCCCGTCGCCGGCCTGCGCCGGGATGGCGATGCGGCTCAGGATGAGCCGCAGCCGCTCGGCCACCCGCACCGCCTCGTCGACGTCCGTGTCGGGCAGCAGCAGGCTGAACTCCTCGCCGCCGAACCGCCCGGCCAGGTCGTACTCGCGCAGGCCGCCGTTGAGCGCGGCGGCCACCCCGGCCAGCACGGCGTCACCGGCCAGGTGCCCGTAGGTGTCGTTGACCCGTTTGAAGTGATCGATGTCGACCATGGCCACCGCGACCTGGATCTTGGTCCGCACCGCGCGGGTGACCTGGATAGCCGCCTCCCGCTGCCAGGCGACGGCGCTCAACAGCCCGGTCTTGGCGTCGGTGCGGGAGGCCCGGACGAGCTGGGCGTGCGAGGCCGAGCGTTGCAGCAAAATCCCGCAGGGCAACGCGGGGATCAGCGTGACCGCGGCGACACTGGCGGCGAATGCCACGAGAACGCCCATGCACAGTTCTGCGGCGTCGTTGTACAGGCTGTCGCGGCCACCGAGCGCGTCGCGTAGCGCGATGGCTGGGTCGTCTAGCTTGACGGCGGTGAACACCAGGGCATGGTTGACCGCGAACCGGAGCGCCCCGCAACCCATCGCCAGGGCAACCCACAGCCCGAGCATCGGCGCGCTGGAAGGCAGCAGGCCCGGACGATTCCAGGCTGCGTGGAAGGCCAGCGAGGCTGCGCCGTAGGAGAGCCCGACGGCCGCGGCGGAGAACACCCGCCGGTAAGCCAGCGTGCGCCGAACCCGCCACTGAGTGAGCGCGAGCACCACGACCGGAGCGGTCAGCGCGTAGAACGGAGGCAGCAGTACGACTGTGGCCAGCTCCCACACTCCGTGAGCGTCCCTGTGACTGCCGGCCGGTTCCCCGGCCCGCCGGATCGTCTCCACGGTGATGGCACCGAACGCGAGCAGGAACCCATACAGAACTGCGTCGCTCACCCGCCAGTGGGTGAACACGGCTGCCGCGGCGATAGCGCTCGCCCCGGCAGCCGATACGGTCAGCACGTAGCAGCGCAGCCGCGCGGACAGAGCCCACACCGGCCAACTGCGGATCGTGGCTGGCCAGCGGCGCGCCAGGCGTGACTGCACTGGTAGTTCGGTCAAATCCGGGTATACCTATTCATGGACACTAGGTGAGCGACTGGTACCAGTTTGCTACAGGTTCATGGCATCGGGTGTCAAGCGCTCCAGTTGGTGGGTGCAAGACTTGTCCCGACTGAGAATAAACCGGAAGATTCTGGGCATAGGGCCACATCCGTAAGTCCAGCCTCATGGAGGCCGGCTTCGCCATGGCCACAGAGAAGGGAGACGTGCCGTGCGCAACGTTACTTGGGGCTGAACCCACACGATCATAACGTCCAGACCGTCGGCTCCTCGCTTGCCTGACGGTTAGTAACACCTGCCGGAACGACTTCTTCCGCACGGGCCGCCGTTCTCTTGACCTTCGTCATACCCCCATGTATAACCCCTCTAGGGAGAGAGTTATGCCGAAGATCAACGTGTACCTGCCCGACGACCTGGCCACGGCCGTGCGCGCGGCGGGCATTCCCGTCTCGCCGGTCTGCCAGCAGGCGCTGGCCGAGGCCGTCCGCTCGGTGACCGGGATACGCAAGGCGATCGAGCTGATCCGCTCGCCGCACTTCGACCCTGCCAGCCACCCGGACATCCAGGAGCGGATGGACAGCCGCATGACGGCCAAACTGGCCGAGATATTCAGCCTGGCCCGGCAGGCGGGTGGCGGCCAGGCCAGCACCGGGCACCTGCTCGCCGCCGTGCTGGACCAGGGCGGCAACCTCGGGGTGCTGCTGCTCGAGGCGGTCGACATCGCCCCCGACGAGGTGCGCGAGGCGCTGGCGCGGGACGGCGCCGCCGACCCCGACCCCGACAGTGCCGATCCGGGCAGCGCCGATCCGGGCAACGCCGATCCGGGCAGCGCGAGCACCGGCGGGCTCACCCA
Organism: Streptosporangiaceae bacterium; assembly: GCA_036267135.1. GTDB lineage: Bacteria > Actinomycetota > Actinomycetes > Streptosporangiales > Streptosporangiaceae > PALSA-505. Next base: position 5,194 of record DATAWQ010000013.1, on the reverse strand, counting down.
GGCGGCCTGGCGGTCGCTGGCCGCGGCGGCGGAGGCCGGTATCGATCTCGGCCACAACTATCTGGGCACCGAGCACCTGATCCTGGGCCTGCTGGCCGAGGAGGATGGGGCCGCCGGGCGGGTGCTGCGCGGGCTGGGCGGCGACCCGGCGAGGGGCCGCCGGGTGCTGGCGTCGATGCTGTCGGCCTACAAGTACGGCCGGGAGGCGTCGCTGCACGCGGGCGCGGGCGTCATCGGCGAGGTCATGCGCAGGCTGGACACTCTGGAGACCCAGATCGCGGCGCTCAGCCGGTGACGCTCACCCGGTCATGGTCATCCATTGACGGTTTTCCGCGGTGACCGTCACCGGTGCCGCGGAGGTGTACCGGACCCGGCCGAAGTACATCACCTTGACCAGGGCCCACCACTGCGCGCCCGGCCTGGCGGTGGCCGGGACCACGACCGGGTAGCGGACGATGGCGTCCGCGCCGGGGGCGGCGGCGAACCCCGCTGTCCACGGGCCGAGCGCCTCCCAGCTGCCGAAGGGGGAGACGAGCTGCGCCTCGCCGCGCAGCGGCGAGGCGGTCCGGTTGCCGATCCGGACGGCCAATTCGGCCCGCTGCCCCGGCGCGCACGACACCTCCGGGGTGAGCAGGTCGATGACGACCTCGGCGGTGGTGGCCGCCAGGTCCGCCTCGATCAGCGGCAGTAGTTCCGCCAGCGGCAGGCTGGTGTCGAAGCGGCCAGGTTCGCCCACCGCCACCAGCGCCGCGTCCTCGATGACCTGGCCGAGCCCGTCCCGGATCCGGGCCGCCACGAAGTAGCGCCCGCCGGCCGCGCCGGTCCCGGCCCGGACGGCGACGTCCCAGCTCGTGTGCCCGCCCGCGGGCAGGTCGTAGCCGAGCGGGCCGGCGGGTTCCACTTCCAGGCCCGGCGGCACATCGAGCTCGACCTGGCCGGAGGCGGGCTCGGGCCCGCAGCCGACGCTCACCAGCAGGGCGCCGGCCGCCCCCGGCGCCAAGGTGACCCGGCCCGGCCGTACGTGCACGGCGATCGGCAGGTTGCCGGCCGGCGCGGGCCCCTTGCCGTGCAGCCAGTACCGGCCGTACACCGGCTGGGCGGGCTCGGCGCCCGCCGCCGGCGCGCCCCCTGGCTCGTCGGGCCCAGTGCTTCCAGCCCCAGTGCTTCCAGCCCCAGTGTTTCCATCAGCCGGGCCCGTCAGCGGCGCGTCGATGGCCAGGGAGGCCAGGCCGATCGGCGACATGTCGACAATGGTCCCGCCGTCCTCGGCGGGCAGCAGGTCGCCGTCGGCCTCCTCCAGCAGGTCGGTCACGCGGGCCTGGCCGCCGCCCCGCAGCCGGACCGTGGCCCGGGCCGGCCGGCCCACCGTCTCCCGCAGCCGGACCAGCACCCCGCCGGGCCCGGCCGCGGCCGGGCGGCCGGAGGCGAGCGGGTTGCCGCGCGGCTTCAGCGCGGTGAGCGTGACCTCGGGCGGGTCCACCGCGCCGAGGCTGGCCCGCACGGGCAGCGGGCCGCCGTGCTGGCCGGTCTGGCGGGTGACCGGCGGCCGGTTGTAGTCCTCGCCGGCCGCGTTGAAGCCGGCCGTCCGCCAGTCGCCGGGCCCGGCGGCCAGCGCGTACTCGAACGTGTGGCTCCAGTGCTGCCAGTTGAAGCTGCTGCCGTCCGGCGCGGTCCGCTTCTCGCCGTCGATCCACACCCCGCCGGGCCAGGCGCTGGACGAGCGCATCAGCGAGAGGTTCAGCGTGCCATCGGGGGTGACCAGGCCGCTCGGCGTGCCGCGGTTGAGCAGGGCCACCGACCGGTCGGCGAGCGGCGGCCCGTCCGCCTGCGATTCCCCGGACCCGGCCGCGGTATCCACCGCCTCGACGACCGAGTCGGCCAGATCCCGGACCAGCTCCCTGATGGCGGCGGCCAGGCCGCCCGGGCCGTGGCCGGCCACGATCAGCACCGGCAGGTCCCGGGCCCCTCTGGCATCGGTGCCGGGGGCGAACACGTCGTCGCGGGTGCGTGTCGCCGGCACCCAGATCCGGGCCGCGCCGGTGCGCTCGGACGGCCCGGCCAGCACTTCGGCGGTGAAGCCGTTCCGGTCGGCGTCACCGAGCGCGATCCTGAAGTCCGGCAGGTTGGAGTCCAGGTCGATGGCCCCGTAGCGGGGGCCGTCGGCGCGGGAGCAGGTGGCGGTCACGCCCTGGGCGGCCAGCGCGGCCACCAGCTCCCGCACGGCCGCGCGTTCGTCCTCCAGCGTGTTCACGTCCGCGTCACCGTCGCCGGTGGTGGCGAAGCCGTTCATTACGAATGGTGTGACGACTTCGGCCACCCCAATGGCGCGCATCAGGCCGCCGCCACCCACCGCCACCCGGGCGGTCGAGCCCAGGCCGAACCATTCGTGCGCGGGGCTGTCCAGGGTGAACCAGTGCTGGGCGACGTCGGTGTCGGCGGCGCCGGGCGGGCGGCCGATCACCGCGGTCGCGGTCTGGTACACCGGCAGGCCGCCGGGCACGTCGGCGGGGAACCTGACCCGCAGCAGCCGGTCCTGGCCGATGGAGCCGTCCACGTGGGTGCGGAACTCGACACGGTCCACGCCGTCCCACAGCAGCGTCTCCTGGGTGAAGCGCAGGTCGCCGTCGGCGGACTCGGCGACGAGCCGGCTGCCGATGGCGCACCGCTCGGCCCTGACCCCGGCCGCGCGGGCGGACAGGCCACGGCCCGGGCCCTTGGGCGACAGCAGCCACTGGCCCTCGTTCCAGCGTGGATGGTAGTCGTACTCGTCCTGGACGACGAGTTCGTTGCCCGCGCCGCCCGGGCGCAGCAGTTCGGCGCCGAGCCGCTTGTCGAAGATGCGGGCGAGCGTGCCGCCGGCGCCGGGGTCGGCGTGCACCTCGAACGCCTGGTTCTCGATCATGGCGGCACCGAGGGGCTGCCAGCCGGGGCTGGGCGAGGTCTGCGCCGCGGGCACCACCGGGTAGCCGCGGTAGCCGAGCGCGGGCAGGTCCGCGGCGCGGAACGTGAGGGTCACCGTGGCCAGGCTGCCGTCGGCGTGCCGGGTGATCCCTTCGGCCAGGCAGGGCACGTCGGCGCCCGCCTCGTCGGTGAGGGTGACCCAGGGCGCGGTCGCGGCCGACAGCGACAGCGTGACCGTGGCCAGGGCCGAGCGCGTCACCGCCAGCGTGTTGAACACGATCACGCATGTCTGTGCCGACGGGTCGGCCTGCGTGTCCACCAGGCTGGCCAGGTAGTCGGCCGCCCCGCTGCGGGCGTCGTGGCCGCGCTGCCAGGCCTCCCGCCAGCCGCCGAGCAGATCCAGGTAGACCTGGTCGGACTCGGTGCCGGTGATCGCGTCGTGATGCGCGCCGAAGACGAGCTGCCGCCAGGCCTTGTCCAGCGTCTCGGCCGGGTAGCCGAAGGGTGGCGCGCCCTGATGGCTGGCCGAGGCCACGCAGGCCAGCGTGGCCAGCCGCTCGGCATCGGTCACCGCGATCTCGCCGGCCCGCTGCGCCTGCTTGGTGTCGGTGTAGGTCACGTCCTTGCCGGTGTAGACCGGGTTCATGTCCCTGGTCTGCGGTGTCATCCAGGTGCGGGACCCGGTCGCGTCGGCGCGGACGGCGCCGAAGAACTCGCTGGGCAGTGCGGTCACGAACCGCGGCCAGACGTACCGCTCGTTCCAGTCCCGGTGGATGCCGGTGGCCCAGCGGGACGGGATCACGTGGTCCGCGCCGACCGGCAGCAGCACGTTTCTGGTCGCCGCGACGGGAGCGAGCTGGCGGAACTGCTCGTAGGCCACCTGCTCAGCCGAGGCCAGGTCGGGCGCCTGGGCGGTGGCCCAGCCGGAGCCGTAATGGTTGGCCATGTAGCTGGTGAGCAGGCCGGCGCCGTCGGGGGAGATCCACTCGAACTCGCTGGGGAACTGCATGCGCTCGTTGCTGCCCACCGTCTGCTGCGGCCCCCACTGGTGGAACGGGCCGCGGGCCCAGGCCGAGGAGGTGAGCCCGGCCGCGGCCATCAGTCCCGGGTAGCCGGGGTCGAACCCGAAGGCGTCGAGCATCCACGCGGTCCTCGGATCGGCGCCCAGCACGTCGCGCTGATACCCGATGCCGTAGATCGCGTTCCTGATCGTGGACTCGGCGCAGGTGAGGTTCGTGTTCGGCTCGTTGTAGCTGCCGCCGACGATCTCGATACGGCCGTCGCGCAGGAACCGGCGCAGGTCCTCACGGTCCTCGGGGTGGGCGTCGAAGTGCGGCTTGAGGTAGTCGATCTCGGCCAGCACGAACTTGTAGTCCGGGTCCCGGCGGGCCGCGTCCAGATGCAGCGTGACCAGTTCGAACGCGGTCCTGACCTCGGGCAGGTTGCCATGTTCGTCGGGCAGCAGCAGCCGGGACTCGGTGAACTCGCCCTGGGTGTCCCACCAGACCGGGTCGTAGTGGAAGTGCGACACCATCCACATGGTCCAGCCGGGTTCGGCGGCGGTGATCTCGGCCTGCGTCTCGGCCCTGGCCCGCGCCCCGCCGCCGGGCCCGGCGGCCCCCCGCTCGGCGGTCACGGTGGCGCGCCGGACGCTGCCCGGCTGCCACGGAGCCGAAATCTGGACCCCGACCTCGACGGTGGCTTCGGTCCCTGGCTCCGGCGCGGCGGCCACCGCGGGGAAGGGCGTGGCGACCCCGGGGCCCTGGACGCTCACGGTCAGCTCGGTGGCCTGTCCCGGCCCCGGCGGGCTGCCACCTTCGCCGCTGACCGTGACCCGGACGATCTGCAGCGGCCGGGCCACGGTGCCGGTGAACAGGTCGGTCGACTCCACACTGATGATCCGCACCCTGTCATCGTGGCACGCGGGCGGGCCTGATCCGCCGCTGCCCGCCCCCGTCCAGCTCTTCGCGCCGATCTGGAAAATGGTGCGAACGGACGGTTTCGCGGCCGGGTGGAGTGCGGACTGACGGGTTCGGTGCCCGGGCCCGGCCGGCACCGGCGGATCCGAAGCCAATTGGCCCGTTGACCTGCGGCGGCGTGGTTCACAGCCGGGTTGACGCTTTACCGGCGGCAACTTAGGATTCACAATCGTTTGCAACGGGAGCCGGGCCGCCCGCGTTTCTCGACCTTGCCAAGAATGGAATGGACCGCGCATGGGCGACTCTCGGGCCTTTGATCTGTCGGTGGGCTGGATCGGCACCGGGCGGATGGGAGCGCCGCTGGCCGAGCGGCT
>DATAWQ010000012.1:0-2683 GCA_036267135.1 Streptosporangiaceae bacterium | reverse complement strand
GGCTTCCCCGGCATCTTCTTCCACAGCAGCGGCCACCCGATCGTGACCGACTCCACCATCAACTGAGGCTGGCGCCCTCGTTGACCGAGCCAGGGTTGGCGTTGCTGCAGGCGCGGGCGATGGTGGGCAAGTCGTCTACGGCGCCCAACGCGCGGGCGAGTTCGTGGTAGCGGTCGGCTTGTGCCCAGTCAGAGGCGCACCGGTCACAGAAGTCTTCGCCGGACCGCTCGCAGGCGGCACAGGGCCGGCCTTCGTGAGTGCGCCAGGCTAAGCCGAACTTACGTGATCTTGGATAGCTGATCGCCTGCCTGACATGCAGACATCTTCGCGACACGCCTCTCGGTGTAACCACTAAAATAGTGGGATCTAGGTGCCGGTCGTGGTTGAATTCTGCTGTGAGAAAGCGCACTGGGCAGATGCACGTCGACCAGGCTGGTCGCCACTACACGACAGCAGGCGGGGAGCGCCGGTCCTACCCGACATACCTGCTGCGCCGCTCGTTCCGCGACGAGCACGGCCGGCCCCGCAAAGAGACGCTGGCGAACCTGACCGGCCTGCCGGAGGCCTCGATCGCCGCGCTGCGGGCGACGCTGAGGGGCCGCACCCTGGTGGACGCCGAGGACGCGTTCGAGGTGCAGCGGCCGGTGCCGCACGGGAACGTGGCGGCGGCGCACGTGATGGCCTCGGAACTCGGCCTGCGGGCGCTGCTGGGCCCGGCGTGCCGGGAGCGCGACATCGCCTGCGCGCTGATCATCTCCCGGGCGGTGCGGCCAGAGTCGAAGCTGTCCACAGCGCGCTGGTGGCAGGCCGGCGACACCACGCTGGGAACGGATCTGGGCGTGGCGGACGCCGGCACTGATGAGATCTACGCTGCGATGGACTGGCTGACCGGCCGGCAGCGCGAGATCGAGAAGAAGCTGGCCGCCCGCCACCTTCGCCTGGGCGGGATCGCGATGTTCGACCTGTCCTCGTCCTGGGTGGAGGGCAGCTGCTGCGAGCTGGCCGCGTTCGGGCACTCCCGCGACGGCAAGCGCGGCCGCAGGCAGGTCGAGTACGGGCTGCTCACCGACCGGCAGGGCCGCCCGGTCGCGGTCGAGGTATTTCCTGGCAATACCAGCGACCCCGAGTCGTTCAAGACCGCGATCACCCGGGTGCGCACAGACTTCGGGATCGAGCGCCTGATCATGGCCGGCGACCGGGGGATGATCACCGGCACCCGGATCGCGGACCTGCGCAAGCTGGACGGCATGGACTGGATCACCGCGCTGAAGGCCCCCGCGATCGCGAAGCTGGCCAAAGACGACGGCCCGCTGCAGATGAGCCTGTTCGATACCCAGAACTTCGCCGAGATCACCCACCCGGACTACCCCGGCGAGCGGCTGGTCTGCTGCCACAACCCGGTGCTGGCCGCCGACCGTGCCCGCACCCGCGAGGAACTGCTCGCCGACACCGAGAAGGACCTGGCCAAGATCCAGGCCTCGGCCGCCGCCGGGCGGCTGAAAGACCCAGACAAGATCGGGATACGGATCGGGAAAGTGATCAATAAGCGGAAGGTCGGCAAGCACTTCATCACCGAGGTCACCGGCGACAGCCTCACCTGGCGCCGCGACCAGGACAAGATCGCCGCCGAGGCCGCCCTCGACGGGATCTACGTCATCCGCACCAGCGTCACCGGCGGCATCCTGGACGCCGCCGGCGTGATCACCGCCTACAAGGACCTCAAGTACGTCGAACGCGACTTCCGCATCACCAAGGCCGACGACCTGGACCTGCGGCCCATCCACCACTACCTCACCAGCCGGGTCCGCGGCCACGTGCTGATCTGCATGCTCGCCTGCTACCTCACCTGGCACCTGCGCCAGGCCCTAGCCGAGCTCACCTTCACCGACCAGCACATCCCCGCCCCCGCCGACCCGGTCGCCCCCGCCCAGCGGTCACGACAAGCCAGGGCCAAGGACGCCGCCAAGCGCAACAGCGACAAGCTGCCGGTCAGCAGCTACCAGGACCTGCTCGGCCACCTGTCCACCCTCACCCGCCAGACCATCACCTTCAGCGGCCGGGAAATCGACAAACTCACCACCCCCACCCCCGTCCAGCGACGCGTCTTCGAACTGCTCGGCGCCACCGTCCCGCTCACCCTCACGTAGCCACTCAACCCGGCACGCCCCACCCGCTCCCGCGGCATCATCCCCGGTCAGCACGGGACTGTGCAGCGAACGGCTCTGTCGCATTTTCGGTGGTGACGGCGTGTTGGATTATGTCACGATTGGTGAAGGGGCGCAGGATGGGTCACGTGTGACATAGATGGGCTTGCGGGGATCGTGTTCCACGGGTTGTCGTCTCTGGTCATCGAGGACGTGGCGGACCAGGACGGCGTGATCATGGTCCGGGCGCGGGCGGCGGGCGGCCCGGCCGCGTGCCCGCGGTGCGGCGGCCTGACCGGCCGGGTGCACGGGTATTACGTGCGGACGCTGGCAGATGTGCCCGCCGACGGGCGGCCGGTCGTGGTCCGGGTCCGGGTGCGGCGATTGCGGTGTCCGGTGCTGGACTGCCCGGTCCAGACATTCCGGGAGCAGGTCCCGGGTGTGCTGGAGCGTTACCAGCGGCGCACCGTGCGGCTGGCCGGCCAGGCCGGCGAGGTGACCCGCCGGTTAGCAGGCCGGGCCGGGGCCGGGCTGCTGGC
>DATAWQ010000011.1:0-30133 GCA_036267135.1 Streptosporangiaceae bacterium | reverse complement strand
CTGGACGTAGGCCTGGGGCTCCTGGTGCGCGGCCACCAGCTGGGCCACCAGCGTCTCCGACTCACCCCAGCTCGTCGACACCGACTCGTCCACGTTCTGGCTGGCCACGTTGTAGAAGGCGTCGGCGAACCCGGGGTCGGTGTTCGGCGCCTGGAACAGGTCCACGTGAGCCTGCGGGGCCAGCCCGCCGGACTGCTCGACGTCCAGCGTGGTCTCGTCCGAACCCGCGCGCAGGCTGGGCGCGCCCGAGCCGCCGTTCACGTTGATCACCGACAGCTTGCCCGCCGGGACCTTGATGTGCATGATGTTCCGCCAGAAGTGGTACGGCGCCGACGGCGTGATGCTGGCCAGCGTCACGATGGCGATCCGCTGGCCGAAGCCGGTGTACCCCTTGGCGTAGAGCGGGTCCAGACCGTACCTCTTCGCGAAGTCCTTCGGCGTCTGGCTCACGCTCACCACGCCCTTGGCCTTCCCGGCGGCGGCCTGCGGCGCGTGCGTGGCGCTGCTGGTGAACGGCGAGTAGCTGGACAGGCCGAGCACGCACAGCACGTACTTGGCGATCGAGCCCGGCAGCTTGGGCGCCGTGCTCGCGGCGTGCACCCGCTGAGCCGGCACGCCCCGCTGGCCACCCGCGGCCGCGAGGGCGGGCACCGCGTAGTTCTTCTGGTGGGTGCGCAGCGCCGCGTCGAACTGGGCGGCGGTGCCGGTGGCGCTCACGTCCAGCCGGTCGGCGTAGGCGCGTGACTTGATCCCGTACTTGGCCAGGTACTCCTGCAGCAGGCGCACGTTCGCGGCCGTCTGCCCGTAGGCGCCGGCGAACCGGCTGACCGACAGGTACCCGCCCCGCATGCCCGTCTGGGCGGCGGTCTCGAGCCGCGGCAACTGGCGGCCCTTCAGGATGAACGACACCTGCTCCGCGGTCCCCGCCGCGGTGTCGCCCAGCACACGCACGCCCTTCACCGCGAGCGGGTTGGTGCCCTGGGAAACCGGCGCGAGGGCCGTGCTGTCAGGCCCCGGGCCGGTCGCGGATCTAGCCGGCCCGGCGGCCGCGAACACCAGCGCCAGCGCGCAGGCCGAGCCCGCCGCGATGGCCACAGCCGGCGCGCGCCGCCTGGCATGCAAGGTTGTCAACTGGTTCCTCCTCCAGTACGTGCTGACGAGCACGCTCGTGCACGGATGAACTGCTCAACGGGGACATATCGTACAAACGAGCATTTCATCCGGGCGAAGCCGGGAGGAAGGGATTGACCTAAACCCGACAGGCCGGTGGCCGGCTCGTGGCCGGCGGCGGACCTAGCTGCTGCTGACGTTCAGGTGCAGGCTGGCCCGGGCGATCCACTGCGGGCACATGGTGCCCGACGCGCAGTTCGGCTTCACCGTCACCGACAGCACCGTGGATCCGGCCCGAAGGGTGGTGTACAGGTAACTGCTGCCGTCGCAGCGCAGCGACAGCATCGAACTGGAGAACTGGGCCGCCTGCGCCGCCGAGCAGTCGCCGGAGATGCCGGACCCGCTGGGCTTGTCGCTCTTGCCGACGATCACCATGAACTTCTGCCCCGCGCCCAGTTGCAGGGTGCTGGGTGAGAACGAGGTACCGAGCCGCACCACGGGAATGTTCGGCGCCGCGCCGCCCCCTCCGCCCCCCATGGAGGGAGGCGACGGGCTGGACGCCGGGGCCGACGGATCCGCCGAGGCGCTCTGGCTTGCCGTGTGCTGTCCGCTCGATCCGGCCGACGCCGACGAGCCTGAACGACTGGCGCATCCCGACGCCGTCGCGAGAGTGGCGAGCATCACGACGACCCCGGTCACCGCGCTGGGAATCCGGTAACGCATTCGTTAGCCTCGCTTCCTGGCTGTAATCAGCCTCGTGTGTCTTGGACGCGGCCAACCCGGCAACGGTTCCATCCTGGCCCAGCTTCGCCGGGCCGTGGACCCCGAAACTCAGCCGGCCGGTGGCTGACAGCCCAGGGCCCGCAGTTCGGCGTGACCCTCGTCGGCCCGGCCGGTCAGCAGGAGCAGGGTGCAGGCCCGCTCGAACCTGGCCTCGACCCGCTCCCAGCCTGCCACCGACCGCTCCAGCGCGGCTTGGTCGCCGTTCAGCCGGCCCGCGGCCCGCGCCAGGCACGCCGCGGCCCAGTAGTTCTCCTCGCCCGCGGGGGCCGCCGCCGCCAGCCTGGTCGCCGCCGAGGCCGGGTCGGCCAGCACCGCCACCTCGGCCGCCATCGCCCAGGCGTACGGCCGCAGTGACTGCCAGTGCGGGCTCTCGTACCACGACTCCGCCTCGGTCAGCACCCCCGCGGTGGCGGTCGCGGCCGCGTCCACGCGGCCCTCGTGCAGCGCGATCCTGGCCTCGGTGAACGCGGCGACCGCGGCCAGGTTGGTGCCCGACACCCGGTCGGTCCCCGGCCCGATCAGCTCGCCGAGCCGCCCGGTCCAGTCGCGCCGGCCGTCGTTATCGCCGCGCAGCCCGTAGCCCAGGATCAGCGCGTAGGTGGCGGGGGCCAGCCGCCGGGCGGCCGGCCGCCCGGCCCGCTCCCAGGCCTCCCACATGATCTCGGCCTGAGTGAACGCCTCGTCGAACCGGCCCAGCAGGACCAGCGGGAAGATCAGCTTGCTGGCCGTCATGTGCGGCTGGCCGCCCGCGATGTCGTCGTCTTTGGCCATCCGGGCGCTGGCCAGCGCGTCCGGCAGATCCCCGGCGGTCACCGCGATCTCGGCGACCATGTGGAAGGTGTCCACGATCTCGATGGCGGCCCGCGGGTCGTGCCGGGGCAGCCGGTCGAGCAGCGCGGCCCTTTCCTTGTTCACCTGGTGGGCCTGGCGCAGGTGCCCGCCGGCGTCAAGCACCCCGACCACGGCGTCCAGCGCACTGCTGATCAGCACCGGATCACCGGTCCGCCGGGCGGCGGCCAGCGCATCGTCGGCCAGGTCCGGATCCGGCACCGTCTTCTCCGGGAGGGTGGTCCAGGCGGCCGCCGCGGTCACATAGGCGGCGCTGACCCGGTCACCGGCCGGGCAGGCCCCCACCGCCTGGTCGAACACCGCCCGGATCCGCCCGTGCGGCAGTTCCTGCGGGAAGTCGGCCCAGAACCGGTCGGCGATGGTGGCCGCGCAGGCCAGCGCCACGGTCTGGGCGGCGTCGTCCCCGGCCGCCTTGGCCCGCTCGGCCGAGGCCAGCAGCAGATCGAAGGCCACCCCGCCGTCCCCGCGGGCCAGGGCCACCTCCGCCGCGGCCCGCAGGTCGGCGGCGGCCTCGCCGGGGCCACCCGCGCGCTCGGCCGCCGCCTGGTAGTGCTCGCGCGACTCGACCATGAACCGGCGCGCGTAGGCCAGGTGCCCGAGGGTACGGGCGAGCCGGTGGCTGACGCCGTCGGTCCCGGGTGCGAGCGCCCTGGCCAGCGCGGCCCGCAGGTCGTCGGCGACCGTGTCGAACGCGTCCCGCCAGCTCTGCCCCTGCTCAGCCTGGCCGGGTTCGAGCCGCCGCTCCAGGCCGTCGGCGATGGCCGCGGCCCAGCCGAGGTGGGCGTCGCGGACGGCGGCCTCCTCGCCGCTGGCGGCCAGCCGGTCCAGCGCATAGGCCTGGATGGTGCCGAGCATCTGCCATCGGCTGCCGCCGGGGCCGCGTCCGTGGATGAGCAGGCTCTTGTCGGTCAGCCGGCCCACCAGGTCGGCCACCGTGCCCCGGTCGCTGCCCCCGCCGCCGTCCCCTACCCCCCACACCGCCTCGGCCGCGTCCAGGTCGAAGCCGCCGACGAACGCGCCTACCCGGCGGAACAGTGCGCGCTCGTCGTCGTTCAGCAGGTCGTGGCTCCAGTCGATGACGGCTCTCAGGGAGCGGTGCCGCTCGTGCGGGCCGCGGCTGCCGGCCAGCAGCCGCAGGTGGTCATCGAGCCCGGCGAGCAGCCCGTCCACCCCGAGCGACGCGCTGCGGGCCGCGGCCAGTTCGATGGCCAGCGGCACCCCGTCAAGCCGCCGGCACACGTCCCGCACGGCCCGGGGCGGCGCGTCGAAGTCCGGATCGCTGGCCCGGGCCCGGTCCATGAACAGGGCCGCGGCCTCCGACCTGAGGGTTCCCCCGTCCCCCTCCCCGTTCCCGGTCGCGTCGCTCTTGGCCAGGGACATCGGTGGCACGGTCACCGTACGCTCGCCCGGGATGGCCAGCCGCTCCCGGCTTGTCGCCATGATCGTCAGGCCGGCGCAGTCGGCCAGCAACTTCTCCACGAAGGCGGCCACCACGCCGAGCAGGTGCTCACAGTTGTCCAGCACCAGCAGCGAGCGCCCCCTGGCCAGGAACTCGTGCAGCGCCGCGTCCAGCGACCGGCCCGGCCGCTCCGCCACGCCCAGTAAAGCGGCGACGGCCTGGGTGAGGAAGCCATCGCGCACCGGGACCAGGTCGACGAACACGCCGCCGAACGGATAGCTGGCCGCCACGGTCTCGGCCGTCTTGGCCGCGAGCCTGGTCTTGCCCACTCCGCCCGGCCCGGTCAAGGTGACCACCCGGCTGCCGGCCAAGGCTTCGAGCACACTGGCCTGCTCCCGGTCCCGGCCGATGAAGCTGGTCCGCGCCGACGGCAGCCCGGTCACCGCCACGTCACCGGCCCTGACCGGGGCTCGCTCCGTAGCTGCCGGGGCTAGTTCGGCCAGCTCACGGCGGTCGGTCACGTTGAACTTGCGGAGCAGTGAGGAGACGTGACTCTCCACCGTGCGGACCGAGATGTGCAGCCTGGACGCGATCTGCGCGTTGCTCAGATGCCGCCCGACGGCCTCTAGTACTTCGGCCTCACGCTGTGACACACCTGCGGAATTCGTGCCCTCCACACCCCCATACCTACGTTCCGTGCCAGATCCGTGGTTTATCCGTGCTGGATCCGTGGTTCCCACGGATGTCCCGGGAGTCCTGCCGCCGCAGGCTTGTCATCAAGCAAGCTAACTCAAGGAGAGCACAATGAACCAGTTTCCTTCCACCACCGCGACCGTCATTCGTTCCGTCATTTCCCGCCGCGGCCTTCGGGCCGTGATGCTGGCTGGCGTTGCGGCCGCCAGTATCGGCACCGCTACCGCCGCCTCGGCCAGCACGGTCCACGCCGGATCGGCCACCCGGATCAGCGGCCACCACGTCCGCCCCAACGGCTGGGTCCCGGTTGAGGAGTGCCTGAACTGGTCCGGCACCGTCAAGTACTTCCCGGCGCTGACGGCCACGTCGAAGAGCGTGAACGCCGTGCTGAACGCCACGTTGAGCAACTGCAGCCTGGACGGGACCCCGCAGACCTTCAGCGGCACCGTGTTCGGGGCGCTGACCGGGACCGCGACCAAGAGCGGCGCGACGCTGACCGGCAACGTGGCCGTGACCTGGCCGCAGGACGCCGGCCTGAACCCGACCATCGCGTCGATCTCGCTGAACACCTCGTCCGGCGTCTACTCGTTCAACGGCAGCATCACCGCCGGCGCCTTCGCCGGCAACCAGCTCTGGGGCAGCTACGAGAAGACCGGCCAGAGCGCGTTCACCGGAGGTATCAGCGAGAAGATCCTCGGCAGCGCTCCGTTCGCCGCGGAGGAGAACCTCGGCTGAGCCCACCCGTTGCCGCAAGCGCAGCCCCGCTGGCCGCCGCCAGCGGGGCTGTACCATTTCGCCATCGCGGGGTAGATCGCCCGCTCCACCCGCCATCGCGGCCTGGGAAGGCCATGATGGCTTGAGGAGGCCATGATGTTTCGGGGAGGTGGTGCAGGCCGATGCGCGACGAAGACCTCAGGGCCGGGGCCACCGTGGACGCCGCCGAGTCCAGTGCCACCGAATCCGTCGCGGCCAAGCTCCGCGATATCCAGTCGATCGCCGACAGCGCCCTCTCCCAACTGGACCCGTCCGCCCTGCTGACCGCGCTGGTCGAGCGGGTGCGGGACGCCTTGCGTGCCGATACCGCCGTGGTGCTGCTGCTCGCCCCCGACGGCACGCACCTGGTGGCTACCGCGGCCAGTGGCCTGGAGGAAGAGGTGCGCCAGGGCGTCCGCATCCCGGTGGGCCGGGGCTTCGCGGGCCGGGTCGCGGCCGAACGGCGGCCGGTGATCATCAACCGGGTCGACGCGACCAACGTGATCAACCCCATCCTGCTGGACACCGGCGTCCGGTCGCTGATCGGCGCCCCGCTGAGCGTGGCCGGCGAGGTGATCGGCGTGCTGCACGTGGGCTCGCTGACCGAGCGGGTGTTCACCAGCCACGACGCCGACCTGCTCCAGCTCGCCGCCGATCGCGCCGCCGTGGCCGTGCAGTCGCTCACGGCCGAGGCGGACCGGGCCGCCGCCGCGGCCCTGCAGCGCAGCCTGGTCCCCACCGCGTTCCCCAAGGTGCCAGGGCTGGAGATGGGCGGGCGCTACGTGCCGGGCAGCGGCGCGATCGGCGGCGACTGGTACGACGTGTTCCCGCTGCCGTCCGGCGAGGTGGGCGCGGTCATCGGCGATGTGGCCGGGACCGGCCTGCGCGCCGCGGTGATCATGGGCAGGATGCGCAGCGCGCTGCGCGCCTACGCGCTGGAGAGCGCCGATCCCGCCGAGGTGCTCGCCCGGCTGGACCGCAAGATGCGGCACTTCGAGCCGGACGCGCTGGCCACCGTGCTGTACGCGGTCTTCGACCCGTCCCTTGACGTGGTTCGGGTCTCCTCGGCCGGGCACCTGCCGCCGATCACCGTCGGACCGGGACGGCGCGGCGAACTCGCCGAGATCGCCACGGACGTGCTGATCGGCCTGGCCCCGGCCCGCCCCCGGCGGGTCACCGCGCTAGCCTGCCCGCCGGGGACGGTGCTCTGCCTGTACACCGACGGCCTGGTCGAGCGCCGCGACCGGTTCCTGGACGAGGGCCTGTCCCGACTCTGCTCGGCGGTCGCCGCCGGCGAGCCGGAGTCGGCCTGCGCCGCGGTGATGGCGGCGATGACCGGCTACATCCCGCACACCGACGATGTGGCCCTGCTCATGCTCCGGCGCCTGCCCGGGGCAGAGGCGGCCGGCCCGTGACCGAGGACCTGGAGGTGCGCTGGTCGGGCGGGCACGCGATCGTGCGCATGCCTGACGAGCTGGACCTGGCCAACGCGGTCAAGGTGGACAGGCGGCTGGCCCACCTCTGCCACGACGCCTCCGGCGTGATCACGATCGACCTGACCGGCACCACGTTCTGCGACTCCGCGGGCGTCCAGTCACTCGCCCGCGCACACCGGCTAGCCACCGCGAACGGCAGCGAGCTGCGTCTGGTGGTCGGCGCCTCGCCGGTGTCCCGGATCCTTCAGCTCACCGGCGTGGACCAGGTCCTGCCCATCTACCACGACGTTCAGCACTCCCTGGACACCCCGAGGGCCGGTTCCTGATCAGGGTGCGGGGGCGCGGTCCACGATGACCGGGTGGGCGAGCGCTCGCCGCATGACCACGGTGGTGCCCTCGGGGCTGGGCGTAATGGTCAGCTCGTCGGTCACCTTGCTGATCACCGCCAGCCCCCGCCCGCCGCGCCGGTCTTCGGCTGCCGTGGCGGTGCGGGACTGCCACTCACCCTGGTCGGTCACCTGGATCAGCACCCCGCCGGTGCCGTCAAGATCCACGTCGACCGCGACCTCGCCCACGCCAAGGGCGGGGCGGCCGTGCACGATCGCGTTGGCGGCGGCCTCGTAGACCGCCAGTTCGGTATCCACCCGGTCCAGCGGCGAGGCGCCGGCCTCGGCCAGCCATTGCGCCAGCCGGGTCCGCAGTTGCCGTAGCGCCCGCGCCTCGGCGGGCAGCCGCAGCGACAGGCCACGGCCAGGCTCGGCCAGCCGGTGCACGGCCAGCACGGTCACGTCGCCGTCGGTCAGGCCTCCGGCCAGCCGCGCCGCCACCGCCCCGCCCAACCGGTCCGCGGCATCGGGCGGCCCCGTGTCGGCTAGCCCCGTGTCGGCTAGCCCCGTGTCGGCTAGCTCTGTGTCGGCTAGCTCCGTGGCTAGGTCAGCACCCGGCTCGGCCTCACGTGAACCGTCCGGCCTCGAACCGTTCCGTGCCGTCCCGGCCGCCGCCGAACCGGCCAGGGCGGCGCCGGCCGCCGCCGCGAACCGTTCCGTGCGATCGCGGCCTGGGTCGCCGACCGCTCCGTCGCCGCCCAGCAGCAGCACTGCGCCCGGCGCGAGTTCCGCGGTGGCGACCGTGGGCTGCCCGGTGCCGAAGCCGAGCGGCTTGCCGTCGGTCGGGGGCAACAGGGTCACCGTGCCGCCGGAGTCCGCGCCGGCGGGCGTGCAGACCAGCGGCACCGGGTGACCGGCGGCGGCATAGCGGAGCACCCCGGTGGCCGGGTCGAGCAGCGCCGCGCACACCCTGGTCCCCTGGCTGGCGGGCACGGAGGCCGCGAACTCGTCCATCCGGTTCAGCGTGTCGGCCAGGCCCGCGCCGTCGTGCAGAGCCCGCCGGAGCACGCTACGCAGCTCGGACAGGGCCGCCACCGCCTGCGGGCCGTGTCCGGGGGCGCGGCCGACCATCAGCGCGATCGTCCCGCCGGCCAGCGCAAAGGCGTCAAAACAGCCGTCGCCCGGCGCCTGGGCCGCGACCAGATGCCGGGCAGCCAGCCGGACCTGAGGGAAGATCGGCAGTCCGGCCGGCAGCAGGTGCTGCTGCAGGATAAGCACCACGCCCTGCCCGTCGGCGTCCATCATCAGACCGTCCCGGCCGTCTTCGGACGTCACGCCGACCGCGGTCACCGGGCCGCCGCGCGGCACGGGGCCAGCGGCCTGACCAGCGGGACCCGCCGTCGCGGGTGTGCTTGGCCCGGTGCGGGCGGGGTTGGTCGCGGTGGCAGGGCCTGCCGTCGTTCCGGCGCGGTCGGTGGCGGCTGTGGCTGAACCGGTGCTGGCTGGGGTGTCGTCCGTGGTGGCGGGAGTGTCATCCGTGGTGACCGTGGTCACCGCGGTGCCCGGGTTCCGCGTGTCGCCCTGCGAGTCGGGAGTCATGGATGTCTCTGCAGGGGCCGATTCATCCGTGGTGACGATGACGTCGGCCGCGGCTGGGTTCTGCGTGCTGGCCTCGCTGTCAAGGTGGCCCGCAGGGGCGGGAGGAGCCGTCGGCGAGCCCACGGGGTCGCGTGTCGCGCCCTCGGCCTCAACCTCTGGCGATGACACCGTGCATACGCCCCGCAAACCTCGCCGAACCTTGCGGCCTGGCCCATACGCCACCGGGACGGGCATCCATCGGACGCCGGAAAGGCTGTTCCCGGGCGGGCGCTGGCCGCAGCCAATACTCCGGGGAGTCTATCCGCAGCCGGCGCCGCCCACGGTGACCCGCGGTTCCGCGTGGCCCCTTGCTGCGCCTTCGCATCCATACGCGCCCTCTACCCACTGACCGCGTATTAATCAGCAACCGTCCCTAGGCGCGGGCGGGCGTCAGGAGTTCCAGGACCCGCGGCACGGTTTCTTCCAGTGTGGCGGCGGCGTCCTCGTGGTCGGCCAGGTGCCGGACCAGCGCCTGGTAGAAGAGCCCGTCGAACACCGCGTAGGCGGCGCTGGGGGACAGGGCCAGCGATACCCCGGCCAGTTCGGCGTACCGGCTGACGATCCGCCAGATCATGCGCTCCAGGCTCTGGTCGATCTCGGTGACGTCGTCCTTGAACGCCTTCTCGAACAGGCTCTGGTTGCGCAGGTCGTACCAGAGCCGGTGCAGGCGCGCGTCCTCGCGCAGCGTGCCGGCCATGGCCGCGCCGAACCCCCGCTTCAGCTCGTCGGCGGACCCGGCGTCGGTCACGATGCTGTCGTAGCGGGTCACGCACTCGGCCTTGTACTGCCGGACGCAGTAGGTGATCAGCTCGAACTTGTCGCTGAAGTAGTAGTGCAGCACACCGTGCGAGAACTCCGAGTTCTGCGCGATGTCACGCAGGCTGGTCCGCGCGTAGCCCAGTTCGGCCAGCGTCTGCAGCGCGGCAGCGGCCAGCTGGGCCCGCCGCTCGGCGAACTTGTCCACCTGGCGGCGCATGATCCGCTCTGCTACCTCGGCCAATGTCGCCGTCCCGTCATCTGTTCGATGCCACCCAAGCTACCAGTCTGACTCGTTACGATCCGTGTCCGAATCTCCAGTCTTGACAATCGGCCAAATTTTCTTGGGCAATCGTGAAACATTCTCTTGACAATTGTCAAGAGAGCGGATCAGGCTATGGGGCACATCACCCCCGGAATCGGATCGGGCTACGGGGCGGGCTGCGCCAGAAAGAGGTTTCCCATGAGCGACGCACGCGCAGCGGGCGGAGAAGCGAATCGGCCAGCAGGGACCGTGTACGACCTGACCGGGCGCAAGGCCTTGGTAACCGGCGGGGCCCGCGGGCTCGGCGAGGGGATGGCCCGGGCGCTGGCCCGGGCCGGTGCGTCCGTGGTGCTCGGCGACATCAGGGCGGACCTGTGCAAGGCCACCGCCGACGCGCTCAAGGACACCGGCGCGACCGCGGAGTTCGTGCCGCTCGACGTCACATCGGACACGAGCTGGGAGCAGGCCATTCCGCAGGTCATCGACCACCTCGGCGGCTTGGACATCCTGGTCAACAACGCCGGCGTCGAGATCACCAGCCTGCTGGTGGACGTGGACGCCGACGAGGCCCGCCGGATGCTCGAGGTGAACATCCTGGGCACCACGCTCGGCCTCAAGCACGGCTTGCGCGCCATGCGCCCGGGCGGCCCGGCCGGGCAGGGCGGCGCGATCGTCAACGTCGCGTCGGTCGCGGCCACGATCGCTTTCCCCGGCATCGCCGTCTACTCCGCCACCAAGTCGGCCGTGGACCGGCTCACCCGGGTGGCCGCGATGGAGTCAGGCAAGCTCGGCTACGCGGTCCGGGTCAACTGCGTGTACCCCGGCCTGGTGCCCACCGAGATGGGGGCGCAACTCGCCGCCGACGTGGCCAGGCTCGGCTTGTTCCCCAGCCCGGAGGAGGCCGTCGGCGCCGTGGTCGACCTGACCCCGCTGGGCCGTCTCGGCGAGGTTTCCGACATGGCCGACGCGGTGGTCTTCCTGGCCTCCGACGGTGCCCGGTTCATCACCGGGGCCGGCCTGCCGGTCGACGGCGGCATGGGCATGTAGCGGCACGGGCATGGAGCGGCACAGCGCGCCGAACACACCGAAGCGAGAGGCGGAAAGATCATGAGCGAGGCCAAGCCCGTCGTTGTCTACGGGGCCTCCGGCTACACCGGTCGGCTGGTCTGTGAGTACCTGCGCGAGTTCGGTGTGCCGTTCGTCGCGGCCGGCCGGGACAAGGCCCGCATCGCCGAGGCGCTGGAGACCGTGCCCGGCATCGACACCGTGCCACACGACATCGTCGAGGTGCAGCACGAGGTCGGCCCGCTCACCGAACTGCTGAGCGAGGCCACAGTGGTGTGCAACATGGTCGGCCCGTTCGCCCAGCACGGCGGCGAGGTGGTCGAGGCCTGCATCGCCACCGGCTGCCACTACACCGACACCACCGGCGAGCAGGACTGGCTGATCGACTGCGACGTGAACTACGGCCAGCGGATGGCGGACAAAGGCCTGCTGCTGGCCCCCGGCGTCGCCCAGATGTACACCACCGGCGAGATCGCCGCCGGGCTCTGCCTGGAGACTCCCGGCCTGGACACGCTGGACATCCTGGTGTTCTGGAAGGGCATGCCGACGATCGCGTCCACCCGGACCATCCTGGTCAACGCCGCCCTGGCCAAGGCCTACTACCTCGAGCAGAACCAGTACGCCGAGTGGCCGGCCGACGGTGGCCTTTACAACGTGACCGTGCCCGGCCAGCACGAGACCGGCCTGGCCCTGCCCTGGGGCGGCACCTCGCATCCGGTCTGGTTCCGGCGCGACCCCAGGGTGGCCAACGTGAAGGTGCTCGGCGGGGTGTTCAACCGGCCGCTCATGCTCGGCGTCCCGCAGATCGTGGCCGCGGCGCTGGCCCAGGTCGAAGGCCTGTCCGACGAGGACAAGTACAAGGTGCTGTCCGAGCAGGCGGCCGGGGTGATGAACGAGATGCCGCCGCGCGAGAACACCCGGGTCAACACGTCGCTGGACTCGGTGCACGCCTCCGGTCCGCTCGGCCGCGCGCACTGCGTGATCCACGGCAACTGCAATTACAAGCAGACCGGGCTGATGCAGGCCTACGCCGCCTATTCGCTGCTGCAGCAGCCCCCGCGCCGGGCCGGCTTCGCGTCCGGCTGCCAGGCGTTCGGCCACCGCGAGCTGCTCGGCGTGCTGCGCAGCTTCGGCCTGGTCAGCGAGCCGGTCCTGACCGTACAGGCGTAGCCGGTGCGGCTGACCGACTTCCTGGACAAGGGCGCCTCGCTGGGACCGGACGCGCCCTGCCTCACCATGGGGGGGCAGACCCGCAGTTATCGCGAGGTGCAGCGGTTGTCCTACCGGATCGCCCGGGCGCTGGAGCGCTCGGGCGTCCGGCCGGGCGACAAGGTGGCGGTGCTGTCCGGCAACGACCCGGTGGCGTTCACCTGCGTGTTCGGCATCGCGCGGGCCGGCGCGGTCTGGTGCCCTGTCAACCCCCGCAACGAGGCGGCGGAGAACCGGGCCCTGCTCGACCTGTTCGACTGCACCTGCCTGATCTTCGCGGCCGCGTTCGCCCCGCTCGTCGAGCGCATCGCCCCGGAACTGCCCAGGCTGGCGTCGCTGGTGTGCCTGGACGCGAATGTCTCCTGGGCGGAGCCGTTCATTAACTGGATTGAAGATCTGAGCGACGGCCCCTGGTCCGCGCCGCCGCCGGACGACGTCGCGATGATCGCAGGCACCGGGGGCACCACGGGCACGCCCAAGGGGGTGCTGCTGACCGGGCACAACATCGAGACCATGACCGCGCTGACGCTGATGAGCTACCCGTTCGGCGGGCGGCCGGTGTACCTGGCGCTGGCGCCGCTGACGCACGCGGCCGGGGTGCTGTGCTTCCCGGTCCTGGCGCTCGGTGGCGAGATCGTGATCATGGCCAAGCCCGACCTGGCCGAGTTCCTGGCGCTGGCCGGGCGGCACCGGGTCACCCACACGTTCCTGCCGCCGACGCTGATCTACATGCTGCTCGACCATCCGGACCTGCCCGGCGCCGACCTGGGCTCGCTGCAGTGCCTGTGGTACGGCGCGGCGCCGATGTCGGCGGCCAGGCTGGCCGAGGCGATCGGCAAGATCGGCCCGGTGCTCGGCCAGCTCTTCGGCCAGACCGAGGCGCCGATGATGATCTCCACGCTGGCGCCGGCCGATCACCTGCGGGCGGACGGCACGCTGGCCACCGAGCGGTTCGCCTCGGCCGGGCGGCCGACACCGCTGGTCACCGTGGCCATCATGGACGGCGACGGCAAGCTGCTGCCGCCGGGTGAGCGCGGCGAGATCGTGGTGCGCGGCCCGCTGGTGATGGCCGGGTACTACCGGAACCCGGCGGCCACCGCCGAGGCCGGGCGGCACGGCTGGCACCACACCGGGGACATCGGGTACCTGGACACGCAGAACTTCCTGTACATCGTGGACCGGGCCAAGGACATGATCATCACGGGCGGGTTCAATGTGTACTCGGCCGAGGTCGAGCAGGCGCTGCTCGAACACCCCGGGATCCAGGACTGCGCGGTGGTCGGGCTGCCCGACGACAAGTGGGGGGAGCGGGTCACCGCCGTCATCCAGCCCCACCCCGGGCACGAGGTGGCCGCCGCCGAGGTGCGCTCGTTCGTCAAGGAGCGGCTCGGCAGCGTCAAGGCGCCCAAGCAGATCGAGGTCTGGCCCGACCTGCCCCGCTCCAAGATCGGCAAAGTCCTGAAGACCGAGGTCAAGTCCCGTCTGCTCGGCGACCCGGCCCGCTAGCACCGCCACCCTGAGTTCCGCGGCCGTCCCCGTCAAGGCACCCGCCGGACTGGCCAGCTGAAAGGCGGTCGTGGGACGTCAATCGTGGCACGATAGACAAGCCAGGCCGACAGGTTAAATTGTTTCTGATCGGATCAGGAAACAAGTTACAACGGTATTTCCCCAGGCCCTGACCTTGGTCCCGACTCCGAAGGAAAGTGGTAAATGGGTCGGGCTTGACGGACGTGAAGAACAAGAGGAAAGTCATCCCGGATCCCCGCTAAGTAAAGTGATTTGTACACAGGGGGAAGGGGCAGAAGTGGTAAAGAATTTCCGCGTGAGCCGTGCTGCGGCGCGTTTAATGGTGGTAGGCGGCCTGGTCGCAGGGGGAATGGCCGCGCTCACCCCGCTGGCCCAGGCGTCGGCGGGCGGCACGCTGTATGTGAACGGCAACACGGGCACGGACACCGGTACCTGCCGGCTGCAAGCCGATCCGTGCCAGACGATCAGCTACGCGCTCTCAAAGAGCGCGGTGGACGCCATCTCTACCATCAAGGTGGCCGCGGGCTTCTATCCCGAGGCGCTGGCGATCACCCACCGGGTCACTATCGTCGGTGCTGGCGACACCACGTCAGGGACGGTCATCGACCCACCCACGCTGATCAGCGACACCGACGGCAGCGGCACTCCGCAGGACGCGATCATCGACGTCAGCGGTACCACCGGGGTGACCCTGAGAAGCCTGGCCGTGGGCGGCGATAATTCCCAGGGCACCTTCTCCGGCTGCGGCGATGACTTCGTGGGCGTCTATTACCACAACGCCTCCGGCACCATGAACAAGGTGCTGGTGAAGGACATCGAACTCCCGTCGGGCCTGTTCGGCTGCCAGTCCGGGCAAGGTGTGTACGTGGAATCTGACTCGGGCACTTCAACGGTCCACATGTCGCTGCTGAAGGTCAACAATTACCAGAAGAACGGCGTCAAGTGCGGCGGTGCGGGCACCACCTGCACTCTCGGGAGTTCCGCCATCACGGGCATCGGCCGCAATCCAACGATCGCGCCGAATGGCTTCGAAGGCTTCGACGCGGCGTCCGTGACCCTTAACGGGGACACCATCAAGAGCAACTCCTATACCGGGGGCGGGTTCTTCAACGAGGCCGCCGGAGTGCTCATCTACGACGTCGGGACCGCCGCCGTCACGGACAACACCGTGGGCGCCAACGACGTCAACATCTACCTGGGCGACGACGGCTCCGGGCCCGCCCCGCAGTCGTGGACCGTCACCGGCAACACCGTGAACAACGCCGCCGACAACGTGCCCGGTGGATACCCGGGCTTTGGCTGGGGCATCCAGCTCGACAGCACCAGCAACCCGGTGCTGATCCAGGGGAACACGGTGACCCACTCCGCGGCCGACGGCATCGCCCTCACCGCGGCCAACAACGCCACCGTCAGCGGGAACACCATAAGCGCCAGCGGCGCCGACGGGATCTACATCGGCGGTCCCGGCGATGCCACCAGCGGGACCCAGTCCGCGGGCGACCTCATCCAGAACAACATCTCGCACAACAACCACGGCGACGGCATCAACGCCGACACCGACGCCGCCAGTGACACGTTCACCGGGAACGGCGCCAACTTCAACACCGCCTACGACATCCAGGACGCCGGAACCGGCAACACCTGGACGACCAACACCTGCAAGCCGGCCCACGACTCCAGTCCCAGCGGCCTCTGCTGAGTCGCACGGAAACGCGGGCTGTTCATGGACGAGCCCGGTGCCTGAGTGGCGCCGGGCTCGTCCTTTGGTGGTCAGGAGCTGCCGAGGGTCGCGGTGCCCGAGGTGATTTTCAGCGACGAAACCCCGCTCGTTTCGAGTTCTTTGTTGAATGCCGCGGTGGTGGTACTGCTGTTCAAGGTCACCTGCACCGGACCGGCGAACGAGTTCTCCGCCGTGCCTTGTAGCACCATCCCCTCGTCTTTCCCCTTGGTCGTGGAGAACGTTCCCGACGCGATCGTCACCTTCGAATCCGCAATGGCCAGCGAGCCGCCCGTCCACCAGTTCGGCATGATCCCCCACTGGGCCCCGTGGGCCAGCGAGTAGTTGAGAACCACCACGCCGTCGCCGCCCCCGATGATGATGCCGGCCGGGAGATTGGTGGCGGTGGTGGTGCACTTGTGCGGGTTGTACTTGATGCTGCCCGTCGAGGATCCGGTCTCGGTCAAGGGCGGCGAGAACGTGATCGTGCCCTTCAGGGTGGGACAGCTCAGTGACCCGTTGGCGACGATCTTGGCGGCCGGGGCCGCGACCGCCGGCTGGGTGACGGCGATCAGTGCTCCGCCGGCACCGGCCGAGGCGAGAATGGCCAGCGTCGCGATAAACCGTTTCATGTTAACTCCTGCTGTCTCTGAACCGGCTTGTGCCGATTACCTCAGACACTGACGGCAGGAAAAGCCATTCACCACACGCAGTAACCCACGCAATCACCCACGCATCCGGTCGGCCCAGGCCACGCGCCCATGCCATTCGAGCGCTTACTCAGATGTGCTCCAGGATCATCACCGCGGTGGTGTCTGGTTCCTGGGCGCGGAAGATGTGCGGCACGTCGCCGGGGTAGCTGACGTAGTCGCCGGCCGCGACCTCGACCGGCTCAGCTATCGGGCCGGCCAGGGCGCGGCCGGTGCTGACCACCAGGTGCTCCATGGTGCCGGGCATGTGCGGGTCGGAGATCCTCGGCTCACCGGGCTGGGTCCGCAGCCGGTAAATGTCATGCCGCGCCCCCGGCGAGCAGGACGTGAGCAGTGTCGCCGCGTAACTGGCGTGCTCGGCGTAGATCACCGGGCCCTCATCGGCCCGGATCACCCGCACCCCGGGACGGGCTGGGTCCACCAGCCGGCTGAACGGCACGCCGAGTGCGACGCCCAGCGCCCACAGGGTCTCCACGCTCGGGTTGCCGGTGCCGGACTCTAGCTGGGACAGCGTGGACTTGGCGATGCCCGCCCGCCGGGCTAGCTCGCTGAGCGACAGGCCGGCCCGGTCACGTTCCCGGCGCAGCGACGCCGCGATCAGCGCGGCCACACCCGACGGGGTGCCGGGTGCCGCGGCCGCCCCGGGCGCCTGGGCGGCGGGCGGCACGGGGCCCTGAGCCCGCAGTCCGTCGTCATCCGGTGCGTCAGCCGGCACGTGTTCGCTCCTCACTCCAGTTCGTTCGTCTTGACGAACATCTGCAATTGTGTTCATCCTAGTGGACATGCGTACGTTCTGGCGAACACTTGACCGCGGCACGCTCCGCGCCATCGCCATGGTCTGTGTCGCCGACGCGGTCGTCGGCGCGTCGTTCGGTGCGGTGTGCGTCGCGGGCGGCTTGCGCCCGTGGGTCCCGACGTCCATGTCCCTGATCGTCTTCGCCGGAGGATCCCAGTTCGCCGCCGTGGGTGTGGTGCTGGCCGGCGGAAGCCCGGTCGCCGCGGTCGCGGCGGGCCTGCTGCTGAACAGCCGGCTGCTGCCGTATGGCTTCGCGGTGGCCGATCTGCTCGGCGGCCGGTGGTGGACCCGGCTGGCGGGCGCGCACCTGACGACCGATGAGTCGGTGGCCTTCGCAGTGGGTCAGCCGGACCCGGCGCGGCGCCGCGCCGCGTTCTGGACCTGCGGCATCGCCCTGTTCGCCTGCTGGAACCTCGCGGTCGGGGCCGGCGCGCTGGCCGCGACCGCGATCGGGAACACCGATGCCTTCGGGCTCGACGCGGCCTTCCCCGCCGTGCTGCTGACCCTGGTGCTGCCCTCGCTCGCCGACCGCGGCATCCGCCACGCCGCCCTGCTCGGCGCCGTCCTGGCCGTCGCCGTCACCCCATTCCTCCCGGCCGGCCTCCCCCCGCTGCTGGCTCTGGCCGGACTGGTGCTCCTGGCCCGTCCCGCCCCCGCTGCACCGGAGGTGGGGTGATGCCGCTACTGGCCATCGCGGTGCTGGCCGCGGGCACGTTCGGGTTCCGGCTGGCCGGCCCCGCGCTGCGGCACCGGCTGCGGATGCCTGACCGGGTGGACCGGCTGCAGGCCGCCGGGGTAGCCGTGCTGCTGATCGCGCTCGCGGCCACCTCGGCGCTCACCGAGGGGCACGGCTTCGCCGGCTGGGCCCGGCCGGCCGGCGTGGTGGTTGGCGGTGCACTCGCGGTCCGGCGCGCCCCCTTCCCCGTGGTGGTCATCACCGCCTGCGCGACCACCGCCATCCTCCGCCTGCTCGGCGTGCCATGACCCCTGGTTGTGCGCCCGGCACCTCCACCGGCACCACGCGCCACTTTCGCCCCACGCATCACCGCCCTGGCGCGGCGGCGCCACGTGCGGCAAGGGGGAGTCCCTCATCGGGGAGGATTGTGGTCGCTGTGACAACCAGGATCCTCCCCAATGAGGTCAGCCGCCCGTTTTCACCCGGGCGGTGAAGTCGCACCAGGCCTCCGGCGTCAGGGGGAGCGCCGGGCCGTGCGGATCCTTGGAGTCGCGAACGGCCACGCCGCCCGGCACGGTCCGGGCCTCGACGCAATCGTTCGAGTTCGAGTTGCTGCTGTAAGACGATCTGCGCCATCTACTGGGCGTCATGGCTTCCACTCGTCAGCGACCTTCTCGATCAGCTCTGCGGATGCTCGGGTATCCACCGCGTCCGCCGTCACAGTAGCGAACAACAGTTCCAGCCGTGCGATATCACCGCGGCGCTCGACACTGTGCCCTGTCAGGACGTCGTCAAGGAAGGCGGCTGGACGCTCATTGGCGAAGTCGACAACTACGAACGAGCCGCCCATTCCAGGGTTGGCACCTCGATCGAGTGGCAGCACTTGGACCCGTAGGCGCCGGTCATGCCGGGCGGCGTCGGCGAGCACCTTGAGCTGGCCATGCATCACGTCAGGGCCACCGATCGAAACCCGGAGGGCAGGTTCCCAGATCACCGCGTACACCATGGGCGGCGGCGGGTCGACCCGCTCTCGTATCTTCTGCCTGGCCAGACGGTTTGCAACCCACTGTTCTATCTCTTCGTCGCGGGCATCCGGCTGGCCAGCAGCCAGGAACACCTGGCGCATGTACTCCTCGGTCTGGAGAAGCCCCGGTATGAAGCACGGCTCCCAGATATTGAGGACAGTGGCGGCCTGTTCCAGTTCAGCGATGGTGCGGTTGTACGGCTCATGCATGCCATTGATGAGGTCGTCGAGCCAGGCCGCGAATACACCGGAGAGGCCCAGAGCCTGGTCGGCGGCGCGGGCGTGCTGCTGGCTGGCGGTTACGGCGCCGGTTTCGAGCTTGCTGATCACGGACGGGTCGTAGCCCATCTCGCGGGCCAGGTCGGCCTGGGTCCAGCCCTTGGTCTCACGGGCGCGGCGGAGGGCGGCGCCCCAGGCCCGGGTGCTGACTTGCTGGCGGTTGCCGTCGGCTTGCCCGCGCCGTTCAGGATCTTGCCCGCGTGTTGGGCGACCGCCCGTCATATCTGACCGGTCCTTTCGATGTGCTCTCCCGGGCGTGCCCACCGGGCCGCACCCATAGCGAAGCGTAGACCTGCGGCGACAGGCTGTGCATTGTCCAACACGGTGCCGAACGAAGGAAACCAGTCCATATGCCCACCACCGACCCCCAGACCGGCGAGCTGACCAGCCTGGAAACACTCGCCACCGAGATAGCCGCGCGCGGCTACCGAGCCGTGCTGCGCACTCCGGCCGGAACGGTGCCTTACCTCGACGTGACCAATCCCCGGGCCACCGTCCTGGCCGAGCAGGTGTACGCCAGGGCCGGCCGTTTCCTGTACTCCTGGGGCGAGCCGATCGCCGGATGCGACCAGCCCGCCACCGCCGCCGGAATCCTGGCCCGGGTGCTGCGCACCGCCGACACCGGCCCGGGTGCGGCATGACCGCCTCCGGCGAGCCGCCGGCGCTCGCGGCCTGGATCCGCCGCAACGCGGCCGTCCTGCTGCACGGCTCGGGCCTGCGGATCGAAGAACGCGGTCACGTGCTGATCGTGACGAACCCCGCCGACCCCGAACGCGGCCAGGTGTACATCAACACCGACGACGGCCAGGTGAGCTGGGAGCGCACCGTGACCGATCACTGGGGCCGCCTCGAAGGCGTCAGCACCGGCCAGGACCCCGACTCCGCACCGGTCCCGGCCACCCTGATCATCGAAACCCTCACCGGCCAGCGCCCGGCCGGGTGACGCTACCGCCCCTTCACCCGCACCGCCGGTTGGCCGACGCGGCGCCGATCTGGCTGCCACGTCGCGTCGGCAGTGTTCCCGGGTGCCGGTGAGGGCTACCGGGATGGTGCGCAGCCGTTCAGTAAACCGATTGTGATCTTGAAGGGTGGCTACTGGACGGTGAAGCCGTTGAAAGAGACGGTGCCGGGGGCGCCGGGGGCGTGGGAGGTCATGAACAGGCCGGCGTCCTGGGTGGTGGCCTGGCCGGGGACGGTGGCGGTGCCGACCTGGGTCCAGTTGGTGCCGTCGGCGGAGTAGTAGCCGGTGTAGGTCGAGCCGTCCCTGACCAGCTTGAGCCAGACCGGGAGGAGGTCGGCGATGGTGCCGTTGGCCGGGGTGACGGAGTTGACGCTGTCGCCGCCGTTGTTGTCCCACTCGAGCTGGATGCCGCCGCCGGGGGACTCGAACAGGATCGCGCCCTCCGGGGTCGTGCCCGCCCCGGTGATGTTGTTACGGATCATGATCCCGGCCTTGGCGTACCCGGTCATGTCCTGCTGGGCGGTGACTTCGGTTTCCACAGTGGCGGATGTGCCGACGGCGCCGGGTTGGTAAATGGCGCTGTAGGTGTCCGCGTTGGTCCACACGTCGGTGCCCGCGCCCTCGATCGCGAACTGCTGCCCTGACTGGCCGAACGCGGCCGGGGCGTCGGTCGCCGAGGAGTAGGTCCGCAGCGGCGCCTGCACCGGGGCGGTGCTGGTCACGCCGTAGGTCTGCGTGACCTGCTCGGGCACGTAGGTCTTCCAGCGGTAGGTGGCGTGCACCGAGACGTTGCTCTGCCGGATCGGCGTGGCCGGGGTGGGCGCGGTGACCACGAACGTGGCCTGGGCGGTCTCGCCGCTGTCCACCGACGCGAAGCGGGTGGCCGAGGTGGGGGTGACGGTCCAGCCCGCCGGGGCGTGCAGTCGCAGGTCCAGCTTCTGCACGGGCTGGGCGCCGTCGTTGCTGAACGAGGCGGTGGCGGTGGCCTGCTGGCCGCCGGTCAGGTCGGCCAGGCCGGACATGGACAACGTGGTGTCCGGCGGCGCGGCGCCGGCGTGCTGGGCCGGGGTGACCCGGAACAGGGCGACGCCGTCGGGGGCGATAGTCGCGCCGATCGTCCCGGCCGACTCGGTGGTCTGGCCGGTCCACAGGTTGTCCAGCTTGTACGCCTTGGCGGCCGGCAGGCCCAGCGCGGACGAGGTGACCGAGTCCACGGCGGATGAGCCGGTGGTGTTGAACAGGCCGACGACCACGCCGCCGTCCGGCCCAGAAGGTTCAGTTTTGGCGAAGACCTGCTCGGAGCCGGTGTTCACGATCTGGGTCGCGTCGATGGCGTCCTGGTCCACGGCGATGACGGCCTTGTTCTTGAGGTAGCTCAGGTCGAGCGGGTTCAGGTGGGTCAGGTCGGTGCCCAGGATCAGCGGCGAGGACGCCAGCGCCCACAGGCTGAGCTGGGTCTGCCGCTGCGCCGGGGTCAGGCCGTCGTTACTGCCGTTGCCGACCTCGATCGAGTCGTAGTCGTTGAACGCCCCCGGGCCGCCGTCCGGCTGCCAGGCCGCCACCTGGGCGAACCGGGACTCGATGTTGGACCAGTCGGTGAGTGGGTAACTGCTGCCGTCGGTGCCGCAGTAGCACTCGATGTCGCCGCCGGTGCGCCAGCCGTTGGAGTACTTTGCCCAGGTCTTCGCGTCCGCGATGTTGAGGCTGTTGGACAGTTCGAGGTGGATCGGGCGGCCGGTCTGGCGCAGCGCGTTGGACCAGGCCTTCACGTCCGGGATGTCGAAGGAGCCGACGCCGTCGAGCTTGACGTAGTCCACGCCCCAGGAGGCGAACTGGCTGGCCCAGGACTTGATGAACGCCTGCGCGCCCGGCGCCTGGTAGTTGATGCCGACCATGCCGCCGCAGTTGTAGTTGTTCTCGCTGACGGTGGGCTCGGCGATGTCGTCGGCGGTGTAATTGGTGCCCTTGATCGCGGTGTTCTCGGCCACCGCCTGCTTGGAGATGCCCGGCGTGACGTAGAGGCCGAACTTCAGGCCCAGGCTGTGCACGTAGTCGGCGACCGCCTCGATGCCGTTGACCGATCCCGAGCCGGGGAACTCGGCGGTGTCGATGGTCCAGCGGCCGTACTTGTCCACGTCCGGGCCCTGGCTGCCCGGGCAGTTGTACCAGAAGTCGTCGATGTTCACGTACTGGTAGCCGACGGCGGCCAGCCCACTGGACTTCATGGCCTTAGCCTGGGCCTCGATCTTGGCCGCGGTCGGGTCGTGCCGGATGAAGCTCCAGCTGCTCCAGCCCATGGCCGGGGTCAGCCCGACGCCGTTGTTCTCGGCCCGGGCCGCCGGTGCGGTGGCCACGGTTCCGGCCACGGTGAACGCGCTTATCAATGGGATCACGGTCGCCACGGCCAGCAGGCCGGGCATGAACTTCCTCATGGTTCTCGTCGGCCCTTCGTCACGAGTTCCCGCTCGAAACGTTGATACGCCGATGAACCAACTTCCGTCAAGATCTACCGTGATCGAACACAACCGACCGTTAGTGCCCAGCGTGGCCGATGTGGGCCAGGCAGGCGTCCTTGGGGCCACTGAAGCCGTCGGCGTGCCACCCGGCCGGGAGGTCGTGGCCGTCCGGCCAGATCGAGTACTGCTCCTCGTCGTTGCGCACCACGACGTAAGGCATGGCCTGGCCCTTCCCCGTGCCTGTTGTCACCGTGTCTGTTGTCACCGTGTCTGTTGTCATCGTGTCTCCAGTCACTGGACGTTTTCTGGTGCGTCGGCGAACCCGGCGTCGGCGTCCGGGGCGGTCGCGCAGGCGGTGATCAGCCGGGCGTACCGCGCCACGACGCTGGCTGCGGCCGCGGCGTCGAAGCGCGCGCCGTCGAAGCGGAGCAGCCCGCTCAGCCGTCCGTCGCGCTGCTCGCGCAGCCGCAGCTCCAGCGGGGCGCCGCCGCGTTCGGCCGGCCAGCGCACCAGGGTCACCTCGGCGGCCCCGAGCCGGGCCGGCGCCTCGGGCGCCGACCCGACCACGCAGAGCCCGTCAAGCTCCGGCACCTCGCCGACCCCGGACACCGGGACCGCGTCCCTGACCCGGCGGACCACCTCGCGCCACGACTGCGCCGCGGACAGCTCGCAGGGCAGCACCAGGCAGGACGCGAAGCAGCCCAGCATCCGCTCGGTCTCCGCCTCGTCCCGGCCCGGCTCGATCGCGCCCACCAGCAACTGGGTCGGCCCGGCGCCGCGCGCGAGGGCCGCCGCGAACACCCCGAAGACCACGCGCGACAGCGTCGTGCCCTCGTCGGCGGCCAGCTTGCGCAGCGCGGTGGCCACCCTGGGCTCCAGCTCCACCTGATGCTCCCCGCCACCGAGGGGTTCACCGGCCGGGATCGGCCAGACGGCGGTGGCGGGGGAGTGTTCGTGCCGCCAGGCGGCGTAGTCCCCGTACTGCACCCGCACCGGTGCGGGCGGCGGCGCGCCCTCGGTCAGGTAGGCGGCCAGCTCGCCGAGCAGCACCCGGACCGTGTGGTCGTCGCAGATGATCTGGTGGAAGTTGAGCACGAGGTGGTGGTCGTCGCCGGCCTGCTGGAGTAGCTCAGCCCGCCACGGCGGGGCGGCCGACAGGGAGAATCCCGGCCTGGCGGCACGCACCAGCATCTCGTCCAGCGTGGCCGCGGTGACCTGGGTTACCGGCACCCGGACCGAGGCGGGCGGGCCTATCCGCTGCGACGGCCCGTCGGCGTCGGCCCCGAACGTGGTCCGCAGTACGGCGTGCCTGGTCGCGATCAGGGTCAGGGCGCGCTCGACCGCCGCCACCTCCAGCGGGCCGCGCAGCCGCAGCACCAGCGACATCACCGACTCAGGAGCCTGGCCCGGCCGCCCGGACGAGAGTTCGTCGGCCCGCCAGTGCCGGAGCTGAGCCGGGGCCAGCGGCGCCCGCTGGCGGCCCGGCAGCGCGCGCATCGGCGGCCGCTGGCCGGCCATCGGCGCCAGCGCCACCCGCTCGGTGAACTCGGCCAGCGTCGGGTGCTCGAAGATGTCCCGCAGCGGCACCTCCCGGCCCAGCACGTCCCTGATGCCGGCGATGGCCTGCACCGCGGTCAGGCTGTGCCCG
The DNA here is from genome assembly GCA_036267135.1 of Streptosporangiaceae bacterium. Classification (GTDB taxonomy): domain Bacteria; phylum Actinomycetota; class Actinomycetes; order Streptosporangiales; family Streptosporangiaceae; genus PALSA-505. The sequence continues at coordinate 6,057 of DATAWQ010000011.1, read as the reverse complement.
CCCAGGCTGAAGAAGTTGGCCTCGCCGCCGTCCACTGGCGCGCCGAGCAGCGCCTGCCACACCGACGCCACCCCGGCCCGCAGTTCCTCGGCTTCGTCGGGCTGCGCCGCGCTGGCCGCCGCGCTGACCGGGACGTCGGGCCGCGCCCCCAGCAGGGCCAGCAGTTCGGTGTACTCCCGCACCAGTTCCGCGGCAAACTCCTCGCTGTACAGGCAGGAGCGGTACTCGATGAAGCCGGTCAGCCCGGTCCCGTCGTCGAACAGCGACAGGGTCAGGTCGACCTTGGCCACGCGCAGGTAGCGGTCGTGCAACTTGGCCTCGACCGGCCCGAGCCGCAGCGTGCGGGGCAGTTCGGGCTGCACCGCGAACAGCATCTGCACCAGCGGCTGCTGCTGGTCGCCGGTCCGCGGCAGGTCGGCCATCTCCACGATCCGCTCGAACGGCAGGGCCGCGTGTTCGAGGGTCTCGATCACCGACCGGCCAACCCTGGCCACCAGGTCGGCGAAGCTCGGGTCGCCGGACAGGTTCAGCCGCACCGGCAGCGTGTTCACGAACAGGCCGACCATGTCCGCGACGGCGGCGTGTGTCCGGCCGGCCACCGGCGTGCCGATGATCATGTCGTCCAGGCCGGTGCGCCGCGACACCAGCACGCCGAACGCGGCCAGCAGCGCCGCGAACGGGGTCGCCTTGGCCTGCCTGGCCACCTCGCGCACGCCGGTCACCGCGTCCGTGGGCAGGCTCACCCGCACCGCCGCGCCGCGGCTGGTGTCGGCCTCGTCCGAGGGGGCCACGTCACCGGGCAGCACGAGCCTGTGCGGCGCGCCCGAAAGCCGGTCCCGCCAGAACTCCTCGAGCGGGGCGGCGGTCTCGCCGGTCAGCGCCTCCCGCTGCCAGGCCGCGAAGTCCGGGTAGGTCAGCTCGGCGGCCGGGGGCAGCGATCCGGTGTACCCGCGGGTCAGGTCGTCCCAGAGCAGTGGCAGGCTCCAGCCGTCCACGGCGATGTGGTGCGCGACCAGCAGCAGCTCGTGCCGGCCTGGTTCCATGGCCACCAGGGCCACCCGGATCGGCAGCTCGGTGGTCAGGTCGAACGGCGCGGTGAACAGGCCGGCCGCGATCTCTTCCAGCGCGTCGGCCCGCAGATCGGCGTCGAGCCCGGACAGGTCGAACTGGCCGGCCCACAGCTCGGTCCCGGCCGGCCGGATGGTCTGGTACGGGCGCCCGCCGGCCTCGCCGAACACGATCCGCAGCGCCGGGTTGCGGTCCACCAGACCCTGCACCGCCCGGTCGAGCGCGGCCCGGTCCAGGTCGCCGCGCAGGGTGAACGTCACCGGCACGTGGTACTGCGGGCTGTCCGGCGCGTACCGCTGCATGAACCACATGCGCTCCTGCGCGAACGACAGCCTCAGCCGCTCGGTACGGCCGCTGGCCACGATCGGCGGCAGGTCGGTGCGCACCGCGGCCGCCACCTCGGCGGCCAGGTCGCCGAGCCGGGGGCTGGCGAACACCACGGCCAGCGGCATCTCCACCCCGAACGTGGCCCGGATCCTGGCCACCAGGCGGGACGCGAACAGGCTGTGCCCGCCCGAGGCGAAGAAGTCGGTGTCGGGTCCCACGTCGGGTATGCCGAGCAGCTCGCAGTACCAGGCGATGAGCAGTTCCTCGACGACGGTGCGCGCCCGCGCCGTGGCCGTGGCCGCGGTCGGCTCGCTGACTGGCGCGCTGCCGGGCTCGGGCAGCGCCCGCCGGTCGACCTTGCCGGTGCTGCTGAGCGGCATCGCGTCCAGCCTGACCCACTGGCTGGGGACCATGTACTCGGGCAGCTCGCCGCGCAGGAACTCGATCAGCTCTTCCCGCCCGGCCGCGCCCACGGTGTAGCCGACCAGCCGCCGGTCCCCGGTGGGGTCGGTGTAGACGGTCACCGCGGCCTGATCGACCCGCGGGTACTCGGCCAGCGCGCGCTCGATCCCGGCCAGCTCGATCCGGAAGCCGCGCACCTTCACCTGGTCGTCGCGCCGCCCGGCGAAGTGCACCAGGCCGTCGGCGTCGATCCAGCCGAAGTCGCCGGTCCGGTACAGCCGCGCCCCGGGCGGGCCGACCGGGCTGGGCACGAACCGCTCCGCGGACATGGCGGGCGACCCGGCGTACTCGGTGGCCAGCCCTTCCCCGCCGGTCAGCAGCTCGCCGACGGCGCCGGGCGGCAGCAGGTTCTGGTAGGCGTCGGCCACGTACACGGTGGTGCCGCTGATCGGGGTGCCGATCGGCACCGGCGACCGCACCTGCGACGGGTCGGTCATCCGGTGGCAGCAGGTGAACGTGGTGTTCTCGGTGGGGCCGTAGCCGTTGATGACCACCGGCACCACGGCCAGCGCGCGCCGCACGTGGTCCGGCGACGCCGCCTCGCCGCCGGTGATGAGCTGGCGGAACGGGCGCAGGATGCCGGGGTCGGAGTCCACGATCACGTTGAACAGGCCGGTGGTGATGAAGCCCGCCGACACCCGGTAACGCTCGATCGCCCGGCCCAGGTCGGCCACGCTGCTGCGGCCCGGCACGATCACCACCGTGCCGCCATTCAGCAGTGGCGCCCACAGCTCCAGCGTGGACGCGTCGAAAGCCGGCGACGCCGCGTGCAGCCACCGCTGGTCCGGGCCCATGTCCGCGAAGTTCGCGCCGCGCACCAGCCGCACGATGGCCCGGTGCGGCACCACCACGGCCTTCGGCACGCCGGTGGAGCCGGACGTGAACATCACGTACGCGGCGTCCCCGGGCGAGCCGCCTGCCGCCGGTCCCGCGGGCGCCTCGCTTTCCGGCAGCGGTATGCACCGGATCCCGAGATCTACCGGCATCTGCCCGATGATCACTTTTGTGCTAACTGAACGGTTCATGATCCGCAGTCGCTCGGCCGGATACCCGGGATCGAGGGGAACGTAAGCCGCGCCCGCGCCGAGCACGCCGAGAATGGCCACGATCAGGTCGGTGGACCTGGGGAGGGTGATCCCCACGAAGTCGCCGCGGCCCACGCCGAGCGCGGTCAGTTCGGCCGCGACCCCGCGGGCCCTGGCCGCCAGCTCCCGGTACCGGATCCCGCGCCCGTCCGCGCTGTCGATGAGTGCCACCTGGCCGGGGTGGGCCGCCGCGACCGCGGCGAACAGCTCGTCCACCCGGGCGCTCGCGGGCGGCACGGTGCTTGCCGGTTCGGCTTGGCCGACGGCGGGTGGGCCCGCCCATAGCGGCAGGCTGCCGATCCGCCGGGTGGGGTCGCCGGCGGCGGCGGTCAGCAGCGTGACCAGGCTGCCGGCGAACCGCTGCGCCGTCGTGGCATCGAACAGATCGCGGTCGTAGCTCAGGCTGGCGCTTATGGCGGACCCGGCGGCGATCACCAGGTGCAGGTCGTGCTCGGCGGCCCCGGCGGGGCGGGCCTTCGCCACGCGGTCCAGGAAGTCGCCGAAGGCGGGGTTGCCCGCCAGCGAGACGCCGAACGTGACCGGGTCCGCGTCCGGCCCGTCCGGCCCGTTGGGCCCGGACAGCCCGGCGGCGAACTCGTCCTGGCCGGCGTAGCGGTGCAGCATGACCGCGTACCCGGCCAGCAGCACCCGGTCCAGGGTGGTGCCGTGGCGGCCGGCCAGCGCGCGCAGCGCGTCCCCGGTCGCCGCCGGGATGCAGACCGGCTCCCGCGCGGCCTGCCCGGCCGACGCCGGGTTCGGTGGCCGGTCGGTCGGCACCTCGAGCCGCGGTGCCACGTCGCAGGCAGTGTCCATGCCCCCTCCTCACCAAGTCCTGGCCGGACACTAAGCCGGCCCGCCCTGGCCGGGCATCCGCCGCACATGGAACCTCGGTGACCGCATTTCGCTGACCCCGGCACCGCGCGGCCCCACCAAGGTTGACCGCACGGCCACGGGGGTAGCCGTGGCGCTTACGCACCGGGGGGGAACTATGCCGAGTGAGGCCGTCGGCCCCTGGAACAGCCCGGATCCGTCCTGATAATGGCAGGCATGACCGATCGCAGAGCCCAGCGCAGTACTAGCCAGCACGGGACTAGCCAGCGCAGTACTAGCCAGCGCAGTACTAGCCAGCACGGGCCCGGCATCCTGGCGATGTGGAGCGCGCCGAGGTGCCGGTCGACCGCGTTCGCCCGGATGATGGCCGAGCGCGGCGACTACGCCGTGCTGCACGAGCCGTTCTCACACGTCGTCGACTTCGGCGAATCCAAGGTGGGCGAGCGGGTGGCCCACACCGAGGGCGAGGTGATCGACGCGATCTGGGCGTTCGCCAGGTCCCGCCCGCTGTTCTTCAAGGACACGACCGACTTCCACTACCCCGGGGTGCTGTCCGACGAGACGTTCCTGGCCGGGCCCACCCACACCTTCATCATCCGGCACCCGGCCGAAGCCATCGCCTCGCACCACGCGCTCAACCCCAAGCTCGGCCGGGACGAGATCGGGTTCGCCTGGCTGGCCGAGATCTACGACGCGGTGGTGGCGGCCACCGGCCACGCGCCCGTGGTGGTGGACTCCGGCGACCTGGTCGAGCGGCCGCGCGAGACCGTGCGCGCCTACTGCGAGGCGGTGCGCATCCCGTTCCTGCCGGAGGCGCTGTCCTGGTCGGCCGGCATGGACGAACAGTGGCAGCGGACCAGCCGCTGGCACGAGTCCACCAGCCGGACCACCGGCTTCTCCCCGGGCACCGCGGTGGTGGACCGCGACCCGGTGGTGACGGCCGACCCGGTGCTGTCCGGCTACCTCGCCTACCACCTTCCCTACTACGAGCGCCTGCGCGCCGTCGCGCTCAAGCCCTGATCGAGTCAGCACGGGCCGAATCGGCCTGCTGGGCGGGTTGCGCGGGCTGGGGCGTGCGGTCGCGGCGCGGCAGCAGGAACGGGCTGGCCAGCATCAGCAGCCCGGCGGCGGCGAACGCGGGGCGCAGCCCGACCAGGGTGGCCAGCCCGCCCCACAGCGCGGTCAGCGCGGCGATCGTGGCACTGCTGGAGACCGACCAAGCCGACAGCGTACGGGCGACCCGGTCGGTCGCGGTCTGTTCGAGCCGGTAGGTGGCCCACACCGGGTTGAACACGCTGCAGCTCACGATCAGGCCCAGCTCCACGCCCATGACCAGCAGCAGCCCGGCTGCGCCCGGGCCGATGAAGGCCAGCCCGAACACCCAGCACGCCCGCAGCGTCCCGGCGGTCAGCATGACCCGGTGCCGCCCGAACCGGGCCACCAGCCGCCGGGCCAGCCGCGATCCCACCAGCCCGCCGACGCAGGGCGCCGCGAACGCCAGCCCGTACTGCCAGGGCCGAAAGCCGAGCCGCCCGAGCAGCAGCACCGCGAGCAGCGGCTCGGTGGCCATGATCAGGCCGTTGACCATGATTGTGTTGAAGAACATGGGGCGCAGCGCCGGGTGGGTCAGGATGTACCGCCACGCGTCGGGCAGGTCGCGGAACCGAGTCCTGGGGGCGCCGGACCGCGACGGGTGTGGCTCACGGCCGCCCATCGCCCCGATGCCCACCGCCGACAACAGATAGCTGATCGCGTCGGCCAGCACGGTGGTCACCGGCCCCAGCAGCCCGATCGCCGCGCCGCCGAGCGGCGGCCCGATCATGAGCGACGTCCAGTTGGTGGACTCCAGCCGCCCGTTGGCGATCAGCAGGTCATCCGGCTTCACCACCGCCTTCAGGCAGGCGCCGCTGGCCGCGTTGAACGTGATCCTGGCCGCGGCGGCCACGATGGACACGATCAGCAACTGCACGAAGCTGAGCCAGCCGAGCGCGAACGCGACCGGCACGGTGGCCAGCGCCGCGAACCTGGTCAGGTCCATGACCACCATCACCGGCCGCTTGCGCCGGAACTCCACCCACGGCCCGAGCGGCAGCGCGACCGCCGCGCCCACCGCCAGGCCGGCCGCCGACAACGCCGACACCTCGGCCGGCCCCGCGTGCAGCACCAAGACCGCGATCAGCGGGAACGCGCCGAACCCGAACCCCGAGCCGTAGGCGCTGACCGCGTACGCCGCCCACAACCACCCGAACTGCCGCCCCAGCGACCGCCTGCCCAGCATGCCTCC
>DATAWQ010000010.1:0-2460 GCA_036267135.1 Streptosporangiaceae bacterium | reverse complement strand
AACCAGGTGCCGTGGCTCAGGTCGCGAAGGTGCTAGCCATGGCCGGGCAGCATTCGCGGGCCGCCGCGGTTGCCGCGCGGGCCGAGACCGTGGCCCTTTCGATCATCGACCCGTTCTACCAGGCGACGGCTCTGGTTGAGGTCGCCGGGGCGCTGGTCCTGTCCGGGCGGCATCAGCAAGCTGCGGCGATTGCTTCGGCGGCCCAGACCGTCGCCCGCTCGGTCACCCGCGAAGGCCGGCAGGAGCGCGTCCTGGCGGAGGTGGTGGAGGTGCTGGCGCAGGCTGGGCAGTATCAGGAGGCTGAGGCCCTGGCTCGCTCAATGCGGCAGAGGACCGATCATGGCCGCACAATCGGCCTCCATATCCGGTCTGCGAGTGCCCGAGCCAAGGTCGCGGAGGCGCTGGCGCAGGCTGGGCAGTATCAGCGGGCTGAGGACTTGGCACGATCCATCATCCTCCCGGACCAGCAGGTCAGCGCCCTGGCCAAGGTCGCGGAGGCGCTGGCCCAGGGTGGGCAGTACCGGCAGGCTGAGGACCTGGCCCGCTCAATCACCCACCCGCTCCACCAAGAGACGTCCGACCAAGTGACTGCGCAGGCCAAGGTCGCGAGGGCGCTGGCCCTAGCCGGACAGCACGAGCAGGCTGCCGCGATCGCCGCTCGGGCCGAGACCGTCGCCCGCTCGATCACCAAACCGTTCTATCAGGCCCTGGCACTGGCCGAGGTCGCCGGGGCGCTGGCCCTGGCTAGGCAGTACCAGCAGGCTGAGGACCTGGCTGGCTTGATCACCGACCCGCTCCACCAGGCCCTGGCACTGGCCGAGGTCGCGGGGGCGCTGGCCCTGGATGGGCGGCACCAGCAGGCCGCCGCGATCGCCACGCAGGCCGAGGCGATGGCCCGCTCAATCACCGACCCTAGCCGACAGGAGGCGTTGTCCTACCAGGTGACCGCTCTGGCCAAGGCGGCGAGAGTGCTTGCCTGGGCTGGACGGCACCAGCAGGCCGCCGCGATCGCCACGCAGGCCCAGACCACGGCCCGCTCAATCACCGACCCCGGCCGACAGGCAAGCGCCCTGGCCGAGATCGCAGGAGCACTGGAGGAGGCCGGTGAGGGACGGTCTGCGGCGCGAGTTACTGCAGTACTTTGCACTATCGGGCGATGGTCGGCCGCCATGGCACCTGTGCTCATGCTCGTCCCTTCCGCTCTCCCGGCACTGGCTGACATGCTGGAGGAACAGCAGAGCGCAGGCACGGTTTCGTGACCGTGCTTGCGCCATCATCGGGTTCGCTCGTCGCACAACCATTACAGTGCCTTGGCACAGGCCAGGCGCACCTCGCGACATTAGCGTCTCAGCGGGAACTCGCGGATGCGGAAGTCGGCCGACCATTTCCCCATACCGCCCCCTTGGGACCGGCACCTAGCTCACGGCCGAGAACCGCGCTGAGCTGCTTCACGAACGGCACGGTGCTCACCTCGGGCTGGCGGTACTGGGCCAGGAGGTCTTCACTGTTCTCGCGGTGGTGCGGGTCCTTGCTGACCGCGCCCGGCCGGGCCGGCATAGCATCGATCTCGTGACCAGCCATGAGGCGGCCCGGCCAGCCGCAACCAGGAGCGGGTCGTCGATGAGTTCCGGGCGCGCGGCGGCAAGGTGGACGGTTACCACGCCAGCATGCGGCTGCTCCTGTTGACCACGACCGGCGCGCGAACCGGCCAGCACCGCGCCGTCCCGCTCACGTACCTGCCCGACGGCGACCGCTACATCGTGACGGCAGGCAACGCCGACTCTGACCGGCCTCCAGTCTAGTACTACAACCTGGCCGCGAACCCGGACGTCACCGTCGAGGTGGAGACCGAGGTGTTCAAGGCCGTCGCGATCATCGCCGACGAGGCGGAACGCGGGGCCCTTAGGCGCGTTATGGGGGTTCGGTTACTCGTGGCTGAGGCAGACGCGGAGCAGTGTGTGGGCGGCGATGGTGGCTGCGGTCCTGGTGAGCAGGCCCCAGAAGGTGTGGGCGCCGTGCCTGGCCAGTTCCATGCGGTCGGTGATCTCGCTGAAGGTCGTCTCGATCCGGTTGCGCCATTCGGCGATGACTTTCAGCAGGACCGACGGCATGGCGGCGCGCTGCTTCTTACCGGGCGGGACGAGCACGGCGGTGCCGCCGGCGGCCAGCTCTGCGGCGAAGGCGCGGCCGCTGAAGCCCTTGTCCGCGAGCAGGTCACGCGGGGCCGGGCCGGCTTCCAGCAGGTCAACGGCTACGTCCCGCTCGCTGACGGCGGCGGGCACGATGCTCCACGCGCGCACGATGCGGCTGCCCAGGTCAGTCTTGGCGGCGAGGCGGAAGCCGTAGAACCACTCGGCGTGGGCGGCGTCGCGGCCGAACCGGGCGGCCAGGTCGTTGCCGGGGCCGGTCCACTGGTCGGGGCCGCGGACCCGGGACGGGTGCTTCACCGGCAGGGCGCTG
>DATAWQ010000009.1:0-29047 GCA_036267135.1 Streptosporangiaceae bacterium | reverse complement strand
GCCCAGTGCACGGCCAGCGCGGTCTTGCCCACCCCGGCGGTGCCGTCGATGGCCGTGATGAGCACGGTGCCCGGTGGCCGTTCACCCTGGTCCAGCAGGCCGGTCAGCGTCTTCAGCTCGGCCGACCGGCCAGTGAAGTCCACCACCACGGCCGGAAGCTGCCAGGGCCCACGCTGGGCGGCCGTCTGACCCCCGCCGGGGACCGGGTCGCCGCCAGGGGCCGCACCGCTGGCGGCCCGGGTGAATCCGTCACGATCAGCCCCGGCCAGCCCGAGCGCCTCGGTCAGCAGCCCGGTCGTGCGCCGGTACGGCCGGCTCACCCCGCGTTCGGTGTCGCTGACCGCCCGCACGCTCAGCCCGGCCGCGGTGGCCAATTCCTCCTGGGTCAGGCCCGCCGCTCGCCGGACGCGGCGCAGCAGTGGCCCGAAGCCTTCTGGCTGGCCCCGTCCCGGCTCCATCAGTCCACCAGATCCCTGACCGCCGGCACGCTCAGCCCGGCCGCTGCGGTGAGTTCCTCCTGGGTCAGGCCGACCACGAAGCGCTCCTGGCGCAGCCGCGCCCCGAAGCCGTTCCTGGGGCCGGTCACCCCGCCTCCTCGGGCCCGGTCAGCCGGGCACGGACCTCGCTGGCCTCGTCGGCCCCGAGGTCGACGTACAGGGCGAGGGCCTGGTGCCAGTGCCGCCCGGCCTGCCCCGGATCGCCGAGAGCGTGGTGCGCTTGACCGAGGCCATCGTGCGCCCGGGCCTGCTCGCGCTTGTCGGCGGCCTGGCTGGCCACCGTGAGCGCGGCGGCGTGCTGGGCGCGGGCCTGCCCGGGCTGGCCACCGGCGAGGAACGCCTCGCCGAGCCCGTTGAGCGCGTACGCCGCCCTCGCTTCGGCGCCGGTCTCCCGGAACAGGGTCAGGGCCTGGCCGAAGTGCCCCGCGGCCTCGTCGTGACGGCCTTCCCGCAGCTCCACGCCGCCCAGTTCGGTCAGCGCCTCCGCCTCGCCCGACCGGCTGCCGGCCGTCCGGTGCAGGTCAAGCGCGCGCCGCAGGTGCTCGGTGGCCTCGGTGTAGTGGCCTTCGCTCCGGCGGGCCACGCCGAGGTTGGTGAGGGCCCTGGCCTCGCCGGTCCGGTCGCCGATCGCCCGGTACAGCGTCAGCGCCCGCCGGAAGTGGCGGCTGGCCTCCTGATGGCGGCCCTGCAATCCGTCGGCAATGCCGATGTTGTTCAGGGCCCTGGCCTCACCAGCCCGGTCGCCCGTCTCCTGGTACAGCGCCAGGGCCCGCCGGAACAGGTCCGCGGCCTGCTGGTATTGCCCCTGGGTCCAGTCGATGATGCCCAGGCCCGCCAGCGCGTCCGCCTCGCCGGCCAGGTCCCCGGCCTGGTGCGCGGCCCGCCTGGCGCTGGTGTGCACGGTGATGGCCTCGGACACATGCCCCCCGGTGTCCAGGTAGCGGGACAGCGTGGCGGCCAGCCGGGTGGCGTGCTGCGGCCAGCCATGCCCGGCGGCGTAGGCGACGGCCTCCACCAGCGTCGACCGGCTGGCCTCCAGCCAGGCCGCGGCGTCCGCCGGGTCGCTCACCGGCGGGACCGGGCTGCCGGGCGCGGCGACCCGCGGCCTGCGGTGCCGTTCGGCCGGGTGGAGCGCGTCCATGGCGGTGGCGGCGGTGTGCAGGTAGTGGTCGAGCAGCCGGGTCAGCGCGGCCCGGCTCTCATCCTGGCCGTCGTGCTCGGCGGCCAGTTCGCCGGCGTAGTCGCGCAGCAGGTCGTGCATGCCCAGGCGGCCGGGCCCGGTGGCGCCGATCAGGTGCGCGCGGGCGAGCAGGCCGAGCAGGCGCGTGGCCTCTGCGGCATCGGTGCTGGCCAGCGCGGCGGCGGCATACCCGTCGAAGCCCGGGCTGGGATGCAGCCCGGCCAGCCGGAACATCCGGGCGGCGTCGGGGCCGAGCTGCCGGTAGGACCAGGAGAACACCGCCCGCACCGCGGTGCGCGGGTCGCCGCCGGCGTTCAGCAGGTCCAGCCGTCGCCGTTCGCCGGCGAGCTCGGCCACCAGGCCGGCCACCGGGATGACCGGCCGGCTGGCGGCCAGTTCGGCCACGATCCGCAGCGCCAGCGGCAGCCGCACGCAGGCGGCGGCGAGCGTGTCCGTGGCCTCGGGGTCGGCGGCGGCCCGGTCGCCGATCAACGTGACCAGCAACTGGTTCGCGTCGGCGGCGGAGAGCAGGTCCAGGTCCAGCCGCCGGGCGCCGTCCCTGGCGATCAGCCCGGCCAGGGTGTCCCGGCTGGTTACCACCGTCACGCAGTCCGGGGTGGCGGGCAGCAGCGGCCGGACTTGCTCGGCCGAGGCGGCGTTGTCCAGCAGCACCAGCATCCGCCGCCCAGCCAGCAGGCTGCGGTAGCGCGCGGCGCGTTCCCCGAATCCTGGGGGTATGTCCTGGCCAGACACGCCGAGTGCGCGCAGGAACCCGGCCAGCGCGTCGGTGGGCGGCATGGGCTGGTCCGGGTCGTAGCCGCGCAGGTTCACGTAGAGCTGCCCGTCGGGGAACCGCCCGGCGACCTGATGAGCCCAGTGCAGGGCCAGCGCGGTCTTGCCCACCCCGGCGGTGCCGCCGATCGCCGAGATCACCATGGTGCCGGGTGGGCTGGCGGTGTCCAGCAGGCCGGTCAGCGTGCTGAGTTCGCCCGTCCGGCCGGTGAATCCCGCCGTGGCGGCCGGGAGATGTCTGGGCACCGGGCGTTCGGGCGGCTGGCCGGCCTCGTCCTGGCGGACCCCGGTGAACGCCATCCGGTCGGCGTCGGTCAGGCCGAGCGCGTCGGCCAGCTTGCCGACCGAGTTTCGGTAGGGCCGCGTGGTGGCGCCGCGCTCCAGGTCCCTGATCGCCCGCACGCTCAGCCCGGCCTGCTCGGCCAGTTGCTCCTGGGTCAGGCCGGCCGCGATCCGCCGACGGCGCAGCAATCCGCTGAATTCACCGTGCCGGCCGAAATGATCTTGCTGGTCCGTATTCACCGACCACCGCATCCCAGGACTGCGCCAGCGCGTTACCGATTCTGCCAGCCGTTCATCCAGGCGCGAACCTCATCCGTCCCAGTGGCGCCGAGTTCGGCCGCGGCGTGCAGGTAGTGGTCGCGCAGCCGGGTTAGCGCGGCCCGGGTCTCGTCCGCGCCGTCCTGGCTCGCGGCCAGCTCGCGGGCGTAGGCCCGCAGCAGGTCGTGCTGGCCGTAGCGGCCAGTGGCGGTGGGGTGCATCAGGTATGCCCGGGCCAGCTCGCCGAGCAGTTCGCTGGCCTGGTCCGGCCCGCCGCCGGTGAGGGCGGCCGCCGCGTAGGCCTCGTAGTCGGGACCCGGATGCAGGCTCAGCAGCCGGAACGCACGCGCGGCCACGGGGTCGAGCCGCCGGTAGGACCAGGAGAACACGGCCTGCGCCGCGGTGCGGGAGTCGCCGCCGGCGTCCAGCCGCTGCTGTTCGCCAGCCAGTTCGGCCACCAGGCGCTCCAGCGGGACGCTGGGCCGGCTGACCGCCAGCCCGGCCGCGATCCGCAGGGTCAGCGGCAGCCTGGTGCAGGCGGCGGCCAGCGCCGCGGTGGCCTCGGGGTCGGCGGCCGCCCGGTCGCCGATCAGCTTGTTCAGCAGGATGTCGGCGTCGGCGGGCGACAGCAGGTCCAGGTCCAGGCGCCGGGCGCCGTCCCTGGCCACCAGCCCGGCCAGGGTGTCCCGGCTGGTCACCACCGTCACGCAGTCCGGGGTGGCGGGCAGCAGCGGGCGCACCTGCTCGGCCGAGGAGGCATTGTCGAGAAACACCAGCATCCGCCGTCCGGCCAGCAGCGACCGGAAGGCGGCGGCACGCTCCCCGGTGTCGGCCGGGATGTCCTGGCCGGGCCCGCCGAGCGTGCGCAGGAATCCGGCCAGCGCGTCCGTGGACGGCATCGGCTGGCCGGGGTCATAGCCGCGCAGGTTCACGTAGAGCTGGCCGTCGGGGAACCGGTCGGTGATCTGCCGGGCCCAGGTCAGGGCCAGCGCGGTCTTGCCCACCCCCGCAGTACCGCCGATCGCCGACACCACGACCGTGCCGACCGGGCCGCCGTCGGCCTCCAGCAGGCCGGCCAGGGTCTTCAGCTCGGCCGACCGGCCGGTGAAGTCCGCGCCTACGCCCGGTAGCTGCCTGGGTACGCGTGGGCCACCGCGCCGCCCGGCCTCGCCCCGCACCCGGCGGGCCATACGGCTGAACTCCGTCCGGTCGGCGTCGGTCAGGATGAGCGCGTCGGCCAGCCTGTTGATCGAGTGCCGGTAGGGGCGGCCGGTGGCGCCGCGTTCGAGGTCCCTGAGGGCCCGCACGCTCAGCTTGGCCCGCTCGGCCAGTTCCTCCTGGGTCAGCCCAGCCGCCAGCCGCCTGCGTCGCAGCAGCCTGCCGAAGTCACTGTGCCTGTCGAAGTCACTGTGCGGTTCCGTGTCTCCGCTCACCTGGCCTTCGCATCCGTCCGCTCCGTCTCCCCTCTCGATTGTGCCAGGCCAGGCCCGGTCGCCGGAATTTCGGCGGGCCGATTGTCACGTCTGCGCGAGCAGCCGGGTCGTTAGGGTTGCCCGTCGGCGCGGCGGGTAACCCCAGGGCGAGAGGCGGACCGATGGCGACGATCCTGGTCACCGGCGGCACGGGCGCGCTCGGCCGCGAGATGGTGGCACGGCTGCGGGCGGGTGGCCGCGACGTGCGCGTGCTCAGCCGCCACCCACGGCCGACGTCCGCCGGTGCTCCCGGGGAAGCCGGTGCTCGCGGGGGAGCCGGTGCTCGCGGGGAAGCCAGTGGTCCCGGGGAAGCCGGTGGTCCCGGACAAGACTGGGCGGTGGGCGACCTGAAGGCCGGGACCGGGCTCGGTGCGGCGCTGGCGGACGTGGACGTGATCGTGCACTGCGCGTCCAACCCGCGGCGGCCGCGTGATGACCTGGCCGCGGCCGGCCACCTGATCGACGCGGCCAGGCAACATGGTCGCCCGCACCTCGTCTATGTCTCGATCGTGGGTGTGGATCAGGTGCCGGTCGGCTACTACGGGGTCAAGCTGGAGGTCGAGCGGCTGGTCGAGCGCTCCGGGTTGCCCTGGACGATCCTGCGCGCCACGCAGTTCCACGACCTGCTCTGCTATCTGTTCCAGTGGGCGGCCAAGCTGCCGGTGCTGATGGTCCCGGCCGGGGTCAGCTTCCAGCCGGTGGGCACCCGTGACGTCGCGGCCAGGCTGGCCGGCCTGGCGGCCGGCGAACCGGCGGAGCGGGCCGCCGATTTCGGCGGCCCGCTCGTCCAGCCCACCGGTGAGCTGGCCCAGGCCTGGCTGCGGGCCACCGGCCGCCGCCGCCAGGTGCTCCCGGTCCGGCTGCCCGGCCGGGTGATCCGCGGCTACGCGGCCGGTGGTCACCTCGCCCCTGCGCAGGCCGACGGTCGAATCACGTTCGCCGACTTCCTGCGCGAGCACGTCAGCCCGTCGCCACGGTCCCGGCCTTACGGTCGGCTCCGTCCGCCGCTGGCGCCGTAACCAGCCGGGCGGCCGGGCGGCTGACCCGGCGCAGCGTGATGAGGGCCACCACGATGCCGGCCGCGGTCAGCGCGATCGTGACGGTCAGGCCGGCGTGGTAGCCGTCCAGGAAGGCCTGGGCCGGCGCCGTGCCGTGCCGCAGCGCGCCACCCTGCCGGGACCTCAGCACGGCCCCGATGACCGTGATGCCGAGCAGGCCCGCCACCTCGCGGGAGGCGTTCATCAGGGCGGAGGCGACGCCGGACCGGTCGGTCGGCATCGAGTCGAGCACCAAGTTGGACAGCGGCGCGTTCATCAGGCCCGATCCGGCCCCGAACAGCACGAACCCCGGCATCAGGTCGAGGTAGGTCACGTGCAGTCCCTGGCCGAGGAACAGCACCAGGCCGCCCACCATGACCGCCAGGCCCAGCGCCACCGTCCGGTGCGCGCCGAGGCGGGCGGCCACCGGCCCGGCGAGCCCGGCGAAGATCACCACGAACAGCGCCATCGGCACGAACGCCAGACCGGCTTTGACCGGCGAGAAGCCCAGGATCCCCTGCAAGTACAGCGAGGTGAAGAAGTAGATGCCGAAGATCCCGAACGCCCACAGCATGATCACGCTGGTGCCACCGCTGAACACCCGGTTCCGGAACAGCGACACCTGAACCATCGGGTGCGCTGCCCTGGCCTCGACGGCCAGGAAGGCGGCGGCCGCCGCCGCGGCCAGCGCGAACGCGCCCAGGATCGGTGCGGACGTCCAGCCTCGGTCGAGGCCCTCGATGAGTGCGTAGGTCAGCGAGAACATTGCCACCGCGGACGAGGCCAGACCGGGCACGTCCAGACGGCGCGAAGAGGTCCGGCCGTGCGACTCGGCCATCCAGGCCACGGCCATCGCGAACGTGACCACACCGACCGGCACGTTGATGAAGAAGATCCAGCCCCAGTGGAAGTGCTGGCTGATGAAGCCGCCGATCAGCGGGCCGAAGGCGAGCGCGAGTGCGCCGATCGCGGTCCACAGGCCGATCGCCTGGGTGCGCTCCTTGATGTCGTCGAAGGTGGCGATGATGATCGCCAGCGTGGTCGGCACCAGCAGGGCCGCGCCGAGTCCCTGCACCGCCCGGAACGCGATCAGTTCGGCACCGCTCCCGGCCAGCCCGGCCGCGAGTGACGACAGCGTGAACACCGAGAGCCCGACCAGGAACAGCCGGCGCCTGCCGTACACGTCGGCCAGCCTGCCGCCGACCAGCATCAGCCCGGCGAACACCAGCACGTAGCCGCTGACCACCCATTCCAGCCCGGCCACCGACAGGTGCAGGCTGCGCTGGATCGTCGGCAGCGCGACGTTGATCACATTGTTGTCGAGGTAGGTCATAAAAGTGGCAAGGCTCACGGCCACCAACGTCAGCCACCGTCTTGGCATCTGCCGCTCCGTCCAGAGAAGTTTCTGTCTTCATCGGGTCCTGTACGTTGGACATGTACGCCGTACCTGTACGTTGTACATGTACGTAGCACAGCATGCCCTGTACGGCGTATAGTTGTCAACTGAAATGACTCGCACCCAGGAAGCCGAGCGCTCCAAGCTCAGCAAGAAGACCGTGGTGGACCGTGGCCTCGCCCTCGCCGACGCCGACGGTCTCGACAAGCTGACCATCCGCCGGCTGGCCCAGGATCTGGGCGTCACCCCGATGGCGCTGTACTGGCACTTCCACAGCAAGGAAGAGTTGCTGCTCGGCCTGGCCGACCAGGTGTGGAGCGAGATCGACGTCGAGGTCGACCCGGACAGGCCGTGGCCGGATCAGCTCAAGGCTCTGCTGGAGTCGCTGGTGCGGGCGCTGCGCTCGCACCCCAGCGCCGGGCAGTTGCTGCTGGAGACCGAGAAGCAGAGCGAGGAGTTTCTGCGCGCCACCGAGGGCACGCTCGAACTGCTCCGCAGTGCCGGGTTCGATCCCCTGTACGCCACCGAGATCGCCCGCAGCACCCTGTTCACCGGCCTGATGCTGGTCAACAGTGCGCCGGGGTTCAAACCTGGCATGCCGGACGAGGAACTCAGCGAGATGCTGCGCCGCAACCGGGTGCGGATGGCGATGCTCCCGGTTGATCAGTACCCGCGCGTGGTCGAGTGCGCCGAGCCACTGACTAGCTGCGACGACCCGGACTTCCACTTCAGGTTCGGCGTCGACCTGTTCATCGCGGGCGTGGAGGCCATGGCCGCCCGGCTGGACCCACCCGCGTAGCACCCACTTCGCGCACAACCACTGACCCCGGCTGCGGTCCATCCGCAGAGCAACTTCAGGCTCCCACAGTCGCCACTCGCATCAGCGGCCCGATTCATCGACATATGTAGCCTATATATGTAGAGTGGGTGCCGTGAAGATGACGGTGACGCTGGAGCGGGTGCTGCGGGCGTTCCTCGATGATCCTGCGGTCCCGCGTTACGGCTATGACCTGATGAAGGCGGCCGGGCTGAAAAGCGGCACCCTGTACCCGATGCTGGGCCGCCTGGAAGACGACCGGCTGGTGACCTCCGCGTGGGAGACGCCGCAGCGGGACGGCGAGCGGCCCAGGAAGTACTACCGCCTCACCGGTGAGGGGGTCCGGGTGGCCAGGCTGGAGCTCGCGCACGTCTCGGCCGGCCGCTCGCGTGCACCCGGCCGCCAAGGCCGTCCGGTCCCGGGGAGCCCGGGGTGAGGGGGGAACGCCGGCTGCTGCGCGTCGGCGAGTACCTGATCGGCCGCGCGTCCCGGCTGCTGCCCAGGCAGACACGCGAAGAGCGGTACCGGGAATGGGCGGCGGAACTGCCCGCGATCCTCCGGGATCCCGATACCAGGCCGGCTGCGCGCCGCGCTGCCCGCATGCTGCGCTACGCGGCCGGCACGATCCGGGGAACCGCCCTGGCGCCCAGCAACGCCCGCGTTCGGGCGACCGTGATCGTAACCGTGTTTATGGCCCTGATGACCGCCGTATTCGCCGTCAGTATCGGGACGGTTGTCGTGACGAACACCATAAGCGCGGTGGACGACCCAGGGAACTGGGTTCCCTACTTCTGGATCACGACTGGCGTCGTCAACCTGTCCTGGTCCTGCAGGACAGTGGCCCGGCATCTACGACGGGGTGAGAGGCCTATGGCGGCGGTCAGGGGCGCTGTCCTGGACTTCGGCGTCTGGATCATTCCTGACTGGCTGCTGTCCCGGCTGCTCCGCGCGGTCGGTGCGGACCGGAGCGACCTGCCAGCCACGGCGGCCGCGGCATATTCACCGGCACCCACACCTGCGGCGCCGGCGGCCACCGCGGAGCAGGCGGTCAGCCTGGCCAGAGACACCGTGGGCCACTTCTACCGCGCCCGCTTGCGTCCGGGCTACCGGACCGCCGACGTGGACGAGTTCGTCGCGCGGATTGAGGCCACGCTCACCGCCGACGGTCTGCCCGGCCAGGTGGTCACCGCCGCAGACGTCGAGGCGGTGAAGTTCGGCACCACGCGGCGCGGTGGCTACGACGAGATGGTGGTGGACCAGGCTCTGGACCACTACGCGGACGGGCTGGCCAAGCGCGCGCTCTCCCCGTGACCCGCCTGAACCCCGCCAGTCGGCTGAAAGGATGAAGACGTGCGGATCAGTCGGTGGAAGTGTGGCCGCGGGGTTCTGGTCGCGGCAGTGGTGGCGCTCGTTAGCGGGCCAGGACCGGCCCTCGGGGCCAGCACCGGCGGTGCGGGCGCATCGGCCAACCTGACCACGACGAACTACTTCGGCATCGCCTACCCGACAGGAATCACGGCCGGGCCCGACGGCGCGGTGTGGTTCACCAGCGCCAACAACGGCCTGATCGGGCGGGTCACCACGGCCGGGAAGATCACCCTGTACTCCCACCGCGGTCTTCTCCCCGGTGACCAGGGGATCGTGGCCGGCCCCGACGGCGCCTTGTGGTTCACCGACGGCAACTCGATCGGGCGCATCACCACGTCGGGAACGTTCACCTTCTACACAGCCAAGGGCATGCACCTCGCGACGGACATCACGGTGGGCCCGGACGGCGCCCTGTGGTTCACCGACCAGAGCCGGGCCTACCCCGGGGCGATCGGGCGGATCACCACGGCCGGGAAGATCACCCTCTATACGGGCGGCGGCGTCGACGATCCATACGGGATCACGTCCGGCCCGGACGGTGCGCTGTGGTTCACCAACGGGGGCAACTCGATCGGGCGGATCACCACTACGGGAAAGGTCACCGACTATACGTCGGCCCAGATCGAGACTCCGGAGGGGATCGCGGCGGGCCCAGACGGTGCGCTGTGGTTCACAAACTACGCGAGCACGTCGATCGGGCGGATCACCACGGCTGGGAAGGTCACCAGCTACACCAACTCCCATATTCACCATACGGGCAGCATCACCGCCGGCCCGGACGGCGCACTGTGGTTCGCGGATTGGGGCGCGTACGGATCCACCGGCTGGATCGGGCGGATCACCACGGCCGGGAAGATCACCCTCTACTCGGGCACCCGCATCGCTAACCCGAACGGGATCACGGTCGGCCCGGACGGCGCGCTCTGGTTCACCAACACCGGCGACTCGATCGGGCGGATCACCACGGCCGGGAAGGCCACCACCGACTACGGCTCCGTCATTGACAATCCCATCGGGATCACGCCCGGGCCGGACGGCGCGATGTGGTTCACCAGCTCCATCAACGACCGGATCGGCCGGATCAGCACCGCCGGGACGATCACCAGCTTCACGCAGGCCAACGTGCACTATCCGGGTGACATCACCGCTGGCCCGGACGGCGCGTTGTGGTTCACCGACGGCCGCCGCTCGATCGGCCGGATCACCACGGCCGGCCAGGTGACCGTCTACAGCGGTCATGGGATCGACGATCCGCAGGCCATCACGGCCGGCCCGGACGGTGCGCTGTGGTTCACCAACGGCGGCGACCAGATCGGCCGGATCACCACGGCGGGAAAGGTGACGATCTACACCGATACGGAGATCAACAATACGGTAGGGATCACGGCAGGTCCGGACGGTGCGCTGTGGTTCACCTGCCAACTGGGCAATGCGATCGGGCGGATCACCACCGCCGGGAAGGTGACCCTGTACACCGGCACCGGGATCGACTCTCCGAAGGGAATCGCATCAGGTCCGGACGGCGCGCTCTGGTTCACCAACTACGCCAGCAACTCGATCGGCCGGATCACCACAGCCGGAAAGGTGACCGACTACCCGGTTCCCACCCGCGGCGGGGAACCGGGTGCGATCGCGGCGGGTCCGGACGGCGCACTGTGGTTCACCGACGTGCCTCCCGACCAGGTGGGGCGGATCACCACGGCCGGTGCGTTCACCTTCTACCACACCGGGGAGCACTACAGCCCGATCTCGATCGCCGCGGGCCCGGGCGGCACGTTGTGGAACACCGACAATGTCAACAACGAGATCACCCGGCTTACCGTGCCTGGGTCCACGTCGCGCTGAGCTGGTGGATCCGGTGGCCACCGTTCAGGCCGATGATCTTTAGACCTTGGCCGGCGCGCGCCCGGGGCGGAGCAGCTTGATCGCGAAGACGGCCAGGCCTGCCGCGGTGGCGGCGGCGCCGAGGGCCAGCGCCGCGGGGTAGCCGGCCGTGCTGGCCACCGCGCCGCCGATGACCGCGCCGAGGAAGCCGGCCACCCCGCTGGCCGCGTTGAGCACGCCCTGCGCCTCGCCCTCGGCCTGCGGGACGAGTTGCCCGGTCAGCCCGGGCGAGGCCACGCTCAGGAACGACCAGGCGAACATGATGCCGCCGAACGCGGCCAGCGGCACCGCCGACGGCACCGAGCCGGCCGCGGCCAGGATGGCCAGTACGGCCAGCAGCACCACCCGGGCGGCCAGCCCGCCGGCCATCACCAGCCGCGGGCCGCGGCGCTGGGCGACCCGGCCGGCCACGATGAACAGCGGCAGGCTGACGAGCACGATGACCGCGAAGGCCAGCGCGGACGTCTGCGGCTTGACGCCGAAGGCGTGCTGGAACAGCACCGGGTACAGCGCGAACACGATGGCCGAGCCGGCGTAGGCCGGGATCCAGGCGGCCATCATCCAGCCGAACCCCCCGCGCAGCAGGCCCAGCGCGCTCATGATCGCGTTCTTGGACGGCTTGCGGCCAGGCACGCTGGGCAGTCCGGACGGGCTGGCCGGGCCCCACTCGCCGGTGTGACCGCTGTTGCTGAGCCGGTGGGTGGCGGCTGTGGAGGCTACGGTGCCCGGCGGGGGTGCGGATTGCGGTTTCTGGCTCAGCCGGGGCAGCAATATCAGCGACAACGGCACGGCGGCGGCCGGGACCAGCGCCGCGATGCCCAGGCCGGTGCGTTCGCCCAGCGTGCTCAGCCAGGCGGCCAGGATCAGCGCGCCGCCCTGGCCGATGCTGAGCGCGGTCTCCAGCCAGCCGAGCCGCTGGTTCCACTCGGCCTCGGGCCTGCGCTCCACGATCAGCAGGTTTGCGATCGTCACCGCGCCCGCGAAGCCCGCGCCGTTCACCAGCGCGAGCAGCAGTTGCAGCGGCGAATCCACGTAAGCGAACAGCCACAGGCTGACCGCCGACAGCGCCGCGCACAGCGTGGCGAGCCACCGGTGCGCGTGCAGCGCGTCGGCGATACCGCCGGTGATCGGGGCGGCGAACGCGCCCAGGTTGAACAGCCCCATGACCAGGCCGACGTGGCCCGCGCCCTGCTTGGCCGCCACCAGCGGCAGCAGGATCGGGGTGAGCCCCACCGCGGCCCCGTTGACGAGCGCGAAGGGGGTGAACCAGGGTTCGAAGAGCTGCCCGGGCTTACCCGGCTTCCTGGCCAGCATGGGCGAGATCGTAGCGTCCGCGGTCAGGTTGCCGCGTTGTCTCCCACGATCCGCGACCGTGGCGTTACGTTCAAAACGTGGCGAGTAGCGAGCGTGCTCCGAAGGGTCATCCACGTACGGTGTGGGGCGAGATGCTCCGGCACATCAGGGAGGCCGCAGGCCTGCCCCGCGAGGAACTGGCCGCCCGGGCCAGCCTCTCCGTCTCCACCATCGTGTCTTACGAGAGCGGCTGGCGTTCCCCTGTCCGCCAGACCGTGGCCGAACAGATAGAACCGGCGCTCGGGTCGGCCTCGAACGGCGTCCTCCTCAAACTCTGGGACGAGCTTGAGGAGGCTATGAACTACTCGGTGTCCCCGGATGGGTGGTGGATCTCGCTGACCAAGAACGTCAGGCAGACAAGGTTCGCT
Source organism: Streptosporangiaceae bacterium (assembly GCA_036267135.1). GTDB lineage: Bacteria > Actinomycetota > Actinomycetes > Streptosporangiales > Streptosporangiaceae > PALSA-505. The sequence goes on along the minus strand of DATAWQ010000009.1, from coordinate 16,343 downwards.
GCTACGGCTTGGATTTGGTGCCTGGCTTGCTACAGGCTGCGCATCACCAGGGATGAGATAGAAGTGCGAGTTGCCGAACGGATGAAACGGCAGGAGATCCTCGTCAAGGAGAGCCCGCCGTTGGTGCTGGCAATCGTCGACGGGGCAGCGCTGCATCGGCCAATCGGCGGGTACCACGTGATGGCCGAGCAAGTCCGCCGCCTGATTGATGCGGGTGGCGAGCCGAGCATTAGGATCACCGTTCTCCCGTTGGCCACAGGTGCCCATGAGGGCCTGTCCGGGGAGTTCGAGCTCTTGGATTTCACGGGTAAGCGGAGCGCTGGATACCAGGAAGGCGCGGTGCGTGGCATGAGCCTGCCGGAGCCCGAGGACGTAGAGGGGCTTCGGGTCAAGTGGGATACGCTGAATGGCGAGGCAGCGTCCGCGAGCGCCTCGAAGGTCATGCTGGAGGAAGCGTACAAGCGATGGACACGAGCCACGTGACCTGGCGCAAGGCAAGTTACAGCAGCAACGGTGCCAACTGTGTCGAGGTCGGCGTGTGGCGCAAGGCCAGCTACAGCAACAACGGTGCCGACTGCGTCGAGGTTGGTGCGTCTGTCGGGGCCGACGAGGGTGCGCTGTGCCTGGTGCGGGACACGAAGGACCGGGGTGGCCCGAGTCTGGCCTTCACCGCCGGTCAGTGGGCCGCTTTCACCGCCGACGTAAAGGCCGGTGCGTTCGGCCGCACGGCCTGACCCGGCGCGGCGGCAGCGGCCGTTCCGCAACGTGAAGCCTTTTGGCTGCTCCTACGACCAAAATCCTTCCCAGTGACGAGTTCCCAGCCCAAGTACCGGCTGAGGAAGCTCACGGAAAGGCTTGGTTGTGGCAACGTAAACCCAAAAAGGGCAGCATTGCCACAACGTGTGCGCGAAAACCGAGCCAAGGCGGGCACGTCCGGAGTGGGGCGGCGCGCCAGGGTGGCACGGCCCGGGGCGAACGGCCGACCGAGTCTTAGGGGAAGGATTTGGTCGTGCCCACGCCGGCAACCAGGATCCTTCAGGGTCCTGACCCGGACGCCATGGCCACCCGGCGATTCGTTGTGCTGGCTGAGACACACGCGCCGCGTTGCTCGCGTCCCCGCGGCCCACCCCGTCAACGCGAAGACTTGTGCGTGTCCACGTACACACAGGTCTTCGCCTTCCTAAGCTGGGCGCTATGGCCGGACTGCGAGTGGTCGTGCTGGCGGACACGCACGCGCCGCGGCGGTGGAAGGCGTGCCCGGCCGAGGTCGCGCGGCACCTGCGCGGGGCCGACGTGATCCTGCACGCGGGGGACGTGTGCACGGCGGCGGTGCTGGACGAACTGGGTGAGTATGCCCCGGTGCACGCGGTGCTGGGCAACAATGACCGGCCCGATGTGGCCGCGTGGGGCGCGCCCGAGACCGTTGAGCTGGACCTCGGCGGGCTGAGCGTGGCGATGATCCACGACAGCGGCGCGGCGGCAGGCCGGTGGCGCCGGATGCGGCGCCGGTTCCCGGCGGCCGGCCTGGTGGTCTTCGGTCACTCGCACATCCCGCTGGACGAGAGCGCCGACGGGCTGCGCATCTTCAACCCCGGATCCCCCACCGACCGCCGCCGCCAGCCCCGCGGCACCCTCGGTGTCCTCCGGATCGACGACGGCCGCCTCCGGCAAGCCAAGATCGTCCCGGTGACGTAGGGGATCGCGGGCCGGGCCGTCAGCGGGTCCAGCCTGGCTTCAGTCCCGGGCGGCGTAGCCCGCGATGAGCAGGTCCACCGCCTGCCCGAACCTGGCCTCGAAGTCCAGGCCCGCCCCGGTTTCCAGCGCCGCCGCGAAGTTCGGGTAACGCGCGGGGTCCATGGTCAGGTGGCCGGTGTCGGGCTCGGTGCCTTCGTGTCCGGGTGTCTGGCCCGCCTCGGCCAGGGTGTGGCCGATCACGAACGTGGTGACGGCGTTCACGATGTCCATGGCCCGTCCCAGCGGCACACCCTGGCCGCACAAGGTGGCCAGGCCGGACTCCAGCAGGTCGAGGGCAGCGGGTGTGTTCACCGGCCGGGTGGCGATCACCGTCAGCATGCCCGGGTGGGCCAGCAACGTGGCCCGCAGCGCGTGCGCGGTCTGCCGCATCGCCGTGGTCCAGGGCGTATCCGGGTCCGGGCTCAGCTCGCCGATCGACCGCTGCAGCAGCCGTTCCACCATGCCGTCGAGCAGCGCCGCCGGGGCCGAGGCTAGGGTTGGCCCGGTGACCGGACGCGCGATCTTGGTAACCGGAGCCTCCCGCGGCATCGGGGCGGCGATAGCCGAGGCGTTCGCCGCCCAGGGGGACCGGGTGGCCATCCACTACCGGGCCGAGGCGGCCGCGGCCGAGGCCGTCAGGGCGAGGCTGCCTGGCCCCGGCCATCTGGTCGTCCAGGCCGACCTGGCCGAGGCCGACGCGGTGCGCCGCATGGTGGACGAGGCCGCGGCGGGCCTGGACGGCCTCGACGTCCTGGTGAACAACGCCGGGATCTACGAGCCGCACTCGATCACCGAGGTCTGCTACGAAGACTGGCAGTCGGCCTGGCGGGACACGCTCGCCGTCAACCTGACCGGTGCCGTCAACGCGACCTGGTGCGCGGTCCGCCACATGATCCCCAGGGGCGGTGGCCGGATCGTCAACGTGACCTCCAGGGGCGCGTACCGAGGCGAGCCCAGGCACCCCGCCTACGGGGCGAGCAAGGCCGGGCTGAACTCGTTCGGTCAGTCGATGGCCAGGTATCTCGCCCCGCACGGCATCGCGGTGACGTCGGTGGCCCCGGGATACGTGGCCACCGACATGACCACCGAGGAACTAGCCACGCCCCACGGCGAGGAGATCCGGGCCCAGAGCCCGTTCGACCGGGTGGCCACCCCGGCCGAGATAGCCGCCGCCGTGCTCTATCTCGCCGCACCCGAGGCCGAATGGGCCAGCGGCACCGTCATCGACCTGAACGGCGCGTCCTACCTACGCTGACCATCGCGGCGCCGGTGCGCATCCGGGCGGCCAGGCCGGCTGATACACGGTGGCGGCCAGGCCATCCCTTTCCTGAGTTTCCGCGCGTGAAATATGCCGGCATGTATCACATCGTCGACTGTTGTTATTTACCGACTGAAAACTATTGTTCACACATTGTAGATATCCCATAACGGAAGGTGCGCAACGTCGTTACCGCCGAGTATCAATGGTCAACGCGTGAACCGTTCAACCGCCGTCCGCGTCATAATGATGAGCTAGTTCCGTGACCGTGCTCACGCCCGGTACGGACTCCTGACCTAGCAACCCATTTCTCCGTACGGGGGGATCATGCATTTGCTCACCCAACGGGCTCACCGCCGGCCGATCAGCCGGGTCGCCGCCGTGGCGGCGGGGGCGCTCGTCCTGGGCCTCGCTGGATACGCGGCTCCCGCCGGGGCCAGCCCAGCCGCCTCACCATCCAAAACGGATCAGCCCCCGGGCGCGGTGCTGGGGAAGCCGGCCCCGGGCACACCGCAACTGGTCAACAACACCGGCCGCCACAACCTCAACCGCATAACCCAGATGGTTCAATGCGGCGACACGATGTACGCGGTCGGTATCTTCAACACGATCGTCCAAGGCGGAACCGATTATGCGCGGACGAACATTTTCAGCTTCCAGGCCGATGCGCCATACACGATCACGTCGTGGGCTCCGCAGGTCAACGGCACCATCAACACGATAACTTTCAACGCCGGCGACTGCGACGACGCTTACATCGGTGGAAATTTCACCTCGGTAAACGGTACGACGGTAAAGAACATTGCTGAGATCGACACGGTCGTCGGGGATGTGGTGCCCACGTTCGGCACCAGCACCGCGGGCGGGCAGGTGGAGACGATGCTGGCCGTCGACGGGCACATCCTGGTCGGCGGGTACTTCCAGTGGATCAACGGATCCCACGCAGACCCGTTCATGGCGAGCGTCGACCCGGTCACCGGCAAGGACGACGGCTTCCTGCACCTGGCCATCTCGGGCCACTACGACTACTGCGACGACAAGGGCAAGTGCACGCAGGGCGAGAATAGTTCCGTCCAGCTCCAGCAGCTCAGCCACAGCGGGAATTACGACCTGGTGGAGGGGGACTTCACCTCCGTCGCCGGCCTGCAGCGCGAGCAGATCTTCATGCTGGACCTGACCACGGATCCCGCCACGGTGACCCCGTGGACCTCGTCCCAGTGGGACGGCAGCGACCCGAACCAGCCCTACCAGTGTGTGCCCGTCGAGGCGTGGTACATCCGGGCCGCGGCCTGGTCACCGGATGACTCCACCATCTACATCGGCGACACCGGCAACCACCCGAACAACCTGGGCACCTTCATACCGCGCTCCGGTCTGTGCGACGCGGTGGCCTCCTTCCCGGCGACCCTGGGGCCGGTGTCCGACAACTGGATCGAGTACTCCGGCTGCGACTCCTACTACAGCATCGCCGCGGACGACGGGGCCGTCTACGCGGCCGGGCACCCGCGCTGGGTGGACAACTCGGACGGCTGTGACAACCTGGGTTCGGGAGGGATCAAGGACTTCGGCCTGCAGGGCCTGGACCCGTCCTCCGGCAACGTGGATCTCAAGACCAGTGGGCAGCCCGTCTACACGATGTCCCGGGCGAACGCGAGCAACATGCTGATCACCACCGCGGGACTGTGGATAGGCAGCTCCAACCGGTTCGGGTCGCAGAGTTGCGGGCTAACGTCCGGCCACTCCGGGATCTGCTTCCTGCCCTACCCCACCCCCTGAGCACAGCTCACCTACCAGAGCCGCCGTACCGGCGGGCGCGTCAGCCACGGGGCTGGCACGCCCGCCGGTAGGCTTCGTGAGCTACCACGCGTACCCAGTGGATCTGGTCGGAGGAGAGTCACATGCCACTTTTCGGGGGCAAGACGGATGATGGGGCCACCTGGGAGCCGGAGGCTGCGGACGGCAGGCTGGCTCACACCGCCGGTGCTGACGCGGCGGGTGTTTTCACGTCTGACTTGTCGGTCTCGGAGTACGTGCTGCTCGGCGAGGCCGGGTTCGAGCCACTCGGGTTCGTGGTCGGATCGTCGATCTATCACATTGGCCTGCAGGTCGGACGGTGGTCGCAGAACCAGGAGCTGCAGGTCCTGACCCAGGCGATGTACAACGCCAGGGAACTGGCCATGGCCAGGATGCGGGCCGAGGCCGATCACCTCGGAGCTGACGGCATCGTCGGCGTTCAGCTGCGGATGCAGAACTACGCGTGGGGGCAGGGCGTCCTGGAGTTCATCGCCACCGGGACCGCGGTGCGGGCCCTGGGCAGCGGCGGCACCGGCACGGCGGGCGCCCATCGGGCCCCGGACGGCCGGGCGTTCACCTCGGACCTGTCGGCTCAGGACTTCTTCCGGCTGCTGGCGGCCGGCGCGGTGCCGGTGGCGTTCGTGCTCGGAGTCTGCGTGTACCACATCGCCCATCAGTCGGCGATGCAGTCGCTGCGCCAGGCAGGCAGGAACCAGGAGATGGTGATCTTCACTCAGGGCATCTACGAGGCCCGAGAGCTTGCGCTCGCCCGGATGCAGGCGGAATCAGCGGAGGCGCGGTCCTCGGGCATTGTCGGGGTGACCGTCGAGGTCAACAATCACGTCTGGGGCGAGCACGCTACCGAATTCCTCGCCACCGGAACCGCCATCAGGCGCCTCGGCGAAGAGCACCGGCTCCCCGAGACCTCGCCGAAGCCCACCTTCACCCTGGGTCTAGACCGCTAGGCCGCCGCCCCGGCCCATCAGTGCCGGTAGTGGGCGATGGGCGCATCGACGTCAGGGTCCAGGCCCTGAACGTCGAGCCGCGTGCCGAGGCCGGCCGCCGAAGCCGCCGTCCAGCGCTCCGTGCACGCCGCGGCGTCCCGGCAGTACCAGCGAATGTCCGCGCAAGCGCTGCTTCCGTCGGCCACCAGTTGGCTGGTGCCCACCCGGATACCGCACAGCCAGCAAGCCTCAGTGCCGTCAGCCCTGGGCTCGCCGGTGTCTACTGGTGCTGGCAGCACAGCCCGGCCGTAACTAACCAGCGAACGAACCGGCGCTGGGCCGTCGAAACTTACCGGCAAGCGATGTGGTGTGGTGCGTTCGCTCATGGTCCCCTCAATAGCAATCGCGCCTGCTCACAGCCCCATGGGCCTGTCCTAGCAGCATGACACATCCATCGCGCAAAGGCAGGTGTAATGGACCTTACCCGCCTTGACGGACACCCACCGTCACCGGGTGACCTCGTAGTGCAGGTGGGTGACACCTGGCGCCGGGACGGCTTCGACGAGCCGGAGGCGCACGTGCTCGGAGAGTGACTGGAAGAAGGGCCGGCCGCCGCCGAGCAGGATTGGCACCTGATGCAGGACCAGCTCGTCGACCAGCCCCGCGTTCAGGGCCGAGGTCACGGCGCCGCCGCCCATGAGTGCCACGTCCTTGTCGCCGGCGGCGTCCCTGGCGGCCGCGATCGCGTCCTCGATCCCGGTGGTGACCACTGTCTGACGGTCGATCATCCTTGGCACCGGCCGGTGGCTGAGCACGAACAGCGGCGCGGTCGGATGGGGTGCCCCGCCGTGGATCCACCCGGAGTCGTCGTAGGTGTTGCGGCCGGCCAGGGTGGCGCCGACGCGTCCGGCGAGGGCGTCGAAGATGCGCGCGCTGGGCGCGCTCAGCGCGAACCCGTCGAACACCTGGCTGGGGGTGTCGCCGTCGGAGTACCAGTCGAACAGCATCGTCGCGTCACCGAGGCCGCGCCCGGCGCCGGGATCGCGACCGGTGATGTACCCGTCGACCGACACCGCCAGCGCGCTGAACACCTTGCTCATGTCCGTGATCCTTTCTGCATTCCTTCAAGAGACTCCACGACCGTAGCAGACCAAAGTTCCTTTAGGGAACTCTAAGTGCTAGATTGACTTCATGCAGCGCACCAACTTCAGCGCGATGGCCTGCTCGATCGCGCGCACACTCGACGTCATCGGGGAGCCCTGGTCGCCGCTGGTCCTGCGGGACGTGTACGCCGGGTTCACCCGGTTCGAGCAGATCCAGGCCGACCTCGGCATCTCACGCAAGGTACTGACCGAGCGGCTGAACCACCTCATCGAACAGGGGGTAATCGAACGCCGGCCCTACGACCGGCGACCACGGTTCGAGTACGTCCTGACCGAGAAGGGCGCTGAGCTGGTCGATCTGCTGATGGTCATGGTCGGCTGGGGTGACAAGTGGCTCGCCGGGCAAGCCGGCCCGCCGGTGCTCTACCGCCACCGCGCGTGTGGCGAGATCAGCAGTGTCGACCTACGCTGTGCCCACTGCGGAGAACCGATGCACGCCGGCGACGTCGAGCTACTGCCTGGGCCTGGAGCGCGGACCGAAGGAGGGCGTGGGTGACGATCCCTGGGGAGTTCACGAACGCGCATCCGGTGCTGGCCGAGTTCTGGCATCCGGTGGCGCTGTCGAGCGAGGTCGGCCCGGAGCCGGCCGCGATCCGGGCGGTCGGCCAGGGCTGGGCATTGGCCCGTTTCGGCGGTGCTGTCGCGGGGTTCGCCGACGCGTGCCCGCACCGGCGGGCGCGGCTGTCGGCCGGGCACATCAGCGACGGCATCCTGCAGTGCAGCTACCACGGATGGCGGTTCGCCGCCGATGGCCGGTGCGTGGAGATCCCGGCCCTGGGGGACACCGGATCGATCCCGGACCGCGCGCGGCTGCGCCGCCCGGCGGAGGTCGCCGAGCGCGATGGCCTGATCTGGCTGGCCCCGATGCCGCCGCGCGCGCCGCTGCCGGAGCTGGCGCCGGGCGCAGGGCTGGACGGTGATGGCATCGCGACCGTCTTGCTGCCGGTTATCCGGGTGGAGGCCAACGCGGCGATCTTGCTGGACAACTTCCTCGACGAGGCACACCTGCCGTTTGTGCACGCCGCCACGATCGGCGGCGCGGGCCCTGAACCCATTCCGCGCGCTGACGTCGTCAGGCAAGGCCTATCCTTCACCGCGGTTCGCGAGCACACCTTCACCAATCTCACCGACCCGGCGGTGCGCGACGGCGACCGGCCGGCGGAGCAACGGCGCCGGATGACCTACCGGTATCAGGCGCCGCTGACCGCGACGCTGCTGCTGGAGTTCCTCGACGTCGGCGGCTGGCAGTTCCTGACCTTCACCGTGACACCCGAGGACGAGCGCACCTGCCGGGTGTACCAGAGCGTGACCGGTCCTGGCCTGGCCGACCCCGAGCAGGCCGCCAGCGCCGCGAAGTACGAGATGTCGATCTTCGAGGAGGATCTGGACCTGCAGCGGCGGGCGCTGTCCGGCCTGCAGTTCCCGCTCGACCCCGCGGCCGAGCTGCACACGCGAGCCGACCGGGTCTCCGTCGAGTTCCGCCGCGTGCTCGCCGCCGCGGTGAGCCCCTGAGTTCCAGCAGCCTGGCACCAACCTGTGCCTGACCTGGGCGCACAATATCCTCTTCTCCGGCGACCCCACCTACCTGACCACCTGCCTGTCCAACGGCACGTCCTGGGTGGACTTGGCCTCCACCGTGGTCCAGACCTCCAAGCTCGGCCACGGGCTCTGGGCGCCGCACTGGAAAGGCTTCTGAACCGGGGTCCTTACTGACGGGTCACTGGCACAACGGGTCACTGGCACAACGGGTCACTGGCCGGTGCGCCCGTCGATGCACTCGCGCAGAAGGTCGGCATGGCCGGCGTGCCGGGCATACTCCTCGATCATGTGGACGAGCACGTCGCGCGTGGCCACGCTGCCATCGCCGTGTGACACGTGGCGGTCCAGGCCGTCCTCCCCGAGGGCGTCGAGCCACTCGTCAGCCGCGGCGATCTCGGCCTTCCAGGTGGCGAAGGCTTCCTGGACCACGGCCGGGTCGGCGACCGCGCCGGTGAAGTCCCAATCCGGGTCGTCCTGTCGCGCGAACGGCCGCGGTGCGTCCGTCCGGCCCTGCAGCACGCGCTGGAACCAGCTATTTTCCACCATGGCCAGGTGACGGACCAGGCCGAGCAAGCTCAACGAGCTGGGCGGCACCGAGCGCCGGGCAAGCTGGCTGGCGTCCAGTCCTTCACACTTCATCTCGATGGTCAGCCGGTAGTTGCCGAGGTAGTCCTGGTAGTTCGCCTTTTCGCCGACGGGATTTCCGTACGCGCGGGGGTCCTCTTCGGGGGTGGTCCACATGTCGCTCATGGGCCAACCCAATCCCACCGCGAGTTATCCCGGCAAACGAGATATTGCCCGCGGCCCAAGAGCGAGCGGCGGCTTTGCGGTGGCCACCGTTCAGGAAACAGAATTCCTGTCAGCTAGCGGCTGTCTGCCCGACGCCGCCAGCCACCGGGTCAGGCGACTGTCACGGGGAGCTCGTCGAAGCCGCGTAGGACGAGGCGGTCGCGGCGGACCGGGGTGCCCGCGGCCGCGATCTTCGGGAACCTGGTCAGCAGCCGGGGGAAGGCCACCGTGCCCTCGAGCCTGGCCAGCGCGGCGCCGATGCAGAAGTGCGCGCCGCCGCCGAAGCTCAGCGGGCCGCCGTCCAGGCGCGCCGGGTTGAACCGGTTCGGGTCGGCGAACCGGCGCGGGTCGCGGTTCCCGGCGCCGAGCAGGGTGGTCACCCCCATGCCCGGGGTCACCGCGACGCCGCCCACCTTCGTGTCGTAACCGACGCGGCTGGTGAGCTGGACGGGGGAGTCGAAGCGGAGCACTTCCTCGACGAAGGCGCCGGGGGTCACCACGCCGTTGCGGAGGGCCTGGCCGGCCCACGGGTCGCGCAGCACGATGTGCAGGCCGTTGCCTAGCAGGTTCGTGGTGGTCTCGAAGCCGGCGACCAGCAGCAGCGTCAGGTTGTGCAGCAGTTCGGTCCCGGTCAGCCGGCCACTGTCGGCGTCGCTGACCGCGACGAGGTCGCTGAGCAGGTCGTCTTGCGGGCTGGTGCGCCGCTTGGCGGCCAGGCCGGTGAAGTAGGCGAGCAGTTCGGTGGCGGCGGCGTTGATCGCGGGCAGCGTGTCCGCGTCGGTGATCTCGAAGACGCCCGCCAGATCCCGGGCCAGCGGGCGGAAGCCGTCGCGGTCCGCCTCCGGGATCCCGATCAGCTCGCAGATAACCGTGACCGGCAGCAGGTAGGCGAAGTCACGCATGAACTCCACGGCCGTCCCGTCGGCGCCGCGGTCAGCCATGGCGTCGAGCAGCCGGTCGGTCATCGCGGCGATCGCGGGTTCGAGCCCGGCGACGCGCCGGGCGGTGAACGCCCGCGCGATCAGGCTCCTGATCCGCGAATGCCGCGGCGCGTTCAGATTCAGGATCCAGTCCGCGCCCTGGACGAAAACCGGGTGGCCCCGCCAGCCGGGGAAGTTCTGGTCGAAGCGGGTTTCGTCGGCGACGCGGAAGTCCGGATCGCGCAGCACGGAGTTGATCGCGTCGTGCCCGACGACCAGCACCTCGCCCGGACCGGCCTCGATCGCCTCACCCATCTCGTGCAAGGTTGCGTAGAGCGGATACGGATCGGCCCGGCCCTCGGCTGTGCCGATCCTGGTCAGGATTTCGATCATGTCCATGAACCCACCGCCCTTGGCCGCCGTCGGGGGTTCGCCCGCCACCGCCGGGAACCCCCGTCTCGATTGAGACAGTAAGTACTATCGCGATGACAGTCAAGTTATATCGCGAATTGCCCAGGGGCCGGTCATCGGCTATGCGGACATCGAAACCGGGACCGTGCCCGCGGCTGCCCGGGCGCTGCTGCGCCGCCGCGGCTGCCTGGTGGTGCGCGAGCACTTCGGCCGGGACCAGGCGCTGGGCTGGGACCGCGAACTGGTGGACTACGTCGACCGCAACAACTTCTTCGCGAACTACCGGGGCCCGGCCGACGACTTCTTCGCCTCCGTGGGCGCCAAGCCCGAGATCTACCCGATCTACTGGTCGCGGCCTCAGATGCAGGCCAGGCAGAGCGACCGGATGGCCCGGGTGCAGGCCTTCCTCAACGGGCTGTGGAAGCACGAGTCGGGCGGCGTGGCGTGGTTCGACCCGGACCGGGACTCGCTGTACCCGGACCGGATCCGCCGCCGCCCGTGCTCAAGACCAAGAACGGGTTCGGCGCACCCATACTCCTGGAAAACGGCTGGACCGCCACGAGCACGTCGCTGGGCACCTTCCAGCCCTCCCAGGACCTCATCAACGGCATCATCTATCTGCAGGGCGGGATCTCGGGCGGGACCTCCGACGTGGTCGGAACCGTGGCCTTCCACCCGTCGTCCACCGTGTTCATCCCGGTGGACGAGTGCAATACCACCAACGGGCGGATCGAGATCGACACGTCCGGGACGGTGACCGTCGAGGGCAGCCTGACCGACGCGCAGTGCTTCACGTCCTTCGAGGGGGATAGCTGGGGCACGGCCGACACCGCGACCCCGCTGACCCTGGAGAACGGCTGGACCGGCGGGCCGTTCGGAACCGGTGCTCCGGCGGTGGGCAACCTCAACGGGATCGTCCGCTTCCTGGGTGCCATGGCGACGGGGGGCACCAACCCCGTCGCCTTCGTCCTTCCGCCCGGCTTCGCCCCCGCCAAGACGGTGCGCGTCAAGGTCGACCTCTGCAACGCCAACAACGGGGAACTCGTCATCACCCCCGACGGCACGGCGACCGTCAACGCCGAGAACGGGCAGTTCTCGAACGCGGCGTGCTTCACGTCCCTGGATGGAGTCTCTTTCGCCCGATAGGTGATCAGCCTCGCCGGACGGCGAAGTTGTAGCAGCCGTAGCCCACGTTGCGCAGGTGCACTAGCGTGACGTCCGGCCGGGCCAGCAGGTCGTGGATCACCGGTATGGCGTGCTCGCCGTCTTCGACCAGGATGCCGTCGGCGATCCGGCCCTCCCCGTCGTAGGCGCGCACGACCTGCTGGCGGTGCCGCAGCGCGGGCGGGTACTCGCCGAGGGTGCGGTAACCCTCGCACGGCTCGGCGTGGATGAAGACCGGGCCGCGTTCGGCGTAGGCGCCGCGGGTGCCCGGCGGGGTATAGGCGATGAGCAGCACCCGATCGCCGGGGGCGGTCTCCCGCAGGCAGCACCGCAGCGGGCTGCCGCCGTCGGTGACCACCTGCTCGGTCAGCTCGTTGCCTGCCTCGTCCACCTTCGCCGCCCTGATGTGCTCCAGCGTGGCCGGTGGGATCGGCTCGAAGACGAGGCTGCCCCCGGCCGCGGTTGCGGTGCTGACCTGCTTTAGCTGTTGTGTCGTCATACCCGGTAAACGCCGGGGCCCGGCAGAACGTGAGGTGCGGATCGCTACCGTATCCCCGTGGACAAAGACTCCCTGCACGGTGTGGCACTCCTCCAGCGCGGCGCCGAGGACCTGGTCGCGGTCGCCGAGGGGATGACCGGGGCTGACCCGGACACCGAGTGCACGCTCGCCACCCAGTTCCAGATCGCCTCCGTCACCAAGCAGTTCACCGCGACGGGCGTGCTGCTGCTCGCCGACCGCGGCGTCCTGTCGGTGGATGACCCGATCAGCCGCTGGCTCGACGACTGCCCGCCCGCCTGGCGCCCGATCACCCTGCACCACCTGCTCAGCCATTCGGCCGGGCTGGCGCACTGGCCCGGCCTGCCCGGGCTGGACGTGACCAAGCCCGTGCCGGCCGCCGAGAAGCTGCGCGCCTTCGCCGCCGCCCCGCTGCTCAGCCCGCCGGGGGAGCGCTTCGCCTACAGCAGCCCGGGGTTCGTGCTGCTGGCTCACGTCATCGAGCGGGCCACCGGGCAGCCTTACGGCGCGTTCATGGCCAAGGAGATCTTCGAGCCACTGGCGATGGCCGCGACGTTCGACGGCAACTCCACCGGCCGGCCCGGCCTGGCGCGGGGCCACCAGGACGGTGAGCCCGTGGCTCCCTTCGACCTGGACACCCTGGGCCTGGGCACCGGGAGCATATGGTCGGTGGCCGGGGATGTGGCCCGGTGGGATCGCGCCCTCGCGGCCGGGGAAATCCTCTCCGAGTCCGCCCGCCAGGCGATGTTCACGGTCCACGCGCCGGTTGAAGACGACGACGGCATCATCCGCACGGACGGCTACGGATACGGCTGGTTCATCGGCTCCGCCGCCGGCGGGCGCCGGCTCATCTACCACCCGGGTGACAACCCCGGGTTCCGCTCGCTCAACGCCTGGTTCCCCGACGACGACGTGCGCATGGTTCTGCTCAGCAACGAGGGCGCCGTCAACCACACCCCGATCGCGCATCGCCTCATCAGGATCGCTTTCCCTGAAGACCAGGGATAATGAACGGCTGCGCAGCCCGATCAGGCGCCGGGCCGGTGGCGGCCCTTCGTAGCGGCCAGCACCGTGTCGTGAATGGTGACCTCGGCGCCGTCGGGCGTGGTGGCCGGACGGCCCCGGGCCTCACAGACGTTGATCGTCCACGAGCCGTCCAGCAGCCCGGCGACCTCGTCGGGAGTGTAGAACCGCTCGGGCATCGGCGGCCGCGGGACGCCGCTGTCGAGGTCGGACGGGTGGTGGCCGACCACGAGCAGCATCCCGCCGTCGCGGACCGCGGCGGCCAGCGCGGTGAACAGCCTGGTCCGCGGCTCCGGCGGCAAGTGCAGGAATTGCGCCGAGACCAGGTCGAACCCGTCCGGCTCCGGCGGCTGGGCGAGCAGGTCCGCGCGCTGCCACTCGATCCGCGCGGCGGCTTCCTGGTCGGTGTCGCGGGCGTGCTGGGCGGCCCGCTCCAGCGCCACGCCGGAAATGTCGGTGGCGAGCACCGTCCACCCCCGGCGCGCCAGCCAGATGGCGTCCGCGCCCTCACCGCAGGCCGCATCCAGAGCCCGGCCCGCCGGCCGGCTTGTCACCTCGACCACCAGTTGCGGGTTCGGATTCCCGCTCCACACCCGCTGCGCGGACCGGTACCGCTCGTCCCAGAAATCCCGCCCGAACACTTCGTCAGCGCCCCGAGTCTGCTCACTCATCCGCCCAGTATCGTCTGCGATACCGTGAGCCCCGTGACGGGGTCAGCCACAGCCCGGGCCGCAGAACAGGTCCCGCTGATCATCGAACCGGATCGCGACGATCCGGACTGCGCCGAGGTTTTGGTCGACGGCACGATCGCCGGCCGCCCGTTCCGGTTCATGCTCGACACGGGAGCGGCCAGGACTCAAGTGGTCGCCGACGAGATCATCGCGGAGCTGAGTTCCCATGCGGAACACCGGTCGTCGGGCGTGTTCGCCACTGGCGCCCGCCCGCTGGTGACGGTCACCGACGTGACGGTCGGCCCGCTGACCGCAGAGACGCTCGAGATCACGCGGATCGACGCCGCCCAGCCCGGTGCGTGCAGCCTGCTGGGTATGGATGTGCTGGGCCGCCGGTGCTGCCACTTCAGGTTCGACGCTGGCCTGCTCAACCTGGAGCGATCGCCGGCGCACCGGGCCGACCTCGATTTGCGCGTCGTCAGCAGCGGCCATGTCTATGTAGATGTCGCCTGGCCGGGCGTAACCGCCCGGGCCTGCTGGGACAGCGGGGCCGGGATCACCATCGTGGACCAGGCCTTCCTGCTCGCCCATCCCGGCCTGTTCGCGGAGGCCGGAACCTCGGCCGGGACGGACGGCACCGGGGCCCAGGTGCAGACTCCGACATTCTGGATGACCGGAGCGCGGATCGGTGGAGCCGTCTTCGCCCCGCACCGGGTGGCCTGCGTCGACCTGTCCGAGGTCAACAGCACACTGGCCCGGCCGATGGACCTGATCCTCGGCTTCACCACGTTGCGCCAAGCTGACTGGCTTCTCGACTTTCCGGCCCGGCGATGGACCCTGACCCGGCGGCCAGCTTCGGCCTAGGTCTTTGCATGACCCGGTTCGGCGCACAATGGGATGATGAGGCGCGGTCGTGCTGCGGCACGGTTCCTGAGGTCATCCGCCACTTGGTTCCTGGACCAGCTCGGCAGTCTGGGCCGCTGGCGGCGGCGCGAGCAGCCCCCGGACGGCGGGGTGCGGGAGCCGCGTCGGCCTGGGCCCGTCTGGCCGGGCGGTTCGGTCGCCTTGGCCGAGCCGCGCACCGATCCCATCGCCGCGCGCCTCCTCGGAACCGTCTGGCGCAAACTGCGCCACCGCGATACGGCGGATCTTCGGCGCACCTACTGACACTTACGAACACGACCAGTTGCGCGCTGATGACCAGGCGAGGGTATGGTCTGGGCCGCCTGCTCACCGAGAAGACCGGAGGTGTGGCATGAGTTCCCGGCCGGCCGCGATCGAGGCCCTGGTCAAGGATCCCGCGACGTCCGGCCTGGTTCTCGACTTCGATGGCGTGCTGTCCCCGATCGTCGAAGACCCCACGGAAAGCCGGATGCCCGACCGGGTCGGGGCCGTCCTCACCCGGCTCGCCGGGGCGCTCGGGCTGCTCGCGGTGATATCGGGGCGGCCAGTTGATTTCCTGGCGCAACGAGTCCGTGTCCCCGGCCTGCAACTGCTCGGCTCTTACGGCATCGAGCGAATCCGTGACGGTGCGCGCTGGATCGATCCACACGCCGAAGAATGGCTCGGCCCGGTGCGGAACGCTTCGCGGACTTTGCGCGATCTCCTGGCCGGTTCACCGGGCGTCCGAGTCGAGGAAAAGCCCGTTTCGGTGGCGGTGCACTGGCGGCAGGCGCCCGACCGGGATATTGCTGCCGAAGAGGTGCGCCGGGTAACCGCGCAGGTCGCCGCCGACACGGGTTTGCGGATCGAACCCGGCAAGCTGGTCGAGGAAGTGCGGCCCCCGGTCGACATGGACAAAGGCGCGGCGATTCGCGCTCTGCTAGCCGAGAGCGCGCTGAAAACCGCCGCGTACGCGGGCGATGATCTTGGTGATATTCCGGCGCTGCGGGCCGTGCGGGGTGCCGGCGGCTACGCCCTGGTCGTTGACCACGGGGCAGAGACCGCCGCTGAACTGCTGGCGATTGCCGATCAAACGTTCGCTGGCACGGAACAGTTCGCCGACTGGCTGGCCGAGCTAGCCGACGCGATGAACGCCTGACGTCTGGCCGCGCCGCCATCGAAGACCGGTCACGGTGAGGGTGCGTCCACGGGCTGGAGAATGCAGAATTCGTTGCCGTCGGGGTCGGCGAGGATATGCCACCGCAGGCCGTCCTCCTCGGTCGGCTGATCCGTGAGTTGCGTGGCCCCGAGATCGATCGCCCGCTTTATCTCCCCGGCCAGGTCGGCGGTGCGCAGGTCGAGGTGGAGGCGGTTCTTGCCGCGCTTGGCCTCGGGCACGCGCTGCAGCAAAACCTCGATGCCCCGGCCGCCGGGCGGCAGCAGCGTCCGGTAGGTCTTGCTGGTGGATGGGTGCGCCGCATACCCGAGCATCCCCGCCCAGAACCGGGACGACCGGTCCAGGTCGGCGCAGTCG
>DATAWQ010000008.1:0-17354 GCA_036267135.1 Streptosporangiaceae bacterium | reverse complement strand
CGGGTTCGTCTCCTGGGCCGACCGGGACGTGTCCCGATGTCCACCCTTGCCCCACGCATCGCCGAAGTCCACCAATCTCAACGCCGGCGTTGTTGACCAGGGTGTCGAGGCCGAGGCGCTGAAGGTTCGACTCGACGATCTGCACCGGGCGAAGATCCGGCTCGCTGATGAGCTGCTCGTAGTCGGCGACTACATCGGAGACAGCACCCGAGCCGAAATCGCCTACGCCCGGTCGCTGAGCAAGCCCGTGCGGTTCACGCACCCCGAAGTCGACCCTGACGCCTGACCGCCCGCTGTCACCTCGACAACCAGGGCCGGCGGCCCGCCGCCTGACCGTCTCGCGGTAGCTTCGGCCGCCGCCCACCCCGCACCCTCCGCAGGCATCCCTTGGAATTGATCATCTAGCGGCGTCAGGAGCTGGTGAGGATGACGAGTCGCTGGGTCGCCCGGGTCATCGCGACGTAGCGGTCGACCGCCCCTTCGATGCCCTGGCCGAACGCCTCCGGGTCAACGAGGACGACCAGGTCGAACTCGAGCCCTTTGGACAGTTCCGGGGTCAGCGACTGAACGCGGGAACTCCCGCGGAAGGTGGGATCGCCGATGACGGCGGCGATGCCGTCGGCATGCTCGGCGAGCCAGGTGTCGAGGATCGAGCCCAGATCCGACGTGGATCCGTGCCCGACGGGGACGCCGCTGCTGCGGATGGAGGCCGGCACGTTGGCGTCAGGGAGCACCGCCCGGATGACCGGCTCGGCTTCCGCCATGACCTCTTCCGGCGTCCGGTAGTTGATGCTCAGGGTGGCCAGGTTGATCTGGTCGATCCCGATCCGTTCCAGCCGTTCCCGCCACGACTCCGTGAACCCGTGCCTGGCCTGGGCGCGATCCCCGACGATGGTGAAGCTCAGGGACGGACAGCGCGACAGCAGCATCTGCCACTGCGCGTCGGTCAGTTCCTGAGCCTCGTCCACGACGACGTGCGCGAACGGGCCAGCGAGCAGGTCCGGATCCTTGCTGGGCAGCGCGGCCTCGTTGACCAGTGCGTCCTGGAAGTCCGCGCCGCGCAGCATCGTCACCAGGCCTACGCCGTATTCGTCGTCGGTGACCTCGACCAGGCGGTCGATGACCTGATCCATCTGCTCGCGTTCGGCGGCGACGGCGGCGGCGTGCTGGCGCTGGCGCCGGGCCGCCTGCGGGTCGCCGAGCCGCTGCCGGGCCGCGTCAAGCAACGGCAGGTCGGACGCCGTCCAGGCCTGAGCGTCCCGGCGCTGCAGCATCCGGACCTCGTCGGGGCTGAGCCAGGGGGCGCACATCCGCAGGTAGGCGGGTACCGACCACAGGTCGCCGACCAGGTCAGCCGGCTCGACCAGCGGCCACGCCCGGTTGAGCGCCGCACGCAGGTCCCTGCTCTGCAGCAGTGACTTGCGGAGCAGGTCAGCCGGGGCATCGCCGGGGCGCTTGTCCACCAGAATCGCGAGCAGTTCCTGCCAGATCTGGTCGCGTGCCTCGTTGTGCGGCGTGCCGGGCTCTGGCGCCCCGAACGCCTCGGCCCAGTCGGCGGCGCTGAGCCTGATGTCGGACCAGTGGGTCTCGACCTTCATCGCCTTGGTGGGCGGGTTCTCGTAGAACCTGACGGCCGGCTCGATCGCCTTCACCAGGTCCGCGGAGGACTTCAGCCGGGTCACGTCCGGGTCGGTCTCGATCGCCGCTGCGGCGCCCTCGGGGACGAGGTCGCGCAGCGTGCAGGTGTGCACACCCTCCTCGCCCAGGCTGGGCAGAACGTCGGCGACATAGGCCAGGTAGGGCTGGTGCGGACCGACGAACAGCACGCCGCCCCGGCGGTGACTGAGGCGAGGGTCGGCGTAGAGCAGGTAGGCGGAGCGGTGCAGGGCGACGACGGTCTTTCCCGTACCCGGACCGCCCTCGACGACAAGAGCGCCGCGGGATCCCGCCCGGATGATGGCGTCCTGGTCGGCCGCGATGGTGGCGAGCACGTCCCGCATCCGGGGCGACCGGCTGCTGCCCAGGCTGGCGATGAAGGCGGACTGGTCGTCGAGCGCGGCGTGCCCTTCCAGCCCGTCCGCGGTGAACACCTCGTCCCAGTAGTCGCTGATCCGGCCGCGGGTCCAGCGGTACCTGCGGCGGCTGGCCAGCCCCATCGGGTTGGCGTGGGTGGCTCCGAAGAACGGCTCGGCCGCGGGTGAACGCCAGTCGATCAGCAGATGACGGCCCGCGCGGTCCCTGAGGCCAAGCCGCCCGATGTACACGGGCACCGGATCGTCCGCGGCGACGATGCGTCCGAGGCACAGGTCCAGACCGAACCGGAGCAGGGTGCGCAGCCGGGCGGTCAGCCGGTGGATCTCCATGTCCCGGTCCATCGCCTCCTGCCCTATGCCGCCGGGCGCCCTGCGCTCGGTGTCGAGGCGGCCGGACAGGTCGGCGATCGTCTGCCCGAGGCTCTCCGCGATGGCCGCGAAGTGCTGCTCGTCGGCGGCGATCAGCGCCGGGGCGGCCTTGGCGGCGAGACGGTCGGGAAGGTCAAACGCGCTGGTAGTCACCGGGTTCACGCCATCAGCTCCACCGCAAGTCCCACCAGAGGTGCCACGTCCCCGTGGGACCCATACATTGACAGCAAAACGCGCACTTCGCGAACCCCCACCTTCCGCATTTGTGTCTCGGCCAGCGATTATGCGGCACGACCCGGGTCTTGCCGCAAGCCCCCCGGTCCGCTATATATTTAAAGTGGAGGGGAATGACCGCTCTCCTCCACTGACCGTCTTGCCCCCTTCGCGATCTTCGAAGACGCTGGGCTGAGCGACGGCACCCCATGCAGATGGGTTGGCCAAATACAACCACCCGGAACGATGCGCTTTCGTAGCCAGAACCGCTAGGCTCGCGTTCGGCGCGGCGAGGTCGCGTCCTGGCATGACGGATAGAGGACTTGAACTGATGGCAACCGGAACAGTGAAGTGGTTCAACGCCGACAAAGGCTTTGGTTTCATCGCCCCCGATGACGGAACGGCGGACGTGTTCGTCCACTTCTCCGCCATCGCGAGCTCCGGCTACAGGTCGCTGGATGAGAACCAGAAGGTCGAGTTCGATACGACTCAGGGCCAGAAGGGCCCGCAGGCGGAGAACGTCCGCCCCCTCTGACACATAACGCCCCCTGCGCTCTGACCAGCGTCGCCACGTGGCCATACTGCCCTGAACGACTCAGAGTAACTAAATGATTACTCTGCGGGGCAGTGCGGTCTGGGCAGGCGCGGCCCGAGCATGGGGGGATGGCGAGCGAATTCCAGCGCAGCAAGGTTGCCGGGGTGTTCGGCGCGATGGACTCCGACGGCGACGGCTACCTGACCGAGCACGACTTCCAGGCCCTGGCCGATCGGTGGGTGGCGCTGCGGGGTGACGGCGACCACGCCCGGCTGGTCCAGATCATGATGGGCTGGTGGGCCACGCTGCGGGACGCGGCGGGCACCGGCCAGATCACGATCGACGACGTGCTGGCCGTGGTGGACCAGCTCGGGAAGATGCCCGAAGCGGTCACCGGGACGGCCGAGGCCATGTTCGAGGCCGTGGACGAGAACGGCGACGGCCGGATCTCAGCAGCCGAATACCGCCAGCTCATCGAGGCGTGGAACGGCCGTGAGACCGCCACCGACGAGGCCTTCGCCCGGCTGGACCTCAACCACGACGGCTGCCTGTCGCGGGCGGAGTTCACCCTCCACTGGACGGAGTTCTGGGCCGGTGACGACCCCAGCGCCGCGGGTTCCTGGACCTTTGGCCTGTTCCCGGCCAGCGCGGGCTAGCCGATTTTGTATAAGGAACGGCTTCGCCCGCCAGAGCCGAGGCCAGCGGCGAGCTCGCGGTCATGAGCCGGCCGGCCTCTCGTCGTAGGCAGCCCCGGCTGGCCTCGATCTCCCCGCCCTGCGCCGGCTATTGAGCCATGCCGCCGCCTGGCGGGCCGCCGCAGCCCACCCGGCACCCCACCCGGCGGTTCGATCCATCTACACCAGGATTGCGCACAACTCTTGCGTGATTTTGATCGTTTTGCCGCATCGATGCGCAGCGAACGGCCACCTTGATCAGCGCGACCACCAGGGGCGAGCAGCCCGCGCGCACCGCACTCGCGCGACACCAGGCCTGGACGCGCTCAATGGATCTTGTTGAGTGCTCAGATATGTCGTAGAGTCAAGGCAAATGGGCTATACTGTGCAGTATCGTTCATCAACTCTGCACAGTAACCCTGCACAGTCGGGCAGGCAGGTCGCGTGGGGGAGGGTGAACGAAAGCACGCACTCGCGCAGAGCGCCAGCCCGCCGGATCACCGGGCCACCCCGGGCGAAACCTGGAGACCGAAGGGACCCACCGTGCCCGAATCTGAAGCGCACGTACTCGCGGAGATAGCCAGCCAGCCCGACTGCTGGGCCGCGGCCGTCCAGACCGCCGGTGAGGCCGCGCAGGTCCTGCCGGCCCGGGGCGAGCGGGTGGCCGTCATCGGCTGCGGCACCTCCTGGCACATCGCGGCGGCGATCGCGGTCGCGCGGGAGGCGTCCGGGCACGGCGAGACCGACGCGTTCCCGGCCTCCGAACTGCCGGTGCGCGGCTACGACGCGGTGCTGGCCGTGACCCGCTCGGGCACCACCACCGAGGTGATCGACGCGCTGGGCACCGTGCCTGGCCCGGTCCGCAAGATCGCCATCACCGCGGACGCCTCGGCGCCGGTGGCGGACGTCAGCGACGAACTCCTGGTGCTCGACTACGCCGACGAGCAGTCGGTCGTGCAGACCCGGTTCGCCAGCACCGTGCTGACCGTGGCCAGGGCGCACGTCGGCCACGACCTCGGCCCGGCGATAACCCAGGCCAGGACGCTGGTCGCGGCCGACCTCGACGATCAGCTCGTGGACCGGCCGCACTACGTCTTCCTCGGCCGGGGCTGGGCGGTGGGCGTGGCCCGCGAGGCGGCGCTGAAGGTGCAGGAGGCCGGGGCCGCGTGGAGCGAGGCGTACCCGGCTCTTGAGTACCTGCACGGACCGCTGGCAGCCGCCGACGAGACCACCGTGGTGTGGCTGTTCGGCGTGGACGACGACGTCCTGGTCAGCGAGATCAAGCGCACCGGGGCCACCATCGTGGCCACCACCGGCCAGGACCCCCAGGCCGCGCTGGTGACGGCCCAGCGCGTCGCGGTGGCCACCGCGATCGCCCGCGGCCTCGACCCCGACCACCCCAGGTACCTGACCCGCTCGGTGGTCCGCACCAGCCGCTGACCTCCGCTCCCCCAGGACGTCCACCGCGCGGGCCGTGCTATTTCACCGACCCGGCCGTGATGCCCTCGACGATGTAGCGGTTCAGGATCAGCGCCAGGATGCCCGGCACGGCCGCGGCCAGCGCCCCGCACGCCATCAGCAGGGTGAACGGCACGATGCGCTGCTGGTTCAGCGCGGCCACGATCACGGTGACCGGCTGGGTGGACAGATCGGTGGTCAGCACCAGCGGGAACAGGAACTGGGCCCAGCCCATCAGGAACGAGATGATCGCGGCGGCCGCAATTCCGGGCATGGCCACCGGGACCACCACCCGCAGCAGCGCCCGCACCGGCGAGGCGCCGTCCACGAACGCCGCCTCCTCCAGTTCCTTCGGGATGGCGTTGAAGTAGTTGTAGAGGATCCAGATGGCCAGCGGCAGGAACCCGGAAACGTACACCAGAATGACCGCCAGATAGGTGTTCACCAGCCCCAGGCTGGCCATGATCCGGTACAGCGGGATCAGCGTCGCGTACGCGGGCAGCAGCAGGGTGGCCAGCACGCTGACGAAGATCACCCGCTTGAACCTGAACTCGAGCCGGGCGAAGGCGTAGGCGGCGAACACGGCGATGCCCACGGTCAGCACCATGGCCGCGCCCGACTCGATGGCGGAGTTCAGCAGCGACCGGCCGAGCTGCGTGGCGATCCCGAAGGACGAGCTGCTGATCCCCAGGATCTGGCTGTAGCTGGTGCCCACCAGCGGCGAAGGGAAGTAGTGCGACGGGGCGCTGTCGGCTCCCGACAGCGTCGTGAAGCTCGTGTTCAGCGCCCAGTAGATGGGGAACAGCGACCACAGCAGAATCACGATGATCGCGATGAGCCGCCCGATGAGCCGCGCCGGCGCGGCCGACACCACCCGGCCGGGGCGGCCCGCGGCGGCCTGGCCGACCGCCCGCCCCAGTCGCTCCCTAGCGTTCACCGCCACCCCGCCCGCCTCCTCCCTTTCCCCCTTCACACTGCCTCCGTCCGGCGGTAGAGCAGGGCCAGCGCACCCAGCGAGACCAGCGCGGTGGCGATGGTCACCAGCAGCGACAACGCGTAGCCCCCGCCGAAGTTGAGATTCTCGAACGTCTGGATGTAGGTCTGCAGCATCACCGATGACCCCAGCGGCGCGATCCCGTTGAGTATGTAGACCTGGTCGAACACGTTCAGCGACAGGACCAGCGCCTCCACTATGGACACGGCCACGGCGGATCTGATCAGCGGCAGCGAGATGCGGAAGAACTGCTGCACGGCGCCGGCCCCGTCCACCTTGGCCGCCTCGTACAGCTCCTGCGGTATCGCCTGCAGCGAGGCCAGGATGATCAGCGCGGACAACGGCGTGATCTGCCAGACCTGCACCACCTCGATGAGGGCGATCGTCAGCCACCGGTCGAGCCCGAGCCACAGGTGGTACCCGCCGATCGCGTGCGCCGAGTGCAGCGCGCTGTTCATCACCCCGAAGGTGGGGTTGTAGATCCAGCTCCAGATCACCGCCTCGACCACGGCGGGCAGCGCCCAGGGCAGGATGACCAGCGCCAGGATGACGCCGCGGAACCTGAACCGGCGCCGCAGCGCCACCGCGATCACGGTGCCGAACACGACCGAAAGCACCACCCCGATGGCCGCGTACAGCGCGGTGTTGATCCACGAGGTGGTGATCACCGAGTTCGCGAACAGCGCCCGGAAGTTACCGAACCCGATGAACCGGTTCGGCGGGTCCAGCGGCATCACCCGGAAGAACGCCTCCACCGTGGTGGCCACGGTGGGGACGAACGACAGCACGCCGATGAACACCACCAGCGGCGACACCAGGATGTACGGCAGGATCCGACCGCGCAACGGCGCGCTCAACAGGTCAGCCTCCTCACTCGTCAGCCGGGTACCGGGGTCGGTGGGCCGGATGGTACCCGGCTGGCCGCCCTACCCGGAGGCCTTGAGCTGGGACACCGTGCTGGCGATGGCCGTCGTCGCCTGCGCGACGGTCTCCTGGCCGGCCGCGGCCTCGTGGATGTTGGTCTGCACCGCGGCGCTGAACTGCACGTACCAGGGCGGCGCGCCGTTCGGGAACGGGGCCTGCGCGTGCGCCCGCAAGATGGCGGCGAGCTGCGAGGCGTCGTTGATGTTACCGGCCTTGACCAGCAGGTTGAAGCTGGACAGCCGGTCCGGCAGCGGGAACGTGCTGACCACGTTCTTGGGACCCTTGAGCCCGGCCCAGGTGGCCTGGTTCTGGGTGCTGGTGAACCAGTTGATGAACTTCACCGCGCCGGCCACGTTCTTGGCCGTCTTGGGTATGCCGATGCCGTCCGGGTTGGCCACGGCCAGGCCGACGCCGCTGGCGCCCGGTGTCGAGACGTACTGGGTCTGGTTCACCACGCTCGACGAGGAGGCCACGTTGTAGATGGACCCGACGCTGCCGGAGTAGTCGCACAGCGCGGCGGCCACCCGGTTCTTGGCCATCTCGGTGGTGAACCCGTCGTAGTCGGTGGTGTTGATGTTGGCCTTGGGCACCAGGCCGCTCTTGTAGGCGTTCACCATCCAGCTCATGGCCTGGTAGCCGGGTGAGGTCGGCGAGGTGAAGTTCGGGCTGTCGGCCGAGGTGAGCACCTGGCCGCCGAACGCCGCGGTCATCTGGTACCAGCAGGTGGACAGGCCCTCGGCGGTGGCGAGCTGGATGTCCAGCGGGTTGGCCATGTGGTTGGCCGTGCCGACCTGCTTCAGCGCGGCGGTGAAGGCCGGCAGCGTGGTCGGGATGGTCTTGATCCCGGCCTTGGCGAAGTCCTTGGTGTTGACCGTGGTGGTGATGAAGGACGCGTCGAACGGCACACCCATCAGGTCGCCGTTGGAGACGAACGTGTCGAGCTGCGGCATGTCGGGCTTCAGCGCGCTCATGCTGAAGTACTTGTTCAGCGGGTAGAACCAGCCGGTCTTCTGGTACTCGCCGACCTTGGACCAGTCCACGTCCGTGGCGTCGGCGAAGTAGGTGTTGGCCGCCGCGGCCGCGGCGATCTTCGTCTGCAGGTCGTCCCAGCCGATGTTGACCCAGTTGACCTTGATGCCGGTCTCCTTGGTGAACTGAGCCAGCTCGGCGGCCGGGGGCGAGGGATAGGCCACCGCCACCGTTATCGATTTCGGGCTGGAGCTCGTGCTGCTGGCACCGCCGCTCGACCCGCAGGCCGTGCCCAGCGCCACCAGGCCCGCCGCGAGGACGACCGACGCGGCCCGTCTGCTGCTGCCGTAGGGCTTCTTTCCGGCCGGATAAGGCCCGCGTAGGTTCTTCATCAGTCTCCTCTTGAGCGCGCCGAGTAGCGCTACCGATGATCGATTGCGCTCATAATCTGTCAATCTAGAGTGAATTCGGTCACCGTGGCAAGGCTAAATGAGCATCGTGACCAGCCAATCGCTCATAAGCAACCATCGGCAGTGGATGCTGCGCACCTACCCAATCCTGTACAAGCCCCTTACCAGCAGCGATATGCTGTCTCGCTATGAACAGAGCGGCAAGGCTGAGCGCGATACTGGAGCGGCTCGCCGATGGCGGTTCACTGGGGGTGGCCGACCTCGCCGAGGACCTGGCCGTGTCGCAGGCCACCGTCCGCCGTGACCTGGTCATACTCGAACAGCAGCGGCTGCTGGCGCGCACCCACGGCGGCGCCATCGCGCACGCCGTGTCCTACGAGCTGCCGCTGCGCTACAAGGGCGTGCGGCACGCCGAGGGCAAGCGCCGCATCGCCCGCGAGGCGGCCGCCTACGTGACCGAGGGCATGGCCGTCGGCCTGACCGGCGGCACCACGGCGACCGAGGTCGCGCGCGCGCTGGCCGACCAGCAGAAGCTCACGATCGTCACCAACGCCCTGAACATCGCGTCCGAGCTGGCGGTCCGCCCCAAGCTCAAGCTGATCGCGACCGGCGGCCTGGTGCGCAGCGAGTCCTACGAGATGTCCGGCCCGATCGCCGAGGCCAGCCTCACCGGGCTGAATCTGGACGTGGCCTTCATCGGCGTGGACGGCATCGACGCCAAGGCCGGCTGCACCACCTACCAGGAGATCGAGGCGCACACCAACGGCATCATGATCACCTGCGCCAAGCGCGTGGTCGTGGTGGCCGACAGCTCCAAGATCGGCCGGGTGGCGTTCGCCCGCATTTGCGAGATCGACGCGGTCAGCGAGCTGATCACCGACCTGCCCGACGACATGGAGGCGGTACGCGCGCTCACCGAGGCCGGCGTGCACGTCAAATTCGTCTGACTATCAACCTGAACGGTGGCCACCCCGGCCAGCCAGGCCAACGCTGACGCCGGCCCGCCTGAAGATCCTGCCCGGCTAGGCGGCGACGTCGGGTCCGGTTAGGGTTACCGCTGTGGAACGGTCCGGCGTAGGGCGTCTTTCCGCCGCAGAAAGCGGCGCAGGCTGCCTTTCCGCCACAGGGGGCACGGCGGCCGGTGCGGCGGCCAGTGTGCACGGCTTTCCGGCCGCGCTGACCAGCTTTGTCGGCCGGGCCCAGGCCGTGGCCGAGGTCGCGGATCAGCTCGAGCGCAACCGCCTGGTCACGGTGACCGGGCCGGGTGGCGCCGGGAAGACCCGGCTGGCCGCCGAGGTGGCCAGGGAAGTGGCCGGCCGGTTCGCCGACGGGGTGTGGCTGGCCGGGCTGGCCGCGGTGCGCGAACCGGCCCAGGTGGTGGCCGCGGTGGTGGCGGCGCTGGGGATCCGCGAGCTGCCAGGGATCGGCGCGGGCGGGCTGCCCCCGGCGGCGGACGCGGCCGGGGGCAGCGGGCCGCGGGCTGCGGCCGAGGCGCTGGCCCACGCGCTGGCCCGGCGGCAGCTCCTGCTGGTCCTGGACAACTGCGAGCACGTGATCGAGGCGGCGGCCGAGCTGTGCGGCCGGCTGCTGCTCGGTGCCGACGACGTGCGGGTGCTGGCCACCAGCCGGGAGCCGCTGCGCATCGCCGGGGAGGCGCGCTTCCGGCTGGGGCCACTCACGCTGCCCGATCCCGGCGACCCGGCCGCTACCGCGGGCAGCGAGGCGGTCGAACTGTTCGCCGACCGGGCCGGGCGGGTGGATCCGGGCTTCAGGCTGGACGACCAGACCGGCGCGCTGGTCGGCAGGCTGGTGGCCAGGCTGGACGGGATGCCGCTGGCCATCGAGCTGGCCGCGGCCAGGACGGATTCGCTGGGCGTGGCCCAGTTGCTGGACCGGATCGAGGACAGGTTCGGGCTGCTGGCCGACGGTGACCGGCTGGCCGAGCAGCGGCAGCGGTCGCTGGCGGCCACCGTGCAGTGGAGCTACCAGCTCCTGGACGAGCGCGAGCGGCGGGTGTTCCGCGCGGTGTCGGCCTTCCCCGGGCCGTTCACGCTGGACGGGGCCGAGGCGGTGGCCGGGCCCACTGCCGGGCGGGCCCTGCTCCGGCTGGTGGACTGCTCCCTCCTGGTGCCGCCGCGGGTGGACCCGGACGGCCGGTCCAGGTACGTGATGCTGGAGACGTTGCGCGCCTACGGGGCCGGGCTGCTGATCCGGGCCAGCGAGGACGGCGAGGTGGCCGCCGCGCTGGCCGCCTACGCGGTGCAGCTGGCCGAGGAGGCCGCCGGTGGCCTGGAGACGCGCACCGCGGAGGCGGCCAGCCTGCGCCAGCTCGACGCCGAGGACGTGACCCTGCGGCACGCACTGGCCTGGGCCATGGGGCACGACCAGGTCACGGCGCTGCGGCTGGCGTTCGCCCAGGCGCCCTGGTGGCAGCTCCGGGGCCGGCTGACCAGCCAGGCGCCGCTGCTGGCCACGGCGGCCGGGCAGCTCCAGGCCGGCAGCGACGCGTGGTGCGTGGCCAGGATGTGGCTCGGCCAGGCGGCCAGTCAGTCGGCCGACCCGGCCACGGCGCTCGATCACTTCACCGCGGTCCGCGACGCGCTGGCCACCAGCGGGCACCCGGGGTTGCTGGCGTCCTGCCTGAGCGGCCGGGCCTCCTCCCTGCTGTACCTGAGCCGGGCCGCCGAGGCGGCCGCCGACGGCGGCCGGTCGCTCGAACTGTTCCGGCGGGCCGGCTCGCCGGGCGGCGAGGCGATGGCGCTGGCCTGCCTCAGCGTGGCCGCCTGGTACGCGGGTGACCGGGACCAGGCCATCGAGCTGGCCCACCAGGCCCAGCGGAGGCCGGACGAGATCCCCGGCTCGATGGCCAGGGCGCTCAGCGAGATCGTCACGATGGTGCTGACCGAGGCCGGTGACCTGGCCGCGGCCGACCAGGCCTGCACGACGGGTCTGAGCTGGTGCCGGGAAGTGGGTGACCTGGGCAACCTGGTCGCCCAGCTCTGGAACCGGGCCGTCCTTGACCTGCGGGAGGGCCGGGTCGCTGACGCCGCGGCGCATCTGCACGAGCAGCTCCAGATCGCGGCGCAGGCGGGCCTGCGGCCGAG
The DNA here is from genome assembly GCA_036267135.1 of Streptosporangiaceae bacterium. Lineage (GTDB taxonomy): Bacteria > Actinomycetota > Actinomycetes > Streptosporangiales > Streptosporangiaceae > PALSA-505. Next base: position 5,671 of record DATAWQ010000008.1, on the reverse strand, counting down.
TCTGCTGGTCGGCCTGGATTGCTGCGGTTGCCTGTGCGCGGCCACCAGGCGCCCGGCCGAGGCGATCACCGTGTGGGCGGCCACGTCCGCGCTGGCCGGTCCCTGGCCGCCGCCGCACGGGCCGTGGTACCGGGAGCACCGCGACGAGCTGGCCGCCAAGGCCCGCGAGGGGCTTGAGCCGGCCAAGGTCCGCACCGCGGCGGAGCGCGGCGCGGCGATGAGCCTGGCCACCGCCACCGAGTACGCCCTCATGCTCGCCGCCGCCGTCCCGGTCGCCGAGGATTCCGGCCTGGACGTGCTGAGCCCGCGGGAGCGGGAGCTGGTCACCCTGGTGGCTCAGGGGCACACCGACGCGCAGATCGCGACCCGGCTGAACATCAGCGGGCGCACGGTCAGCTCACACCTGGACCGGATCAGGGACAAGACCGGCTGCCGCCGCCGGGCCGACCTGACCAGGCTGGCCCTGAGCACCGGGCTGGTTTAGGCCCGGGAGTGTGGGTGATTCCACCCCGGCCGTCTACCTGGGGAAAGTGGGGTGATTCGATCCCTGCCTGGGCCCGGGCGGCGCGGGCGAACCTGTGACCAACGGGCCGGAAAAACCGGCCAGACCCCCAGCAAAGGGGACCGGACCATGTCCGCACAGGTTATCGATCACACCAGCCAGACCACCACCGCACCGCCGCTGACCGTCACGGACCGCCCCGGACGGCTCGGCCAGGCTTGGCGCCGGGTGCGCCAGACCGTGCACGAGATGAACTACGCGAGCCGGCGGATCGCCGAGCTGAACGCCGCCCTGGACCGGTGAGCGCGGCGGCACCAGGTACAACAGGTATCAGGGCAAATCAGCGGAAGGGCGCGGAGATGGACTCGTTCGAAGGCAAGCTCGCGGTTGTGACCGGCGGCGGCTCGGGCATGGGCCGCGAGCTTGCCTGGCAGCTCGCGGCCCAGGGATGCTCGGTCGCGGCGTGCGACATCCACGGCGATGCGGTCACCGCCACCGCCGCCGTGGCGCAGGCCGAGGCCCCGGACGGCGTGCTGGTCACCGGCCACGTTTGTGACGTCAGCGACGAGGCGCAGGTGCTCGCGTTCCGGGACGAGGTGCTGGAGCGGCACGGCCGCGACCACGTCAACCTGGTGTTCAGCAACGCCGGCATCGGCGGGGGCGGCAGCTTCGTCGACGGCAGCAGGGAGGAGTGGGAGCGCACGTTCGGCACGGACTGGTGGGGGGTGTACTACTGCGCCAGGGCGTTCGTGCCGCTGCTGGTCAAGAGCGACGAGGGCGTGCTGGTCAACACCAGCAGCGTGAACGGCCTGTGGGCCTCGCTGGGCCCCGGTGCGCCGCAGACCGCCTACGCCACGGCCAAGTTCGCGGTGCGTGGCTTCTCCGAGGCCCTCATCGAGGACCTGCGCACCAACGCGCCGCACGTCAAGGTGGCGCTCGTGCTGCCCGGGCACGTCGGCACCGACATCATCGTGAACACGATGCGCGCCCACGGCCAGCCGACCGCGCCGACCATGAGCCAGGCCGAGCTGGCCGAAGCCAGGGCCAAGATGATCGCGGCCGGTATGGACGTCGAAGGCCAGTCCGACGACGAACTCCGCCAGACCATCGCCAGCCTGGCCAGCCAGTTCAAGGAGAACGCCCCGGTCAGCGCGGCGCAGGCGGCCACCATCATCCTGGACGCGGTGCGCGCGGGGACCTGGCGGATCCTGATCGGCAAGGACGCCGCGTGGCTGGACGAGCGCGTGCGTGCGAACCCCGAGGGCGCCTACGACTACGACGAGTTCTTCAAGACGGCGGCGGCGGACTTCGCCGCCCCGGCCGAAGAGCCGCAGGCCACCGGCACCCCCGGGGCCTAGCGGCGGTGCCGCAGGCGGTGCTCGTGTTCGGGCGGCTCGACGGGGCGCAGGCGGCCGGGCCCGGGGAGGAATTCCAGGCCGTGCACGCCGAGGTGTACGCCGACCTGCCGTACCGGCGCGACGGCGATCCGGCCGGGTTCGCCCGCCGGTTCGCGGTCCAGCGCCGTCAGCCCGGGTTCGTGCTCGCCGAGGCCAGGCACGGCGGCTACCTGGTCGGCTACGCCGCGGGCATGCCGCTGCGGCCATCCACCTCGTGGTGGCGAGGGCTGACCACGCCGCTGCCCGACGAGGTGACCGCCGAGCACCTTGGCCGCACCTTCGCACTGGTCGAACTGCTGGTCCGCGCGTCCTGGCGGCGGCAGGGCATCGGCCGGCGGCTGCACGACCTCGTGCTGGCCGGCCGGACCGAGGAACGGGCCACGCTGACCGTGCTGCCCGCCGCGACTCCGGCCCAGATCGCCTTCCAGGACTGGGGCTGGCGCAAGGTGGGCCGCACCCGCGACCCGGAGTCAGGCGCACCCGTGGCCGACGTCCTGGTGCTCCCGCTCCCAGCCGTCCCCGGGTCGTGAAGGCACCTGGTCAGGGGGCCACGATGGCGTTCAGCCTGGCCCACTCCCGCCGAGCCCCGGCCGACCAGCGGTCGTGCCGGTCGGCGAACACCTGGGCCGCCTTCCGCCCGCTCCACCGGGCCGGAAGCAGCGGGCTGGGCAAGGCCGGGTCCACGGCAGGAAACCGCCGCCAGGCGTGCACCAGCTCGATCTGCCGGACCAGCAGGTCGTCCGGCGCGCGGCCGGAGAACTCCTCGATGAACTGCTCGTACTGCTCCTCGATGGCGGCCAGATCCCAGGCGGTGGCCACCATGTCCGTCGCGTCGCCGAGCCCGGAGCGGGTGGCCACGAACAGATGCGCGTCCGCGGCGACCCCGGCCTCCCGCAGCACGCCGGCCGCCTCGGCCTCCCGGTCCGGATGCGGGCTGATCCACAGGCCCGCGCCGAGCGACCCGAACCCGGCCCAGCTCAGCCGGGACCGCACCACGTGCCTGGCCCGCCGGTCGCTCTCCGGGATCCGCACCGAGACCAGCAGCCAGCGGCCGTCCCAGTCGCTGGCCGGGCCGGTGAACGTGTAGATCCGCTCGGCGCCGTCGGTGAGCAGCCGCCGCGCGCTTTGGGTCAGCCGCCACCGGGTCCGGCGGCCGATCTTCTCCGCCGCCAGCCAGCCCGCGTCGGCCGTCCGCATCAGCGCCTGCCTGGTGGCCTTCTCCTCGATGCCGAGGCGGGCAAAGACGGCGAGCACGGCGGACGTCCAGGCCGTGCCGTCGCCAGTCAGCACGAACTCCCCGAGCAAGGTGAACAGCAAGCCACGGGCGCTCGGCGCCCCGGCCGCGTGCCGACGCGCCAGCGCTGGCTGTGACTGGGCTGGCCCCGACAGCGCTGGCTGTGACTGGGTCGGCATGACAAAGGGAGAATATCAATCGCCCTGGGGCGGCGATGGCGGTTGAATCGGTGGATGGACCTGACGAGATCGTTCGCGGCCGGGCAGTTCGCGCGCGGTCTGGAAGCCTGGGAGTGGATCGGCCTCGGCGGCAAGGACCCGATGTTCGCGTCCTTGTTCGGCGACGTCTTCTTCCGGTCCGATGCCGGCCTGTGGTGGCTGGACACGCTGGAGGGCCAGCTCACACTCGAATGGCCGACCGACGGGGCGCTGGAGGCGGTCCTGGCCACCCCCGACGGCCAGGACCGGTACCTGCTGGCCGGACTGGCCATGGGCGCCGAGCGCCGCGGGCTCATCCTGGGCCGCGAGGAGATCTACGTCTTCGAGCAGCCGCCGTTGCTCGGCGGCCCGGTGGAGCTCGGCAACATCGGGAAGATCGACTTCGCGGTGGGGCTGCATCTGGCCGGGCAACTGCACGAGCGGATCCGGGCCTCGGCCAGTCAGAAGGGGTGACGGCCGGGTGGCTCAGAAGGGGTGGAAGTCGGGGTGGCCGTTGTGCCACCACAGCACTATCACCTTGCCGACGATGCTCGTGCCCTTGATCGGGCCCCAGTACCGGCTGTCGCAGGAGATCGCGCGGTTGTCGCCCATCATGTAGAACTCACCCGGTGGCACCCGGAACGGATGCTGCTGGCTGGCGTGCGGTATCGGCGGCCCGAGCGGGTCGTAGTGCGGCAGGTAGGTCTCGGGCTGCAGCCGCCCGTTCACGTAGATGTCGTTCCCGGATGAGTAGATCGTCTGCCCCGGCAGCGCGATGACCCGCTTGACCAGGTCACCTTGCTGCGGCCCTGGGCAGTGGTCCAGCGGCGGGTGGGTGAACACCACGATGTCGCCCGCCCGCACGTCGTGCCAGTTGAAGAACGCCTTCTGCACCAGGATCCGGTCGTACACGCCGAGCGTGGGCACCATCGACGACGACGGGATGTAGAAGGTCTGGAACACGAAGGCCCGCAGCCCGGCCGCCAGCAGCAGCGCCACCAAGACGGCGGCGCCCGCCTCGATCAGTGCCCGGCGGCGGCGCTTGGCCCGGGGCGGCTTGGCCGGGACGGGCGGCTCCGCGGTCACGCCCCCCTGGCTGACCGGGTCAGCAGGGCTGGCCATGGCCGCCCGCCTGGTGGAGGTGACGGTCAAGCCCGGCCTGGCGCGGGTGGCAGCGCGAGTGCGAACCCGGCGGCACGGTGCTGGCCGCCCTGGCTGGCGCCGATCCGGACACCAGCCCCAGCGACACCCCCAGTGAGGCGGCGGCGACCAGCAGCGCGCACACCGCCAGGCTCAGCCGCCGGCCAGGCCGCGGCGTGAGCCGCTCCCGCGCCGCACCCTTGAGGAAGCTCCAGGCGATCTGGCCCGGCGCGGCGCCGTCCCGCATCAGCAGCACAGCCAGTTCGGCGGCCTCGACGCCGTGCCGCCGCCGCCAGCGGGCCGGATAGCAGCGCAGCACGGTACCGACCAGCCGGACCGCCCTGGGGCCCGCCATCAGATGCCGCTCAGCCGCAGCCGCAGCCGGCCGGCCGCGCTGACGCGTTCGAGCGAGTCGAGGTGCACCCGCAGCGCGGTCACCCCGGACGCGGTCATCTGGTAGGGGTGCCGGCGGTCGTCGGTGGGCAGCGCCTCGATCAGGCCGAGGCGTTCCAGCCGGTCGAGCGCACCGTAGAGCGTGCCAGGCCCGAGCTCGACCCCGGCGAACCCCTTGATGTCCTGGATCAGGGCATAGCCGTGCTTGGGGCCGTCGGCCAGGCTGGTCAGGATCAGCACCGACGCGTCGCCCGCGCGGCGCAGCACGTCAGGCCCGGCCCTCTCGTCTTGCTTGGCAGCGGTCATTTCGGCCTCCTAGTACGACGGCCAATATATCAGCCAACGTACTAGCGGCCTACCCCGGGCCAGGCGGCCTCCGCTCAGCCCATGAGCTTGCGCAGGATGCGGGCGAGGTCGGCCCGCTCCGTTTCGCTCAGCCGGGCGAAGAACCGCTCGGTTTCGGCGCCCCTGGCGGCCCTGATCGCGTCGAGCACACCGGCGGCGTGCCCGGTCATCTCGATCAGCGAGGCCCGCCGGTCCCCCGGGTCGGGCCGCCGCTCGGCCAGCCCCCTGGCTTCGAGTGCGTCCACCACCTCGGTGACCGAACGCGGGGCGATGCGCAGCCGTTCTGCTAGAGCCGATGGGCGCATCGCACCCTCGTCGCTGAGCACCCGCAAGGCCCGCAGGTGCGAGGGGGTGATGTCCCAGGGGGCGAGCACCTCCCTGGACGTGCTGCGCAGCCTGCGCGCCACCGACCAGAAGTCCTCCGACAGCGGCTCCCCGCTGTCCCCGGCGGCATCGCGATCGC
>DATAWQ010000007.1:0-17981 GCA_036267135.1 Streptosporangiaceae bacterium | reverse complement strand
CAGCGTGGTCTTGCCGTGCCCGGTCCGGCCCTGCACCGCCAGCCACTCACCGTCCTCTATCACCAGATCCACACCACGCAGCGCGGCCACCAGACGGCTGCCCTTCTGGTAGTTCTTCGTCACACCAGACAGCTTGTACATCAGGACTCCTTCCGGACGGTCACGCGACGGCCGTTCATTCGACCCTCGCCAGCGCCGCGGCCGGCCGCAGCCGCGCGGCCCGCCAGCCGCCGAAGCCGCCGGCGACGAGGCCGCCGGCGATCGCCAGCAGGACGGCCGCCACGATCGCGCCCACCGTGACCGGCGCGCTCAGGTGCACCGGGATCGTGTGCGACGCGTTCCCGGACAGATTGCGGAAGAAGCCGCCCGGGCCGCCGGAGCCGCTGCGCCCGCCGGGGAAGCCGCCACCGCCGCCGCCGAAGCCGCCGCCGCCGAACGCCCGCGAGCCGCCCGGGGTCGCGCTTCCGGTGGCCTGGGGAATCTGGGCGGTCAGCGGCCCGGTGAACTTGCCGACCAGCGCGGCCCCGGCGAAGCCCAGGGCGACGCCGACCGCGCCGCCGATGACGCCAATGACAACTGATTCACCCATCACCTGGCCGACGACCCGACGTCCCGGCCAGCCGAGCGCTTTGAGCGTGCCGAACTCCCGCACCCGCCGCGACACCGCGGACATCGTGAGCAGCGCGGCCAGCGCGAACGCGGCCACCAGCACCGCGATCGCCAGCCACCGGCCGAGGCTGTTGGCCAGGCTGGAGGCGCTGGACAGCGAGCCGGTGATCTGGCTGGCCAGACTGTTCTGCGTGGTCACGGTCGCGCCGGGGACGGTGTGGCCGATCGCTTTTTGCACCGAGCCGATGTCGGAGGCGCTGGCGGCGGCCACGTAGATGGTGTTCACGTCGTTCTTGAGCGAGTCGCCGCTCGTGCCCGTGCCCAGGGCCTGGGCCCGGGCCAGCGGGATGTACACGTCGGAGGTGCTGCCGCCGGTGGGCTCGCTGACGATCCCGACGACCTTGAAGTTCGTCTTGGCCACGTCGACCATGGAGCCGGTGGTCAGCTTGTTCTGGGTCGCGTAGTCGGAGTCGACCACGGCCACGTTCGCGCTCGTGTCGGAACTGCCGAGGGTCCGGCCCGAGGTGATCTTCCCGGCGCTCAGCGGGCCTAGCTCGCCGGTGGCGATGTCCACGCCGTCGACGGTGAACGTGGTGGGCGTGAACGAGCCGCGGAAGGCACCACCGCCTCCACTGCCTCCCCCGCCGCCGCCGAAGCCACCGCCGCCCGAGGAGTTGAACGCCGGGATCTTCCCGGTGATCTTGGTATCGGTGAGGGTCAGGCCGCCGGCCGCGGCCGCGACGTTGGGCAGCTTGGCGACGGACGTCACCGACGAGGAGTCCAGGTTGCCGAGCCCGAACCCGCGCAGGGTGTTCACGTCGATCTTCGTGCCCGCCGCAGGCCTGGTGCGGGTGCCGGCCTGACCGCGGAAGCCGAACGATCCGGGTGCGCCCGATCCCGCCGTGGGGGTTTTGCTGACCGTGATATCGGTGCCAACACCGTAGAGCGAGTGGAGCACGCTGCCTTGCGCGTTCTTGACGCCGGCGGAGGCAGCGGTGACGGTGATGACCAAGCCGATTCCCAGCGCCAGGCCGAGCGCGATAAAGATGGCCTGACGCATCCGGCGCCGCAGCTCACGGCGCAGGTAGGTAAAGAACATCGAAGCTCCTCAAAGGACCAGGGCAGAGCTTTGTGGCATGGGCTCTTTGCAGTGCGGGGCTCTGGGGAATGCGGGCCACGTTGCCACGGGATTTCACTCCCGCATCGCGCACTTATCGTGGCGGCAGTTCCTGAGCGGATCCTGAAGAGGCTCTGAGGATCACCAAACGTTACGCGCGGGCACGCGGCGGGCGAGCGGGCCGGTCCGGTGCGCAGCCGTTCATTAAGGTCATGACTCTAGGTATTTGATGGCGGCGATCACGCGCCGGTTGTCGTTGTCGGAGGGCGCCAGTCCGAGCTTGGCGAAGATGATGATGTCGGTGTGCGCGCCGGCGTGCGCCGGGACCCCGGCGTGATACTCGACGCTGTCGGCGGTCGGTTGCATGAACGCCTGCTCCAGCGAGGCCTTCGCCGATCGTCAACTCATTCCTCCAGCTCAGAGCTGTTTCCTGTGATGACGACCACGCTATGGATCCAGCGTCGGCCCCGGCAGCCGGCCACCACCCATCCCCCACTGGGCGCTACCCCACACCCCCTGGGTGCTACCCCCCACCCCCACCCCTTGCGTGCGCGACCCTTTCCGTCTTGGCAACCCGATAGGGGCTTAACGGGTTTTCCCGGCATTCCACTGCAGCCCGGTCCGAGGCCGGCGACAGTACCGTTAGCAGCTACCTGAAGGGACCCCGCATGAGCAGAAGACTGCTGTCCGCTCTGGCTGCCCTGGCGCTGGTCGCCGGGACCGCAGAGATCACCGGGACCACGGGGACCGCCGTGTCCGCCCAGGCCGCGACCAAGACGTGGAAGTGGTGCAGCTCGAAACCGGAGGGCACGTGGCAGCCCAACGGCGGCAAATACCTGGTGCAGAACGACATGTGGAACGGCGGGGCCGGGCCGCAGCGGATCTGCGCGGACAGCGCCGGGGACTGGCGGGCCACCAGCACTCAGGCGGCCGGAAACACCGCGGTGGAGACCTATCCGGACACCGGGGAGCTGTTCGGCAAGGCGGCCGGCGGCCCCGCCGATCCGGTCTCGAAGTACACGGAGATCAAGAACAGCTTCGGCGAGAGCCTGCCGTCGGACACCACCGGCCTGAGCGCCGAGGCGGCCGACGACGTGTGGCTGAACAACTGGAGCATCGAGATGATGATCTGGGTGGACAACGACGGCCGGTCCCTGGCCGGGAGCACGAGGCTCGGTTCGGCCACCGTCTCCGGCCAGAAGTTCTCGGTGTGGGAGTACGGCGGCACCGAGTTCATCTTCTCCCTGAACCACAACGAAACGTCCGGCCAGACCAACATCCTCGCCTCGATCAAGTGGCTGATGAGCCACGGCTACGTCCCGTCCAGCGCGACCCTGACCGAGGCTGAGTTCGGCTTCGAGGTGGCGTCCACGGACGGAAAGGCCGACACGTTCACGATGAAGAACTACAGCCTGAACACCGCGCTGAAGGGGTGAGCGGTCAGGCCACCAGGCGCTCGGCGAGCAGGAGCAGGCCGATGAGGATCATCGCGGCGCCGGAGACACGCGAGATGACCCGGGCCACGGCGGGCTTGGCGTCCAGCAGCCTGCGGATCAGGGAGCCCATGCCCAGGTAGAACAGCGCGCAGGTGAGGATGAAGACCAGGCCCAGCACGGCGAGCTGCACGGTCAGCGGCCAGCTCCCGCGCGGGGTGGTGAACTGCGGGAGCAGGGCCAGGAAGACCAGCAGGCCCTTGGGGTTGAGCCCGCTGACGCCGATGCCGCGGACCAAGGTGGCCCGGCTGGTGGCGGCCGCGACTGGGGTGGGTGCGGCGGCGGCGGCGGGGCTGGAGGCGTTGCCGTGGGCGGCGGAGCGGGTGAACGTCCGCAGGCCCAGCCAGATCAGGTACAGGCCGCCGGCGATGGTCAGGACGGTCAGCGAGACCGGGGTCCGCGCGACCAGGGCCCCGACGCCGGCGGCGACCACGATCGTCACCGCGGCGTAGCCGGTCACGAGGCCGCCGACGGCCAGCAGGACGGGGCGGCCGCCGACTACCGTGCCGATGACGTAGGCCCAGTCGGCGCCGGGAACGGCGATGAGGAGTGCGGCGACCGCCCAGAAGGCGGCGATCGAGCTGATGGCCATGGCAGTTCTCCCTCGGAATCGGCTCCTAAGGGGAAACTATTCCTACTGTCCCGAAACTTGTTTCTAACTATTGCTCAGTATGCGCTAGACAGTGGAAGAATAAGCTAGATGGACGCCGTGAACCGCAAGATTCTTGCTCTGCTCCAGGAGGACGGGCGGCTGACCGTCACCGAACTGGCCGACCGGGTGGGGCTGAGCATCTCCCCGTGCCACCGCCGGGTCCGCGAACTGGAGCGCAGCGGCGCCATCCGCGGTTACCGGGCCGTGGTGGACGCGGAGGCGGTCGGCCTCGGGTTCGAGGCGATCGTGTTCGTCACCATGCGGCAGGAAGACCAGGACACCCTGGTGGGGTTCGAGACGGGGCTCGCGGCCATCCCGCAGGTGCTGCAGGCGGAGCGGCTGTTCGGCGACCCGGACTACCTGCTGCGCATCGTGACCAGTGACCTGGCCGCCTACCAGCGGCTGCAGGACGAGAAACTGTCGGCACTGCCTGGCATGCTGCGCATGACGTCAACATTGGTGATGAAGCGCGTGGTGCACGACCGCCCGCTGCCGGCCTAGAGATTTACTGAACGGTGGCCACCGCGGCGTCCTGGCCTGTGCCGCGACCACGGCCCGGGTCGGCCAGGATCCGGTGGCCACCGTTCAGGTAGATGAATTCAAATCGGGAGGCGGATGACTTACGGGTAGCTGGTCAGGTCGACGGGCTCGACCGTGCCGGGATTGGTGGAGGTCACCGGGCCGCCGGTGCCGTTGATGATCGAGTTGTCGCCGCCCGAGCCCGCGATCCACACGCCGAAGATGTTGGTGAACTGGACGCCGGGCAGGTCGGGCGCCTGGAAGGCTTCGTCGTCGTAGAGGGTGGCCGAGGTGTCGATGAAGACGACGTAGCTGCCCAGGCCGTAGCCGTGGAACGTCTTGACGTTGCGGCCGACCAGGAAGGCGGGGTAGCCGTCCTGGGTCGGTGAGGCCATCCAGGCGGACTGGCTGGGCGGGTCGTAGGGCAGCTCGTTCTGAAAGAAGACGTCGGTGCCGCCCTGGCCGCGCCAGATCACCTCGTCCTTCTGATAGTGCTCGACGGCCAGGCCGTAGGCGGTGACGTTCTCGCCGGTCACCTCGACGCCGGTGGCCGCGACGTTGTCGGTCCAGCCCACGTCGTTGCCGTGGTCGGCGCGCCAGGCCCACACATCGTCGATGATCGAGTAGCGGGCCCGGTCAAGCAGGCTGATCCCGGCGCTGGTGGCCGTGGTCTCGGCGCCGCCGATGCGGAAGAAGACGTCCTGGATGAGGTCGGGGTCGGTGGCCGGGCGGGGACCAGCGGTGGCGCCGTCGGGGGTCCCAACCGAGAGCAGCACGCCGGAGTGGACCGGCCCCGCGTCGATGAGCAGGCCGGACAGCTTCACCCCCGTGTTCGAGGAGACGTCCATGGCCGCGTTTCCCTTCTGCGGGATCAGCGTGGCGAAGCCCTGGCCCAGCACGACGGTGTTCGCGTGGGTGATCTTGATGGCCTGGTTGGTGTCGTAGACACCGGGGGTGAGGATCAGGTCCTTGCCCTGGGCCAGCTCGGCGTTGATCTTGGTTACGGTGACGCCGGACTTGGCGATGAAGAAGTCCGACAGCGGGATGGAGTAGTGGGGCTGATGGCCGCTGGCCCAGGACGGGCCGTCGGAGTGCTGCTGGGCGTGGGGAACGAACACCTCGAAATGGCCGCGCGAGTCCAGGTACAGGAACGGTTCTTCCTCGGTGACCGGGCTGGTCGGCAGGACCGTGTTCTGCTCACACTGGCCGGTGAAGACCGGCGACGGGGCGCCCTCCACACCGGAGTAGACGTTGTTCCACAGGCCCTGTGGGCAGCCGTTCGAGCCGGTGATCTCGCTGTTGCGGACCATGAACTGCTGGTTGCCGTAGAAGTCGAGATCGCCGTTGATCTCACTGTCGGCGATGAAGCCGCCGCTGGCGTAATCCTCGGCCGCGCAGGTGTCCTGCAGCACGACGTTGCCGTTGATGATCATGCGGCGGAGCGGGTCCGCCTGCGAGACCGACCAGGCTTCCTCGCCGTTGGTGCAGGTCGGGCCGTAGGCGTCCACGACGGGGGGCGCGTAGTCCGGCGGCGAACTCGGGAGATCCACGTTGAGGGTCAGGTTGGACAGGGACCGCCAGAAGTTGACGTCGGAGTTGCAGTTGTTCGTGCCGGCCGTGCACAAGTTGTTGAACACGTCGATGGCGCCGTCGACCACCGTGTCCTGCGGCATCGAGCCGAGGCCCGCCACTTGGGTGTAGTAGCCGACCTGGAACACCAGCGGATCGGAGGCGGAGCCGTAGGTGCCCGGCTCGAAGAACACGGCGTAGCGGTCGTTGTCGAACTGGGCGCCGATCGGGACCTGCTGGGTAGAAATATTGTTGAGGTCGGCCTGGATGGTCGACTGGCTCATGCTGGTGTTAAAGACGCAAACGTTCGGGCCGAACTGGGGGAGGGTGGCGCCTGGGCACATGGACGAGGCCGCGGTCCTGGCGGCCGGGGTGACGGGGGCGGCCGGGGTGACGGGGGCAGCCGGGGTGGTCCGGGCGGCCGGGGCGGTCCGGGTCAGGGGGGCGGCGGAGGCGGGAGTGAGGGCGGCGCCGCTGAGGCCGGTGGCCGTGAGCACGATCGCGGCGAGGAGGGCGAACCGGGAGGACGTGAACCGGGATCTAGACGTGAACGTGGGCCTGGACCTAGACCGGGACCTAGACGTGGACCTGGGGTGAGCTTGGCGGGGGCGGGGTTGAGCGGGGGACGCGAGCGGGCGGGGCTCAGGCATGGGGGCGTTCCTTCGAGTGATCATGATGGCTGCACGATGAGCCACCCCTCGTCAACGTAACGGCGCTCCCGTTAATGGGGCATAAACATCATTCCCCTCTCGTCAAAAATTCGTAAACGCCTCACTACTGAGCGCGCCTCGGGAAACGCGGGTCGCGTGTGCTGCTGGCCGGCGGATGAGCGAGAGCCGCGCCACCTGGGGTGGCGCGGCTCTCGGTGGTCAGGGGCGCCGGCTGGTCAGAACTCGTCAGAGCTGGTCAGAGCCGGGGTGGTCAGACCGGGGTTCTAGTAGCTGTTCTTCCAGGTGGTGTTGAACGCCTTCCCGCCGGTCAGCGCGGTCGGGACGGACAGGTTGTAGGCGTCCGTGGCGTCGACCATGGTGAACTCGGTCACGGTGGCGAAGCTGCCGATCGTGCCGACCGTGCCGCCAGCGGTCTCGGCCCCGGCGGTGAGCTTCCAGGTTCCGTAGTTGGCCAGCGGCGCGATGCCGATGGAGAAAGAGGACCGCTCGGCGATCCACTCGGCGCTCTCGTCGAGGCAGGTGGCGAGCGCACAGGTTGCCGACTTGGTGAAGCTGTTGGCGGTGTGCGTGGCGTCGGCGAGCTTGAGCGTGTACTTGGTCTTGGCGCGGGTCACGCTCGCGGTGATCTTGTCACCGGGCGCCAGCGTGGTACCCACTTCGATGGTGCCCGCCGGGTACATCTCGTACCAGGTGAAGTAGGTGGCGGTGCCCTCGTAGCACCAGCCGATGGTGCCGTCCTGCTCGACCGTGCCGGTGGTGGCCCCGTCAAGGCCGACCCAGTCGGACGTGATCTGGTCTTCCGCGGAGCAGGTCACGCTCGGCGTGGTCCACGCGCCGCTCACCTTGGTGAACGCCTGCGCGGTGGTGGACGTGTCGGCGTAGCCGGACCAGTTGAAGGACCCTGACTGGGTCACCGCGTTGCTGCCGTGCGACCGCGTGGTGTGGGCGAGCATCAGCGTCGGGTGGTCATGGCGCAGGTACCGGACCAGAGCCGTGCGAGCCTCGGACACGAACCTGGCCGAAGGCCGGTGATACGCCGCGTGGGTGGACGCACCGCCCGCAACGACGGTGGCAGCTCCGCCGCTGGCTATCAGTGCGCCGGCAGCCGCCACTGCCGAGCCAGCCGCAAGCCAGGCCTTGAGCTTGAGCATGTAAAACCCCCAAAAGTAGCCAAGAACGGGTCAAGTCGCAACTTAACTGAGGGTTCGCCCAGGCACAAGAGAGGCCATAGCAAACTTTTGAGGTCTGCCAGACACGACGACGGGGGCCTGCGCGGGTCCGGCCCGCACAAGCCCCCCGAGGTCAGACGCCTAGTGGTCAGACGGCTAGTGGTCAGACGGCTAACAGATGGCTACCCGCGGAAGGCCCTGATCGACTCGCGCAGCGAGCCCATGGTGGCCAGCACGGCCGACGGCTCGTAACCGCAGTGCGCCATGCAGTTCGCGCAGCGCGGGTCCTTGCCCCGGCCGAAGGCGTCCCAGTCCGTGGTCTCGATCAGTTCCTTGTAGGTCTTCACGTATCCGTCCGCCATCAGGTAGCAAGGCTTTTGCCAGCCCAGCAGCGAATACGAGGGAATCCCCCAGGCCGTGCAGCCGAAATCTGTTTTGCCTTCGAGGAAGTCCAGGAATAGCGGCGAGTGGTTCAGCCGCCAGCGCTTCCTGTTGCCCTCGGCGAACGCCTTCTTGAACAGCTCCCTGGTCTCGGTCACGCCGAGGAAGTGCTCCTGGTCGGGCGCCTTCTCGTAGGCGTAGGCCGGCGAGATCTGCATCTCGTCGATGCCCAGGTCGTCGTTGAGGTAGTTGAGCACGTCGATGACGGTCTGCGGGGTGTCGGTGTTGAAGACCGTGGTGTTCGTGTTGACCTTGAAGCCGCGGCTCTTGGCCAGCTTGATGGCGGCGATCGCGTCGTCGAACACGCCTTCCTTGCAGACCGACTCGTCGTGCCGCTCCTTCAGGCCGTCGATGTGCACCACGAAGGCGAAGTAGGGCGACGGCCTGAACTTGTCCAGGTGCTTGGGCAGCAGCACGGCGTTCGTGCACAGGAACACGAACTTCTTCTTGGCCAGAAGCTGGCGCACGATCTCGTCGATCTGCGGATGCATCAGCGGCTCGCCACCGGCCAGCGACACCATCGGCGCGCCGCATTCCTCGACCGCGGCGACGGCCTGCTCGACCGGCATGCGCTGCTTCAGCACCGTGTGCGGCTGCTGAATCTTGCCGCAGCCGGCGCACTTCAGGTTGCAGGCGAACAGCGGCTCGAGCTCGACGATCAGCGGAAACTTCGTGTTGCGGCGGAGCTTCTGCATCATCAGGTAGGACCCGATCCGCATGCTCTGGCGCATCGATACGCTCATTAGTCACACTCCTCCATGTGCTGGCCCGGAAGGACGTCCCCCCGGAACCCCCCGCTGAGGAGGGCTCAGCCGAAACTGGCGCGGTTGTTACTTCTGCTTGACTTCGCTCTGCCTGATTTCGCTCTGCCTGATTTCGCTCCGCTTGACTTCACGGGGCAGACCGAAACGGATGGATTCGGTGGTGATCACGCGCTCGCTGACCTGTACGGGCCCGAGCCCGCGCAGCGCGTCGATGATCTCCTCGACCACGGCCGGCGGTGCGGACGCGCCCGCGGTCAGGCCGACCGTGGACACACCCTCCAGCCAGCCGAGTTCGATGTCCTCGGGACCGTCGATCAGGTGAGCGGGTGTCCCGGCCCGCTCGGCCCGCTCCACCAGCCGGACCGAGTTCGACGAGTTCGCCGAGCCGGCCACCAGCACCAGGTCGGCCTCGCCCGCGATCGCGCGGACCGCGTTCTGCCGGTTGGTGGTCGCGTAGCAGATGTCGTCGTTGCGCGGAGCGCGCACCTGCGGGAATCGCTGAGTGATGGCCTCGGCGATGCCGCTGGCCTCGTCCGCGGCCAGCGTGGTCTGCATCAGGTAGGCGATCTTGTCGGGCTGGGCTGGCTCTCCGGGGTGGGCTGGCTTTCCGGGGTGGGCCGTGAGCAGCTTGGCCACGTCGTCCGCGTTCTCGATCAGCACGGTGGACTTCGGCGCCTCGCCGAGGGTGCCCTCGACCTCCTCGTGCCCGGCGTGCCCGATCAGCGCGACC
This sequence comes from Streptosporangiaceae bacterium, assembly GCA_036267135.1. Classification (GTDB taxonomy): domain Bacteria; phylum Actinomycetota; class Actinomycetes; order Streptosporangiales; family Streptosporangiaceae; genus PALSA-505. Next base: position 8,247 of record DATAWQ010000007.1, on the reverse strand, counting down.
AGGTACCCGTCGTCGGCGAACCGCCTGGCCTCGGCGTGCACCTTGGACACCAGTGGGCAGGTCGCGTCCACCGTGGCCAGGCCGCGATCCGCCGCTTGCGACCGCACCGCGGGCGAGACGCCGTGCGCGGAGAACACCACGGTCGCGCCGTCCGGCACCTCGTCGAGTTCGTCCACGAAGATCGCGCCACGGCCCTCCAGGTCGGTCACCACCCGGGTGTTGTGCACGATCTGCTTGCGCACGTAGACCGGCGGCCCCTGCTGCTCCAGCACCCGCTCGACGATCTCGATGGCCCGCTCCACGCCGGCGCAGAACGACCGCGGCCCGGCCAGCAGCACCTGCCGCGCGCTGCCCTGGGGGGTGACCGCGGCGGCCCAGCGGTCCAGCGCCGCGCCGACCCCGCGCAGCGAGCGCAGCGCGGCCAGCCCGCCGCTGATCATCCGCGGGTGCACCAGCGTCCCCCCGGGCACATCGGAGATGGCCCGGATCACCGCCACCGGCCGCCCGGCCGCGGCCTTGACGAGCTCGGCCGACTCCATGTCGGCCGCGACCGCGCCCAGCGCGGCGAGCCGTTCCCGGTCCGCCCCGCTGACCAGCTTGTTCACGGTGACAATCTTCCCGGTGTGCACCCGGTACCCGGCCCGGCGCAACTCGCCCGCGAGCAGCGGCGCCGCCGCGCACAGGACCCCGGTTTCCGCCCCGTCCGCGATCACTTCGGTGGCGACCACCAGGTCTCCGGGCCTGAGGTCGCGGCCAACGCCCGCGCCCGTCCCCGCGACACCCATCGCAATAAACGGGCTCGACCCAAGGTCGGCCGCCCGCCGGCGTGAACGCTGCAACCCGAAACCGGTGTGCACCACGCGGCCCGGGTCCCCGCCGGCCTGACGCATCCCGCGCCGCAGCGCACGCGCCTCGATCCCGAGCGGCGCGCACACGAGCAGGGAACTGGCGCCGGGCTTCGTGTTGTCGGCCTGGTCGGTCACGCCGCACCCTCCACGGCTCGCAGGTACCGGCCCAGCGCGCTGAGCGGGAAGACGAGCCGGTATAGGTGGTAGTTGATGTAGAAGTCGCCGGGGAATCCGGTCCCGGTGTACTGCGGCTCGTCCCAGGTCCCGTCGGCCCGCTGGGTACCGGCCAGCCAGGCCACCCCGCGCCTGACCTGGTCCCCGGTTTCCCCGGCGGCGAGCAGCGCGAGCAGGGCCCAGGCCGTTTGGGAGGCGGTGGACACCCCGCGCCCGGCCAGCCCCGGATCGTCGTAGGAGCGCAGGTCCTCGCCCCAGCCGCCGTCGGCGTTCTGGTGTTCGGCCAGCCAGGTCACCGCCCGGCGGATGCACGGCTTGGACGGCTTGACCCCGGCCGCGATCAGCGCGGGCACCACGGCCCCGGTGCCGTACACGTAGTTGGCGCCCCAGCGGCCGAACCAGGATCCGTCCTGCTCCTGCGCCTTGAGCAGCCAGACGACCCCGCGCTTGACCGCTTCGCAGTCCGCCAGCCCCTCGTGCGCGAGCGCCTCCACGATGTGCGCCGTGACGTCGGCCGACGGCGGATCGATGACCGCCCCAAAGTCGCAGAACGGCAGCTTGTTCACCAGTTGCTGGGTGTTGTCGGCGTCGAACGCGCCCCACCCGCCGTCCTTACACTGCATCCCCAGCACCCACTGCACCGCCCGCCGCACCGCCTCGTCGGCCGGGGTCGATCCCCCAACGGGCCAGCATTTGCGGAGGGCGAGGATTACTTCGGCGGTGTCGTCGATGTCGGGGTAGCCGTCGTTGTCGAACTCGAAGGCCCAGCCGCCTGGCTCGATGGCGGGACGGCGGACCCACCAGTCGCCGGGGCCCGGGGTCTCCTCGGCGAGGACCCACGCCGCGGCGCGGGCCATCGCCGGGTCGTCCAGGGTGGCGCCGGTGTCGCCGAGGGCGACCATGGCCAGGACCGTGTCCCAGACCGGGGACTGGCAGGCTTCCAGCCGCCGGCTCGGGCCCTCGGGGGTGTCCTCGGTGATCGTGAAGCGGTTGAGGCCGGCCAGACCACGCTTGATCACGGGGTGGTTCAGCCGGTAGCCCAGCAGGTGCAGCGCGATGAGCGAGTACACCCAGGGCGGCTGAATCCCGCCCCAGCAGCCATCCTGCTCCTGCCGGGCGATGATCCACTCGGCGCAGCGGCGCAGGGCCGCGCGGCGGACCGCGGCGGCGGGGCCCTTCCCCCACCGGCCCATGGGATGGGCCGACCGCCGACGCCGGCCGAGCACCTTTCCCTCGTACAGGTGCAAGGCCCGGTCGAGGCTGTTGAACAGGATCGCCCACGGGTCCTTGTCGCCGCCCTCGGGCGGCAGGCCGGTGCGCAACTCGTCCAGGCCGAACGGCAGCGGCCGGGACGGGCGCAGCGAGCCGACCACGGCCAGCGGCACGATCGTCTGCCGGGCCCAGCAGCCCCAGTCGTAGACGTTCAGCGGGAACCAGGCCGGCAGGTAGATCAGTTCCGGCGGGATGACCGGCAGCAGATCCCACGACCACTGCCCGAGCATGGCCAGCCAGATCCGGGTGAACACCCGGGACGACTCGAGCCCGCCCTGGGCCAGGATCCACTCGGCCGCGAGGCTCATGTGCGGCTGGTCCGGCGTGTCACCGGCCAGCCGCAGGGCCAGGTAGGCCTCGATCGTGGTGGACAGATCGCCGGGGCCGTCGAAGAAGTTCGCCCAGGTCCCGTCGGGCCGCTGCTTTGAGCGGATCCAGCGGCCCGCGGCGGCCGTCTCCGCCTCGGTCCTGATGCCCAGGAACTCCCTGAGCATCAGGTCCTCGGCGTCCATGGTGACGTTGGTCTCCAGCTCACCTTGCCACCAGCCGTCGTCGTGCTGGAGACCGACGAGGTGCTCGCGGGCACGCTTGACGGCAGTGCTTATTGGGCCGGAACTCTCAAACCCGCCGGCCGTACAGGCTGGGCTGGAAAGCTGATCAGGCTGGTTGTCTTGGGTGAGCGTCATAGCGGCCTAGCTCTGCCTGGTGGTGATGAACTGGGCGATCGCGGAGAACTCGGCGCGCACCTCGTCGGGCATGTCGGTCTCGGCCAGGCACCGCTCGGCCTCGGCGAGCTGGCTGTCCGCCTCGGCTTCGGTCCAGTTCTTGCCGCCCGCCTCCTCGACCAGCTTGGCCGCGAGCATCAGGTCCTCCTCGCTGAGCGGCTCGGGGCGGGCCAGCAGCCCGCCGAGCCGCTCACCCTGGTGCGAGCCGCTGGTCAGCGCGGCCACCACGGGCAGCGACTTCTTCCTGGCCCGCAGGTCGGCCCTGACCGGCTTGCCGGTCACCTCGGGCGCGCCCCAGATGCCGAGCAGGTCGTCGGTGAGCTGGAAGGCCAGCCCGACGTGAGCGCCGAAGCCGGCCAGGCTCATGGCCAGCGCGGGCGGTGCGCCCAGGTACACCGCGCCGATGCTGCAGGCGCAGGCCATCAGGGCGGCCGTCTTGTCCCCGGCCATCGCCATGCACTCGCTCAGCGTGACGTTGTCCCGCTTCTCGAAGGCCAGGTCCGAGCCCTGGCCCGCGACCAGCCGCAGCACCGCCGCGGACAGGCAGCGGGCGGCCCAGCTGCCGGGCTGGCCACCGTCCTCCAGCAGGATGTCCTGGGCCAGCGTCAGCAGTGCGTCACCGGCCAGGATGGCCGGGCCGATGCCGAACACCTTCCAGGCGGTCGGGCGGTGCCTGCGCTCGACGTCGCCGTCCATGATGTCGTCGTGCAGCAGCGAGAAGTTGTGCACCAGTTCGACGGCCACGGCGGCGGGCACACCGCGCTTGGGCTCGGCCCCGCAGGCGCGAGCCGACAGCAGCGCGAGCGCGGGGCGCAGCGCCTTGCCCCCCGATCCGGTCGGCCGCCCCTCGGCGTCGGTCAGGCCGAGGTGATAGGCGGCGACCGAGCGCACCTCCGGGGTCAGCCGGTCCACCGAGGCGGCCAGGGCCGGGCCGACGAGATCGCGGGCGACCGCCACCCCCTCGGGCATCACGGCGGTCATGCGCCCGCTCCAGCCGGGTGTGACCCAACCGAATCCGAGACTGCGGTGGTCACTCGCGTCGGCACGCCCAGCGTCCGGCGCAGTTCTCGGGCCGCATTCAGTCCGCTTCGCACGGCACCCTCCATCGTGTCTGGCCATCCTGTGTTGGTCCACGCGCCGGCCAGGACCAGGCCGGGAAGGTCGGTCGCGGCCGGTGGCCGCAGCCCTTCACAGCCCGGGACCTGCCGGAACGTGGCTCGTCGTTCCCTGGTGACAAAGAAGTCGGTGACCCGCGCCGTGCGGGCCTCCGCAAGCAGTTCGGCCAGCGCGGGCACGAAGATCTCCCGCAGCTTGGCCGCGGGCACGTCCACCTGCTCGTCGGCGGCGGACACCGAGACGGCCAGGTACTGGCCACCCGCCCGCTCCGGATCCCGTGCCAGGCCGGACGGGCCGGTCCGGTCGAACACCCACTGGACCGGCGAGTCCACGGCGGCGGCGAACGGCAGGTCCATGACCGGCCGGTCGTAGACCACGTGCACGTTGACGATCGGCGAGGTGCCGAGCTCGCGCCAGCCCGCCTCCCCCACAGCCTGCGGGAACAGGCGCGCGGCCTGGTCTGGCGGCACCGCGATCACCACGCCGTCGGCTTCGATGGCCGCGTTTCCCTGACCGTCGGCGCTCGAACCATTCGATTTGGACCCATGAACGGCTTCGCCATTGACCGGGTCGCCCTCTCCCAGTCCGTTCTGGGCCTGGCGGCCGAGGCGGACGGCGAACATGCGGCCGATCCCAGGCAGGCTGTCCTGCGCGACCTCGATGCCGGTGACTTTGGCACCCAGCCTGACCTCGGCGCCGAGGCGGCCCAGGTGCTCGAGCGCGGCGTTCCCGTGCAGGTCGCCCAGCGGGATGGCGGGCACGCCGAGGTCGGCCGCGTCCTTGGCGCCGAGCAGCGCGGTCTGGACCACGGTCGCGGCCAGGGCCAGGTTGGCGTCGTCGCCCGCGACGTTGAGCGCGGAGACGGTGAACAGGTCCCAGAGCGCGCGGCGGGCGTGCTCACTCTGGCCCCGGGCGGCGAGCCAGTCACCGAGGCTTTGGCCGTCCACGGCGGGGTCGGCCGGGTCGAGGCGCTTCATGGCCAGCGCCGCCTGGGTCGTGCGCAGCCGTTCAGTTAGTGAAAGGGGCTGATAACGGGCGAGAGCCAGACCCATATGCAGGGGTCCGGGGAGGGCCGTCCGGCGCAGCCGCGCGGGACGGTCGCCGGGCGACTGGCCGGGGCGCAGGACGGTGACGTCGAAGCGGCTCTGCAGGCGGGCCGAGGCGGTCACACCGAGCCGGTCGAGCAGGCCGCGGTAGGCGGCGCAGCAGCGCAGGAAGACGTGCTGCCCGGTGTCGACGACCAGGCCGTCGCGGGTGAACGAGCAGGTCGCGCCCCCGAGCCAAGGCTTGGCTTCGAGCAGGACGACCTCGGCGCCGGTCTCGCGCAGGGCGATGGCGGCGGTGATGCCGGCCAGGCCGCCGCCGACCACGACCACCCGGCGTGGCGCGCTCATGGCATGGCTCCGGCGCGCGGGCTGGGGTGGACGGCCATGCCGGCCAGCGAGCGGACGGCGACCGTGATCTTCTCGCCGGTGGACAGGGAGAGCCTGCCTTTCAGCACGTCGGCGGGGGCGGCGGCGATGCGCTCAAGGAGACGGCGGTAGATGCCGGCCATCGCGCCCGCCGAGGCCGCGCTGCGCCGGTCTAGCATGGGCAGCAGTTGTAGGCCGGTGGCGTACCAGGTGCGGGCGCGTTCGGCCTCGAACCCGACCAGCTTGGCCAGCGGCTGCGACGGCTGTGGGCCGCTGCCGTTGAGCTCGCAGCCGAACCGGCCGAGGTCCTCGGCGGGCAGGTAGACCCGGCCGTTCTCGTAGTCCTCGCGGATGTCGCGCAGGATGTTGGTGAGCTGGAGGGCGACGCCGAGCGCGTCGGCCAGCGGGGCGGCCTTGGCCTGGTCGTCGGCGCCGAACACGCCGAGCGAGAGGCGGCCGACCGAGCCGGCCACGCAGCGGCAGTAGTACAGCAGGTCGTCGAACGTGTGGTAGCTGACGCCCTGGACGTCGGCGACGCAGCCGTCCACGATCTCGGCGAAGGCATCGACCGGGATCGGGAAGCGGCGGGACGCGTCGTCAAGCGCCACCAGAACAGGGTCGTCGCTGGCTGGGCGGGCGCCGGCCAGGGCCTGGACAGCCTCGCGCGCCTGGGCGAGCGCGGTCAGCTTGTCCGGGGCGGCCATGGTGCCGTCGCCGATGTCGTCGATCCGGCGGGCGAACGCGTAGACGGCCGACAGCGCGCGGCGCTTGGGCGGCGGCAGCAGCCTGATGCCGTAGGAGAAGTTCCTGGCCTGGGACGAGGTGAGCTCCTCGCAGTGTCGGTAGGCGGTGGTCACGTCCATCGCTTGGTCACCTGCCCCTCAGGTAGGCCTTGGCCAGCTCGGCGAGTAGGCGCCGCTTGCCGGGATGCGGAGTGGTCGCTAGCACGTCGTGGTCGGCCGCCTCGATGGCGGCGAGCGCGGCGCGGCCGCCCGCGACGTAGCCGGCCACCGCGAGCCGGGCCGCGCCCTTGAGCGAGCCGATCAGCGGCGCGCCCGCGTCAAGCAGCGCCGAGGCGCGGACGACCTGGTAGGACATGAGCGCGCGGACTTTGGGGCCCGCGGACGGCTGGGCGAGGTCGGCCTCGGTGCAGCGGAACGTGTCGAGGTCCTCGGCGGGCAGGTAGATCCGGCCGTTGCCGTAGTCCTCGGCCACGTCCTGCCAGTGCTCGGCGAGCTGGAGCGCGGTGCACACGTGGTCGGACAGGCTGGCCCGCTGCGGGGTGAAGGCGCCGAAGACATACAGCACGATCCGGCCGACCGGGTTGGCGGACAGCTCGCAGTAGCCGACCAGGTCCTCGAAGCTCTGGTACCTGGTCACCTGCTGGTCCTGGCGGTTCGCCTGGATCAGGTCGCCGAAGAGCTGGGCGGGGACGCCGCACTCGGCCACCGTGGGGGCGAGCTGGGCGATGACCTCCTGGCCCGGGGTGGATCCGGCGTACAGGCGGGCCAGGTCGTGGTCGAGCTCGTCCAGGAGATTGAGGCGGTGCCGGGTGGTGTCGCCCGTGGCCGGGGCCGGGGCCTGAGCGCCGGAGGGCGGGGCGGTCGGTGGGAGTGCCTCGTCGCCGATGTCGTCCACGGTGCGGGCGAAGCGGTAGACGGCCATCAGGTGGCGGCGGTACCTGGCCGGGAGCATGCGGAGCGCGACCGGGAAGTTCTCGGCCGGGGCCTGGGCGGCGGCACCGGCCGCGACGGCCGCGGTGCTCGACCCGGCGGAGGTCCCCTGGGGGTCTTCGGGCATGCCGGAAGGATGAGCGTCGCCCCCTCGCGACCGATTCGGCCGGGGTGCGTTGAGGGGGTCGCGCCCATGACTGACAGGTGTCGCGCCGCGCGTCACGCCTCTATTTCTGCACAGCTAAGTAAGAAATGCAAATAATGACATGGGCGTCACATGACACCGGTGTCGTTTTTCGCGGAGAGAGGAGCCGTAAATGACATGCGCGTCACATGACATGGGTGTCATTTCGCAGACAGTGGCACTTCTTTGATGCTAACCCGGCGCAACTTGACTGGGAAGAGACAATTGCTTTGCACTGAGTAGGAGAATGTGGTATGAATCCTCGCTAGACCAGTCCCCGAGACGTCTCCCCTGCTCAGGGGCGTGGACGCTTGACCGGTCTGTGAGCGCGACCGCACAGGCTGCACCGTGGCTGGGAATGCCTCGTGGCGCGCCCGGATCCGCAATGCGGGCGGGGCGCGGGAGGGGGCGGCGCGATCATGACGGGCCCTGGTAAGCGGCGTCCGGGCGGCCGCGTTCTGATCGCGGATGGGTGGGCGCGCCGCTCCCGAGCGGTGAGCGCGATGCGGTGACACAGGGCCTGCCGCTGCCCGGCTATCGGTGACGATAGCGGTGCAAAGTCGGCATTAACCGGGTATGCGTAGTTACGTTTCTATTAGATGATGACTTTATATATGCGAGACGTTAATTGTTAATGCATGGTCGTTCAGCCCACCCGGGACTTCGGGCAAAATGATCCTGATCAAGGGCAAGATCGATTTGTTTTTCGGGCGTGTGGTGGGGTTGGTGGGGTTGTGGATGCTCGGGGGATGGGTTTAGCCGAATAGGGGAAAGCGGGCGGCTGGGGGGCCCAGGTGGGGGCGGTCGGCGGGGGTGAGGGGAGATCGGCCGGTGCCTTTGAGC
>DATAWQ010000006.1:0-10869 GCA_036267135.1 Streptosporangiaceae bacterium | reverse complement strand
CAGCGTGGTCTTGCCGTGCCCGGTCCGGCCCTGCACCGCCAGCCACTCACCGTCCTCTATCACCAGATCCACACCACGCAGCGCGGCCACCAGACGGCTGCCCTTCTGGTAGTTCTTCGTCACACCAGACAGCTTGTACATGTGCGCTCCTTTACTCGGCGGTGCTTACTCAACCGTGCTTACTCGACCGTGGCGAGGGCGACGGCGGGCCGCAGGCGGCCGATGCGCCAGCTTCCGAGTGCACCGGCCAGCAGGCCGCCGAGCACGGCCAGCAGCAGCGCGGCGATGACCGCACCGGTGCCGACCTGGGCGATCAGCGGGACGCTCACCGTGTGCGGGACGTTCGGGCTCAGGCTGCCGCTCGTTGGGCCGCCCGGCCCGCCGCCGACGCTGTTGAAGAAGTGCTGCCCGCTGGCCTGGGTGTAGGTGGCCGACAGCTTCGGAGCGATCTTGGTGATCAGCTCGGCGCCGGCGAATCCGAGGCCGATCCCGATCGCGCCCCCGATGATGCCGGTGGTGATCGACTCCCCCAGCACCTGGGCGATGAGCCGCCTGCCCCGCCAGCCCAGTGCCTTCAGCGTGCCGAACTCACGCACCCGGCGGGTGACCGCCGCCACGGTGAGCAGGCTGGCCACGGCGAACGCCGCGATCAGCACCAGCACCGACAGCCAGCGGCCCAGGTCGTCGGCCAGCTTGGCCGCGCTGGAAGCCGACCCGGTGATCTGGTTGGCCAGGCTGGACGCGGTGGTGACGGTGGCGTGCGGGAGCAGGCTGGAGATCTCCTTCCGCACGGTCGCGATGTCCGCGGCGCTGGCCGCCGACACGTAGATCGTGTTCACGTCGCCCTTGAGGGTGGTGGTGCTGCCCGGGCCGCTGGTGGCCAGCGCCTGGGCGCGGGCCAGCGGGATGTAGACATCGGGGGCGCCGCTGCCCTGCGGCTGACCGACGATGCCGATCACCTTGAAGGACTTCTTGGCGATGGAGACGGCCGAGCCGACCTTGAGCTTGTTGGCGGTCGCGTAGTCCGAATCCACCACCGCGACATCGGAGTCCGCGTCGGCGCTCGCGAGCGTGCGGCCGGAGCGGAGCGTGCCGCTGCTGAGCGGGCCGAGCCCGGGGTGGCCGATGTCCACGCCGTCCACGCTGAAGGTGGTGGGCGGCTTGACGTTCGGGTCGGACTGGGACGGGATTGTCACATCGGTGGCGGTGAGCAGCAGGCCACCGACCGCGGAGGCGACGTCGTGCAGCCTGGCCACGCCGGCCACCGACGACTGGCTGAGCGTGGCGTAGCTGGTGCTGGTGAGATTTTCGATCTTGCCGCCGGTCAGCGTGCGGCACTTTCCGTTCGTGCACTCCACCGGTCCGCTGGAGGCCTTGCCACTGGTGGGACCGCCGAACTGGATCCTGGTCCGCGAGCCGCCGCCCTTGGGCGGGCTCGGTGTCTTGGTGACGGTGATGTCCGTGCCGACTCCGTACAAGGAGCTGAGCACGTCGCCCTGGGCCTTCTTGACGCCGGAGGAGGCGGCGGCCACCGTGATCACCAGGCCGACGCCCAGCGCCAGGCCCAGCGAGATCACGATGGCCTGCTTCATCCGCCGGCGGAGCTCGCGTCCCAGGTAGGTAAAGAAGAACATGAGACCTCCCGTATGAGATGCCGGTAGGTCTATCTGGGAGGCGGTTGCAGGGGGGTTACAGCGCGTTTACCTGGGCGGTGGGGCGGGCTGGGGCTGGTGTAACCGTGGCGAAACCGGGGGTGGGCGAGGGTGGGATCGCTGGGCTCGGACCGCGGCCCGCGATCGTGGTCCGGCGCCCAGTCCAGGTCCGTTCGCAGGTGGGAGGCGAATACTGTGCCACCGCAATCTTCAGCCGACGAGGGACACGGCCGGGCCGGATGGCCAGCGGGCTGGCCGGGAGAGCCGGGCCGACCGGGAGAGCCGGGCCGACCAGACGAGGAAAGCTGGGCCGACGACGAGGACTGGCCGGGGGACGTGGTCTGGCCCGCTGAGGACGACGGGGGTGTCCCGTGGGCCGGGGCCGAGGGGCCCGGCCTGCCCTGGGCCGGGGCAGCCGTGCCGTCGGTTCCCGGTGGCGTTCCAGCGGTTCCCGGTGGCGTTCCGCCTGGCCCGCCCGGTCCACCGGGGCGGCGTGAGCCGCGGTTCGGGCGGGTGGCCACGATGGCGGCCGTGATCGTCGTGGCGGGTGCGATCGGTGTCGGCGTGACGCTGGCGCTCACCCGCGCGTCCGCCACGCCCGCGGCCGCCGCCCCGTCGCCGAGCACACCCGGAACCGGCGCGTCGGCGCCGAGCACACCCGGAGCGGGCGGGCTGGCGCCGGGTGCGGCCGGGGGCGCCGCGCCCAACCCGGGTAACGAGGAGAGCGAGATCTCGATGCTGGGAACGGTGACCGCGGTGGGTCCAGCGTCGATCACGATCGGCGGCAACGGCCTGTCGGTGACGGCCACGGTCACCGGTGCCACCAGAGTCAGCGGGCGGGTGACCAGCATCGGGCAGATCAAGGTGGGCGATCGGGTGTCGGCCCAGATGACGCAGAGCGGCAGCAAGGTCACCGCGGTCGCCATCGAGTACCCGGCCGAGCAGTACGTGCCAGGGCAGGCCGGGGGCGGCCTGCCCTGAGCACACCGGCTTGGTCACACCGGCCTGAGCATGATCCGCGGCCTGGGCCCGGCCCCACCCTCAGGCGTCGCGCAGTTTGAGCAGCAGGCCGCCGACCAGCAGCGCGGCCGCGACCCAGAGAGCCAGCACGCCGAGGCCGGGCCACGGGCCGATGGGCAGTGCCTTGAGGTCCTTGGTGGCCTGGATGGCCAGCCCGGCATTCATCGGCGTCCACCGCTCGATGCGGTGCTGCCACTGCGCGTTCAAGATCAGGTTGCCGATGATCGGGAATATATAGAGCAGGCCGAGCACGACCGTGACCGCCACGGCCGAGTCGCGGAACGCACTGGCCGCGCCGAGGCCGAGCAGAGCGATCAGGGCCAGGTAGAGCACCGAGCCCACGGCGGCGCGCAACGTCGGGCCGTCCCAGAGCGATATCGGTGCGAAGCCGTTGTCGGGCAGCAGCAGCCGCGCGATCAGCACCGAGCCGAGCACCGAGACGGCCCCCGTCACCAGCACCACGCCGGTGACGACGGCCGCCTTGGCGGCCAGCATCGTGGTGCGCCGCGGCACCGCGGCGAGGCTCACCCGGATCATGCCGCTGCTGTACTCGCCGCTCATCACCAGCACGGCCAGCGTGGCCACGGCCGCCTGGCCGAGCATGATCCCGGTCAGGCTGAGCTTGGTGGTGTCGGCGGTGCACGAGGCCGGGCACTTGACCACCGAGGTGGTCAGCGCGCTGACCCCCACGGTCAGCGCGACCGCGGTCAGCAGCAGCCAGGCGGTGCTGGGCACGGTGCGCAGCTTCGTCCACTCCGCGTGCAGCGCGTTCATCACACGTCCCGGCGGCGCAGCAGGAACATGGCCCCGGCCAGCGCGGCCAGCGCCCACAGGCACATCACGCCGAAGCCGGCCCACGGCGCCAGCGGATAGCAGCCGTTGTAGGGCAGGCAGGAGTGGCTGACCTGTGAGTACTGCGGGACGGCCTGCTGCACGCTGAACGCCGCGGCCGGGGTGAGCCGCATCAGCCAGTTGGCCGGGGACAGCGGCAGCACCACCGCCAGGATCAGCGGGAAGACGACCAGTGCGACGACGGAGGTGACGGCGCCGGCGCCCCGGCGCAGCACGGCGCCGGCCGCCAGCGCCAGGATGGCCGCGACCGCCAGCAGGCCGGCCGTGCCCAGCACGATCCGCAGGCCGGTCGTGCTGAACAGCGGGATGACCTGGTAGTAGGGCGCCTTCCAGCCGTTGCGGTTCAGCATGTGCTGGGCGATCGGGAAGGCGACCGCCGCGCCTACCAGGGCGGCCGCGAACGTGACCGAGCCAGCCACCAGGGCCTTGGCGGCCAGCACCCGCGCCCGCCGCGGGGTGGCGGCCAGGGTGGTGCGGATCAGCCCCCGGCGGAACTCGGCGGTGATGAACATCGCGCCCAGAGCGATCACCACGATCAGCCCGATGAGCGTGCCGTAGAAGCAGACCAGCAGCGGATCGGTCACCGGCTCGTACGGCGCGATGTCGCCGGAGCCTGCCACCGTGAACGTGCCCGCGGCCTGCCGGAAGTGATCAGGGGACGCGGGGCCGGGCGCGCCCGGCTGCACCGTGACCTTGCCGCCGTTGGACTGGATGATGCTGGCCGGGCCCCCCTCCCCGCCGCCGATCTGGCCCCCGGTCCAGGAGCGGGCGGGCCACGAACCGGTCAGGCGCAGGTGATCGAGGACGGCGGCGGCCTGGCTCGGGCCGCCGCCTATGCCGTTGTTGTTGCCGCCGAAGCTCTGGTTCGCCTGCATGTAGGCGGGCGAGGCCGCGAACAGTCCGGCCTGCACGGTGGACGGCAGCCCGGCGAGGTCGGCGGTACCCACCTCGGTCCAGTGCGTGCCGTCGGTGGAGGCGTAGCCAGTGAGCGTGTCACCGGACCGGGTCAGCCGCAGCCAGCGCGGCGAGGCCACCGAGGCCGCGCCCGCCAGCCCCGCCGTGTCGTGGGTGAAGTCGTACTGCATCCGCACCCCGTGGCCGCCGGTGACCATCATCGCCGCATACGGCGATCCCGGCCGGCTGCTCGCCTTGACGATGAGGCCGGCCTTGGCCCACGGCTGGGTGCGGGGGAAGGGGGTGAAGCCGGACGGGAGCTGTGGCATCGGGCCGACGCCATGCAACGAGGTGACGCGCACGGTGATGCTGCCGTTGCCGGTCAGCGGCTGGTGCACGAAGTAGAAGTCGTCGATCACGGCGTCGCCCGCCGGGCCGGTGGCCACCGTGTCCAGGGAGTTGTGGTTCTGCGCGGTGGCGCTAAGTTCGATCGGTGCCAGCGCGGTGAGCAGGGCCGCGGCGCACATGGCGATGACCCAGCCGCGCACCGTCCTGAACTTGGTCCATTCCGACCGCACCAACTGGGTGAAACCATCCCTGGCGGTCTGCTGGCTGGACCGGTAGGGGGTGATCGTGGCGGTCATCGTGACTCCTGCCCGGTCGGCTCCGCGCCCTGGGCCGCCCCGGAGGAAAGCTCCTGGGCTCGGTATTCGGTCGCGTCCCTGGTGAGCTCCATGTAGGCCTCTTCGAGGGTGGCCCGGTGGGCGGCCAGTTCGGAGAACGGGACCGAGTTCTGGCCGAGGAGGGCCGCGATCCGCTCGGCGGCCAGGCCGGAGATCGTGAGCGTGTCGTGGTCGGTGGCGGCGACGGTGGCCCCGGCGTGAGACAGCACCGTCATCGCCTCGGGCCTGGCCGTGGTGCGCAGCGTCACCCGGTCGCGGGAGGCGGCGGTGAGCAGTTCGGCCACGCTGGTGTCGGCGATGACCTGGCCGCGGCCGACCACCACGAGATGGTCGGCGTTGCCCTGCAGTTCGCCCATCAGGTGGCTGGACACCAGCACGGCCCGGCCCTCGGCGGCCAGCGCGCGCAGGAAGCCGCGGATCCAGGCGGTGCCCTCCGGATCCAGCCCGTTGAACGGCTCGTCGAACATCAGCACCGGCGGGTCGCCGAGCATGGCCGCGGCGATGCCGAGCAGCTGCCGCATGCCGAGCGAGTAACCGCCCGCCTTGCGCTTAGCCGCAGGCCGCAGGCCGGTCTGCTCGATCACTTGGTCGACGCGTTTCGTGCCGAGCCCCTGCGAGTGGGCCAGCCAGAGCAGGTGGTTGCGGGCGCTACGGCTTGGCTGCAGCGCGGCCGCGTCCAGCAGCGCCCCGACGTGGTTCAGCGGATGCCGCAGGCTGGCGTAGGGCAGCCCGCCGATCAGGGCGCGGCCATCGTCGGGCGCGTCCAAGGCGAGTATCACCCGCATCGTGGTGGACTTGCCAGCCCCGTTGGGCCCGACGAATCCGGTGACCTGACCGGGCGAGACGGTGAACGACATGCCGTCCAAGGCCACGGTCGTCCCGAACCGCTTGCGCAGCCCGGCTACTTCGATAGTCGCTTCCATGCTCGAAACGCTAGAGACGACGGCCCCCGGCGTCGTCCCGCTGCGGAGCCGTTCTTTATACCGCTGGCGCGAGGGACGAAGGCCACGCCATCCCCCGCACGAGGGATGCCAGGATTAGCGCGCCGGGGTGATGGCAGCGCGCCGGCCAGGGACGACAATGAACTACGTGAGCCGAGTGGATGACTGGCGCGTCGGCTGGGTGCAGGCGGGCAGGCGCATCGCCGTGGCCCGGCACGCCCCGGCCGTGGCCGGTGGGCTGCTCGCCGTGCTCGCCACGGCCGAGGTGCTCGCGCGCAGCGGTCCCCTGCATCCCGCTGCGCGCCCCATCCTGCTGCTGCTCGGTTTGGGCAGCACGCTGCCGCTGGTGGTGCTGTGGACCCAGCCGTCCGCCGCCGTCGCGGTCGGCACGGTGGCCTGCGCGCTGGCGCTGCGGCCGTTCCACATGCTCACGGTGGCCGGCCTGGCCGCCGAGCTTGCCGCGCTTTACCGGGCCGGGCGGCACAGCTCGGCCGCGCTGGCGGCGGTGGCGGCCATGCCCTTCCTCGGGCTGGCTCTGGCCCGGCCGGGCTTGGGCGAGACCAGGACCGAGACCGTGCTGCTGGCGGCGCTGGCCCCGGTGGCCGCCTGGTGCGGCATCGCGCTGCGGGCCCGCAGCGAGGCGGCCGAGCACAGCGCCGCCCGTGAGGTCATCGTCGGCAGCCTGCTCGAGCACACCGCGCGCGGGGAACGGGCCAGGATCTCGCGCGAGCTGCACGACGTCGTGGCCCACCACATTTCCATGATCGCCGTGCAGGCGGAGTCGGCTCGGCTGACCACGCCGGGTATGCCGGCCGCGGGGGCGCAGCGGCTGCTGGGCATCGGCGACACCGCCCGGACGGCGCTGACCGAGATGCGCAGGCTGCTCGGCGTCCTGCGCGAGGACACCGGGGCCGAGGTGCCTGACCGGCAGCCCCAGCCGGGCCTGCGTGAGCTGACCGAACTGCTCGACGAGGCGCGGGACGCGACCGGGGCGGGCGCCAGGCTCATCGTGCACGGCTGGCTGGCGCCGCTGGACCCCGGCGTCGAGCTCGCGGCCTACCGGATCGTGCAGGAGGCGCTCACCAACGCGCGGCGGCACGCGCCTGGCGCCGCGGTGGACGTGGAGTTGCGGTACACCGACGAGGCGCTGCTCGTGCGCATCCGCGACAACGGGCCCGGCCCCGCCCCCACCTCCCCTCGCCCACCGGGCGGCCACGGGCTGACCGGCATGCGCGAGCGGGCCGCTGCGGTGGGGGGCGAGCTGCGCACCGGCGCGGCAGGCGGCGGTGGTTTCCTGGTCGAGGCGACACTGCCGGCGAAGGCGGAGGTGACCGGGTGAACGGGCCGGTGGTGGCGATCGTGGTGGCCGACGACCATCAGGTGGTGCGGGCCGGGTTCGCCGGGCTGCTCGGCACCCAGCCCGACTTCAGCGTGGTCGGCACCGCCGGCGACGGCGCCGAGGCGCTGCGGGTCTGCCGCGAGGTACGCCCCGACGTGGTGCTGATGGATGTGCGGATGCCGGTGATGGACGGCATCGAGGCGACCAGGCAACTGGCTGGCCTCGGCGAAGACGGGCCGCGGGTCCTCATTCTCACCACCTTCGACTTGGACGAGTACGTCTACGACGCGCTCTGCGCCGGGGCCAGTGGGTTCCTGCTGAAGGACGTCACCGCCGAGCGGCTGTTCGACGCGGTGCGAGTGGTCGCGGCCGGGGAGGCGCTGCTCGCGCCGTCGGTCACCCGCCGCCTGATCATCGAGTTCGCCCGGCAGCGGCCCAGCGCCGCCGCGCAGTCGGTGTCTGGGCCGGCGGCGGCCAGGCTGGCGGCGCTCACGCCGCGGGAGACGCAGGTTCTGCGGCTGGTCGCGGAGGGACTGTCCAACCCGGAGATCGCCGCCCGTCTGGTGGTCACCGAGGAGACGGTCAAGACGCACGTCAGCCGGGTGCTGGGCAAGCTCGGGCTGCGGGACCGGACCCAGGCCGTGGTCGCGGCCTATGAGTCCGGCCTGGTCGTGCCCCGCTCCGGCGGCCTGGTCTAGCGCGGCCTTCAGACGGGTACCGGCAGGCCTGTGAGCTGGGCCGGGGCCGGGGCGGCGGGGCCGAGCGGCAGGCGGATCTGGATGTCGAGGCCGCCGCCAGGAAGGGCCCGGGCGCGGAGCCTGGCGTGGTGCGCGGTGGCGATGGCGCGCACGATCGACAGGCCGAGACCGAGGCCATCGTTGTTCGTGCGGTCGGGGCTGACCCGGTCGGGGCCGCGGCGGCGGAACGGCTCGAACAGCCCGCCGACCTCGGCGGGTGCGATCACCGGGCCGGTGTTGGCCACGGATAGGTAGGCCTGACCGGCCCGGTGTCCGGTGCTCACCTGGATCAGGCCGCCGGGCACGTTGTGCCGCAGGGCGTTGTCGATCAGGTTGGCCGCGAGCCGTTCCGCCAGCTTGGCGTCCCCCCGGATGGGGGCCGCGTCCAGGCGGGTTTCGACGCTGAGCCCGCGTCGCGCCGCCTCGTCGTGCCGGGCGCCGAGCACGCCACCGGCCACGGCGGCCAGGTCGACCGGCTCGCGCCGGTCGAGCCCACGCTGGCTGCGGGCCAGGGTCAGCAGCGCCTCGATCAGCCGTTCCTGCTGCTCGCCGGCCACCAGCACGCGCTCGCAGGTGTGCCGGAGCGAGGCGACGGTGGGCTCGGGGTCGGCCAGCGCCACCTCGACCAGGGTGCGCTGGCGGGCCAGCGGGGTGCGCAGTTCGTGTGAGGCGTTGGCCACGAACTGGCGCTGCGCGTCGAAGGAAGCCTCCAGGCGGGCCAGCAGGCCGTCGAACGTGTCGCCGAGCTCCTTCAGTTCGTCGTCGGGGCCGCCGAGGGCCAGCCGTTTGTTCAGGCTGGTGGCCGACATGCGGCGGGCCGCGGTCGTGATGGTGCGCAGCGGCCGCAGCACCCGGCCGGCCACCAGCCAGCCGAGCCCGATCGAGGTCAGCGTCATGATGGCCAGGGCCACGCCTGACTGGGTGAGCAGTTCGTTCATCTCGTTCGCCTGCTGCTTGGCGATGTCGGCCCGGGCTAGCGCCGCGCACCGGTGGAGCAGCGCGGGCGAGACGACAGCGGTTGGGCCGGGGGCGCAGGCCTTTGCGGCGCCGCCGAAGATGATGTTCGCCGATCCGGCGGCGCCGGTCTGCCCGCCGCTGGCGGGCGGGCCGCCGGTGGGGGCCGGACCGCTGGCGGTGTTCTCGGCGTGGGCGGTCACGAACGCCGGGAACCGGTGGGCGACGAGCACGTAGGTGATGACCAGCAGGGCGGTGCCCGAGATGAGGAACAGCCCGCCGTACAGCAGGGTCAGCCGCAGCCGCACTGTCCGCCGCGGCCGCCAGGTCAGCCGGGCTAGCCGGTTTGGCCTGGGCAGCCCGGTTAGCTCAGGCAGCCCGGTTGGCTCAGGCAGCCCGGACGCGGGTCGTGCGTTCATCGGCTCACCCCACATCCGGTATCCGGTAGCCGGCTTGGGCGACGGTCTCGATGACCGGCGGGTCGCCCAGCTTGCGGCGCAGCCGGCTGATGGTGACCTTGACCGCGGTGGTGAACGGGTCGGCCATCTCGTCCCAGGCCCGCTCGAGCAGTTCCTCGGCCGAGACCACCCGGCCCTGCGCGGCTAGCAGCAGTTCGAGCACGCCGAACTCCTTGGGGCCGAGATCCAGGTCCCGGCTGCCCCGGCGGGCCACCCGCCGGCCCGGGTCCAGGACCAGGTCGCCGTGGCGGAGCACCGGCGGCAGGGCCGGCTGGGCCCGGCGCCGCAGGGCCCGGATCCTGGCGACCAGCTCGGCGAAGGCGAACGGTTTGGGCAGGTAGTCGTCGGCGCCGAGGGTGAGGCCGTCCACCCGGTCCTCGATGGTCGCCGCCGCGGTGAGCATCAGCACCCGGCTGCGGCACCCGGCCGCGACCAGCTCGCTGCAGACCTCGTCGCCGGGCAGCCCGGGCAGGTCACGGTCGAGCACGATCACGTCGAACCCGGTGACCAGGGCCCGGTCAAGCCCGCTGGAGCCGTCGAGCGCCAGGTCCACGGCCATCTGCTCGCGGCGCAGCCCGACGCCGATCGCCTCGGACAGCTCGGCGTCGTCCTCGATAACCAGCACACGCATGACGGCTCAGGGCGAGGTCGCCCGGTCCCCCGCGGCGTTCTTGCCCACCGTCAGCTGGCCGTTGCGCATCACCGCCGTGCGCTGGGCGCGGCGGGCGATCGCGGTGTCGTGGGTGACCAGGACCAGGGTCAGGCCACGTTCGCGCCACATCCGCTCCAGCAGCCCGATGATCTCATCCCTGGTGTCCTCATCCAGATTCCCGGTCGGCTCATCGGCCAGCAGCACCTTCGGCTCCTTCACCAGCGCCCGCGCAATCGCCACCCGCTGCTGCTGGCCACCGGACAACTCCGACGGCAGATGCCGGGCCCGATCGGCCAGGCCAACCGACTCCAGCGCCACCGCGGCCCGCTGGCGCCGCTGCGCCGCGCCGGTGTGCAGCGGCACCAGCGCCGCCTCCACGTTCTCCTGCGCGGACAGCGTCGGGACCAGGTTGAAAGTCTGGAAGATAAACCCGATCTTGTGCGCCCGCACCTTCGTGAGCTGAGCCTCACGCATCGCGGCCAGATCCTGCCCATCGAACTCCACGATGCCTTCGGTGGGCCGGTCCAGGCCGCCGAGCATCTGCAGCAGCGTGGTCTTGCCGTGCCCGGTCCGGCCCTGCACCGCCAGCCACTCACCGTCCTCTATCACCAGATCCACACCACGCAGCGCGGCCACCAGACGGCTGCCCTTCTGGTAGTTCTTCGTCACACCAGACAGCTTGTACAT
>DATAWQ010000005.1:0-4485 GCA_036267135.1 Streptosporangiaceae bacterium | reverse complement strand
CCCCCCCCCCCCCCGGCCGCTTAGCCTGTTCCCTCGCCCTCCCACCGTTCCCCCCGCCCCGACTCTCGGGGAGGGGGTGAAACATTTTAGGGCACGGTGTAACATTTGGTTACCCGTTGGTAGGGCGCAGGGAGGTTGGGCGATGGGACTGGCGTACTCGCGGGCGGGGGCTGGGCCACCGCTGGTGCTGTTTCACGGGGTCGGGCACCGCCGTCAGGCCTGGGATGTGGTGCTCGACCGGCTGACTCCACACCGCGACGTGATCACGGTCGACCTGCCGGGGCACGGTGACTCCCCGCCGCTGGACGTGAGTCACCGGTCCGTGCTCGAAGCGCTCGCCGACGACGTTATCGGCCTGCTCGACAAGCTCGGGCTCGACCGCCCGCACATCGGGGGCAACTCGCTCGGCGGCCTGATCGCCCTGGAGGCGGCCCTGTTCGGCCGGGCCGCCAGCGTCACCGCGCTGTCGCCGGCCGGGTTCTGGCGCAGCGACCGCGAACTCGCCTACGTCAAGGGCGTGTTCCGCACCATGCAGGCGCTCGGCGCGCGGCTGGCGCCGGTGGCGCCGCGGCTGTCGCGCAGTGCGGCGGGCCGCACGCTGCTGTACGCCACGATCGTGAGCAGGCCGGGCCGGATGAGCCCGCAGCAGGCCGAGGAAGACCTGGCCGCCTTCCTGGCGGCCAAGCCGGCCCTCGACCTCATCCTGGCCGCGGCCGCGCCGTACCACGGGGAGATCCCGCCGCACGTGCCGGTGACCATCGGCTGGGGCAGCAAGGACCGTCTGCTGTCCCCGCGCCAAGCGCTGGTGGCCAGGGACCGCCTGCCGCACGCGACGTTCATCCGGCTGCCCGGCTGCGGGCACGTGCCCATGACCGACGACCCCGAACTGGTGGCCAAGGTCCTGCTGCGCGGCAGTTCCCGGCCGGAGATCTCCTCCCCGGTTACCGCTCGGGCGGACGCCGCGCCACCACGGTAAGCTCGGCCAGCCCGCCGCCGAGCAGCGCGGCGCCAACCGTGGTGCGCACTGGGCGTGGCTCGGCGAAATGCTTCTCGTAGACCGCGTTGAAGCGCTGGAACGCCCCCAGGTCGGACAGGTGAACCTGGCAGGACACCACATCGTCCAGCGTGCAGCCCGCCTCGGCGAGCAGCGCGCTGATCTTGGCGAACGCGTCGGTCACCTGCTCCTCTATCGTCTCCCCCGCTCCGATCTGCCCGGCCAGGAACACCCAGCCGCCGGCCACGATGCCCGGCGAATACGGACCGCCCGCCGGGGCCGCGTCCGACCTGATAACGGTCTTGCCCATCAGAGCTCCTTTGCGATCTTGTGCTTCAGGTCGGCCAAGGCCGCCTCGTCCCGTTTGTAGAACGTCCACTGGCCGATCCGCTTGGAGGTGACCAGGCCGGCCCGGGCCAGCGCTTGCAGGTGGGTGGTGGCGGTCGGCTGGGCCACGCCCAGCTTGCGGGCGATGAACACCACGCACACGCCGTCCTCGACCAGGTCACCGTCCTGCTGTCGCGGGAAGTGCGCCCGCGGATCCTTCAGCCACTGCAGCACCTGCAGCCGCTTCTGGCTGGCCAGCGCGGCCAGCACGGTGCTGTCCAGCATCGGGCTGTCAGGCATCCGGCTGTCAGGCATCCGGCTGTCAGGCATCGGGCTGTCAGGCAAGGAGTTCGCCGCGGGCGACGATGACGGCCGAACCCGCGACCTCCACGTTGGTGATCTGGCCGGTCGTGGCCTCCACCCGGGCGAGCAGGATCGAAGGGCGGCCGATCTCGTCGCCTTGGCGGATCTCGATCTGCTGGCCAAACGCGATCTGGTCGTGCCGGGCCAGATGCACGGCGAGCGGACCGGCCGCCGACCCGGTGGCGGGGTCCTCACCGACGCCGAGGGCCGGCACGAAGTTCCGCAGCTTCCAGCGCGGACCGGCGCCGGCGAAGCAGCACACCCCGATGCCGGGGATCAGCCCGAGCGCGGTCAGGTCGGGCCGAACCGCGGCCACCGCCTCCTCACTGTCCAGCGCCACATAGACGTGACGCGGCCCGTTCACGTAAGCCTCCACCGGCAGCCGCGAGGACTCCACTCCCAGCCCGGCCAGCACCTCGGCGGCCCGCTCGTACGGCTCCCAGGTCGGAATCGGCTGCCGCATCCGCCCCGGCAATCCCGGCACGTACTCCCCCACCACTCCCAGCCCACCCGGCCCCAACACTCCCGGCCCCGGCCCACCTGGCGCCGCTGACCCAGCCCGGCCCGGCGTCCCGTTGCCTGGGGCGAACTCCACCCGGACGACGCCGGCCCCGGTTTCAAGCTCGATCGCGTCCTGGCCGCGCTGCCCACAGAGCACGAATGCGCTGCCCAGCGTCGGATGACCGGCGAACGGCAACTCCACCGCCGGGGTGAAGATCCGGATCCACGCGTCGCCACCCTCCTTCGGCGGCAGCACGAACACCGTCTCGGACAGGTTCATCTCCCTGGCCACCCGCTGCATCCGCTCCGCGGGGATCCCCTCCCCAGCCGTGAACACGGCCAGCGCGTTCCCCTCCAGCGCTGTATCCGTGAACACATCAACGATCACATAAGGATGCATAGAACAAAAGCTATATTCCTAATCCCCTATCCGCAATCTCTTTTCCCTTCGTTCGCCGACCTGACCCGGGGGGCGCTCCGCGAGCTGGGGCTCGCGACCTGTGGGATGCCGGCCAGATCGCCTATCCACGGCCGATTTCTCTTCGTCCGGCATTCCGGCCTGACCGCAACGCGCTCCGCGACCTGGGGCCGCGACCTGGGAGGGCGACCTGGGAGGGCGTCGGCCAGTCGCGCACGCCCGGCGTCTTGGGATCGTGAGCGACCTGGGCAGTGGGCATCCACCAGGCCGGCTCGATCTCATCCTGTGATCATTCGGCTTAGCACGCGCTGCGGGGGTCGAGAGCGGGGCAAATCGAGCGCATTTCTAGTCACAGCGCGTGTTAAGCCTCCTCGCTGAACTATGACAACGTTGCCAGAGCAAGGAGAATGAGCAGTAAAGCATGATCGTTTCCACTCTTCCCGTCTTGTTGGGGTACAAAAGGGACGAAACGGGCCGGAATTTGGTCCCAATGCGGGAAGAGTGGCCGCCTGGGTCTGCGCGGCGCGGGCCACGCGCGGCGGGGCGGGCCGGACGGACGCGACGGGCAGCTGAGCGCAGCGGCACGTACCTACGACGGCGAGACACTCCCGCCAACCCAGGACGCGCGCGCCGTGAGCTGGGGAAGGCCGGCGGTGGCCAGGGCGCGGGAGGTGGCCAGGACGCGGGGAGGTTGAACGTCTGGGTGCTCATGGTGTGCGTGTAACCGGAACGGGGAACTTCGCTGCCGGCCGCCTCGACCGGCCCTGCTAGGTTGGACCGTCGCGACCAGACGGAGGGGCGATGCCGTCGATCATCTTCACCGCGCAGGAGCAGCAGGAGTGGTTCGCCGGGCTGCCCACCATGACCGGCGCCTGCGCCGCCCTGATCACCGGCCCCGCCGGGTGGCCGCTGCTGGTCAAGCCGAACTACCGCGACCATTGGCAGTTGCCCGGCGGCATACTCGAGCACGGTGAGCCGCCGCACGTCGGCTGCGCCCGCGAGGTCGCCGAGGAACTGGGACTGACGATCAGCCCGGGCGCGCTGCTCACCGTGTCCTGGGCACCGCCGGGCGGCGACCGGCCCAGGTCATTCGTGTTCTTCGTGTTCGATGGCGGCGAGATCGCCGCGGACGCCGAGATCACACTGCAGGACGAGGAGCTAGAGGACTACGGGTTCATCGACCCGGGCCAACTGGCGTCCTACGTGCCACCGTTCATCGAGGCCAGGGTGCACGGCGCGCTGGAAGCCCGGGCCACCGGGACCACGACCTACCTGCCGCGCGGCGCCCGCTGGCCGGCCTCGTAGGCTGGCCGGCCCCGTAGGCTGGCCAGCCCGCAGGTGCCGGGCCTACCAGTGGTCGCGATGGACCACTTCGCCGAACGGGCGGCGGTCCGGGTGCTGGATGGGGGTCAGCAGGCGGCCCGCCGGGTAGCCCAGCGAGATCAGATAGGCGCAGCGCTTGTCCGCGGGAAAGCCGAGTAGCTTCCGGGCGCGGTCCTGGTCGCCCACGGCCGAGTGGCAGCTCCCGATGCCCAGGTCGGCGGCGGCAATCATGATGCTCATGGTGGCCTGGCCGAGGTCGTAGCTGATCCTGGCCCGATGGCGCTCGTCGGCCGGCAGCGGCGAGATCAGCGCGATCGTGGCGGCCGAACCGGCCACGTGGCCCGCGCCCTGCCAGACGCCGGCCAGCTCGGTGAGCAGGCCGCGGTCGGTGACGGCGACGAAGTCCCAGGGCTGCCAGTTCTGCGAGGACGGCGACCGGCGGGCCGCCTCGAGCACCCGGTCCAGGTTCTCGGGAGCGATGGACTGGCCGCTGTACTGGCGCACGTTGCGGCGCGAGGTGATGGCGTCCCAGGTTTGCACGCGCTCACCCTACCGGCAG
>DATAWQ010000004.1:0-50782 GCA_036267135.1 Streptosporangiaceae bacterium | reverse complement strand
CGCTCCGGGGAGCTGTCCGGCGGGCAGGCGCAGCGGGTCGCGCTGGCCCGGGGCCTGATCACCGGGCCGCAGGTGCTGTTCGCCGACGAGCCGACCGGCTCGCTGGACTCGGTGTCCGGCGAGCTGGTGATGAGCCTGATGACCCGGGCGGCCCGCGAGCAGGGCACCACGGTGATCCTGGTCACTCACGACGCGCGGGTGGCCGCCTACGCCGGCCGCGAGGTCATCGTCCGGGACGGCACGGTCGGCTCGCTCACCGGGGCGGTCCAGTCCGCTAGGTCGGCGCGGTGATCCGCCTTGCCGTGCGGCTGGCGGTCAGCGGCGGCCGCGAGGCCGTCGTCCGCCTGGTCATTCTGGCCGTCGCGGTCGGGATCGGCGTCGGCCTCTTGCTGACCGCCGTTTCGGCCGTCAACGCCGTCGGCGCGCAGAACGACCGCTACGCCTGGCTGGACACGGGGGCGAGCGACCCGGGCGCCGCGACCAGCCGCGATCCGTTGTGGGGGCTGATCACCACCGACGAATTCCACGGGCAGACCATCTACCGGGCCGACGTGGCCGCCACCGGTCCTTCGTCACCGGTGCCACCGGGGATCCCCCGCGACCCCGGCCCGGGCCAGTACTACGCCTCGCCCGCGCTCAGCGCGCTGCTGCACGGTACCCCGGCGGACGAGCTGGCGGACCGTTACCCCGGACACCGGGCGGGCCTCATCGGTGATGCGGCTTTGCCGTCCCCCAAATCGCTGATCATCGTCGTCGGCCGCTCCGCCGCGCAGATGTCCCATCTGCCCGGCGCTACGAAGCTGCCAGGCCTCAACGCCACCCCGCCCAACGGCTGCCGTGACATCTGTGTGACCCGTGGCGGTATCAGCGCGAAGACCACCGACTTCGTCTTGTCGGTGGTGGCGCTGGCGCTGCTGCTGCCGGCCCTGATCTTCATAGGCACGGCCACCCGGCTGTCCGCGACCCGCCGGGAGCAGCGGTTCGCCGCGATGCGGCTGACCGGCGCGACGCCCAGGCAGATCTCGCTGATCGCGGCCGTGGAGTCCACGGTGGCCGCGGTGGCCGGCGTGGCCGTGGGCTTCGGCCTGTTCTTCGTGCTGCGGGCGCCGCTGGCGGCCATCCCGTTCACCGGCCAGCCGTTCTTCCCCGCCCAGCTGTCGCTCAACCCACTCGACATCTTCGCGGTCGCGGCCGGCGTGCCGGCCGCCGCCGCCGTCGTGGCCCGGCTCGCACTGCGGCGGGTGAACATCTCCCCGCTCGGCGTCACCCGCCGGGTGACCCCGGCCCCGCCGCGGGCCTGGCGGCTGCTCCCGCTGCTGGCCGGACTGGCCGACCTCGGATTCTTCGCCGTGCACGGCAAGCCGGGGAGCAACTCAGGCCAGATCTGGGCGTTCGTGCCCGGCCTGGCTCTGATCATGATCGGCCTGGTCATCGCGGGACCGTGGCTGACGATGACGGGGGCCAGGGTCATGGCCAGGCGGGCCCGTCACCCCGGCGCGCTGATCGCCGCGCGGCGGCTGGCCGATGACCCGCGGGCCGGATTCCGGACGGTCAGCGGCCTGGTCCTGGCGCTGTTCGTCACCACCATGGCCGTCGCGCTGATCACCACGCAGAACACCCGGCGCCACGGGCCGATCGGCGGCGCGGCGGCCAGCAACGCCCTCATCGACCAGTTCTCGAACTTCTCGGAGGGCCCGGCGGCAGAACCCGCGTCAGCACCGCCGCCGCGCGCAGCGGTGCTGACGCGGCTGCGGCAGATCCCCGGCGTCGGGAGCATTGTCGAGTTCCGGGCCGACCCGCGGCTGACCATAGACCTCCCGCAGCAGGCCGTCCCGAGGGGTTTTCCGCCCATGTCGGCCGCGGCGGTGTCGTGTGCCCAGCTCGCGGGCACTCCTGCCTTCGGCCGGTGCCCGGCGGGGGTGGCCGTGGCGAAGATCCCCGCCAATTTCGGCTACCTCAACGGCGGCAGCCTGGCGAACTCCACCTGGCCAGCCGTGGATATCCCGGCCCGGCAGCTGGCCCGCCTGCCGCTGGACAGCATCAACGTGATGACCAACGGGTCGCAGGCCGCGATCGAGCAGGCGAGGACGGTACTGGAGAACGCCTACCCGACGGGCGAGGGCGCCGCGGCCACGCTCGGCGAGGGCACCGCGTCGGGTAACGCGGCTACCGACGCCTACCAGCAACTGGCCGAGGTGGTGATCCTGGCCAGCCTGGCCATCGCCGGCTGCTCTCTCGCGGCCAGCGTGGCGGGTGGGCTGGTCGACCGCAAACGCCCGTTCAGCCTGCTACGGCTCGCCGGAGCCCGGCTCGGCTTGCTGCGCCGTGTCATCGTCATGGAGAGCGCGGTGCCGCTGCTCGCCGTCGCGGCGGTCGCGATCGGCACCGGGTTCGGCGCCGCCGCGATGTACTCGGTCATGGAGATGAAGCTCTCCCTGGTCGCGCCCGGCGCTAGTTACTACGTCATAACCTCGGCCGGGATCGTGCTGGCCCTCGGCGTCATCGTGGCCATGTTCCCGCTGCTGCGCCGCGTCACCGGGCCGGAGACCGCCAGAAGCGAGTGATCCGCGATCAACGGCCACCGACGGGGACCCCGGGGGTCGCGCGCACCGACCCCGCCTCCCGGGTCGAGGTGCGGGTTGGCCCGGAAGGCGTGCACGGGGAGTTCACCAAGAACATGGCGGCCGCCCAGTCCGAAGTGGTGATCTTCGACCGGGACAACAAGGCGGGCACGCGGCGCTACGCGGACGAGATCGACGTCGGGGCGCCGGTGCTGGCCCGCGGCGTGGCCTGGCGGACCATCTACGACGTGGACACGGTCAGCGACGCCGCGCGGCTGGAGACAATCAAGAAACTGGCCATGCTCGGCGAGCAGTCCAGGCTTCCGGTCCCGGGGACTGCTGTCACCCATCGAGCAGGAGACGCTGGAGCTGTTGCGCACCGGCATGAAGGACGAGGCGATCGCCCGGCAGCTCGGTGTCACCCCGCGCACGCTCAACCGCCCCTGGTTCGCCACCCACGCCCAGATCGCAGCCCTGGCCGGCGCCCCACCCAGCGAATCACCCTGACCGGCCAGGGCGTAGTCAGGCCGCACCGCCGGGGCCGGTCGCGGCGACCCGGAGCTCGGCCGGGACAGCCCACCACTGGTCTGGGCGGTCGATGACCGGAGCGCGCAGCCCGTCATCGGTGACCCGGGCCAGCCGGAGCAGGAACGCGGCGATCCCCGCCGCGCCCTGCATCCACGAGGTGCCGGGGGGAAGCAGCGGCGGGTCCTGGCGGTACTCCACGAACCGCCAGCACACGCCGGAATCAACGCGGATCGCGCGCTCGGCGAGGGCCTCTCCCATCCCGTGCGCCGCCCGCAGCAGGGCGCCGGCCCGGGCGGGGTCGGGGCAGTCCTGCGCCGCGTCCAGCAGCACATCCCCGACGCCCGCCGTGCCGCAGCAGCGTCCGTCGTTGTCCCAGAACCCGGGCCGGAGCCGTTGTGGCACGCCGGAGGCCAGGATCGAGTCCAGGCATCGCTGGCGCAGTTCCCCGGCCTGGAACCCGCCGATCTCGTCCACGCCCGCGCGTGCCAGCGCGGCGAACAAGTGGGAGGTTCCGGCCGGCCCGTGGCACCAGGAATAGGTGACAGGCTCCACCTCCCGGCGCGACGGGGGGATGGTGTGCGGGATGACGAACCCGCCGTCGTCCAGGAGGCCGACCGCGAGCAGGTGCCGCGCGCCCTGCTGCGCGGCGGCGACGAAGTCCGGACGGCGCAGGGCCGTCCCGGCTATCGCCAGGGCCGTGGCCACCCCGGCGGTGCCGTGCGAATAGTTCGGCGACCGGCTGGGTGCCCCGGGCAGCATCCCCCAGTCCAGGCCGGCCTCGGTCGGATCCGCGACCCGCAGCAGCGCCTCACCACCGGTGGCCGCGATCTCTTCGGCGTGGTCACCGCCGGCCCAGACCGCGGTCAGCACCACTCCGGCGGTGCCCTGGATCAGATCCGTGACGGGCTGATCCGACCCCGGTTCGAGCTGCAGCGTGCTGGGCCATCCCGCGGGCGTCATCAGGTCGGCCAGCCGCCGCATCGCGACCCGTTCACGGCCGGCGGCCAGCAGCCGCAGCGCCGTCGCGTCCCCGGCCAGCCCGACGTACAAGGACGCTTCGGTCCTGACGCCGGCCATGGCCGATAGCCGCGCGGTGATCGCGGCCGCGAGAGCTTGCTCGGTATCGTTCAGCGCGCGGGACAGGCCGATCTCGGCCAGCACCGGGGCCAGGCCAGCGATCCCCTCGTACAGGCAGTCACGGTCTTCAGTCGGCCCGTCCGGCGGCTCATCGTCCGGCACCGTCTCGGGCAGCCACGGGCCGTCCTCCCCGCGGACGTGACCCAGAACCCACGACCAGGCGGCCTCACCCAGTTCCCGCCAGGCCTCACTAGATGACACCCGCCCAGATTAGTGCCCGGTGCCAGTGTTCCTATTGTGGACCGATGACCATTTCCCCGCGCACAGTGATCCGTCCGTACCTGCTGCTCGATGTGGTGACTGGTGAGTTGCTGCCAGACCGCGCTGTCGTGATCGACGGGAATCGCGTCGTCGACGTGGCCGCCGCTGGTGATGCACCGGCCGAAGGTCCCGCTGTCGTGGACCTGCCCGGCCAGACGTTGCTGCCGGGCCTGATCGACTGTCACACGCATCTGATCGGTGAACCCGACAGCGGCCAGGGCTACGCGGAACTGCTGACCCGGACCGGCGCCCAGGAGGCACTGTCGGGTGTGCGCAATGCGCGGGACACCCTGCTGGCCGGCTTCACCACGGTCAGGGACGTAGGCACGTTCCGCGCGTTCGTGGACGTCGCGTTGCGCGACGCTATCGACGCCGGCTGGGTGACCGGCCCCCGGATGCGGGTCGCCGGAGCATACGTGACCTGCTCGGGTGGGGGCGGCGACATCACCGGCCTGGCCCCCGACGTCGACGCGGTCGTGCCGTACGAGCTGCGGGTGGGCGTGGCCGACTCCGTCGATGAGGTGCGCCGGGCCGTGCGCCGGGTGCTGCACGGCGGCGCGGATCTGGTGAAACTGATCGCTACCGGCGCTGTGATGACCCCCGGAGGCGTGCCCGGCGCCCCCGAGCTCAGCGAGGAACAGGTCCGGGTCGCCGTCGAGGAAGCCGCGCTGTCCGGCGCGGATGTCGCCGCCCACGCGCACGGCGCGGAGGGCATCAAGCGCGCCGTACGCGGCGGCGTGCGCTCCATCGAGCACGGCTCGCTCATAGACGATGAAGCCATCGCGCTGATGGCCGCCGCCGGGACGTTCCTGGTCGCCGATGTCTACAACGGCGACTACATCGCCCAGACCGGCCGCGAACAGGGCTGGCGCGCCGACGTGCTCCGCAAGAACGACGAGACCACCCACACCCAGCGAGAAGGATTCACCAAGTGCCTGGCCGCCGGCGTGCGCATCGCCTTCGGCACCGACGCTGGTATCTACCCGCACGGGCTCAACGCCCGCCAGTTCGCCTACCAGGTCCGCTGCGGCCAGAGCGCACTCGGCGCGATCCAGTCAGCCACCATCCACGCGGCCGAGCTGATCCGCTGGGACGACCGGGTCGGCCGTATCGAGCCCGGCTACCTCGCCGACATCATCGCCGTCGACGGCAACCCGCTGCAGAACATCGGCCTGCTGGAGAAGACTGCTTTCGTCATGAAGGACGGAGCCATTCTCAGGCCGGCTGGCTGAAGGGCACGGTTACCGTGATGGTGTCAGGGAACCAGTGAGCCCCGCCCGGATGCTGAGGCGCCCCGCAGGCCGTCTGCAGGTACCTCATCGGCGGGCCGAAGCCGAGCAGCCTGTCGCTGGGCGGGAATCCGTAGCTGTCCCGTATGACGTAGGTGAGGGTCCCGGTGTACCGCCCGTTATCGCGGTCGCCTCTGCCGGTGACGGACAGGCCCTGCGTGCCGCGAAATCCCCAGTACAGGTCGCTGCTCGTGGACCCGAAGGCCACCGTCGGCAGTTGCGCGCCGGAGAGCTGGACGTGCGTCTGGCCGGCCTTCAGCTGGCTGAGGATCGCTTTCTGGACGTCGTTGTTCACCGTGGCGAAGGCGCCGCTGGACAGCGCCTTCTTTGAGATCGGCGACCCCGCCCGGTAATCGACCTCGGTGCCCTGGCCCTTGAGAAAGTGCCGCAGCAGAGCAGCCGACGCGGAGAAGCCGGCCAGCACGAACCCATCGGCCACTCGGGCGCCCAGAGCCTTATCGGCCGTGAAGGTGGCGCTGGCGCATCCTGCCGTCGGCGTTTGCGCGTGCGTGTCCTGGCTTGCGTTGGGCGGCACCGGGTGCGCCCCCACGACGGTGAAGGCAGACGTGGCCCTGGCCGAGGGAACCGCAGTAGCCGGGGGAGACCCGGGATCCGGCGACGCCGCGGAGCATCCCGCCAGCGCGGCGGCCAGGCCCAGGAACGCGGCGACGACCGGCATCTTCGTCGGCATCGTGAGTGGGCGTCGCACCGTCCGAGCATCCCACGGCCCGGGTGGAAGCCTGATCGGCTCAGCTGCGGGCGGTGGGGGATACTGGCCGCATGGTTGACGACACCGCACGGGACCGGGCCATCTACCACGCGCTGAAGGCGGCCGACGAAGTCGCCGCGGCCCTTCAGGCCCACCTCGTCGAGGAGCACGAGGCCGGTCCGGATCGCACCCTTGCCGACAGCCCCTCCGCCAACTCGCTCAAGCTCCTGCGCCAGGCTCGCGAGCGCCTCGGCGAGGGCCTTCGAGCCGTCGAAGCCGACACCATCGCCGAGTCCGACGCCATCTCCTTGCGGAACCAGTAACCGCCACCGTCACCGGAGCCGCCCTGACGGTAGACGCCGGCAACACCATCCGCTGACTATCCTTTCGGGACCCAGGGTCTACGCGAGCCCCGCGTTGCGGAGTGTCTGGAAGATGGATGTGGCCAGCGTGGCGGTGTGGTCGGTGAGGCTGGCACTGTTGACACCAATCACGATCGCGGTGCCAGAGCGCGGCGCGAAGAGGTTCACAACCCGGAATCCGTCCGTTTCCCCCTCGTAGTACCACACAGTCCCCAGGGCTTTGGACGTCACCTGGCTGACGCCGAGGCCATATCCGGCGGGATCGGCCAGGGTGGTCTTCTTGATGGGCTTGCCGGTCTGTGTGGAAACCAGGCTCGTCAGCTCCCGCTGCTGCTGCCCTGGCAGTTCCCGTCCGCCGAACACAGTGCGATCCCACGCCGCCAGGTCCTGCAGGGAGCCGATGATCCCGCCCGCGCCCTGCGCCCATGAGAGGGTATGGCGGCTCTGGCTGCGGCCGTATTGAGACTTCATCCCGGGAAGCGGGATATGCCAATAGCCGGCCAGCAGGCGATCGGTGATCGCCGGCGGGTAGTTAGTAGCGGAATAGAAGACGTTCCGCAGATTGAGTGGAGCGATAATCCGGTGGCACAGCTGGCTGCTGTAGCCGTCGTGGGCCGCGCGCTCGATGATCATCTGCAACAGGATGTAGTTGGTGTTGGAGTAGCTGTAACCCTGCGTGGGTGCCTGGCTGAGGGCATAGGACACCAGCCGGGAAGCCGAGAAGGCGCCGTGGGGTGCCGCCGCCACATCCTGCCAGTATTCCGCCGAGTCGGTGTAGTTCGGGATGCCGCTCGTCATGTCCAGGAGTTGCTTGATCGTCACGTGGCTCCAAGCGGCATACTGCGGCAGCCACTTGCCGAGCGTGTCGTTGATCGAGAGCCTGTGCTCGGCCTCCAGTTGCAGCACCAGCACCGACGTGAACGCCTTGGTATTGCTCCCGATCTGCCACAGCGCATAGGGCGAGACCGGAGACCCGCCGCTGAACCGGGTGCTCCCGGCAGCCAGGTTGATGCCCGGATGGCTGCCGCGGAACGTGACCGCCAGCGAGACCGCGGATATGTGTTCGGCGGTCCGGTAGTCCTTCAAGTAATCATTGAGTTCGGTAAGCAGCGAACCGCGGACCGTAGCCGCAGTGGACTCGCTGGCCGTCGCGGCCTTGGCCGGCATGACCACTGTCATCAGCAGTGCGGCAAACGCGATACCAGCCCGCGATTTCCTCATTGTCCGCATATTCGCCACCGTAGCGAGCCAGCCTGCTCGCGACCAGCGGCCCTAAGGCAGGGGACAGAAACTAAGTACCCGTGGCCCCCCAGATCCTGGGCAATCGCACCATGTGTGCCCCCGGGCCTTAGCGGCATTGTTGTGACTAAGCCCAGTTAGGCGCCCGAGGAGGCCACCATGTTGTCCTACACCACCATCCAGTCCCTCGGCCAGATCCGGCTCGAGGAGGCGCACGAGCAGGCCAGGCGTGCCTCGCTAGCCAAGAAGGCCCGCCGGGCCCGGCGGCACCAGGCCCCGACTCGCACGCCCGCGCCCCCCGCCCGCCGGGACCGCCGCGCGACGCCTGCGCCAGAGGGCCTGTGACCCGCATCCCGAGATGTGCCCACACCCCGCCCGAACCAGTGACCCTGCGCATATGGGCGGTAGGTCCGGCCTAACGGTGTTTCCAGTCGAATCGCACTGCCGAGCAGGGTTTTGATCAGCTCAAAATCGCAGCCGCCGTGTTTCTCCAGCGCGCCGAGCTGCTCGAAGAAATCCAGCTCCCGGTACAGGACGTCGGCCTGGACTGAGTTCTCTGCGATGAAGCCCGTCAGCGCATCGCGCAGCGCCGTCCTCCCATCGATGGTCCGGGATCGGGGCATGCTGACCCCGCGGTGAGACAATAGGCGGCAGCTGGCCGGAGCGCGGAGCAAGCCGGCCGAGGGATGGTTGATGACAGCCGATGTGGCGGAGCAGGTACGGGCCATCTGCCAGGCGCTGCCCGAGGTGACCGAGCGGCTCAGCCACGGTGCGCCGACCTGGTTCGTCCGGGGCAGGAGTGCGTTCGTCACGGTGTGGGCCAACGGCCATCACGATCACGACTTTCCGCACTTGTGGTGTGCGGGCCCGGCCGGGGCCCAGCAAGAACTCACCAGCGCCGAGCCCAGCAGGTTCTTCACCCCGCCCTATGTTGGCGGCCGGGGATGGATCGGCGTCCGGCTGGACCGCAGCCCAGACTGGGCGGAGATCACCGAACTGTGCCACGACGCCTACCGGGCCATCGCCCCCGCCCGCCTGGCTGCTCTCCTGGACGACTGATCCCAGATCAAGTATCCGCAGGTGGCCATGTTGAGGTCCCCGACTGGCTACAGGGCTATGCGCCAATGAGCGCCGATCAGTGAGCGACCGGCTGCGGTGTCCCGGGACCACCGGGTGTCTTCCCACTGAGGCAACGGCGAGGAGACAACCATGAGTATCGACCCGTGTGCTGTCACGATGCGCGTCACGGCGGGGGTGGACTGGGCCAAGGACGACCACGCCGTCTGCATGGTCGGCGCCGAGGGCGAGGTTGTGGGGCGGTTCACCGTCACGCACGACGCGGCAGGGCTGAAGTGGATGGCCGCCCGGCTGCTGCGCGCCGGGGCCGGGCAAGTCGGCATCGAGCGCGGCGACGGGCCGGTGGTGGACACGCTGCTGGCGGCCGGGCTGACCGTGTTTGTGATCCCGCCCGGGCAGGTCAAGAACCTGCGCAGCCGGTACGGGTCGGCCGGGAACAAAGACGACCGTTTCGACGCCTGCGTCCTGGCCGACGTGGTCCGCACCGACGTCCGGCGGCTGCGGCCTATGGTCTGCGACAGCGGGCAAACCACCGCGCTGCGCTCCAGCGTGCGGGCCCGCTGCGGCCTGGTCGGCCACCGGGTCGCCGCGGCCAACCAGCCGCGGGCCCACCTGCAAAACGTATTCCCCGCCGCCGCGACCCTCTTCGCCAGCATCGACTCGCCGATCACCCTGACGTTCCTGGGCCGCTTCACCACCCAGGAGCAGGCGGACTGGCTGTCGCCCCCGGCGGCTG
Organism: Streptosporangiaceae bacterium; assembly: GCA_036267135.1. Taxonomy (GTDB): domain Bacteria; phylum Actinomycetota; class Actinomycetes; order Streptosporangiales; family Streptosporangiaceae; genus PALSA-505. Next base: position 40,883 of record DATAWQ010000004.1, on the reverse strand, counting down.
GCCACCTGGCTGGCCTCGGCCTCCTACAGCGGCGGAACCGACCCGGCGGTCCTGCATGCCCGGCTGATCGCCGCGCCCCGCGGCGCGGCCGGCCAGCACGCCCACATCCACGCAGGGACCACGCTCGCCCTGGTGGCCGTCGTGCAGGCCCTCAACACCCAGATCCGCGTCCTGGCCGCCAGCATCAGCGACCAGCTCGCCGCCCACCCCGACGCGGTGATCTTCACCTCCCTGCCCCGCTCGGGCACTGTGCGGGCAGCCCGGCTGCTCGCCGAGATGGGCGACGCCCGCGGCCGCTTCCCCACCCGCGACTCCCTGACCTGCCTGGCCGGGGTCGCGCCCTCGACCCGGCAATCGGGCAAGGTCAAGTCCGTCACCTTCCGCAACGCCATGGCGATCCAGAAGCCGGCACCACGACCACACCACCAGCGGCAGAAGAGTGCGTTCACGCCCAGGGCAGCCGATGCATAAACATACGGCCTGACCGACTGTCTGCTCCCTCTGGTCGGAATTGCCAGCGGCGCGGAGAGCTCTTGATAACCGCACGCCGAGCCGCCTAACCTGCCCCCCCTTCATGCGCTGGCTGAGTTCGCTAGCGGCGGTGCATAATCGGTCTTCTGGAGTAGGAGCGCCGCCACCAACAGCCTGGAAAGGCTGGTAGGGCAGCTATGACCTTGTACGAGCTACAGCACCAGCTCTCATACGAGCTGCAGGTATGCGCTATTCCCCCAAGCCCAGCCATCACCGGTTCCCTGGAGGAAGTACCAGGTGGTGCCTCCGCTTTTCGCTCCAGCGCCATTCCCGTAAGCTCGCTGCCCGTAGTACAGGCAGTCGACCGTGGGGAAATCAAACCCAGATCTTGACCGAAGCCACAGACGAGGGTTGGCTTTCACAATCCAGTTGCAGGCACTCGGGGGCTGCCGAAGTAGCCGCTGGACTGCTGCTACCAGCCGTCCGGCGGCCAGGTCACGACTCGGGCCGAAGAGATCAGCTCGCTGGATCGACGCGAGCGTCCGGCCGGCGCCCAGCTCAAAGTCGGGGACATCACAGTTTGTCGGGCCGTACAGGTACCAGCCATGGATTATCCGGCCGACGTAAACGCACCTGGTCAATAGCGGGCAGGAGTTCCTCGCGCTGGTAGCGCGCCTGGCGCGCAGTACTATTGCTGGAGAAACAAGGATGAATACCAGCGCGTAGCGAGTGATCGCATCCCGGATCCTGGCGCGCCAGTCCTTGCCCGGCCACAGGTCGGCCGTATCACGCCATACCGGGATCCCAGCGGATTCGAGCACCCGCTCCAGCCTGGCGACTTCGAATCCTTCCGGGCGCAGGAGATGAAGGCATGACTGCGGTCAGGGGAACCTTGCACGCCGACCACCCCATGTCGGCCTGCCAAGACCTGCACAACTCCTTGCTACGCCAGCACCCTACCCCACCGCGATAGTCTCCAATTGGCCGAAGCAGCCCAACGGCTGGGGCGGGCGAGCTGGGAAGAACGCAACACGGTGATCCCCGGTCCCTTCCTGCCCGCAACTACGGTGAGTGGTTCGTCGTCCCCCTGTTCCCTTCTGAACCTTCCGGCACCCTGCTTGGGGTCGTGCCCAGAAAGGACCGGAAACCTTATAAGATCCGCGACAGTCCGCTTCAGGCTTGACGCATTTGGTTCTGCCGGAAACCGGGCCTTCCGTGCCGCCGATCGGTGCAGGAAAGACTCTGGTCACGGCGCTGGCCGGACCGTACGATGTTAAAGTGGACCCGTCGGTGAAGGGACGGAACGTGGCCATCGACCTATCTTTCCTGTTCGCCGACGACGACTTCTACGAATCTTGGGAATTTGGCGACTCTGGAAAACGATACCGGCCCCGCAGTGTCCCGCCCGAATGGGGCAGCCAGGACGTCGGCCCGTGGGTTTTCTGGACGTATCCCGGCGCCCACTGGCCCAAGCAGGCCTGGAAAATCCACGTTTCCAGTTCACTGGTCAACGCGCAGGCAGTGCTGGAGGTCGTGTCCACCGCCTGCGTGGAGTTCCGCATTCCGTTCAAACACCTCACCGGCCGCACCTTTTTCCTGCACGCCCACGGGAAACACGCCGATCGCGTCCAGAGTGGCAAGTTCTGCGCGCTGTATCCGCGGGATACCGTACGGTGCCGCGCGATCCTGGAGCGCCTCGCCACCGATCTCGCTGGTATCGGCGGATCCTATGTCCTCACGGACCGCCGTTTCGCGGACAGCACGTGTGTCTCATATCGGTACGGCAGTTTTACTTCCCGGTCCCGGCTGACCGCGGACGGCACCCTGGTGCACACCATGCTGGCACCGGACTGTACTGAGATCGACGACGAGCGACGTGCTGAGTTCCGTCTGCCGCCGGGTGTCGCGGACCCGTTCCGGACAGAGCCGTCCGGTGCCGGCCGTGGCGAGATCGCCTTTCACGGCTACACCTTCGTGGAGGTCCTGCGGCACGCCAACGCCGGTGGCGCCTACCAGTTCCGCTCCCCGGACGGCGAGACCGTGTTCGTCAAGGAGGCACGAGCCCACAACGGGTACGCGCCGGACGGCAGCGATGCCGGGACGCGGCTCGCCAGCGAGTACCTGACACTGCGCATCCTGCACGCCGCGGACCCGGGTATCTGCCCACGGCCGGTGGAGTTATTCCATCACTGGGAACACAGCTACCTAGCCACCGAGTTCGTACCCGGTATACCGCTGTACCGGTGGATGGTCACGCACAATCCGGCCGTCCGCTCGGGTGAGGGAGCCGAAGCCTTCGCCGCCTACCACGAGCGCTGCCTTGCCCTGCTGGACCAGCTCGGCGACCAGGTCCGCCGGCTGCACGAACTGGGCTTCGTGTTCATCGATCTCGGTCCCAACAACGTTCTCGTCGACGACGAAGACCGCCCCCGCCTGGTCGACTTCGAGGCGGCACAACGCATGGATGACGTGCGGCTGGTGATGGGCACGCCGGGATATCTGCCACGTGACGCACTGGCCCTGGCGCGGCACGATCCGGTGGCAGTGGACCGGCGCGGCCTGGCGAACCTGGGACTACTGCTGCTGTTCCCGCTCAACGATGTCGTGGAGCGGGAACCGGAGGTCCTGCTCCAGCTGCAGGCCGATCTGGCCGAGGTGGCCACCGTGCCACCGCGGCTGTGGCGGCTAGCCACGGCCGATCGCGTACCGCCCGCGGAACCGTGGCTGCCCGCGCCGGAGGCGATCCGCGCGGACACGGTCGCCGAACTGCGCCGTCTGGCCGGCCAGACGGCCGACGCGCTGGCCGCGATGGCCCAGCCGGGCCATCCCCGCCAGGTGTATCCGACGAATCCGCTGGGCCTGCAGACCAACACGCGCGCGGTCGCCGCGGGCACCGCCGGCGTACTGCACGCGCTGCACCGGGCAGGCCGGCCGATCGACCCGGTGGTAGTCCGCAGGCTCCGCGACGACTCGCTGGCCGCCCTGGACACCACCGCACCCGGGCTGCTGTTCGGTACCGCGGGCATCGCATGCGTGCTCGCCGACCTGGGCGAGCCGGAAGCGGCGGACGCCCTGCTCGACGCCGCGGCCGATCACCCGCTCAACACAGCGTCCGCCACCCTCGGTGGCGGTGCAGCCGGAACGGCGATCGGCCTGCTGGCGGCCTACTGCCGTCATGGTGAGCAACGCAGGCTGGCTGCGGCCGCACGGCTGCTCGACGGCATCCCGGACGGCGACGCCATCGAGGCCATGCTCAGCGCCGAGCACCCGACCGGCCTGGCCGGTGGCCGGCCGGGAGTCGCGCTGGCGCTGTACTACCTGGGCCGGATCACCGGCGACGGGGCTGCGCTGGCCCGTGGTCTGCGGCTGCTGCTCGACGAACTGGCCCATGGGGTGCTCACTCCCGTACGCGCGCTGTCCTTCCGCTTCTCCCCCGACGACCGGCGAGTCGTACCGTACCTGTCCGTCGGCAGCGCCGGCTATGTCGAGGTGCTCTCCCGCTACCTCGCACACGACCCCAGCTATGAGTACGACACCCCAGTCCCATTCACCTCCGGCGTCGGCCCCGAGCCGGACGCCAAGCTCGGCGTGGCAGAGGTACAGGCCCGCTGCCTGCAGGCATGCGCGTCCCGATTCACCGCTCTGCCCGGCCTGTTCCCCGGCCTGGCCGGCCTCGCGATGACCCTGGCCGACGCGGGCCGCCGACTCGGCCGCCCCGATCTCGAGGCTGCCGCGGTAACCAGCGCGCGCGGTCTGTTCCGTTACGCCATCCCCCGCCCGAATGGGCTCGGGTGGCTCGGCGAGCCTGGCCAGCGGCTGTCTGCCGACCTATGGTCCGGATCAGCCGGCGTGCTGCTGGCCGTGCAACAGCTGACCGACCCGGCGCCCGACCCCCTATTCACCCTTGACCGGCATCTGGACGAGTCAAGGGCGGCAGTACCCCTCACTAGTAAGGAGTGATCCGCATGGAAGAAATCCTCCGCCTGCAAGCCGAACACGAACCGCGCAACGCATCATGCAATCTCCACACCACCAGCAGCCTGGGTAGCGTCTGCGAGTGAGCGTCACGTCCGCTGGGCAGCCCGTTGCCCAGCGGACGTACGCGCCATCTGACGGAAATAGGACAGTTAGTGGCGCACGGCAGCACCCTGCAGAGCGCAGCGAAGCCGGATGAGAGTGCAGCGGCTGGTCAAGCGGCTGGCTCAAGGGTGACCTTGTAGCCCAGAGCTTCGAGCTGGTGACGTTCTGGGTGATCCGCCGCTCGAAGAAGTCGCTGCCGAGGTAGGTATTGCGGGCTTCGGCGCCCGGCAGCAGATGCCAGACGATGATCAAGATCGAGCGGCCTACCGCGACAATGACCTCCTCCGCGCCGCGGCAGGCGATCCGCTGGTACCGCCTGCTGAGAAAAGTCCCGGTTACCGGTCCTGCATGCGCCAACAGCTGCTTCACCCAAGACCCGGGCCAGGCAAGCGCAGTAGCACGCCGATGGATATAACATGCTGCGCGGTCAGCACAGGCGCCGCAGGGCTGGTTCCTGAAAAGCCAGCGCTGAGCCCCGGCTGCCGCAGGCGGGTTGCCTGCGCCTGGGTGCCCGTGGCAGAGTCCGACATCGTCAGACGAGCTGCCCCAAGCCTGCCAGGAGGAGACACACCATGAACCGACGCCCGACCGGCACAAGCGAGGCTGTGGCCCGCGAGCGCAGACGCCATGGCCGTTCCCTGCCGGTGGTGGCTGGTGCCGTGATCGCTGCGGCTGGCCTGGCCTTCGGGTCGCTGACGGCGGCCAGCGCGGTGGGCGGTCACCACGGCTCTTGGTCCATCAAGCAGCAGGCGGCGTGGGTCCGGGCCGAGGACGCTTACACGCCCAGGGACGGCAACACCGAACTGAACATCAACGTGCTCGAGGACCAGGTCAAGCACTATTACGGCTCGGCCAGCGCCACCTATCCGGTGGTCGGAACGGTCACCATTCCGTCCAGCAGCAGCAATTACGCCAAGCAGATGAAGCAGATCGTGGCCGGCGCCGAACGCTACCTGGCCGCCGCCATCAGCCACCAGCACGGCACGGGCAAGCCCGCCGTCGTGTTCGACATCGATGACACCCTGCTCAACAGCTACGACTACGAGATCGCCCAGCAGTTCGGCTACACCCCGGCCAGCAACCTGGTCTGGATCAACGCCGCGGCGTTCCCGGCGGTGTTCTACATGCCGCAGCTCGTCAGCTTCGCGGCCAGCCACGGTTACGCGGTCTTCTTCATCACCGGCAGGCCACAGTCTCAGACCAAGGCCACTATCAAGGACCTGACCAGCGCCGGATACGCGGCACCCCAGCGCGGGCACCTGTTCCTCAAGCCGTCCACACCGCCGCCCTACCTGCACTGCGCCAACCCGTCAAGCTGCACGACGATCGAGTACAAGTCCGGCACCCGCAAGTACATCTCCAGCCAGGGCTACACCATCGACGCCGACTTCGGCGACCAGTACAGCGACCTGCTCGGCGGGGACGCCGGACACCAGGTCAAGCTCCCCAACCCGATGTACTACATCCCCTGACCACCATCGCCACCCCGTGTGGCCCGCCTCGGTCAGCCCGGGCCGCCCGGACAACATCCCGGAGGTATTTTCCCAGGTGCCATGAAGGGTGGCATCCTTGCTGTCGCCGCCGAACAAGACCACGGTGCCGGTGGCCGTGTCGTAGGCCATCGCCGCGTCGAACCGGGCGGGTGGGTGACTGGCCGGGTGCTGCTGGGTCCAGGTGGTGCCGTCCCAGGTCCAGGTGTCACCGAGATCGCCAGTGCTGCCGTCGGTACTTCCGCCGAACAGGACCATAAGGTAGCGACCCTGCGGTCGAAGATGAAGCGGCTGGTGGAGCGGGGCTGGCTGGCCGAGGAGGCCGGGCCGGGACTGTTCGCGCTGCCCGCACGCGCCGGCACCGGCACGGCGGAACCGGAGTGATAGCGGGATCTTCTCCCTAGGTTCGAAGGTGCAGACCGGTACGAACCTCAAACCGGACGCCGCGGCGAACGCGTCCAGGTCCGGCCTGCCCTGAGCGGTCCACCGGTCATGATGGCCATCGCACAGACCCTGCCCGCCCCGCGCTGTTCGCGGGCAGGAATCCGCCCTGCAGATCGCGCCGCCGAACACCGGGTCGGCGGGGTCGAAGACAAGCTCACCGGAGCGGAACTCCGGGCGGACCGCGGCCATCAGCTTCTCCAGCAGTCCGCCGGGAACCCGGTACTGCCCGGACTCCGCAGAATCCGGGCCGCCGGGGACGCTCACCGGCCGTCCTCCTCGTCATCGAAGACGGTGGCGGCGATCCTGACCGTGACACCGCTGCGGACACCCCGGGCATGCAGGTAAACAGGCATCCCCGTTCCGGACGGGATCTCGGTGGCCTCCTCCAGCCCCAGCGCCTGCCGCCACAGCCCGAACAGGTCCCGCCGGTGCGCGGCGGGAACCAGGATCTGGCCCGACAGGCCCCCGGAACTCGATCGCGCCATGGCGCCGATCCTCGCAGCAACCCCACGCAGCACTCCGCCAAAGGCCCCGAGCAGCGGCTCGGCCTTAGGTCAGCCCCCGTCGACCGCTGGCCGGACTACCACATCAATTCCTCGCGGCGTGCCCACCACGCCTCGGCGGCGTCCATCGCTCTCTCCGCCTCGGACACGCCCACTGTTCCATGTACTCCAATTCGCTCATCCATAAACCCGGCCGATGCGACCCAGTGCAGGGGAATCAGGGTGATCTGCCCCGGCAGCAACTGGCGCTCGCCGGGCGTCACGGGTTCGGGAGCGGAACTGTCGTAGGCGTCGCAGAGTTCGCGGAGGTCGACGCTGGCGCCACTATCAGATGCCCAGTACAGGCTGCCGGCCACGTCGTAGAGCCGCTCCCGGATGCGCACGAAATCCAGATCGAGATTCAACCAGGAGCCATCCGGCAGCTGGACCGCGTTGCCGAGCGTGTAGTCGCCGTGGATCGGAGCGCGCGGGAGCTCGACGCCGCGCCGGGCTTTGCCCAGCTCGTCGAGGAGGAGCTTGGCGCGGCGCACCACGGGCTCGGCCCCAGCGCCCAGACGGCGACGCGTGAAGCCGAGCCAGTAGTGCAACTGGCGGTGGGTTCGGTGGTCGTCGAGCGGCTGGGGCAGGTCCGGCTCCCAGGTCGCGCGCAGCCCCGCGTGCAGGCGGCCGAGCTCCTCAAACAGCCGCAGGTACGACTCCTGGCTTGGGTTTGGCTGCACGTGCGGGACAAATTCTTCGAGTTCCGCCCAGCGGCCACCGACCCTGGCGAGGTCCCGGCCGAGGATCGGCACCGGCTGGGCGACCCGAATCCCTGCCCGCTGGAGTCGCTCGCGCAGCCGGCGCAATCCCGCCACACGGCCGCGCGTCGCCCATGGCCGGTGCACACGCAGGACGAGCGGTGCAGCGGCGTCGAGCCGGACGTTGAGGTTGAAACAGCCGCCGATGTCTTGCCACGTCCTGGCAGGCGCGACCTGATCGAGCAGCGCCGCGACCGCGGGGTCATCGGTGCTGGCCCTTGGTCCGAACCAGCTGGGCAGTGGTGGAGGTGATGTCAAAGCTTGGGTCCTTCGTCGTGGAGCTTCGCTGGAAACACGCAAGCACACGCCCCCGAGCTGACCGCCAAGGGCCAGGCCTATGGCCCGTCACCTTCAGGCCTCCAGATCCGGCTTGCCCGGAGCACCGGTGACGCAGACCGGCGGCCGGACCGCCCGCCAGCGCAGCCCCGTGGTGATCGACTCCACCGCGCGCACCGCGCCACCGGTGTCCATGCCACCATGCACATACAAACCGTAGGGCCGCCGCTGCGTCGCTTCCAGGCAGGGGTAGTAAATGCCATCAAAGAAATGCTTCAGCGCGCCGGACATGTAGCCGATATTGGCCGGCGTGCCCAGCAGGTAACCATCGGCGCCGAGCACATCGGCGGCCGCCGCGGTCAAGGCCGGCCTGATGACCACCTCGACCCCGCCGATCTCATCCGTGCGTGCCCCGCGCACCACGGCCTCGAACATTTCCTGCACCGCAGGCGACGGCGTGTGATGCACGATCAGCAGCGTCGCCATGAGTGCCGAGCCTAGGCGACGCCCACAGCTCACGGCCAGGCCACCCCAGACCTCCGTCCAGTCCGCGGCGTGAGCGGATGTCAGCAATGATGAGGCGTCCGCTCGGATAGGGGGGTGATGATGAGACCGCCAACACTGTTCTTGACGGTGGGACTCCCCGGCACCGGGAAGACCACCGCTGCGCGGCGCATGGAGATCGAGCAGAAAGCACTTCGTCTCACGAAGGACGAATGGGTGAAGGCTCTGTACGGGCAGGAGAATCCGCCATCGGCCCAGGAGGTGATCGAAGGGCGGCTCATCCAGATCGGGCTGCGCGTCCTGGAACTCGGCAGCAACGTCGTGATCGACTACGGCTTGTGGGGCCGGGACGAGCGCTCGGCTCTGCGCCAGGCAGCAGCAGACCTTGGCGCGACGGTGGAGATGCACTACTTCGACCTCACCCCAGTCGAGCAGCGCAGACGGCTTGATCAGCGCCAAGCCGAAGCGTCACACACGACGTGGCATATGTCCGACGAGGAACTCGCCGGGTGGTCCGCCAGCATCGACATCCCCACGCCAGGTGAACTCGACGGCAGTGAACCTATCGATGACCCACCGGCTGGATTCGCGACCTGGGACCAGTGGCGCAGGCACCGCTGGCCGCCGTCGGTCTCCTGACGCCTGTTCCCCTCCGCGCCCGCGAGCGGCGCCCAGGACAACCGCATCGGAGCGCTTGACGAAGTGCGATCGCCTCAGGGAGAGTTTGTTCACGGCGGCGGCCGGTCGCCGAGCTGTGGAACATCCGCCCCAGTCCGGGGTTCCATCGGCGAAGGGGATTCGCCCTCTCGGTCGTAAATGTCAAGCCATCTTCCAACACCGCGTCGCTGGGGGACGAGGGTGCCAAGGGGAGGCTTGCCAGTGACCAGGGACGCCAGCTTCAAGAAGGTTGTCCGGCGCCATGCCGGGGAGACTGGGCAGCGTTACACCGAAGCGCTGATGGATCTTGAGGGTCTGAGTGCGCGGTTGCACCACGAGCCAGTTCCTGAGCGGCTGCTGGCTCATCTGCGGGATCGTTACGGCATTGACCCGGTCGCGGCGACGAAGCTCAGTGTGCACAAGACCTACGTGTTCCGCATCGACCGCAAGGACGGCAGCCCGTGGGTCGCGCGTGCGTTTCCTCCGGCCCGGCCGCGCGCGGGTGCTGACGGCGACGCCGCCATCCTCAGATTCCTGGAGCGGCAGGACTATCCCGCGGAGCGCCTGGCGGCCGACGACGCGGTATCTGACTTTGAGGGCAGTGCGGTCCTGGTGACGCGGTTCGTGGAAGGCGCCCAGCTCCCCGACAGTGCCGCGAAGTTCGCCATGATGGGTGAGCTGCTCGGGCGGCTGCACGCGCTGCCCTGCGACGATTCCGCCAGCCGCCCGGGTGGAGCCAGTGGTGAGGACCCGAGCCGTGAGGGCACGCCGCGTCAGGACCTGCTGGCGGCCCTGTCGTTCCTGGACGCCGTCGACATGAAGGTCACCGCCGCGGGGCGCGAGCGGTTCGAGCGGCTCCGCGGCCAGGTGCGTTCGGCTGATGACGGTCACGGCCTTCCGGAGGGCTTGCTGCATGGAAACCTCCTGCACGCCCCCGACCACGCCGTGCTGACCGGACGGGGGCCGGTCGCGATCAACTGGAAGGCGTCCGGGCGCGGACCGCGCCTAGCCGACTTCGCCTACCTGATCTGGGGGACGGGTACGTGGAACCCGCGCCGGCCCAACCAGGAGCGGATCGACGCTGCCGTCAGCGCCTACCGCCGGCATGTCGAGCCGACCGGCGACGAGCTCGACCGGCTTGAGGCGGTCATGTACATCCGCACGCTCTACCTCGCCTGTTTCGGCTACCGGCGCGCCCTCACCAACGGCTCAGCCTTCAGCGAATGGGGATTCATCCAGCCACCCGGGTACTTCGGTGCCACCGCAGCGGCAGTCCGGGCCGCGTTCGGCCGGTAGGCCGCCGTCATGTGTCAGGCGAGTCGTATTCGGATCGCAGGATCGCCATCAGCACGATGTCCTCGTATCGTCCGCGGACCCATGCGTGCTCACGCAGCCGCCCCTCGACCTGAAAGCCCGCCTTCTCGTAGGACCGCAGCGCACCGGCGTTGCTCGCGATCGCTTGCAGATGGATGCGGCGAAGGTTGCAGCGAACGAATCCGAACTCGACGAGCAGGCGCACCGCCGCAGTCCCCACTCCGCGGCCGCGAGCCTCGGGCAGCAGACTGATCCCGGCCTCGGCGTGGCCGGCGAACAGGTCGAAGCCGAACAGCAACGCGCTGCCGACGGCTTCCCCGCCGACATCGACGACGAACTTCGCGGCCTGCCCGGATGCCTCGCCGTCGTCCGCGCGAGCGAGCTGGGCGTCGAACCTTGACCGGGTGAGCGGGGCCGGTGCGGACGGGTTGCGCTCTTCCCAGCTATCCAGGTCGGCGGCAATGCGGTAAAGGACATCGAGGTCGGCGTCGGTGCGGGACCGCAGCGACACGTTGGGCACGTCGGGCACGGGCATCACATTATCGGCGGAGCCTCACATGCGCAGATGGCTTCACCCGCAACGGCCGCCAAGGTGCCTGCGGAGTATTCGTCCGCAGGCACCGGGCGCTGGTCAGTAGGTTCCCGGGGGATCCCAGTACCAGGAGGTTCCGGGCTGGGGCTGATCGAGCCAGACCTCGGCGCCGCTGCCGCTGCTGCCCGATTCCAGGCAGCGGATGCCGCCTGCCGCGGCCGTGGCGTAGTTGCTGATCAGTTCGCCGTCAACGCCGTTGGGCTCGGAGTCCCACACGAAAACCGTGCCCTCGCCGCCGCCGGTGCCGGTGCTCACGCTGTTGCAGTTCGTGAGAATCGCGAGTTCGTCGCTCCCCACGCCGACGCAGAGGTTGCCGGCAGGCGTGGGGTAGACGATCTGCACGATTTCCTGGTTGGCGAAATCGTCGTCGATCGGCCAGCTCAGGTTGGAGGTTGGGGTCACGGCGTAGTAGCCGTTGATCTGATGGCCGTTGGACCGGTTGATGGTCTGGAAGTAGAAGCCCTCGTTCGAGCCCAGGCCGTTTTGAGCGCTGAACATCTTGACCTGGCTGCCGAGGCCGGCGTTGTCCCAGTCGTTCAGGCAGTATCCGTTCGTTCCGTTGGCGCAGATGCCGGACCAGGAGGATGCCGTCCCGGCCAGGGCCGGGTCGGCACCCGCTGCTACGGGCAGTCCGAGCAGCAGTCCGGTTGCCACGCCTGCGGCGAGGATCTTCGTGCGTATCGACTTCATGTGCCCTCTTTCCGCGGTTCCGTTCTTCTGGTACTACGAGCAGCTATTTCCGCTGCCATAGGGATCGCAGAAGTACAGGGGATAGTTCGCGCCGCCGTTGGTGGTGCTCCCGACGTCCACCTGGGTTCCCCCGAGGAGCTTCAAGGAGTTACATGCGGTGGTGGCACAGTAACTGTTTATATATGTGTAGTCATGCGTGATGCCTCCGACAGGTTCGCTGCCGTTGACGTCGCAATCAGAGATATGCTGGGACCCGAAGTCGGCAAACGTTGGATTATTCGGCTCTTCGACGATGCATTCTCCGGTGGCGCTGTCCGAGAGACCATAAGAGCCGCTGACCGTGGTTGCTTCGCAAGTGCTGTACGTGTTGTTGCAGACATCGAAGTAGTTATCGTCATCGCCCCCATAGTTGGAGGTGACAATTGTGGTTATCTGAACATTTGGGTAGAGGTCGGGTAGATTCATGGTTATGGGATAGCAGTCATTTAGGCTGCATTGAGGGTTAACCATTTCGTACCAGGCGTAGTTGTCGAGCCAGGTGCCACCGCCGCTTGCCTTCGGCTCGATCTCGGTGCTTACTCCAGCCTGGATAAGCCCGAAGGAATTGCCGCTGACCCCCGGTACTCCGACTACTCCGCCGACTCCGACCCAGGTGGCGGCGTCACCGTAGTTATCGCCCGAGGTGCTCGATGGTGCCACGTTCCATGTGCCCCAAACCTCGCGGAAGGTTCCCCGGGCGGCAACGGAGTAATTCCCCGCCCAGTTGCTCCCGGAGCCGGAGGTGTCAGGGCTCTTTGGCCCGGCCAGGTTGTTACGGAATTTTGGCCCGGGAGGGGCGGGGCGGGTTCCGCACGCGCGATGCTTGTAATGTGCCAGCAGGTGAGACCATTTCGCGGGAGAGTGCTCCAGCGCGGGTCGGCCAGGCAAGCCCAGCAGGGCCAGTTGAGCATCGGTCATGGTCTTGATGCTGAGATGCGCGGGAGGCTGGATGCACTCCTTTTCTCCCCGTGCCAATAGCTTCTGCAGGTACGCCCGTGATCCGGTAGATGATGGTGCAGCAGGCTTCGCGCTAGCCGAGGCGGCGGCGGGAAGGCCGAGCAGCGCCACACTTACGGCGCAGATCGTGACTCCTGCCAGCGTGCGACCTTTCATCGGCGGTCCTTTCCTTCGATGGTCAGCCTGATACAAATCCGGCTAAGCAAATTTCAGCCTGATACTACGCTGAGGAATGTCACAAAGGAACTCGCAATATGGCTGGCAATATAACCGGCAATATGACTGGAAGTATTGTGTCTTCGCCACCGGATAGGTGCAGGCCACGTGCCTTTCGGCGCGCCGCTCAGGGATGCCGAGTGGGCCGAGTCGGCCCGGATTGCGCGGGCTTGGATGCGAAATTGAAACAATTCTCCTAGCGCGCCGGCTGGAGAGTAGTGATCGCCGTCGAGGGGTGGCTTCTGGGCTCAGCCGTCGGTGGCTCCCCGGGGCGCACGGGGGCCCGGCTCGCCGTCGGCTCTGCCGTTCAGGGCGGGCGGGCGGCAGGCTGGCCGTCGCCGATCGAGTCGATCTCGGCGGAAAGGCCGGCCGCTTCGCCGGCGCCGGTCCGGCAGAAGATGGTGTCCGCCTGGCCGAGCAGCCCGCGCGCGAGGGGAAGGTCGCCGTCGGCGCGGGCGCAGCGCCCGAGGCCGACCAGAGCATGCGCCTCGTCCCACGGGCTGGCGATCTCCCGGGCCAGGTCAAGGGCCTGCTGGTGGCAAGCCAGGGCGAGGCCGGTGTCACCCTGCGCGTAGTGCAACTGTCCGACGCTGTTGAGCGCCGTGGCTTCGCCGCCCTTGTCACCGAGGCTGCGGGACAGGCGAAGCGTTTCGGCCAGGTGAACGGCCGAGGCGGCATAATCGCCCGTCTCCCGCCGCAGGTCGCCTAGCCAGCCCAGCACCTGGGCCTGGCCGGACGGGCTGCCGAGACGGCGGAACAGGCGCAGCGCGTGCTCGAGGTCGCGGGCGGCGGCCTCGTAGTCGCCCGTTGCCTGCCTGGCTTCGCCGAGCAGGGTGAGGGCGTTGCCCTGCCCGTTCAGGTTGTCCAGGCCGGCCTGGATGCGCAGGGCCTGCTCCAGGTCCGCGACGGCGGCGCGGTTGTCACCGGTCAGCCGCCGGACGCCGCCGAGCCAGGTGAGCGCGTTGGCCTGGGCCAGCCGGTCGTCGTCGGCCCGCGACAGCGCGAGCGCCCGCTCCAGGTGCCCGATGGCGGCCTGGTAGTCGCCCGTCAGCCGCCGGACGTCGCCGAGTTCCCGCAGGGCATGCGCCTGGCCCGCCCGGTCACCGAGGGCAGCGCAGATGTCAAGGCCCTGGCTCAGGGCGATAGCGGCGCCAGCGAAGTCGTCGGATCGCCGGCGGACACCGCCGAGCAAGATGAGCGCACCGGCCTGACCTGGCTTGTCGTCGGCGGCACGGTAGATTTCCAGTCCTTGCCCGATCGAGTCGGCCGCGCTCTGGTAGTCGTCGGTCAGCATCTCCACGTGACCCAACTCCAGCAGCGCCCCGGCCTGGCCGACGCGGTCCGTCAGGTCGCGGTAGACGCCCAGGGCCGCGGCCAGCGTGCCGATCGCGTCCTGGTAATTCCCGGCCAGTCCCTGGGCCGTGCCCAGGCGGAGCAGGGCGTCGGCGAGACCCGGCCGGTCATCCACGCTGCGCGCGGCCTGCGCCGCGACGGCGTGTCTGGTCACCGCCTCGGCCCACGGACCGTCACGGCGGAGCAGTCCGCCGAGCACGGCGGTCAGCGCGACGACCTTGGCCGCCTGCCCGGTGCCGGTGACGTGGTCCAGGCAGGCCAGCAGGTTGGGCCGCTCGGCTCGGGTCCAGGTCAGCGCCGCGGCGCCGCCGCCCAGGTCGGGCCACTCTGAGCCCGCCGCAACGGGCTGCGGTTCACGAGGCGGCGTAGCGCGGACGCGGCTGACCGTGAGTGCGTCGGCCCTGGCGGCGGTGCGCGTGTAGTAGCCGACGAGCCGCCCGAGTGCCGCCTCTCGTTCATCGGCGGTCATGATGGCGCGCGCCTGGCCGAGGGCGTAGCTGCGGATCAGGTCGTGCATGCGGTAGCGGCGGTGGCCCGTTTCGATCAGCAGACCCTCGCGGTGCAGGTCATCCAGCATCTGCCGGGCCAGCGCGACCGGGACGCCGGCCAGCGCGGCGGACGCGTAGGCGTCAGCATCCGGGCCCGGATGCAGTCCGAGCAGGGCGAGCAGCCGCTGGCGCGCAGCATCCAGGTACCGCCAGGACACGTCGAACGCGGCCGCGATGCTGTCGTGCTCGGCGCTCAGGGTAAGCAGGCTGCCCCGCGTCTCGGCGATCAGGTCGGCCAGCGTCCAGGATGGGTGGCGGGCATGCAGGCGTGCGAGCAGGCTGACGGCCAGTGGCAGGTTTCCCGCCAGCCCGGCCAGTTCGTCGACGAGAGCGGCGTCCGCGCCGGCCTGCCTGGGCGCCAGTTGCCGGAACATGGCCCGTGCCTGCGCCGGCGGCAGCGTGCCGACCAGGACGGGGACAACCGCTCCTGGCAGGTCGGCCAGGTGCCGGCGGCTGGTGATCAGCACCAGGCTGCTGCCCCCGCCCGGCAGCAGGGGCGTCACCTGAGCGCTGCTGGCCGCGTTGTCCAGCACGAGCACCGCCCGCTGTCCCGCCATTTTGTCCCGCCACAGCACCGCCCGTCCCGCCAGGTCAGCCGGCAGGAAGCCGGGGTCCACACCGACCGCGGCCAGCAGCCCGGCCAGCGCATCCTCGGGCCTGACCGCGTCCCGGCCTGGGGTGTGACCATGCAGGTCGATGAACAGCTGCCGGTCGGGAAAGGCCCCGGTCAGCAGGTGCGCGGCGTGCACCGCCAGCGCCGTCTTGCCCACCCCCGGCATCCCGGCGACGGCCCTGAGCGTCACCACTCCGCCTGGACCGGCACCGTCCGGCACCGCCATGATCAGCTCAAGTTGAGCGTCGCGGCCGGTGAACGCCGCCGTATCCAGCGGCAGCCCGTGCCGGTAGCCGGCCGTCACGTCGGCGGCCGTCCCCGGGTCCCTGTGCTGCCGTGGCGCGGGCGGCCCGCCGGCACCGGACAGCCTGCGGTCAGCGGCGGCGACGAACTCGCTGCGGTCGGCCGCGGACAGCTCCAGCGCGTCCG
This sequence comes from Streptosporangiaceae bacterium, assembly GCA_036267135.1. Classification (GTDB taxonomy): domain Bacteria; phylum Actinomycetota; class Actinomycetes; order Streptosporangiales; family Streptosporangiaceae; genus PALSA-505. The sequence continues at coordinate 24,910 of DATAWQ010000004.1, read as the reverse complement.
CCAGCCTGAGGACCGAGCTGGGGTGCGGCCACCTGGCCCGGCCGCGCTCCAGGTTCCCGATCGTCTTGGCGCTCAGCCCGGACTTGCCGGCCAGTTCCTGCTGCGACAGGCCCGCGGCACAGCGGTGCGCGCGCAGCCTGGCCCCGAACTCCAGCATGTCTCCCATAATCACCCGCCCTTCTGCGCCGCGGTACCCCAGGCCGGCCTGGGCGACAGCCACGAGATCCATCCGCCATCTATACAGACGCGGTCGCCGTTATTTCTTCACCGCCGGGCCTGATAACGGTTGAGTACCTACCGGGCACAGAGAAGGAGGCGATGGCCTGGGCGGCGGTGACCGGCCCGGTGCCTGGCTAGCTGGCCAGGCCGATGGCCGCGGCGGCGATGATGGCGTCCGCGCTCTTGCCGATGTCTTCACCCGTCGTCGCCCAGCCCGACACGCTGATGCGGATGGCCGGCCGGTCCTGCCAGACGGTCGGGCCGCACCAGCACGTTCCGTCCTGCTGAACGGCCGCGATCACGGCCAGGGTCGCGTCATCGGTGGCCGCCCGCACCAGCACCTGGTTCAGCACGACGTCGTTGAGCACCTCGAGCCCCGCCTGCCGCAGCCGAGCGGCCATGGCCTGGGCGTGACCACAGGTCCGCGTGATCAGGTCGGCCACACCCGCCCGGCCGAGCGTACGCAGCACGGCCCAGACCTCGACCTGCCGGGCCCGCTGGGAGGACTGCGGCGTGTGGTGCATGGCCTCGAAATCGGCGCCGGGGGGCAGGTACCCGGCGGACGAGGCAAAGCTGCGGCGCAGATCTTCGGGCCGCCGGACCATGACGATGCCGCAGTCGTAGGGGACGTTCAGCCATTTGTGCCCGTCGGTCGCCCAGGAGTCGGCGTCGGCCAGCCCGGTGGTCAGGTGCGCGCGCGAGGGATCGGCCAGCGCCCACAGCCCGAACGCGCCGTCGACATGCACCCATGCCCGGCGCCGCCGGGCCCACTCGATGATCTCGGGAAACGGATCGAACGCGCCAGTGTTCACCTCGCCGGCCTGCACGCATACCACCGCCGGGCCGGTCACGTCGTCCGGGAGCAGGTCAGCGCGCATCCGCCCCTGATCGTCCGCGGGCACCCGGCGGACCCGGCTGCGGCCCAGCCCGATCAGCCCCAGCGCCTTGAACAGCGTGGAGTGGGCCTTCTCCCCGACGACCACGGTCAGCTCCGGCGCCCCGAACAGCCCGTCGGCCTGCACGTCCCAGCCCGCCCGGGCGAGCTGTTGATCACGGGCCGCGGCGAGCGCCGCGGCGTTGGCCATGCTCGCCCCGGTCACGAACACCGCGGCGCTGCCCGCCGGCAGGCCCAGCAGGTCGGCCAGCCATCCCGTCACCACCTGGTGCAAACGGGCCGCGACCGGCGACATCACCGGCAGCGCCGTGTTCTGGTCCCACGCCGCCGCCAGCCAGTTCGCCGCCAGCGCGGCCGGGTGACACCCGCCGGTCACGAACCCGAAGTACCGGCCGCCCGCGCTCGCCACGGTGGCCGCCGACCCCGCCCCATCGAGTAGCGCCAGCGTCGCGGCCGCGTCCCCTGTCACCTCCGGCAGCGGCTCGTCGAAACCCGCGAGCCCGGCCAGCGCAGCGGCGTCCGGGGCCACCGGCCGTTCATCGAGGCCAGCCAGGTAGCGGCCGGCCCGGCCAGCTACCTCAGCCAGCAGCGCCCGCACTCCCGCACCGTCAAGATCCGACATAACCGACAGTCTGCCAGCCTGAGGCGCGGCGGCTGGTCTCGAAGGTCAGGAGCCGGGGAGCGCGGCCGCGCCGAAGACCCAGGGAGTGTTGCCGCGGATGAAAGTGCTGGGAAACCCGAGGTCGATCTGGGTGGCGGTGTCGAGCCGCGCGAGGGCGTCGGCGGGCAGGTCGAGATCCGCCGCGGCGAGATTGTCCAGGAGCTGGTCACGGCGGCGGGCGCCGATGACCGGGCAGACAGCGGGGGAGCGGGCCCGGATCCAGGCGATGGCGACCTGGGCCGGGGTGGCGCCCAGCTCATCGGCGACCTGGGCCACCAGCCCGGCGACCGCGTGCTGCGTCTCGGTGAGCGAGGCCGGATCGACCCGGCTGGGCTGCCCGGCAACACCCGGCCCGGCACTACCCTGTCCGGGCCCACTCTGCCCGGCACGGCTGGTGTATTTGCCGGAGAGGATCCCGTCGGCGAGCGGGCTCCAGGCCGCCACGGTGAGCCCGAGATTCTCGGCCATGGGCAGCAGTTCCCGTTCGGCGTCGCGCTGCAGCAGGCTGTAGGGCGCCTGCAGTCCGGCGAACGTGGTCCAGCCGTGCCCGGCGGCCAGTGTGTTGGCCCGGGAGATCACCCACGCGGGGGTGTCGGAGACGCCGAGGTAGAGGATCTTCCCGGCGCGTACCTGGTCGTCGAGGGCGCGCATGGTCTCCTCGACCGGGGTGCCGGCGTCCCACATGTGCACCCAGTAGATGTCGATGTAGTCGGTGCGCAGCCGCCGCAAGCTCGTTTCCAGCGATAGCCGCAGGTTCTTGCGGTGATTGCCGGCCGCGTTGGGGTCACCGGGGTCGCGGGTGACGGTGTACTTGGTGGACAGCACGAACCGGTCCCGGCGGCCCTCGATCAGCTCGCCGACGATCTCCTCGCTGGCCCCGCCACGGTAATTGATCGCGGTGTCGATCACGTTGCCGCCCGCGTCCGCGTACGCGCCCAGGATCCGCCGGCACTCATCGGGCGGGGCGCCCACGCCGCCCTGCTCGCCGAACGTCATCGCGCCCAGGAACAGCTCGGACACCCGCAGCCCGCTGCCGCCGAACAGCTTGTAACGCATCAGCCCGCACCCCCGCTCCGGCCGAAGGCCGCCGCGAGGTCCCGGGTCACTTCAGGTGGGCTCAAGGTACTCATACCGGCACTATACATAGTGTCCATACATTATGTATATACATGCTGTATGCTAGCCTCATGCCGACGCCGTCACCTCCCGCGCCCCCCCCAGGACGCCCCCACGCCCGCCGCGCCACGCCCGCCACCCGCGCCACGCCTGCCGACGGCGCCGCCGCGGACCTGCGCGAGGCCATCCTGGCCGCCACGGCCCGGCTGCTGGCCGATCGTTCCTTCGCCAGCCTGGCGGTCAGCGACATCCTGACCGCGGCCGGAGTCTCCCGCGGGACCTTCTACTTCTACTTCGACAGCAAGCACGCCGTCCTCGGCGAACTCGTCCGGCGCGCGGTCGCCGAGGGACACACGGCCGCCGCACCCTGGCTGGCCGCCCCCGCCGACCCGGTCGCCGCGCTGCGCGTGGGGACCGCCGCCGGGGCCAGGCTCTGGCAGGCCAGCGCGCCCGTGCTGCGGGCCATCGTGGAGAACTGGCGCACCGACCCGCGGCTGACCGCGCTCTGGCTGGAGCAGATGCAAAGCTTCACCGACGCCGCCGTCGCCCAGATCACCGCGGACCCGCGCGCCCAGGAAACCCTCGCCGGTCACGACAAGACCGCCATCGCCAGCGCCCTGACCTGGCTCAGCGAGCGCCTGTACTACCTGGCCGCCACCAGCGTTCCGCCGTTCGACGACCAGGACACCCTCATCGACACGCTCACCTGCATCTGGGCCGCGGTGCTGTACCGGGCGTGACCCACAGCCCTACCAGCCGCCAGCCCCTACCAGCCGGCGGCGACCGCCACTTGCGGGGCGGAGCCGGGCAGCGTGGTGAACCGGGCCCGGTCGAGCCGGCCGAACGAGTCGCAGCTCACCAGCAGGTGCTCGCCGCTGGCGTCGATCCCCGGAAGCTGGCACCCGGTGACGTACCAGCCCGCGTGCCCAGGGTCCCCGGAGTAGGCGGCGTGCTCGGCCAGCAGGGTCCGCAGCGGGAGTCCCGTCCTGGCCGACACCTCGACGATCCCGCCGACCACGGTCCCGGCGGCGACCCGGCGGGTGCCGTTGTAGGTCACCGACGCGATCGCGGTGGCGCCGTCCGGGCTCAGCAGTGCGGTCTGCACCTCGTCGGGCCCGTCGGAGGCAGCCAGGATCCGCCGGCCTGACATCAGGTTCCGCCCGGCGGCGGTGGTGTCGAGCACCCACAGGCCCGCAGCCGATGCCGCCGGTGTGCCCGCGTCGTCGGTCCAGAAAAAGCCCAGGTCCCGGCCGTTGCTGGCCCACGACAACTGCTCGGGCATCCCGGGTCTGGTGGCGGCCCAGGTCCGGACGGCCCCGGTGGCCAGCGTCACCACCTCGACGAACCCGCGGGCGCCCGCCCCGGTCTGAACGGCCACCGCGAGTTCGCGGCCGTCCGGGCTGACTGCGATCGCGTTCGCGAACTCCCCGGCCGGCAACCCGGGCACGGCCAGCGGAGCCAGCCGGGCCGAGTGCCCGCCCGCGCTCACGCGCAGCAGGTAGAACCGGGTCCCCGAGTCCGGGGACAGCGCCAGCACGAACGTGTGGCTGTTGCCCGCCGCGCCGATCAGGGACAGCTTGGGGTCGATGCCCGCCGGCAGCGGCGCCGTGGCCAGCACCGCCCCGGTCGCCGAACTCCGGATCACCGCGGTCGCCCCGTCGTGGCTGGTGATGACGTAGTACGGCGGCATGCCCGCCTGCGCGGCGGCGACCGGCTGCGGCCGGGCGATTGCGGCATCGAGCAGCACCCCGGCGGCCCTGGCCGGGGCGCTCGCCCCTCCCGGAGCCGCCGTCGGGGCGGGCGCGGCGCCCCCGGGACGCAGCGTCCAGGCGCCCGCCGCCAGCGACGCGGCCGCCAGCACCGAGACACCGCGCACCGCTATCAGCCGCCGCCTGCGCCGCCGCCCCCGCGCGTAAATCCCGGCCGTGTTCACGGCAGGGCCGGTCACCGGGCCAGCCACCGGATCGGCCTGCTCGTGGAACGCCTCGGCCAGCCGGGCCCGCACGTCATGGTCACTCAGCATGGTCATTCCTTCCGGTTGTGCCCTGCAGTTCCGCCGTCTCGCCCAAGGCGAGCCGCATCCGCGCCAGCGCCCGGTGGGTGTGGGATTTCACCGTGCCGGCGCTGCACCCGAGCACGGTGGCGGTCTCCTCGACCGAACGGTCCTCCCAGAACCGCAGCACCAGGACGGCCCGCTGCTGCACCGGCAGCGTCCGGCAGGCCCGCAGCAGCACCTGCCGGTCCAGCACCGCCTCGCAGATATCGCCGCCGCCCGCCGCCAGTTCCCCGGTCACCGGCCCGGCGCGATGACCCCGGCGGCTCACCCGCCACCGGTCCCTGGCCAGATTCACCAGCACCGCCCTGGTGTACCCCTCGGGCTGCCGCCGGGCCGATGACCAGCGACTGGCCGCCCGCAGCAGGGCGGTCTGGACGAGGTCCTCGGCGTCGTGCCTGTCGCCGGTCAGCAGCAGCGCGAACCCGAGCAGCCGCCGCCCGTCCCGGGTGGCGAACTCCTCGAACTCCGCCTCGTGCGGGCCGGGCATCCGCGGGCGCTCCGTGCGTAGCTTCACGTCAGGACTAACGACCCCGGGCCGCGCGAGGTTGTCACCCCCGTCCGGGCAATCTCGGCCCGGCCTGCCGCGCCACGAAGGGTGCGCGCGGGAAGATGGCGGCATGGCAGACGAACGCACCATCGCGCCGCGGGAGGCCGACGAGCGGGCAACGCTGACCGGGTTTCTGGACTTCCAGCGCGCGACCTTGGCCGTCAAGTGCGAGGGCCTGACCGACGCTCAGTTGCGGGAGCGGGCCGTCTCACCGTCGAAGCTGTCCTTGCTCGGCCTGGTCAGGCACATGGCCGAGGTCGAACGGGTCTGGTTCCGCCCGGTCCTGGCCGGCGAGGAGATGGCAGGCCTGTGGGCGACCGACGGGGTGCTGGATCCCGAGCCCGCCTTCGACAGCGCGGCCACCGCCGACGTCGCCGCCTCCTTCGCCGCGTGGCACGCCGAGTGCGCGCACGCCGCGGCGCTCACGGCGGGCGCGCCGTCCCTGGACGTCTCGGGCCTGCGCGGTGGGGAACGTTACTCGCTGCGCTGGGTGCTGTCCCACATGATCGAGGAGTACGCCCGCCACAACGGTCACGCCGACCTGCTCCGCGAGCGGATCGACGGCGCCACCGGACAGTGACCGCAGGCGGGTCTCGCGTGCCTTACTCCATCAGGGCAATGAACGGCTGCGCACGGGCGACAGGCCCCTTGGCGCAGCCGTTCAGGTAACCAATGGTTTTCCGGGCCCTAGCCGGTCAAGCTCGGTCACCCAGCGGATGCGACAATCGGCGCATGCCGGAGCGCCTCGAAGTGCAGCGGGCCATCGCCGCGTCCGCGAGTGAGATTTTCGCCCTCCTCACCGACCCCCAGGGACATGTGGCCATCGACAGCGCCGGCATGCTGATGGCGGCCAGCGGGGACGTGGTCGCCCAGGTGGGGGACACGTTCGTCGTGCACATGGACCGGGAAGCGCTCAACGACTATCCCCTCGGGCTGTACGACGTCACGGTCGAGATCGTCACGTTCGAGCCGGACCGGGAGATCGCCTGGACCATTCACGGCCAGCTCGAGCTCGGCCACGTGTACGGCTACCGGCTCGAGCCCCTCGCGGAGGGCACGCTCGTGACGTCCTACTACGACTGGTCGGGGGTCGAGCAGAGCTGGAAGGACGCCGCCATCTTCCCGGTGATCCCCGAAGGCGCGCTGCGGGCCACGCTCGGGATTCTGGCCCGCACGGTCGCCCCCGGTAAATCCCGCCCGGCGCTGCCAACCCCCTAACGGCCGCCGTCAGCGCAGTTCGCGGGCGGCCTTGAGGTCGTCGAACAGCAATTGATCCACCGGCGGCACCCGAGGCAGGTCGGCGTAGCTGAACCACGCGATTTCCTCGATCTCGCTGCTGGCGGCCAGGGTCCCCAGGTAGTCGCCGGTGTAGCAGCTCATGCGGACGAGCGCGCCCGGCGCGGAGCCGTCGGGCTGATGGGCCTCATACGTGCCCACGGGCCTGACCGTCTCGGGCAGCAACGTGACCGTCAGCTCTTCGGCGATCTCCCGCAGCAGCACCTGCAGGTCGGTCTCCCCGGCTTCGCGTTTCCCGCCGGGGACGTAGAAGACGTCCTTGCCGCGCGGCCGGGCGCACAGCACCCTGCCCTGTTCCACCCGCACCCACGCCACCGTGTCGATAAGCACTGGCGCCATCGGCCTTCCTTCCCTCGGCCCGGTCAGGGCGGATTATCGCGCAGGTGGAGCGTTGACGGCCACCGGTGTGCTCGGGTGAAGCCTTGACATGCCCCCGGAGCGGAAACATATGGTGATTTCTGCTGAATTGTTAGCGCTAACATCCGACCTCTGACGCTCTGGTCTGGCCTCCCGGGCGCCATACCCCCCGCTGGTTCGGAGTGGTTCCCGATGATTGTGCGAAGGACAGATCTGCCCAGGACGGGTCTGCGAAGGGTACTGTCGTATCTGGTGGTTGCGGCGGTCACCGTCGCCGCGTTCGCCGGAGTTTCTGGTGCGGCGGGGACGGCGCAGGCCGCCCCCGCTCCCTCGTCGGCTCGCCCCTGCGACATCTACGCCGGGGGGCACACCCCCTGCGTGGCTGCCTACAGCACGGTGCGCGCGCTCTCGGCGGCCACCAGGTGTACGGAGTGAATGTGCAGGCCGGCGTGGGCTACCGCAACGACGTCACGACGGGCGTCGCGGTCGGCCGTCAGCCGCAGGGCGCGTTCTCACCGTGCACCGGGTCCGGGCCGTGGGTCCAGGCCGACCTGGAGAACGGGCTCTACCCGTCCGCCGCCACCGAGAGCGCCGTCCAGGCCAACGTCGTCGCGGTCGGTTACCACCAGGTCAGCAGCGGCTTCCCGGTGCCAGACACCGCCTACACGATCACCAACGTGAACAGCGGCACGGCCGCGCAGCCGGCGAACTGCGCCACCACCAACGGCACCGGCATCGTCGCGGAGGACTGCGAAACCGCCAACGGGACCACGGTCCGCCAGTGGGCCCAGCTCGACAACACCTGCCAGCAGTGGAGCATCACGCCCTGACGGCCTTCATCACCCGCCGCCGTCCTGGTTCAGCGACTGCCGGACGGCCAGCGGCAGGCCGTGCACGGCGCGGTCGTTGACCATGACGGCCGCGGCCTGGCCCGCGTGCGGCCTGAGCCCGAGCATCGCCCGGAAGCCGGACGTGCCGCCGTCGTGGCCGAGGTAACCGGGCGGGCCGAGGGCCCAGCCGAGCCCGGCCGAGCGCAGTGGGTCGATCCGGTGCCGGGGCTGCTGCGCCGTCCGGACCGCCCGGCCCACCGCCGAATCCGGCGGGGTCAGGCAGGCCGCCAGGTAGCGGGCCATGTCCTCGGCGCTGGCCTCCACCCCGCCTGCCCCCCACAGGCAGTGAGTCCAGCGGGCGACCTGGCGCCCCTGGTCGTGGCCTTGAACCCGGTGGCCGTGGCCCTGCCCGGCCACGCCGGAGCAGGTCATCTCCAGCGGCCGGAAGACGTGCCGGTCGAGCAGCGTGCCGAACGCGGTGCCCGTGGCCCGTTCGAGCGCCAGGCTCAGCACCTGGAACCCGAAGTTCGAGTAGTCCCATTCCACCCCGCGCGGCTTGGCCTCGATCAGCCGCAGTTCGCGCTCGGCCACCTCGGCCGTCAGGAAGGCGTACGGGTCGGGTGCGCCCGGGTTGTGCCCGGGCGGCAGCCGCGGCAGTCCGGATGTGTGCGTGGCGAGCTGGACCAGCGTGATGTCGCCGTTCCGGCCAGCGTCGAGCCAGCCGCCGATCTCGGCGTCGAGGGCGACAGCTTCGGCGCCGGCCAGGGCGGCCAGCACCGTCCCGGTCATCGTCTTGGTGATCGAGCCGATCTCGAAGCGGCCATCCAGCGGGCAGTCGTCGCTCAGCTTGACCGCGTACCCGTCCTCGTCGGCCGCCACCGCCGCGATGACCGCCGGCGCCGGGAGCGCGGGCGCCACGGCCTCGGTCAGCCTGTGCACGGCTTCCGATCTCCAGTTCATGCGCCGTGTGATCGGTTCATGTGCGGTGTCACCGGTTCAGGTGCCGTGCGTCCGGGCCCAGGTCTGCCATGGCCGCATGATATTCGTGCCGCATCCGCAGAGCCGTGGTGCCACATCCCGCCCACATACCCAGCACGACCGGCCAGCCCTCGGCGGATAGCCTTCGCGGCGCCGGGCTGGCGGCACGGCTCAGGCGGCGGGCCACCGTCATGCGCCCGGTGCGGGGGTGCTCAGGTGCTGAATGAGGTCGCGCACCCCGAGTGCGCCAGGGGATTTGATCTGCTCGTAGATGTCGACGGCCTGCTGCAGCGGGCCGATGGCCGGTCCCGGTTCGTTCTGCCCGGCGTAGCACCGGCCGATGCCTTCCAGGGCTCTGGCTTGCTCCAGTGGGCATCCGATAGCGGCCGCGATGGCCAGCGCCTGCTCGTGCCGGGTCCGGGCCTGGTCTGGCTTGGCCGAGGCCAGCGACAGGCCGCCGAGCTTGTTGAGCACTTCCGCCTCGCCCAGCCGGTCTTGATGCTGGCGGGACAGCTCCAGGGCGGTGGCGAGGCTGGTGGCGGCGCCCCGGCGGTCCCCGATGGCTTGCTGCACCGCCCCGAGTTCCTTGAGAGCGGCGGCTTCGCCGGGGCCGTCGTCCTGGCCCCGGTACAGGCTGAGCGCCCGCCGCTGGCTCCAGATGGCGGCCGCGTGGTCGCCGGCCGCGGCCCGGACGATGCCCAGGTGGTAGAGCACGTTGGCTTGCCCGTGCGGGCTTTCCAGGTCGGTGTAGATGGTGCAGGCCTGGTCCAGCCGGGTGGCGACGGCTTCGTACTCTTCCCTGGCCAGGTACACGGCGCTCAGGTTGTTCAGGGCGTTGGCCTGCCCCAGGCGGTCTTGCTGCCCCTGGTAGAGCTCGAGTGCGCGTTCCTGGCTGGTGGCGGCTTCCGCGTAGTGCCCGGTTATCAACTGCACGATGCCCAGGTGGTTCAGGACGTTGGCCTCCCCGGTGGCGTGGCCGAGCCGCCGGTACTGCGTCAGCGCCCCGCTCAGGCTGGCCGCGGCGCCCGGATAGTCGCTGGTGGCCTGCTGCAACGTGCCCAGGTAGTCCAGGACGAAGGCTTCGCCCAGGGCGTCGCCCTGGCGCCGGTAGATATCGCGGGCCTCGCGGAGGTTGGTCTCGGCGGCCCCGTAGTCAGCCCTCAGGTACCGGACTCCACCCAGGTGCCGCAGCGCGTCCGCTTCGGTCACCCGGTTCCCCCGGCCAGCGGCGAGCCGCAGCGCCGCGGTCAGGGCGGTGGTGGCGGATTCGTAGTCCCCGCGCAGCCGCTCGATGTCGCCCAGGTTGTTCAGGGCCGCCGCTTCCTGGAGGGGGTCGGCGATCCTGGCCGCTTCCTGGCGGGCCGTGCGGTGCAGGGCTGCCGCCTGACGCCAGTAACCGGCGCCGCGCAGAAAGCCGTGCGACGCGGCGGCGATGGCGATCGCGAAGCTCGCCTGGCCGGTGGCGGCCGCGTAGCTGCTGGCCGCCTGAAGATTCGACCGTTCCGCCTCCAGCCAGGCCAGCGCGTCCGCGTCGGTGGCCGGTTCCCGCGCCTGCCGGGGGACAGCCGCGGCCACGTCGGGGCGGCCGGCCGAGGAGCGGGCGGGGATGTGCCGGTCAGCCGCCCGCGCCATGCACAGGTAGTAACCGAGCAGGCGGCCGGTCGCGGCGTCGTTCTCCGCGGGTGGGTCCGCCGCCGCCAGCGAGCGGGCGTACTCCCGCAGGAGCGCGTGCAGGCTGTATCGGTTCTTGCCCGGCTCGTTGAGCAGGTGGTAGCTGAACAGCCGGTTCAGGGTCCGGCGGGTGGCCACCGGATCGGCGTCATCGAGCGCCGCGGTCGCGTAGAGGTCGATGTCATCGCCGAGATGCAGACCCAGACGGCGAAAGAGCCGCTGCCCGTCCTCGGTGAGTTTCTGGTACGACAGGTCGAACGCCGCCGCGACCGCCGGGACCTCGGCGTTGATGAACGCCAGCCGGTCGTGTGCCGCGGCGAGATCCCCGGCCAGATCGGCTGCGGTCCAGGCCCGGTGGTGATGCAGCCAGCGGCCCAGGATGCCGACCGCGAGCGGAAGCCAGCCGCACAACCCGGTGATCTGGCCGACGGCCTGGTCGCGGGGATCCAGGCCGGGCCGGGCGGCGAGCCGGACGAACAACCGGCCCGCCTCGTCCTCGGTGAGGGTATCCAGCCTGACCGGCTGGGAACCCTCCAGGTCGATCAGGTCCGGCCGGCTGGTCACGATCACCAGATTCCCGGCACTGCCCGGCATCAGCGGCTGGACCTGATCGCTGCCGGCCGCGTCGTCGAGCAGCAGAAGCAGCCGCTTTCCGGCCGTGCGGTCCCGCCACAGTGCCGCCCGCGCCCCGGTCGCGTCCGGGATATCCGCCGCGTGGATCCCGGCGATCTCCAGCAGGCTGGCCAGCGCGTCCGCGACGGTGACCGGCGAGCGGCCCGGCGTGTGGCCGTGCAGCTCCATGAAGATCTGCCCGTCGGGAAACCGCGGGGCCAGCCGATGGGCGGCCCGCGTCGCGAACACGGTCTTGCCGACCCCCGCCATTCCGTCGATCCGGCAGACCCCCGGCACACCGTCGGCCAGGGCGCTGTCCGCCGTGGCCGCGAGCTGGCCCAGTTCCCGTTCCCGGCCGACGAAGGAGTCGATATCGCGCCGTAGCGTCCGCGTCGCCGCGGCCAGGCCGGCCACCGGGACGTCAGGCGGCGGGCCGCCGCCGCAGGCCACCGCGATGAATTCGGCCTGCTCCAGGCCTGCCAGCCCGAGAGCGTCCGCCAGCCGCCTGGCCGTGTCCGGGCGGGCCTTCGACGTGACACCGCGTTCCAGCTCACTGACCGTGTTGAGCCCTAATCCAGCTTTATCCGCCAATTCTTGCTGCGTCATCCCGGCCGCCAGCCGCCGTTGTCTGAGCAGGTCGCCGACCGACACTCCAGCCGCCCCGGTGCAGAGCCGCGCCCCTCGCAGGCATCGGCAGTCAGGCACTTACTCTCGGCCGTTGGGTCGAGACGGTGCGTAACTGCTGAGTCGATTTTAACGGCGGGTCACCTGAACCGAGGCCATTCCGCCCTCCGGCGAAGCCCGCGCCGGCCACCCGGCGCGGGCACCGCCAGTTCGGGTGTCGCCCTAACCGAACAGCACCCCGATCAGCGCGGCCGCGACCGGCCCGAGGTCGCCGACGATCTGGCACACGTCACACCCGGACGCCTGCGCGACCCAGAGAAATCTGGGCGCCGAGACGGCCAGCACGTCCGGACCGTCAAGCGCGCGGATCCGGTAGGCGAACACACCCGCCGGATCCGCCGGAACGGTGACGGTTCCGGTGGCGCCCGGCAAGGTCTGCAGATACGTCCACGCGTTAGCCGAGCCGTACTGCCACTGCAGGTACAGGCCCGATCCGCGGGGCAGATTACGGGCCGAGTACGTCAGCTCCGGTTGCGTGCCGCTGCTCACCTGGTTGTTGACGAACGAGAACGTCACCGACGGCCGCGACGACGTCGACGCGGTGGCCGCGCCGGCGACCGCGGGCACCGCCGCGGACATGACGCCGCCCAACGCCGCCACGATCCCGGCGTTGCGCACGAACCGCCGGGCCCGGCGCGTGCCGGGGAGCCGGGAAACGCCCGCCGAGCGGGAGGACTTCGATTGCTGTGCCATGGGCGTCTTCCTTTCTTCTGAGCGATGCCAAGGCATGATCCGACCCTGGCCGCCGAAGGCGGCCAGCGGAACACGGAGAACCCACGGTTGACCCACGGATTCGGGGCGTGCCTACCGGCCCCGCCCGCCGCGCCGACCACCGGGACGGCCTGGCCAAGGCGACATGATGGAGTCATGTATCACGTGAACGCCGGGCACCTGCCCGGCAACACGGCTTCACCAACCTGGGCCCTGGCCGGGCCCGGCTCGTGTGCATCCACGCCGCGCCCGCCATGGACACCGAGTTCCTGCCCTGACCCCTCAGCCGGGGCGCCCCGGTCAGGGCCGCGCCGTCCGGATTACTTGGCCGCGTCCAGCCTCGCCCGCTGTTCCTTGGTCAGCTCCAGATCCACCGCGGCCAGACTCTCGTCGAGTTGCGCCACCGAGGAGGCGCCGACCAGCGGGATCATCGGGACCTCGGCGCCGATCAGCCAGGCCAGCACCACCTGGTTGACGGTCGCGCCGGCGTCCTTGGCCACCTCCCGCAGCGCCGCCAGCCGGGCCGGCGTGCCTGGGTGGTCGAACTCGGCGAACTCGGCGGCATCCAGCTTGTCCGGGCGGACGTAGCCGCCCATCAGCAGTGGTGAGTAGACGACCATCGCGAGTTGCGGTGCGGCCCGCAGGTAACTGAGCAGGTCGCCGCCCACCTGGACCGGCATGCCGTCCGGGGAGAGCGTGCCCGGCAGGTCGGTGCGTGGCCGCAGATAGCTGTGCTGGTACTGCAGCACCTCATAGCCGGGTATCCCGTTCGCCGCGGCCAGGTTGCGGGCCCGTTCCACCCGCCAGGCCCAGTGGTTGCTTACCCCGAGCAGGCCCACGGTGCCCTCGGCCACCAGCGCGGCGAAGGCCGCCACGGTCTCGGCCTGCGGCACCACCGGATCGTCGATGTGCGCGTACAGCAGGTCCAGCCTGGCCACGCCGAGCCGGTCCCGGCTGCGTCCCGAGGACTCACGGATCACCTGGGCCGACAACCCCTCGGCGTTGTCGGTGAAGCTCGTGCCCGGCGCCAGCGGCCGGGCGCCGAGCTTGGTCGCGATCACGATCTCGGCGCCGACGCCACGGCTGCGCCGCCAGCGGCCGAGCAGTTCCTCGCTCTCCCCGCCCTGGGTGCCGTTCGCCCAGAACGCGTAGTTGTCCGCGGTGTCGATGAAGGTGCCGCCGCCCTGCACGTACCGGTCCAGGATCGCGAACGAGGTCGCCTCGTCGGTCGCCGTGCCGAAGTGCATGGTGCCCAGGCTGAGCACGCTCACCTCGCGGCGCGTCTTCGGGTCCGTGCCAATCGTGCGGTATTTCATGCGGGATCCCTCTCCAGCCTCCCGGCCTGCCCGGGCGGCTGAGCACGAGTCTGGATGCTAGAGCCCGCTCTAGGTCAAATGCGTTAGGCGGGCAGGACGGCAGGTACAGGTGAGCGCCGTCCTCCCCGCCTCGGTTCTCCGGGTCTGACCCCCGATTCCGGGGTGACAGGGAACTAGGAGGTGACCGTCACGGGTGTGGACTTGTAAGAACCGTTCACGTACCCGACCTTGTAGGCGGTCACCACCACGTACACCGAGCCCTTGTCGGCCGTCGTCAGCGGGAGGAAGGACGAGGTTGCCCCGCTGATCGGCTTGCTGGCTAGGTACCACTGGTAGCTGTAGGACGTCGCCGCCGGCGACCACACCCCGGAGGTGACAGATAGCGTCGAGCCGACGGTCGGGGTGCCGCTGACCGCCGGGGCGGTGGTCACCTTGAGCGCGGGTCCCGGGGGTGGGAGCGTCACCGTGAATGTGTAAGGGCTCATGGGGTTCGCGATGCTTGCGGGGGGCGACTCACCGCCTGGCGGGTGGGCCGGTCCGCAGTTTCCTGGCACGTTGTAGCCGCCTGCCGCCTGGCAGACAGCGAGGATGAATGTGCCTGCGGACGGCGCCTGCAGGCCGAAACTGCCCGGCGATCCCGGCCCGATGACCGTCGCCACCGGTGTGGCTTCAAAGAAGTCGGCGTCGGTCGTGGACCCGCTGTAGAGGTTGAACCCGGAGCCTCCACCGAAGGAACCCGACGCCGTCCAATTGAACGACACGGTCTCGCCCTTTTTGAGGCTGACCTTCCAGAAGTCGATGTTCTGCCCGCCACCCGACTCGAAGGAGCCGAGGGCGGGTGCGCCCGTGATCGTGGCCGACGCCTGTGTCTCACCTGCTCCCTGGGAGGTGGTGATCCCATTGGTCAGCACGCTCGTGGCGAAGGTGTAGGGGCTCATCGGGTTCGCGATGCTGGCCGGCGTGGACCCGCCGCTCGGGGGATCAGCAGAGGCGCAGTTCGTTGGGACGTTGTAGCCTTGGGCGGCTTGGCATACGGCGAGGATGAAGGTCCCGGTGTAGGGCGCCTGCAGGGTGAAGCCACTCCCAGATCCTGGCCCGAGATCCGTGACCAGCGCTCCGGTCTGATAGAAGGTCCCGTCTTTCGTGGCCGGGGCGTAGAGGTCGAACCCGTAACCGCCGCCGAAGGAACCCGACTGCGTGAAGAAGAACTGGACCGCATACCCTCCGGTCAGGTGGACCTTCCAGAAGTCGATGTTCTGGCCGCCGCCCGACTCGAAGGCACTCAGCGTCGGCGCTGCGGTGATCGTGGTGGTCGCCTTCGTCTCTCCCGCAGCCTCGGAGCTGGTGATGCCCTCCTTTTCAACGCCCGCCGTGAAGGTGTAGGCGCTCATCGGGTTCTGGATGCTGGGCGGGATGGACCCGCCGCTCGGGGGATCAGCGGAGGCGCAGTTCGTTGGGACGTTGTAGCCTTGGGCGGCCTGGCACACGGCGAGGATGAAGGTCCCGGTGTAGGGCGCCTGCAGGGTGAAGTCGCCCCCAGATCCCGGCCCGAGGACCGTGACCAGCGCTCCGGTCTGATAGAACGTCGCGTCTTTCGTCGATGGCGCGTAGAGGTCGAAGCCGTAGCCCCCACCCGACGACCCAGCGGTGAAGGAGAACGACAACCGGTATCCACCGGTCAGCTTCACCTTCCAGAAGTCGATGTTGTGACCGCCGCCGTTCACGGTCGCGTTGAGCGTGAGTTCGGACGCGGTAGAGATCTTCTGGGAAGCAGGGGCGGACGTTAACGCGCCTCTCGACACCGCCGCGTTACCCGGTCCGGCCGCCAGGCCGATCAAGACCAGGGCTGCGGCTGCCATCGTCGCCAGAAGTCTGAAGCCCGAACGCAGATAAGGCGACGACACGCGTTCGATCCGTAGCGTTTTTCTGTCCTTCATGTGCCGAACCTCCAATGAGGCGCCCCGGTTCCCCGTGGACGCCACGCAGGTGCGTTGGCGCCAATCTCACCATTGGACAAGTGCTGGTGGCGAATGCCCTGGGTTGCACTCAGTTGCGGAGCCCGAGCGCGTCCAGTTCGCCGGACACGCCGTCCGCCTCATCCGCGCTGGTCTTGCGGAGGATCTGCTGCGCCTGCCGCAGGTAGCTCCGGGCCTCCGCGGTCCGGTGCGCGGCCTGAGCGCACCGGCCGAGTCCAGCCAGCGCGTGCGCCTCGTCCCACGCGCTGTCGATCGCGCGCGCCAGTTCCAGCGCGGCCAGGTGAGACGCCTGCGCCTGATGCAGGCGCCCGCGCAGCCGGTACAGGGTCCCGGCCTCGTTGAGCGCCTCGGCCTCACCGCCCGGATCGCCGATCTCGCGGTAGATGGCGAGCGCCGCCTCCAGCGCCACGGCCGCGCCGTGATAGTCGCCGCTCAGCCGCCGGGTCCCGCCCAGGTAGTGCAGCGCGTTGGCCTCACCCGACCGGTAGCCCAGATCCCGGCAGATCCGCAGCGCCGAGCCGAGCGCCTCGGCCGCGCCCTCGTAGTTCGCGTTCTGACGGTGTGCGGCGCCGAGTTGCTGGAGGGCGTTCGCCTGCCCGCGCTGGTCACCGTGGTCGTGGTAGATGGCCAGCGCCGTCTGGAGTACCTCCACCGCACCCTCGGCATCGCCGTTGAAGTAGCGCACGGCGCCCAGGTAGAGCAGGGCGCTGGCCTGGCCCAACTGGTCATCGAGGTCGCGATAGATGCCCAGCGCGGATTGCTGCGCCGCGACAGCGGCCGGGTAGTCGCCGGTCAGATAGCCCACCGCTCCCTGTTCGCACAGGGCGTTGGCCTGGCCGAGCCGGTTGCCGAGGTCGCGGTAGATGTCGAGTGCGGCCTGCTGGTTCTGGGTGGCCTGGGCGTAGTCGCCGGTGAGCCGCTGGACGGCGCCGATTTCGTGCCGGGCGCCGGCCTCACTTGACCGGTCGCCGAGGTGCCGCGCCGCCCGCAGCGCGGCCGTGTGCCGGGCGACCGCGTCATTCCACGGGCCGTCGTGGCCCAGCAGGGTCGCGATCGCGGCGGTCAAGGCCACGACCCTGGCGTGCTGCCCGCCGCGAGTGGCGTGGTCCAGGCACGCCAGCAGGTTGGCCCGCTCGGCCCGCACCCAGGCCAGCGCCCGCTGGCGGTCAGGCAGCGCGGGCACGGCACCTGGCCACCGGGAACCCGACGGCGCGATGGCCCGTGGGCGCGGGTGACGGCTCAGCAGGTCCTCGGCCAGGTCGGCCGTGTGCTGGTAGTAGCCCAGCAGCCGATCCAGGTCGCGGTTGCGGTCCTCGGCTGGGTCGGCGGTCGCCAGGGCCCGCGCGTGCTGGCGGATCAGGTCATGCAGCCGGAACCGGCCGGGGGCGGGCTCGGTCAGCAAGTAGTGGTCGTACAGCGTCTCCAGGTGGCGCCGGGTGACGCCCAGTTCGGCCGCGGCCAGCGCGGCCGTCGCGTAGGCCTCGATGTCGTCGCCAGGATGCAGGCCGAGCAGGCGGAACAGGTGCTGCTGCTCGCCGGTGAGGTCCCGGTAGGACAGGTCGAACGCGGCGGTGACCGACAGATTCTCGGCCTGCATCAGGGCCAGCCGGTCATGGGCGGTGACCAGGTCGGCGGCCAGATCGGCGGCGGTCCAGGCGGGATGATGATGCAACCGCCTGGCCTGCATCCCGACCGCGAGCGGAAGGCAGCCGCACAGCTGAATGATCTGGCGCACGTCCGCATCCTCCGGCGCGAGCCCGGCCCGGCCGACGAGCCGTACGAAGAGCCTGGCCGCTTCACCCGACGTGAGCGTGTCGAGGCTGACCGAGTGCGCGTCTTCCAGGGCGGTCAGCCGCCGGCGGCTGGTGATGATCACCAGGCTGTCGGCCGTGCCCGGCAGCAGCGGCCGGATCTGCTCGTGCCCCGCCGCGTCGTCCAGCAGCAACAGCAGCCGCCTGCTGGCCAGGTGATCACGCCACAGCGCCGCCCGTGCCTCCAGCGTCGGCGGGATGTGTCCCGCGGTGATCCCGGACATCTGCAGCAGCCTGGCCAGCGCGTCCTCGGGCGCGACCGGCGCCTGCCCCGGGGTGTGGCCGTGCAGCGGCAAGAAGACCTGCCCGTCAGGAAACCGCGCGGCGAGCTGGTGGGCCGCGTGCACGGCGAAGGCCGTCTTGCCCACACCTGCCATCCCCCCGATGGCGTGCACCCCAACCACGCCTCCGGCCGGGGCGGCCGCCACCGCCGCCACCAGACGGCGCAGTTCCGGCCCACGGCCGGTGAACGAGGCGATGTCGCGGGGCAGCGTGCGCGTCGGCCAGTGCGCCGCCGCGCCGGCCAGCCCTGACGGCGGGCCGGCCGCGGACCGGGAGCGCAGCGTCCGCCCGATGGCCTGCCGCAACGCCTCCGGGTCGACCGGATGACCGGTCTCGTGACGGCTGGTGGCCAGCAGTTCCCGCTCGGCCTCACCGAGGCCGCGGACCGTCGCCAGGCTCTGCAGCCACCGGTTCTCGAACAACTCGGACCGGCCCTGGACCACCCGGCCCATGATGGTCCGCAGCACGTGCTGCCGCCGCTCCAGGCCCGGGTCGTGCCGGTCCGCCAGATCGTCCAGCGGCACATCGAACTCCGCGGCCGCCAGCAGCCAGGCGACCAGCGAGGGCGTGGGCACCGGATGACCGTCGACTATCCCGTAGAACTGCGAGGGACGCGCCGGACCGGCCGCGTAGCACTGGTCCACCACCTGGGTCGCGCGGGTGGCCAGCAGCCACAGCAGCAGGCTGCCGAAGCCGTACAGCTCGCCGGGTAAGTCAAGATCCTCGGCCATAGGTCAAGGATGCACCAGCGACGTGGGCCAGTCCTCCGTGCTCCGCAACTGTGCGGGATCAGGCACGCGGCCGGGGCCCACGGCCTGGACTTTTTGGCTTACTGAACGGCTGCGCAAGGCGGCGACGGCGCATGCGCAGCCGTTCAGGTCGAAATATCGGGGTAGGGAAGCTGGTAGTGGCCCAAACGGCTCGCGTATTCGAGCTGGAAGGCCAGCGGCTCGGCGTGGTCCCGCTCGAACAGCGCGATGAACAGCGTCAAGGTCAGGAACGGGTGCGCGCCGAGGCCGAACAGAGCGGGGTAGTCGTGCTCGGCCAGCGCCCGGCGTTCCTCGTCGCTGAAGGCCAGCCAGGTGCTGGCCTCGCCGTCGTGGCAGTTGAGTATCCGGTTCGCCTGCTCGGCCTCCCACCAGGCCACCGTCTCGTGCGGCTCGGCGCGGTACCGCTCGACCAGCTCGGGGCTCCGGTCCACCGTGTACAAGAACTTGTTGACCAGGTACTTGCTCATGACACTGTGCTCTCCTCAAGCACGGGGCCCCGCTCAGGCGCGGTCCCCTCGGGGTACCAGGTGAAGTAGGCCTCCATGGTGTGGAACAGGTCGAGCGAGTCGGCGTAGTCGGCCTTCACGTTCTCGCCCGCCACCCCCATCATCAGCAGGAAGTCCATGAAGCCATGGGTCGCGTTGCCCGGCGCCCACAGGCTCTCCAGGTTCACCTCGGCCAGCGCCGACGCCAGGTCACCGGACGCGATCCACTCCACCGCCTTGCGGTCGAACTCGGGGTCGGGCCCGTGCGGGCCGAACTGCCGGGGGCCGCCCAGCTCCAGCGACAGGTGCCCGGTGCCCACGATGGCCACCCGCTGGTCGCTCGGCCACGCCTCCACGATCGCCCTGATCGCCTGCCCGAGCTGCACGAACCGGCGTGGCTGCGGCATCGGTGGCGCGAAGATGTTGGTGTACACCGGCACGATGGGCAGGTCGGCCTCGGGCCGCAGCGTGATGATCGGGCAGGTGATGCTGTGGTCGATCCGCAGCTCGTTGCTGAACGCCAGGTCGAACCCGGCGTCGATGCCCTCGCGCAGCAGGTGGCCGGACAGTTCCTCGTGGCCGCGCAGCAGCATCCGGGGCAGCCCGAACTCCCGCTCCTCGTTGTAGAAGTTCGCGTCGTAGAACGGTGCCTTGCCCACCAGGAACTGCGGCATGTTGTCCAGCCAGAGCTGGTGGAAGTGGTCGCTTCCCACCATCACGAGAACGTCCGGCCTGGCCCGGGTCAGCGTCCGCCGGAACGACTCGATCTTGGCCACCCATTCGTCGGCGAACGGCGGCCTGTCTTCGCCGGTCGCGTGGCTGGCCTTGTAGAAGAACGGGTGGTGGGTGGATGCGATCACCGCGGCGACGGTGGCCATGGCGTCTCCCGGAGGTCTGCAGTTCCCTGAGGTTAATGGCCCGCCCCGTCGGGCGGGGGCTGGTAGTCGATGTTGCGGTCCACGGTCAGGTACACGTCCATGCCCACCGGGCGCCGCCGCTCCTCGGCGAGCTGGCCGAGCAGCCCGGCCGCGCGGGCCAGCAGGGCGAACCCGCGCAGCAGGTCCACCGGCAGCCCGAGGTCGGCCAGCGCCGCCCCGCAGGCGCCGGCCCCATTCAGCGGGAGGGTGCGGCCGAGCACTTGCGGATGCACCCGGCCGATCGCCTCGAACAGGCGCAGGTGCGGGCCGAGCAGGTTTTCCTCTTCGGCGATCCGGTACAGCCTCGGCGTGCGCGGATCTTTTACCTTGTGCACCGGGTGGCCGAGCCCCGGGATCAGGCGGCCGGCCTCCTTGGCCCGCTGGACCGCGGTGAGCGCGATCGCGTCCCAGTCCGGCTGGCCATCGCCCGCACTCACCTCCGCACCGCCAGCCACTCCTGCCTCCGCCAGCGCATCGGCCAGGAAGCGGCCGGCGTCCTCGGTCACGCCGAGGAACCGTGAGCCGCCGCCGAGCAGGCCGGCCGCGAGCGCTCCCTGCAGCGACTCGGGCGCGCTCAGGTAGGTCAGCCTGGCCGCGATGGCGGTCGGCGTGAAGCCGTGGTCGGCCAGCGCCACCAGCACGGCCTCGAACACCCTGACCTGCGACGGGGTAGGGCGGCGCTGGGTGACCAGCCACATCGCCAGCTCACCGAAGCCCACCTGGCCCATCAGGTCGGCGGCCAGGTCCTGCCCGAGCACGGTGATGGTGTCCGGATCCGATGTGCCGATCCCGGTGCGGAAGCGGGGCGCTGCGCCGGGCTCGGTCATGACGCTCCTTGTCCCGGGCCGGGGCTGGCCAGCCAGGCCCGGATCTCGTCGCCGTGCTCGTCGAGTCTGGGCGGGGCCAGGTCGTAGCGCGGGGGAGTGGCCGAGAACGTGAGCGGATGCCGGACGGTCGGCCGGGCCGCGTCGCCCTGCCCGGCCACCTGCACCGGTTCGAGCCCGATCTGCTCGGCGAACGCGACCCCGGCGTCCACGGTGTTGATCGGCCCACACGGCACCCCGGCCTTGATCAGCTCGTCGAACCACTCGGCCGCGGTCCGGGTGGACAGCAGTTCGATGAGCCGAGGTCGCAGCTCGCCCCGGTTCGCGGTGCGCCCCGCGTTGTGTGCGAACCGCGGGTCGTCGGCCAGGTCAGGCGCGCCGAGCACCTCGCACAGCCGGCCGAACTGGGCGTCGTTGCCCACGGTCACGATCAGCTCCCCGTCGCCGGTGCTGATCGGCTCGTACGGGTACACGCTCGGGTGGGAATTGCCCATCCGGAACGGCACGGTGCCGCCCGTCACGTACGCGCTGGTCTGGTTCACCATGCCGGACAGGGCCGAGGCCAGCAGCGCCGCCTCGACGTGCTGCCCCTCGCCGGTCGCGGCGCGGTGGCTGAGCGCGGCCAGGATCCCGACGGTGGTGTGCAGGCCGGCGATCACGTCGAAGACCGAGATGCCGGACCGGTACGGCGTCCCGTCCGGGTCGCCGGTCAGGCTCATCAGGCCGGACATGGCCTGCACCATGAGGTCGTAACCGGGCAGGTCCTTGCCGCCGCCGGCGCCGAACCCGCTGATCGAGGCGTACACGATCGCCGGGTTGGCGGCCCGGACCGCCTCGTAGTCCAGCCCGTACTTGACCAGCCCGCCCGGCTTGAAGTTCTGCACCAGCACGTCGGCCCGCCGGGCCAGCTCGCGCGCGGCGGCCAGGTCGCCCGGGTCGCGCAGGTCGAGCACGACCGATCGCTTGTTCCTGTTGATGGCCAGGTAGTAGGTGGCCACGCCGTCCCCGGCGGCCGGCGGCGTCCAGTGCCGGGTGTCGTCGCCCGCCGGGCTCTCTACCTTGATCACGTCCGCACCGAGGTCGCCCAGCAGCATCGTGCAGTACGGCCCGGCCAGCACCCGCGAAAAGTCCGCCACCACCAGCCCCGCCAGCGGCCCCACCTCACCCTTTGCCCCGGCCATACCGTCCTCTCCAGTGCGGTTCCCGCTCACCATACATATGCCCGTGCCTGTGAAATGATCCGGTTACCGCCAAGCGAGAGGTTCGCTATGGCCGCCACCGAGCCCTTGACTGGCCCCGATCTGACACCGGGCCGGCCCATCGTCTTCCGGAACGCCACCGTCCTGACCATGGATGACGCCCATCACGTGCTGGATGGCGCCGACGTCCTGGTCACCGGCGAACAGATCGCCGCGGGGCAAGTCGTTCCGGCCCGAGGACATCTACGCGGGCAACCTGCTGGCCGCGCTGGAGGCCATCGAGGCCGGCGTGACCACGACCGTGGACTGGTCGCACGGGCTAAGGACAGTGGACCACGCCGAGGCGGCGGTGGACGCGCTGACCGAGGTGCCCGGCCGGTTCATCCTGGCCTACGGCAACATCCACCAGGCCCCGTGGGAATGGTCCACCGCGCCGGAGTTCCGCGACTTCGTGGGCCGCCGCTTCACCCCGGGCGACCCCATGCTGGGCTTCCAGATCGCCTTCGACATCCCCGGTGACCACGCACGCCGGCGTGTGGGGTGTCACCAACGACGACGGCATCAGGCTCATGCACGAGAACGGGTTCGCCGCGCCGTCCACCATCTATGTGCACGCCGCGACGCTGAGCCAGGACTCCTATCACCGCATCGCCGCCAGCGGCGGCTCGGTGTCGGTGGCCACCGAGAGCGAGCAGAGCGCGGGCCAGGGCTACCCCACCACCTGGATCCTGCGCGAGCACGACATCCCGGTGTCGCTGTCCATGGACACCAGCGTGTGGTGGAGCGGCGACCTGTTCGCCGCCATGCGGGCCACCCTGAGCGCCGACCGCGCGCGGGAGCACCTGGAGGCGCACGCCAGCCAGGAGACCGTGACCCATCTGCACCTGCGGGCCGAGCAGGTGGTCCACTGGGCCACCCGCGGCGGCGCGAAGGCGCTTGGGCTCGATTCGGTCGTCGGCAGCCTCGAACCCGGCAAGAAAGCCGACGTCGTCCTGATCAAGAACGACGCCTCACCGGTGATGTTCCCAGCGCCGACCTGCCCAGGGCCCGCCAGGTAACCGCCCAGACCATCGACTACCTCAAAGCCGTGCTCGGCCCCGAGGCCTGGGCCGAAGGCATGCACCCCGACATCTCCGGCACCAAAGTCCTCCACAACCCCTACACCTACACCTACACATACACCGACACCCCCGACGGCTCCTGAAGCCGGCCGTCATGGGGCCGTCAGTGGAAGGATCCTGGTCGCAGCAACAACCACGATCCTTCCCCATAACGAGTCCCGGTGGCCGCGCGGGCACTAGGGCGCGGCGGTCGCGGCGGTGGTAACCGCCAGCGTGTCGCGCAGTGGTGCCAGGGCATGGTCGATGAAGCCGAAGCGCAGGCCGGGGCGGGTGCCGGCCAGTTCAGGCCGGGCAATGGTGGTCACTAACCGGCGCTCTGCGGCGCGTCTCCCTGTTGCCAGTCCGTGCCCCCGCAGAAGCCGGGGGCGGTGGGTGTCATGCAGGCCCTCCACGGGCGACCAGCACAGACCGTCACCCCGGCTCCCGCCGAGTCCCAACAACGAGCACCGTATCGGTACCCATGAGAAAGATGGTGCCCTAGTGACCAGCACCGCCCGCGCGCACAGCCTTCCCTTGGCCGAGCCCGGCCAGACTGGCCAGGTCACCATCACCGATCAGGGTGCGGGCCGGCCTTTCCTGCTGCTGCTGCATGGCGGCGGTCCGCAGACAGTGGCCGGCTTCGCCGAACTGCTCGCCACCAGCCCGCCCGCCCGGGTGATCACCCCGACCCATCCCGGGTTCGCCCGCGCCCCGCGCCCCGCGGCCCTGGCCAGCGTCGCGGGGCTCGCCGCCCTGTATGTGGCGCTGCTGGACGACCTGGACCTGAGCGAGGTCACGCAGTTCAGCTACTACGACCCTGGCAAGTTCCGCATCGATCCCGCCACGCGGCCGCCCGCGGTCCAGGAGGCGATACCTGGCAACCGCGCGAGCCTGGCGACCTACGCCGGGACAACCTTCACCGACCCCGGCCTGGCCGGGCGCTTGGCCGGCATCGACGTGCCACCCTGGTGGTCTGCGACGCCGAACCCAGGACTGATCGTGAAGGATCGCGGTTGTCCGGACAGCCACGATGCTTCACGGTGACAGGCAATTGAGGGATTCTTGGGCTGGGGTGACAACCAAACGGGACGCTGTGCGCCTCTAGGTGGTGTGAAGCAAATAATGAAGGACGGCGGTCGGCGGTGAGTGGCCGGGACGCCGAATACACCGAGTACGTTGCGGGCAGGATCTCGTCGCTGCGAGAGTTGGCCGCGGTGCTGTGCGGTGACTGGCAGCGCGCTGATGATCTGGTGCAGGCGGCCCTGACCAGGCTGTATGTGCACTGGAGCCGGGCCAAGGCGGCGTCGAACCCCGACGCCTACGCCAGGGCCATACTGGTCCGCGAGTTCATCCACGAGCGGCGCTCGGCCTGGGTGAAACGGGTGAGCCTGAGCGACTGGATGACCGACGTGCCCGCGGCCGCGGTGGACCATGACGCCGCGCTCGACCTGCGGGCGGCGGTGATGGCGCTGCCCGCCCGGCAGCGGGCCGTTTTGGTGCTCCGCTTCTACTGCGACCTGAACGTCGACCAGGCCGCCCAGGTCCTCGGCTGCTCGCCGGGGACGGTGAAAAGCCAGACGGCCAGGGCCCTGGGCGC
>DATAWQ010000003.1:0-1732 GCA_036267135.1 Streptosporangiaceae bacterium | reverse complement strand
GCCTCATGCGCGGCCAGGGCGTGAGCCGCCAGGTCACCGGTGGTGCCGACGTAGGACGGGTCGCCGAGGATCACGCCGCAGGCGCCGGGGTGTGCGGCGAGCGCGTCGCGGACGGTGCTGACCGCGACGGCGGCGGGCAGGCCGGACCCCGGGTCGATGTCCGGCCGCACCCACACCGGCCGCAGGCCCGCGAGCACCAGGCCGAGCAGCAGCGACCTGTGCAGCGTCCTGGTGATGACCACCTCCTGGCCGGGCTGCCCGATGGCCAGGCAGAACGTCTGGTTACCGTGGGTCGAGCCGGCCACAGAGAACCGGCACCAGTCGGCGCCCCACAGCGCCGCCGCGCGCGCCTCCGCGTCGGCCCGGAGCACGTCGGCGTGCTTGATGGAGTCGACCCCGCCGTACAGCGGTGCGTCGTCCCGAACCACCGCGCCGACCAGGTCCTGGCGCTGCTTGTGGCCCGGCGTGGACATCGGCGTCAGCTGGCCGGCCGCGGCCTGGCCGGTCCAGTCCAGCCAGCCCGCCAGCAGCGGGGCATCGCCGGCCAGGCCAAGCGGGTCGCGCGGATCGCGCGAGTCCTCAGCGGGGACAGCGGATGCCTGCCCTGGTACTGGCGTTCCCGCGGGTTCGCCAGGGGTGGCGTTCAACGCGTCCTGCACCGAGGACAGCATGCTGCCCCCGGCGACCGGGGCTGGGCGAAGTCCATGGTCATCACGTTAATCCCGGTGATCGACACATGATCACGCAGCATGGCCTGGCAGTGGTACCACCGCCCGTTCGGGAAAATTAATGATCTTATCTGGATGAGACGGCCACCGGAATGCGGCGGCTCAGGGATGGCGCGGGCCGAAGAAGATCACCGCGACGCCCAGCGCGACGATGGCGGCGCCGAGCCAGTCGTAACGGTCAGGCCGGTGCCCGTCCACCGTCCAGCCCCACAGCAGGCTCATGACGACGAACACCCCGCCGTAGGCGGCGTACACCCGGCCGAAATCGGCGCTGGTCTGGAACGTCGGGATGATTCCGTAGCCCACCAGGATGATTGCGCCGGCCACGCCGACCGGCCAGGGCGCCCCCTCGCGCAGCCACCGCCAGACCAGGTAGCCGCCGCCGATCTCGGCCAGCCCGGCTGCGACGAACAGCCCGATGCTCCTAATGACGGTCATCGCCCGACCATAGCGCCGGGCCTGATCCAGGCCGCCGGCCGGGCACGCGACGGAAGGGCACCGGTACCGAGGGCCACCAACCTGGTCGTGTATGCCTCCGCCGGAGTCATTGGGGCCCCACCGCATCTGTACCAATCCGGGGGAAGGAGCAATAATTGACCCACGTAGTCCCTACGTGGAGGTCGTACCTCTTGGCGAGCATGGCCCACCGCGTCTCAAAGGGCCTCGTCGGGGGCTGTGCACTTCTCCTCGGGGTCGCTGTCGTCAGCGCTTGCGGGGCGCCACAGTTCACTTACGTAGCGAATTCGGGTGCCAGCACGTACTTCAAGGTGCCCTACGGCTGGCACCAGATCGGCGCCACGTCGCTATCCAACGGGGAGAAGGCCGCCGGCGCGGGCGCGGGGGCGTGGCAGGTCGCCTACCAGGCGGGGGGCAGACCCTCGGGCGGCAATGTCCTCTCCTTCAACCTCAGCCCCCCGTTCGTGTTCGCCGAGACCGGCGGCCTGAGCTCCACCGAGCAGGAGGCGATCTCCTACGACGCGCTGAAGGACTCCTTCCTCCCGGTC
>DATAWQ010000002.1:0-31411 GCA_036267135.1 Streptosporangiaceae bacterium | reverse complement strand
CTCGACCGGACCGGGCCACGGCGGATCACCGACCTGGCCGTGGTGCAGGGCGTGGCTCAGCCGTCGATGACCACGCTGGTGACCGTGCTGCAGCGTTCCGGTCTGGCCGAGCGGCGCGCCGATCCCGGCGACGGGCGGGTGGCCCTGATCGCGATCACCCCCGCGGGATCGCAGCTGCTGCGGTCCCGTCGCCGGGCGGGCGCCGAGGCGTTCACCGAGCTGATCGGCAAGCTGGCGCCCGCCGAACAGGCCACGCTGATCGCGGCGATCCCGGCCCTGGAGCATCTGCGTGCGCTCGGCAACGAACAGCGGGACCCGGCTCAGCCACCAGGAAAGGCTCAGCCACCAGGAAAGGCTCAGCCAGCCGAAGAGGCTCAGCCACCAGGAGAGGGCGTGCAGTCGTGAACCAGAGCGCCGTGGGCAACCCGTTCCGCCAGCCCAAGGGCGTCTACGCCGTCGCCTTCGCCTGTGTCGTGTCGTTCATGGGCATCGGCCTGGTCGACCCCATCCTGCCGGCCCTGTCCCGGCAGCTCAAAGCGACGCCGAGCGCGGTGGAACTGCTGTTCACCAGCTACCTGGTGGTCACCGCGGTGGCCATGCTGATCACCGGCTGGGTGTCCAGCCGGATCGGCGGTAAGCGGACACTGGTAGCCGGCCTGATCCTCATCGTGGCGTTCAGCGCGCTGGCCGGCTCCGCCAGCACGATCAACGGGATCATCGGTTTCCGGGCCGGCTGGGGACTGGGGAACGCCCTGTTCATCGCCACCTCACTGGCGGTGATCATCGGCGCCGCATCGGGCGGGTTCTCCGGCGCCATCATCCTGTACGAGACCGCGCTCGGCGTCGGCATCGCGATGGGCCCGCTGGTCGGCGGCGAGCTGGGCGGCATTAGCTGGCGCGGTCCCTTCTTCGGGGTCACCGTGCTGATGGCGATATCGCTGGTGGCCACGCTGGTGTTCGTGGAGTGGACACCGCCGCCCGCCCGCAAGACCTCGATCCTGGAGCCACTCAAGGCGCTGCGGCACCGCAACCTGGCCATCATGAGCGTGACCGCGCTCGGCTACAACTGGGGCTTCTTCACCCTGCTGGCCTACACCCCGTTCCCGATGCACCTCGGCATCCACGAGCTCGGCTACGTATTCACCGGCTGGGGCATCCTGGTCGCGATCTTCGCCGTGTTCGTCGCCCCGAGGCTGCAGCAGCGGTTCGGCACTCCGCGCACGCTGTACGTGAACCTGGCCTTGCTCGCCATCGACCTGGTGGTCATCGCGGCGTTCACTTCGTCGCAACGGACCCTGATCATCGCGGTCATCGTGTCCGGCGCGTTCGTCGGTCTCAACAACACGCTCACCACCCAGGCCGTGATGCTCGTCGCCCCGGTGGAGAAGCCGATCGCGTCGGCGGCCTACGGCTTTGTCCGCTTCATCGGTGGCGGCCTGGCCCCATACTGCGCCAGCCGCCTGGCCGCCAGCCTGAACGTGCACGTCCCCTTCTACCTGGGCGCAGGCACCGTCGCCGCCGCGATCATCGTCCTGGCCACCGGCCACTCCTCCCTGACCGCCGCCGAACAAGCCAGCCCCATCGCCGCCCCCGCCACCCCGCGCGCCGACCCCACCGACCCCCACCCCACCCCCGCCCGCCAGCCCACCTAGCCACCAACACCTCACCGCCGCAGACCGGCCCCAGCCTGGCTGCCCCGGCCCGGCTGCCCAGTGTGATTTAGCCAGCGCCTGAGGTGGGTTATCGGGAACTGTTCTTCCTCGTCCCTATCTCGTACCACTGTACGTTTTGCTCGACATATCTATCCCGCCCGCCCCATGTATCCCACGCGCAGCACACGTGCCATTCACCTGATTGCGCTGGCGCCATTTCAGCTTCACTGATCCGTCCGTCGCACGCTATCAACCTTGATCGTTTGCCACTTTTCCCGCACTGCGACCAAAAAACCGTCCAGAATATCCGTTTTGTACCACTACAAGGCGGGATAAGTGGTGTTGATCATGGTGGGGAGATGGGTGGCGGAAAGAATCGGGCGCGACGGGCTATGGGGTTGCCCGGTCGGCTATCAGGAGTTGCCCGGTCGGCTATCTGGAGTTGCCCGGTCGGCCTATCGGTATCGCTGGATCGGCCCATTGGGGGGGCCGGGTCGGTTCAACGGGAGCTGTTGGATCGGCCATCGGGGAGTTGCCGGGTCGGCCTATCAGGGGTCTCTGGGCTGTCCGACGGCATCGGGCGGCCTGCGGCTGGGGCGTGGTGGCTTCCGCGGTCGGGGCCTGGACCCCCAGGGGCGTTAGTCGAACTCGGTGGGGAGGGCGGGGTCGCGGTGGTGGGCCAGGGCGCGGGTGAGCTGGCGGTGGTTGACGCGGCCTAGGGAGAGCTGCGGTAGAGAGGTGGTGTCGAACCAGCCGACCTCGAGGGTTTCCAGGGCTTGCGGTTCCTGCACGGTCCCGTTGTGGCGGCAGAGGAAGAACAGCTTGTAGACGTGGAACGGCAGCGGGGGCGGATTGTTCTGGAGCTCGCGGTCCCAGCAGGCGATCAGCTTGACCGCTGAGCTGTGGTAGCCGGTCTCCTCGACGATCTCGCGGACGACCGCGGACGACGGTGCTTCGCCTGGATCGGCCCAGCCACCCGGCAGCGACCACAATCCGTCGGCCCTCTCCCGCATCAGCAGCACGCGTTCGTCGTCGTCGAAGACCACGCCGCGCACGTCGACCTTTGGCGTCGCGTAGCCGGAGTCGCGGCCGAGCTCGACCGCGAGCTCGTCGGCTGACCGGCCGCTGATGGCCGACAGCAGTTCGGCCGCCATCCGGCCTACCTGGTGATACCGGTCCAGATCGTACTCGTCGGCGCCGTACGTCAAGCCCGTCTGTGACAGCGCGGAGAGCCCGATCCCGATCCGTCGCACCGCATCCGCGGCTGACATGTCCACGCGCGCAATTATCCCTTCCGCCGGCTTCCCGCCGCGCCACCGTCCCGCCGCACCGCCCACCGAGACGGTCCTCGCGATGCTGGTGCCGATCCCGTCGGCCTGGCCACCGCAGAGCCGATACGCCCACGCGAGGCCAGGTCAGGCCGTATGCTATCCGCTCACTCCACCCCCCAAAATAAACTCGTACTTTATCGACCGATAACCAGTACATTGCCGGGGCACGGCACGGTCCAATAAGTCTTTGAAGTGGACGACGCGTTCAGTCGCGATCGTCGCGATTATGGTCCGAGGTGCCGCGGGAACAGCTAGCGACCGTCCCCAGTGGGATCTTCGTCCCCCTGGGGATGACTAGAACTGCGATTCTGTGGGTCTTGACAGCTTCGTCGTTCCTGAGAGATAGTGCCTCGGGGTGCGATCCTGGAACTACCGGTTACCGGTGGGGGAGTTCCTTCGTATGACTACTGCGGAGGGTATGCGCGGCTCGGCTATTACTCCGGGCTCCTACGCGGGTTCGCGACGCATATCCAATAAATCATTGCGTTCCATTGGAAGCATTTCCGGAAGAGTTGTCGCCTTCCTGATGATGCCGTTCGTGGCATCTCTGTCGCTACTCTTTCTCCCGTTCATCCTGCTGTCTTCGAACGAGTCTCCTATCTGGCGCCAGAAGCGCGTCGGCCACGGCGGCCTCGACATTATGGTCCCGAAGTTCAGCACGATGAATGTAGCGGCCTCCGGGAAGCTGTGCGAGACATGGTTCGGCCGATTAATCCGGCCAATTGGTCTCGATGAAATTCTCCAGGTGTTCCTGATTGCAAAAGGCGATATGCAGTGGTTCGGGCCGAGACCTCTTCTCCGAAAGGATGTCGACGATCTTTACATCCGCTCGGTGCTGAGTCATACTAAGCCGGGTCTCTTTAGTTCCCGCTCCCTCGCCACTGGTATCGGCAATCGTGCTCTGCAAGAGGGAGGAATCACGATTGCCGAGATGATCCGCTACGACCTCTCCGATCTGGAGAACTGGTCGTTTTCGTATGCGTCGCGGATGCTCTTGGGGACGCTGGCGATGGTGGCCAGGGTCGGTATGAAGATGGTGCGTCCGCGGCGGTAGTCCATCCGAACTTCTTCGGCACTCCTACAACGACTGGTGTCTGTACATGGATCATCGACCTTTGGCATTCATCCGTGCGGGTGACGGGCCAGCCAACCTAGACATGCCAGACTGATCATGCCGGCCAGGGCGGGGGGGAACGCGCCTGTGGCATTGATCGTCGGTCATGGATTGATCGGCGCCGCCATTCCAAACCGGCTGAACGCAGCGGGGTTTCGTACCGTCTGCGTCGGCCACCGCCGGCGCGAGCTGCCCGGTTACCTGGCCCTCGACCTGGCCAGCGAGGCCGGACGGGCGAGCCTGGCGGTTGTCCTGGCCGAGTTGCGGCCGCGCTGCGCCGTGCTGGTGCACGGGCCGAGCGACGTGACCTGGATCGACCAGAACGAGGTGGCCGCCGCCGCTGTGCACTGCGGGGTGGCCGAGATTGTGGCTGGCTCCGGGGTCCCCTCGGTTCTGATCTCCACCGACAACGTGTTCTCTGGCCATCGTGGTGGGTACCGCCCCGAGGACCCGGTCGAACCGGCCAACGGCTATGGCCGGGTCAAGGGCCGGGCCGAGGACATCCTGCTGGCCGGCGGATTAACGCTGGTGCTGCGGGTGAGCCTGGTCTACGGCTGGGCCGGGCCCGGACTGCGGGCCACGTTCGCCGAGCGCTGCCTGGCGGCCGCCGCGCAGCACAGCCCGATGCCCGCGCCGACGGATCAGGCGTTCACCCCCATTCACGTGGCCGACGTGGCGGCCGTCACCGCCGCGGTGTGCCGCTCGGCCGTGCCGGTGACCGGAGTAGAGCACCTGGCCGGGCCGGCCGAACTGAGCCGCTACGACTTTGCCCGGATCGCCTACCGCCTGGCCGGCGCCGCCGCCGGGCTGGTTCAGCCCTGCCTGCGGCGGGACACTGCGTACGCGTGCCGTCCCCGGTTCTCCTCCCTGGCCTGCGGGGACTTCACCGGGCTGCCCGGGCTGGCGGACTGGCGCCCGATGACCCCGGAGGAAGGCCTGCGCGAGATGCTGGCCAGCGGGCCAGCCACCCCCGGCACTCCCGGCGCCGCCACATCCCCGGAAATCCCCGGTGATACCGGTCAACCAGGCGCCTGCGTGCCGCGTCTGGAAACCGTGCGGCAGGGAGCGGAACCGCGGTGAAGGCGGCAACGGAAGGGATGCGGCTTGGCCTATGCCTGGCCGCGTTCGGTGGCACGGACCTGAAGGCGGCGCTGGCCGAGGCGTCCAGGTACGGCCCGCTCTGCCTCGACCTGCCGACCGACACCATGCTGGGCCTGGTTGACGCCGGGCGCTGTTTCGCCGACACCGAATACCGGGACGAGATCGCCAGAGTGCTGGCCGGGGCGTCGGCCCAGGGGCAGCCGGTCACGTGCGTGAGCAACAGCCGCGACGCCCAGTTGCTGCTCGGCCCGCACGGCCCGCACACCGATCCGGTCTGGCCCGGCTCCGCCGTCGAGAAGCGACTGCACGCGGTGCAGTGCGCGATCGGCGCGATCAGGCTGGCCGAGCGGATCGGGACCCCCGTGGTGCGGTTGCTGGTCGGCTGCCCGGATTTCGCCCGCTGGCTGTCGTGGTGGGGCAGCGATGTGGGCTGGGCCGACAACGTGGACGAATTCTTCACCCACGCCGAGCCGCTGCTGCGGGCGGCCCGCGAGGCGGGCGTGGTGGTGGCGCTCGAGCCCCACCCCAAGCAGATCGTCTATGACCGGGCCAGCGCGGACCTGCTGTTCTCGGCCGGCCCGCAGTGGGCGGACACGCTCGCGCTATGTGTCGACCCGGCCAACCTGGCGGCCATGGGCTACGACGCCGTCGACGCGGTGCGAGGCTGGCAGGCCCGCATGGTCGCCGTACACGCCAAAGACCTCCAGACCTGGACCACCAGCGGTGCCCCGGCCGGGCACGGCTGGAGCCGGTACGGTCCAGGACCGCCGATCCGGTTCCGCGCGCTTGGCCTGGGCACGCTGGACTGGCCGGCGATCGTGAGCACGCTGATGGATGAGGGTTTCGGGAATGTGCTCTACGTCGAGCACGAGGATGTGTTGTTGCCCAGGCACCAGAGCATTAGCAGGGGCCTGAGCCTGCTCCGTGAATTTCTGCCCCGCACAGCGGCCGAAGGCCGTACCTGGTGAGTGAAAGGGGAAAAGATGGACGGGCCTCTGTCAGTCGTGGATGATCTGCCCATGCCTGGGCTCGACGGACCAGTGATCAGCACGGTTCAGCGGACCAGCACATATAAAATCTACGTACCCCGGGACGAGGATTCGGCTCTGCCGACGCTGGCGGACGCCATTGACGATCGCAGGGTCGCGATAGTCACCGACGAAACGGTCGATGGACTCTACACCGAGCGTATCGCGCAGTGGCTGTCCAACCAGGGGCTCAAGGTTCAGAAGATGGTCCTTCCCCCTGGCGATGGGAGCAAGAGCCTTCCGGCCGCGCGCCGGATTCTGGACTGGCTGGCCCAGAGCGATATCCGTCGCCGCGACGTGCTGCTCGCGGTCGGCGGTGGCATGATCATCGATACGGCCGGGTGGGTCGCCAGCATTTACATGCGCGGGATTTCCTATATAAACGTCCCGACCACTTTGCTGGCTCAGGTGGACGCCGCGATCGGTGGCAAGGTGGCGGTCAATCACGACACCGCCAAGAATCTCATCGGCGGTTTCTATTCGCCGGATGCCGTGGTGTCGTGCACTGACTGGATGGGCACGCTGGATGCGCGGCAGACTCGCGCGGGCTTGGCCGAGGCGATCAAGATGTCCATCATCTCGTCGCCGGAGCTGTTCTATTTCATTGAGCGGAACCTGACATCGCTGCAGACCTTGGACCGGGACAGCCTGCGGGTTCTGGTGCACGCCTCGTCCGCGATCAAGTGTGCCCTGGTGGAACGCGACCCGTACGAGGTGGATCTGCGCCGCACCCTCAACTTCGGCCATACGGTCGGCCATGCCGTGGAGACGGCGACCGGCTACGGGCCGGTGCTGCACGGCGAGGCCGTGGCCTACGGCATGGCGGTGGCGATCCGGATAGCCAGGGCCCGCGGCGTGATGCCGGCCGGCACCGCCGAGCGCATCCTCGGGATCCTGCGCGCCCTTGGCCTGCCCACGGTGCCCGAAGAACTGCCCGCCATGCCACCATCCGAGGAGGTCATCGCGGCCCTGGAGATGGTTCGCCAGGTGCGCAACGGCAGCCTGCGTTTCGTGCTGCCCACCGGCATCGGCAGCTCCCTCATCTGCGACGACGTGTGCGACGACGAGATCCGAGCCGCGCTCTACGAAGACGCCACGGTGGTGGCGTTATAACACCGAGACAATCCGCCGCGGCGGGCGGCCCGCGATGAGCGTGGGCCGCCCGCTGTACGGCATCGACGCCGGCGGCACCGGCACATCGGTGCGCGCCTGGAACGGCGACCACTGGACCGGGCCGTCGGTCAACCCGAGCTCGGTGGGCCAGGACGCCTCGGACCGGTGCCTGGCTGACCTCTTCACCCGCATCCGCGACCACGCCGCCGCCAACCATGCCACCGCAAACCCCGCCACCGAAAACCCCGCCACCGAAAACCCCGCAACGGCGCGCCCAGCCGTCTGGCTGGCCTCGGCCTCCGTCGATCCGGCCCTGGTGGACGGGGAGGCCCGCCGGTGCGCCGAGGCGGCGCGGGTGGCCGGCCTGCGCGCCGAGCTGGTGATCTCCAACGACCTCACCCCGCTGGTGCTGGACGCTCCGCCCGGCACCGGTCACGTCATCGTCGTCTGCGGCACCGGCTCGGGCTTCCTGGCCACCGACGGCCGGTCCGCGCCGGTCCGGGTCGGCGGCTGTGAGTACCTGGGCAGCGACGAGGGCAGCGCGTTCGACCTCGGCCTGTTCGGCCTGCGCGCGGCGGTGCGCGGGCTCGACGGCCGGGGCGCCCGCACCGCCCTGTCGGACCTGCTCGCCGCCCAAGCCGGGGCGCCGGTGCCGGAACTAGCCCGCAGGCTGGCTCGCGACCCGTTCCCCAAGGCCGCGGTGGCCGCGCTCGCGCCCGCCGTCCTGCGGGCCTGGCTGGGTGGGGACCAGGTCGCCGACGGGCTGGTGACCGACGCGATAGCCGAGCTGGCCGTCGGGGCCCGGGCCGCCCGTGACGCCGCCGGGGTGGGTTCCGGCTGGCGGCTGTCGGCCATCGGTGGCATCGTGACCGGCTGCCCGCCGTTCTTCGCTCGGCTGGCCGCCGCCGCCGCTGGCCTCGGCGCCGACCCGGTCACGCTGATCAGCGACCCGGCGGCGGCTATGCTCACCGCGCTGGCCCGGCTCGCCGCGACCGATCCCATGACGCTGTCGGATCCCAGGATCGACCGCGACAGCCGGTATCTCGACCTCACCGCACAAGAGCCTGCACAGGAAAGGCTGGCCAGTGGTCAACACGCATGACGTACGCGCCGCCTTGCTGTGTGGCGGACGCGGCGAGCGGATGGGGCGCCTCACCGATGCGGTGTGCAAGCCGATGGTGCCTTACGCGGGGGCCTGCAGGCTGGTGGACTTCAGCGTGGCCAACGTGGTGCGGTCCGGGATATCCGAGATGGTGGTCATGTCGCAGCACCTGGAGAACGACCTGATAGACCACCTGCTGCGCCGCTGGGATGGCCGCGCCGGCCTGCACGTGCACCTCGGCCCGTACGAAGCCCTCTCCCAGAACTCCGACCGCAGCGGCGGCCTGCCCCCGGACCTGACGCTTCCCGCCCGCCCGGCAGAACGTGGCACCGCGGACGCATTGGCGACCAACGCCGAATGGCTGTTCGCGGGCGACTGCCGCGACCTGCTGATCCTGCACGCCGATCACGTGTACTCCTTCGACTACACGCCGATGCTAAGGGCGCACAGGGACACGGCGGCGGACGTCACGATCGGCGTGCAGCGCATCGAGCGGCGGTTCGTGAAGTTGTTCGGCATGGTCGACGTGGACCAGGACCAGCGGGTGCGCAGGCTCGTCGAGAAGCCGGCCGAACCCACCTCCGACCTGATCTTCACGGCCTTCTGCCTGTTCCGCGCCGACGTGCTGCAGAAGGTGCTGGACGTGCTGTCCCGGCGGGGTGACGACGGCTGGCGGCACGACATCAGCCGCGACGTGCTGCCGTACATGATCGCCGAAGGCTTCCGTGTGCAGGCGTTCCCGGTCAGCGGCTACTGGGCCGACATCGGCACCGTCGAGCGCTACCTGCTCGGCCATCTCGACCTGATCAGATCCCCGGCCGACCTGCCGCTGGCGGACATACCGCTGACCCTGCCGGGCGCCAGGCCGCGACTGGTAACCCAGGAAGGGGTGATCACCAGCGCCCCGCTGCCCGACCGCGCCCACGTGCGCGAGAGTGTGCTGTGCCCCGGCAGCACCCTCGAGCCCGGCGCGCGGGTGGAACGCTCCATCGTCCTGCCCGGCGCCCGGGTCGGGGCCGGCGTCGAACTGCTCGACACCGTCGCGCTGGCCGGCGAGCACGTCACCCAGCCCAGGTCGGGACTGGCTACCCTCGGCTAGTGATCCATAGCAACTGGGCTGGCAACGTCACCTTCGCCGCGCGGGGCTTTCACCGCCCCTTGTCCCTGCCCGACCTGCAGCGCCTGGTGGCCGGCTCGGACCGGGTCCGGGCCCTTGGCACCGGCCATTCGTTCAACCGGATCGCCGACACACCGGGCGACCTCGTCTCGGTGGCCGGGCTGCCGCCGCTCATCGAGCTCGACAGCGCCGCCGGCACGGTCACGGTCAGCGCCGGCCTGCGCTACGGCGAGCTGGCCCAGGCCCTGAACCGGTCCGGCCGCGCGCTGCGCAACCTGGGTTCGCTGCCGCACATCTCGGTGGCCGGCTCCTGCGCCACCGGCACCCACGGATCCGGCGACGCCAACCCCTGCCTGGCCGCCGCGGTCTCGGAGCTGGAGCTGGTCACCGCGGACGGCGACCTGGTGACGGTGCGCCGCGACGACAGCCCCGGGGCCGTGGTGGCGCTCGGCGCGCTCGGCGTCGTCACCCGGCTGACCCTCGGCACGGTGCCGGCCTTCGACGTCCGGCAGTACGTCTACGACGACCTGCCCAGGGACCAGGTGGACGAGCACATCGCGGAGATCTTCGCCAGCGCGTACAGCGTGAGCCTGTTCACCGACTGGCGCGCCCCCCGGTTCCAGGCCTGGCTCAAGCGCCGCGCCGACGCCCCCGGCGCCGCGGCGGCCGCGCGGCACTGGCTGGGCGGCCGGCTGGCCGACGGCCCGCGCAACCCGGTGCCTGGCATGTCCCCGCGCAACTGCACCGAGCAGCTCGGCGTGCCCGGCCCCTGGCACGAGCGGCTGCCGCACTTCCGGCTGGAGTTCACCCCCAGCGCCGGCGACGAGCTGCAGTCGGAGTACCTGCTGCCCCGCGCCCGCGCCGCCGCCGCGCTGGCCGCGCTCGACCCGATCGCGGACCGGCTGGCCCCGCTGCTGCGGATCTGCGAGCTGCGCACGGTCGCCGCCGACGACCTGTGGCTGAGCCCCGCCTACCAGCGCGACAGCGTCGCCATCCACTTCACCTGGATCGAGGACTGGCCCGCGGTCTCGCCGGTCCTGGCCCAGATCGAGGAGCGCCTGGCCCCGCTGGACCCCAGGCCGCACTGGGGCAAGCTGTTCCACACCAGCCCCGCGGCCGTCCGCGAGCGCTACGGCAAGATGGCCGACTTCGCCGCCCTGATGCGCCATCACGACCCGGCCGGCAAGTTCCGCAACGACCTGCTGACCCGTTACTTCCCAGGCCACGATCAAAGATCATCAACCTGAACGGTGGCCATACCGCCCACCCAGCTCACCCAACCGCCGAGCCACCCGGCCGCGAAACCCCCGCCCGGCCGCGAAACCCCCGCCCGGCCGCGAAACCCCCGCCCGGCCGCGAAACCCCCGCCCGGCACGCCCTGGTCGCCGACGACCAGATGCGCCCCATGTTCGCCTACCTGCGCACCCTGACCGTGCCGACGTCGCTGTACGCCGCGCCCGAGGACTGGAGCGACCCGACCCTGGCCAACCATCGACCTCGACACCGACCTCATGCGCCTCGCCGCCGGCGGCGAGGCGTCCGGCTAAGCGCCGCTACATCCTCGGGAAGAATCCTGGTCGCTGGAGGGACCAGAAGCCTTCCCGTTGAGGCTGGCCTGGAGCGGCGGGGCGATGCGGGACCGCCAGGTGGCGGCTTCGGCGGGGTCCAGGGGGTGGTCGAGGGTCAGGGACGGGGGCATGCGCTGGTAGGCGCGCCCGCTCGTCCAGCCGTACGGGGCGAGCGGCGGGTGCAGGACGAGCACCCTGGTGCCGTCGAGCGGCTCGATGCCGGCCGGCCTGCCGTCTGGGGAGACGTCGTGGCCGTGCCCGTCGAACAGGCGGAACCGGCGCACGATGGGGCTGGCCTCCTGGAGGCGCACCGGGCCGTCCGTCGCGGCGGCCACCCAGGCGGGCTCGGGCGGGTCGCCGTCGAGGAGGCCGGGGGCGATCAGCCGGTCGGCGAGCAGCGTGTGCAACTGGAAGTTGTCGCCGATGCCGCTCATGGTCAGCCGGAAGCCGCGCCCGGACGCGTGATCGAGCACCACCAGCGGTTCGTCGTCCAGGACCACCGAAAGACCGTGCAGCCAGCGGGCCGAGTCCAGGCCGGGCGCGAGCGCGGCGGCCGCCTCCCTGATCCGATCGCGGTGCGCCATGGCCGCCCTGAAGTCCCGCCGGGCCATCACCGTGACCATCGGCTCGACCCAGTCCTCGATGTCGAACCAGGTGAGCGCCAGCGGGATCGCGTAGGTTTCCGGGTTCCCGCGCCGGGCCGCGTCCGCCACCAGCGTGTCCACGATCCGCGCCATCGGCGGCGGGTCCGCCCGGTCCGGCAGCGGCTGGCCGTCCGCGGCCTGCGCCCAGGCGGCGGGGAACAGGCTGTAGAGCTCCATCGCCCAGGCCGCCCGGTCCGGCAGCGCGTCCCGCAGCGGCAGCGGTGAGCCGCCCCACTCCACGCACGCCGCGGCCAGCACCGCCACCTTGGCGAACATGCCGTGCGACCGGCCGAGCATCGGGGCCAGTTCCCCGAGCGCCGCGGTCAGGTCGTCAGGCTCGCACTCCCGTGCCCGTGCCCCCAGCTCGGCCATTCGCTGCCTGAAGGCCGCGTAGTCGCGGTCCGCCAGGGCCCCGGCCAGGCCGGCGATGAGTGGATTCAGCGTGGACGGCATGACCGCCCACCCTACAGACTTTCCGACACCGTCAATCAGGTCAGGAGGAAGAGGGGTCTCAGACTTTCCGACACCGTCAATCAGGCAGGCCGAAGAGGGTCTCGGCGTTGCCGGAGGCGATCTTGGTGCGGTCTGCGGGGTGGGGGATGGCGCCGAAGAACCGCTCGATGGCGGCCGCGTCGGGTTGGTGGAAGGGGTAGTCGGTGGAGAACAGCACCCGGTCGGCCGCGGTGAAGTCGAGGGTGTGCCGCAGCAGGCGCTCCTGCAGCATTCCGCTGCTGGTGATGTGGATGTTGGTGGTGATGTACTCCGCCACCCGGCGATCGAGGTGCTTGGCGACGGCCGACAGGCTGTCAACCCGGTCCATCCAGAACAGGAGCATCTCTCCCCAGTGGCCGAGGATGAGCTGAAGATCTGGGTGGCGGTCGAACGTGCCCCGCAGGATCAGCCGCAGCGCGGACAGGCCCGCGTCCATGTGCCAGCCCCAGCCGAACGTCGCCAGGCCGAGGTCGACCAGCGGATCCAGGCCCCGGTAGGCGGCCTCGCGCAACTGGCTGGACGCGATCTGCGGGTGGATGAAGATGGGCTGGTGCCAGCGGGCCGCGGTGGCGAACAGGTCGTCGTATGCAGGGTCGTCCAGCGGGCGGGAGCCGGTCCGCCCGTGAACCATGGCGCCGACGTGACCCAGCCGGGTGGCGCACCGTTCGAGTTCCGCGGCCGCGGCCTGCGGATCGCTGGTCGGCAGGGTCGCGAACGCGCGCAAGCGCGCCGGATGCGCGCGGACGGCGCTGGTCGCCTCGTCGTTGGCGTCCCGGGCCAGCGCGACGGCCTCCCGGGCCGGGAGGGCCTGGGTGGCGGGGGTGACGACGGACAGGATCGAGACGTCGATCCCGGCCGCGTCCATCGTCTCGATTCGGCCCTGGCCGATGTCCTCGAGCCGGGCCTGGTTGCCGCCCATGGTGTTGAAGGCGACGCTCTCGTCCCGCGCCCCGTCCGGCAGGTGGTCCAGCGCGGCACGGATGCCGGCGCTGTTCCAGTGCTCCTCGATCGCGATGATCTTCACGTGAATGTCCTCCAGGTCATCAGGTCAGACCGCGCGGGCGCTACCAGGGGACGGTCTGGCCCCGGCCGTCCAGGCTGAGCCGCCAGGCTACTGGTCCGCCGTCCAGTGGCCGGAGAGGGCGGGGAGCAGCGCGTCGGTGTAGGCGTCGAAAGCCGCGGCCCTGCCGTCGGTGTCACCGTCGCTGGCCTGCCAGTCCTCGTTGGCCAGGAAGGTCATGGCGCCGATGACCGCGGCCAGCACCCGCGGCCGCCGGTCGGTGGCCGGGTCGACGCCCTCGCGCCGGGCGAACACCTCGATGATCTCGTCGTCGTGCTCGTGCACCGCGCGCAGGTACGCGGCGAGCAGCGAGGGCGTGGAGTCGATCAGCCGCATCACCGAAAGGTAGGACCGCGGGTCGCTGGACCTGGCCGACATCTGCCGCAGTGAGGTGTGGAACGCGCCGCGGGCCGCGGTGAGCGGGTCCTCCCGCGGCGGCTGGGCCGCCAGCATGTCGGCGAACGCCACCGTGCCGTCCCTGACGAAGGACATCACCAGATCTTCCTTGCTGGCGAAGTAGCGGAAGAAGGTCCGCTCCGAGACGTCCACCGCGTCGGTGATCTCGCGCACCGACGTCTCGTGATAGCCGCGCTGCTGGAACAGTTCCATCGCGGCTTCCATCAGGGCGTCCCTGGTGCGCTGCTTCTTGCGTTCCCGCCGGCCCACGTCTGCCCCGGCGGGCGCATCCAGGCTCATGGTGTCACCTTATGACAATTGACACTTGCTGTCCATCAAGCTTAGTCTGTCAGTTAATGACAATAGTCATCGATCGACACGATGGTCGTGCCGGCGAAGCGGCCGGACGCGGGCGCAAGGAGGGCAGGGACATGGAGACGAACACGGCGGCCGCACCCCGCCAGGGCGCCACGGCCGCGGGGCGGCGCCCGGCCGGCGCCCGGATCCGCGGGCTGCGGGGCAAGCCGGGGCTGACCCTGCTCTCCGTCGCCGTGGGCGTGATGATGGTGGCGCTGGACGGCACGATCATCGCGGTGGCGAACCCGGCCATCCAGTCCCACCTGCACACCTCGCTGGCGGGCATCCAGTG
Source organism: Streptosporangiaceae bacterium (assembly GCA_036267135.1). Taxonomy (GTDB): domain Bacteria; phylum Actinomycetota; class Actinomycetes; order Streptosporangiales; family Streptosporangiaceae; genus PALSA-505. The sequence continues at coordinate 17,044 of DATAWQ010000002.1, read as the reverse complement.
GGTCACCAATGCCTACCTGCTGGCCCTCGCGGTCAGCCTGATCACCTTCGGCAAGCTAGGCGACCGGCTGGGGCACAAGCAGGTGTTCATGGCCGGGGTGATCGGCTTCGGGCTCAGCTCGGCGGCCATCGGGCTGTCCGGCACCTTCGCCAGCAGCATCGGCCTGGTCATCGCGTTCCGCGCGCTGCAGGGCGTGTTCGGAGCCATGCTGCAACCCTCCGCCCTGGCCCTGCTGCGGGCCACGTTCCCGGCGGAGAAGCTGAACTGGGCCCTCGGCATCTGGGGCGCGGTCATCGGCGCCTCCATCGCCGCGGGACCGATCGTCGGCGGGCTGCTGGTCCAGCACATCGACTGGGAGTCCTGCTTCTACATCAACGTGCTGGTCGGCGCGGTGGCCCTGGTCATGAGCCTGCTCGTGGTGCGGGAGACCGCCCCGTCGCCGGTCGCCAGCTCGTTCGACATCCCTGGCGTTCTCACCCTGTCCGGCGCGCTGTTCCTGCTGGTCTGGGGCCTGATCAAGGGCTCGAGCTACGGCTGGGGATCGACCCGCACGCTGGTCTTCCTCGGCGGCGCGGTGGTGGTCGGCGTGCTGTTCGCCGTGCGTGAGGCGCGCGCCCGCCAGCCCCTGCTGCCGCTGCGGCTGTTCCGCTCGGTGTCTTTCTCGGCCGGCACGGTGCTGGTCGTCCTGCTCATGTTCGCGATGTTCGGCGCCATGTTCTTCATGACCTTCTACCTGCAGAACGTGCACGGCCTCGACCCGGTCCAGGCCGGCGTCAGGCTGCTGCCGATGACCGGGATGCTGGTTGTCGGCTCCCCGTTGTCCGGCGTGGTGATCAGCCGGATCGGCCCGCGGCTGCCGATCGCCGTCGGCATGCTGCTGAGCGCGGTCGCCCTGTTCGGCCTGTCCCGGCTGGGCGCCACCTCCAGCGCCAACGACACCATCGTCTGGTTCCTGCTGCTGGGCTTCGGGCTCAGCCCGGTGATGGTCGGCGCCACCGACGTGACCGTGGGCAACGCCCCGGTGGAGCTGGCTGGCGTGGCCGGCGGGCTGCAGTCCACCGCCATGCAGGTCGGCGGCACCCTCGGCACCTCGGTGCTGGGCGCGGTCATCTCCGCGAGGGTGGCCAGCCGGCTGCCGGTGAGCTGGCAGGCCGCTCACCTCCCGGCGCTGTCCGCCGCCCAGTTCGCCGGCGTGAAGACCGCGGTCTCGGTCGGCGTGGCGCCGGTCACCCGGAGCACGCCGCCTCCGGTCGCCACCGCGATCGCCCAGGTCAGCCACGCGACGTTCGCCAGCGGGATGCACGCCTCCTTTCTGGTGGCCGCCGCCGTCGCCCTGGTCGGCGCCTTCATCGCGCTGCTGACCAGGCGGGGCCACGAAGACTCCGGGGCGCCCGCCGCGACCTGACCGCAGCAGGTCAGCGGGCGCCCCGGACCCGATGCGGGGGGCCGTCGCCGGTGAACGCGGCGGCGGCCCCCCGCATCGCGGCATCCAGCAGTTCCCCGAGGTTGGCCCCTTCGTGCTCCAGCCAGTGCTCGTAGGCGGCGGTCGCCACCCCGAGCACGGCGTGCGCGACGGCCTGCGGCGCGAGCGCGCTGGCGGGCTGGCCCAGCCGTCCGGCGGCGAACTCGGCCACCACCTGCCGCCAGGCCGCGAACCGCAGCGTGGAGTGGGCCTTGAGGGTCGGCACGCCGAGGATCAGCCGCATCCGGCGGCGGTGCTGGGCCACCTGGTCCGGCGCGATCCTGTTGAAGTCCACGATCGCCTCGCGCAGCGCGTCCATCAGCGGCAGCCCCGCCGGGAAGTCGGCCAGCCGGGCGCGCATCCGGTCGAGTTCCGCCTCGAAGTCACCCCACGGGACATCGTTCTTCGACGGGAAGTACCGGAAGAACGTGCGCCGCCCGATCCCGGCGGCGGCGGCGATGTCGTCGACCGTGGTCTCCTCGAACCCCTGCCGGCCGAACAGGTCGAAGGCGGCCGCCTCCAGGTCGGCGCGGGTGGTCACCCGCCGCCGGCCAACGGGCACGGGGGCAGGCACGGGCACGGGGGCAGGCACGGGGGAGAGGGCGGGGGCGGGCACGGGCACGGGGGCAGGCACGGGCACGGGCACGGGCACGGGCACGGGGGAGGGGGCGGAGGCTGGACCGGGCGCCGCCGGCACGCCGGCTACCGGTCCAGGCCGTGGCCGAAGCCGGGCGGCACCAGCACGTCGCCGGGTTCCAGATCGGCGATGGAGGCCCGGCCCAGGGCCAGCAAGGCCGAGTCGATGCCGCCGCGCAGCACGTCGAAGACGTTCCGCACCCCCGCGCTGCCGCCCGCGGCCAGCCCCCACAGGTAGGCCCGGCCGATCATCACCGCGTTCGCGCCGAGCGCGAGCGCCTTCACCACGTCGCTGCCCCGCCTGATGCCCCCGTCCAGCAGGATCTCCACGTCCTCGCCGACCGCCGCTACCACGGCGGGCAGTCCCCGCACCGACGCCGGGGTGCCGTCCAGGTTGTTCCCGCCGTGGTTGGACACCGAGATCGCGGTGGCGCCGATGTCCACCGCCCGCCGCGCGTCGTCCGGGCGCATGATCCCCTTCACGCAGAACGGCCCGGCCCACTGCTCGCGCAGCCACGCGATGTCGGCCCAGGACGGGGGAGGGGTCCCCATCCACTCGCCGTACGCGCCGAAGAAGCTGGGCGGGTCGTCGCCGGCTCTGGCCATGTTCGGCGCGGTCAGCTCGGGCAGCCCGCCCGCGGCGAGCCAGTCCATGACGTAGCGGGGCCTGGTGAGCCCGTCCGGGGCCAGCCGCAGCAGCGCGCGCAGATCCAGCCGCTCAGGTATCCACGGGCTGCCCCAGTCCCGGCCGTTGCCAAACGACCAGTCCAGCGTGACGATCAGCGCCTTGGCCCCCGCCGCGTGCGCCCGGCCGAGCCGCTGTTCCAGCGTGTCGCGGTCCCCGGACCAGTACGTCTGGAAGAACGTCAGCGGGTTGACCGCCACCACCTCTTCGACCGGCTTGCTCGCGAACGCGGACAGGCCCATCGCGGTGCCGGCCTCGGCGGTGCCACGCGCCACGGCCACCTCGCCCTCGGGGTGCACGGCCTGCACGCCGGTCGGGGAGGCGATCACCGGCAGCGAGACCGGCTGCCCCAGCACCGTCGTGGCCATGTCCCGCTGTCCGGGCAGATCGGCGACGCGCGGCGGCGCGAACCGCAGTTCGCGGAACGCCGCCAGGTTGTCCCGCAGCGTGACCCCGTTCTCGCTGCCCGCGACCAAGGCCAGGTACACCGACCTGGGCAGCCGACGCCGCGCCCGGCGCTGCGCCTCCGCGACCGTCTCGAACCAGTCCTTCGTGCTCGCCATCCGGGGCTCCCTCTAGTGACACCAACCCTTTTGACACTCAGTGCCATAAGGGTACCCCGGTCCGGTCAGCCCAGTCGGTCAGCCCAACCGGTCGGAGTGCCCGGCGGCAAGCCGGGACCACTGGGCGGTGGGCCGTCCGTCGGTGCGGAACTGCTCGCCGGTGTTGGCGAACCGCTGGGGCCAGCCGTCGGGGGAGTCCTCCCAGTTCTCCTGACGGCCGTAGAGGGTCAGGTCGAGCAGCGAGTAGCTGGGCGCCATGGCTTCGGCGCCGCGGCCGCTGCCCCAGTAGGTCTCGAACACCCGCCCGCCGTCCTGCAGGTAGCACACGAGCATGCCGAACCAGCGCCCGGCCAGCAGCGCGTCGGTGGAGTCCGCGGTCGCGTACCACGGCGCCTGCCACCCCATGAAGTCGTGGTAGGCCGCGCCCTCCTGATACGGGCCGTCGGCGAACGTGGCGTAGGTGACATCCCGCGAGTGCAGATAGGACAGCTCGCGGACCTGCCCGTTGAAGAAGGTGCAGCCCTCGCACTGGTCCTTGGCCTGGTTGCCGGGGTGCCACATGTAGTAATAGACGACGAGCTGGCGCCGGCCCTCGAACACGTCGATCAGCGGGACCGGGCCGTTCGGGCCGGTCAGCGGGATGGAAGGGTCTACCTCGACCATCGGCAGCCGTCGCCGGGCGGCCGCGATCGCGTCCCCCTCCCGCGTGTGGGCCTTCTCCCTGACCAGCAGTTCGTCGAGTTGCGCCTGCCAGGCGGCCCGGTCCACCACCGCGGGCGCCGGGGCGGTGTCGATGCCGCCGGCTATCGGGTCATTCGTCATGATCGCCTCCATCTGATGCTTGCCTAGTATCGGCCCTACGATTCAGACGCCCGGCGGCCGGGAAACTCACCGCGGATAAATCGTCAGATTTCCGGCCCCGCAGCTCGACGGCGCGGCGGGGCCGGTCGGTCACGACCACGTCCACCCGGGCATCGATGAGCAGCCGGGTGATCGCGGCATCGCCGTTGACGGTCCAGACCATCGTCTTGATGCCGTGCCGGTGGCACTGCCGCAGCACGCCGGCGCGGGCGAGCCTGTGGTGCATCGCGCACCAGTCGGCGCCGCAGGCCCGCAGCCGGGGCAGCGGGAAGAGTTCGGCCCGGCGCGCGGCGACCCGGCGCGGGGCGGCCAGGCCGGACAGATCGCGGCCCAGCGACAGCCCGACCGGCACGCCGGGGAACCGGTCCCTGATCACCCTGGCGCACGCGTCGTCCAGGGTCGTCGCCACGAACCCGCCCGGTCCCAGCATCTCCAGGGCCTGACCGATGATCAGTTCTTCGCCGCCGCGCTCCTTCAGGTCGAGGTGACCCATCGCGCGGCCCGCGATGAGCCGCATGATGTCGGCCACCTGCGGCACCTGGTAGCCCGCCACCTGGCACAACCGCTCGTAGCTGACGTCGGCGACGGCCTGGCCAGGGCCGATGCTCGCGTCGTGGAACGCGACCAGCCGCGCGTCGGCGGTGCGCCTGATGTCGAATTCGACGTAGTCGGCGCCGGTCGCCACCGCGGCCAGGTACGCCTCGTACGTGCCGCCGGGAGCGTCCTCGCCGCCGCCCCGGTGCGCCGAGACGGCGGTCTCCGGCCTGACCGCTATCGGCGCTACCGGGGTACGCGCCATCGCCCGCCCCAGGCCGGCCGCCGCATGACCGCCAGCCACACCCCGACGGCCAGGGCCGCTCCCGCGATCGCGTCGAGGAAGAAGTGATTGCCCGTCGCCACCACCACGAGCGTGGTCGCGACCGGGTAGGCCACCGCGAGCACCCGGAGGATCACGTGCCGGACCGCCGGATACAGGGCCAGCGCGCACCAGACGGCCCAGGCGACGTGCAAGCTGGGCATGGAGGCGTACTTGTCACCCACCGAGTTGATCAGAGTGCTCTCGAAGTGGCCAGACTTTACCGCCACGAGCGTGTCGACGATCCCGAACCGGCCAGGCAGCAGGCGGGGCGGCGCCACCGGAAACAGCCAGAAGACCAGAAAGGCCAGCCCGGTGATCACCACGAGGGCGGTGCGCGCGCGGGCGTAGTGAGCGGGATGGCGGAGCACGAGCCAGATGAGAATGCAGGCAGGCACCAGGAAGTGCGTGGCGCCGTAGTACACGTTGAACATGTCCACGATCGGGTCGATCTTGATGAACACCGCCTGCAGGGCGTGTTCGTGAAAGAGGCCGAGCGTCCTTTCGGCCGAGACGATCGACAGCGCGTGCCTGGCCGCCATCGAGCCGTCCTGCACGATGTGGTCGCGAACCTCCTCGTACAGCAGCGCGAAGATGGCCACGTAGAGCAGTTCCCTGGCCAGTCGCTGCCAGTTCAGGTGCAGCCACGAGTACCGCCAGTTCCAGCGCGGCCACCGCCGCCGCGCGCTGCTGCCCTGGGCCTGGCCCAGGGGTGACTTGACTTCGCTGACCGGCATAACGATGACGCCCTTCGGCCCGTACGCCCTTCAGTCCAGTTAGCTTGCTTGCCGCAGGCAACCAGCGTTACGCGCTGTTGGTACAGCGCTAGTATGCTGTTTGCTTGCCGCAGGCAACTACTATGCTAACGTGGCCGGATGAGCGCTCGCACGGCACCCCCCGGTGCCGTCGGTCCGGACCCCGACGAGACGATCGCCGGCATCGAATCGGCCTTGCACTCGCTGGCGAGGTGGCTCAAGCAGGCCAGGCTGCACGATTTCATGCTGAAGCGGGCCGGCGTCGACATCGACCAGGCCGGGCTGGCGCTTCTTTATGTGCTGCGGGATCAGAATCCCGACCCACGGCTGACGGACCTGGCTGACCGGCTGCGCATCGATGCCCCGGCGGTGACGCGCAAGGCTCAGCAACTCGAACGGCTCGGCCTGGTCAGCCGGGTTCGCGACGCCGAAGACGCCCGGGCGAGCAGGCTCAGGCTCACCGCCCAGGGCTGCCAGGTGATCGACCAGTTCCTGGTCGCCCGCCGGTGCTGGCTCACCCAGATCCTGTCCACCTGGCCCGGCGCCGACCGATCCGAATTCGCCCGGCTGCTTCGCCAGTTCACCGCGGACATCCACGATCATCTCGGGGAACTGGACGAGTGCCCGCTGCCATCCTTGCCACGTGAGCCGACGTTGCCGCCGACTCGGTGACTGGCTCTGCCTGAACGGCTGCGCAAGGCGACGGCGCCGGGCTGCGCAGCCGTTCATTCCCTTGGGTGTAAAGCCTTGAGCACAGGCCAGGGCCCGCCGGAAACCATCCCGGCGGGCCCTGGCGCCCGGTTCCTAACTGGCCGGGTTCAAAACGATGAACGCGTCGACGTCAACCCGTGGATGCCCGGACGTGCCGAGCACCTTGACCACGAGGTTGTGCGCGCCGGCCGCGCCGGTGAGGATGCTCACGACGTGTTCGGTGTTGACCGCCGTGGCGTGCGTGTTGATGGTGGCCGGCGTGCCGGTGCCCAGCTTCACGGTCGCGGACCCGCGGGTCGGGCCGAGCGTGGAGACCCATGCCACCTGGGTGCCGGTGAAGGAGAACGTCGCCGTCTTGTTCGCGGTGCTGGTGAACTTGACGTCACCACCGTTGGATCCGGCCAGCGCCTGCCGGGTCCAGCCGGTCGTGTACTTGATCTTGGTGGAGTTCTCCTGGAACAGCGTCAGTTTGTACGCGCCACCTGACTTGAGGGCACTGGTGTTACCGGCGTTGTCGGTCGCGCTGACCTCGAACTGGTAGGTGTGCCCGGGCGTGAGCGGCTTGTTGAGCGTCGGCGCGGTCGTGGCGGTGAGGTGCTTGAAAGTCCCGCCGTCCGTGCTCATGTAGATCGTGTAGTGGTTGACCCCGCTGGTCGCGTCGGTCCCGGCCCACGAGACCGTGGTCGGCACGGTCGCGCCGACCGTGTCGGTGTTGCCGCGGAGATTCAGCGCGGGCGCCTTGGTGATCTTGGGCGCCACCGAGTCGTAGCAGAGCGGCCCGTCGGTGACGTCGCCGGACTGCAGGCCCATGTTGTCCCAGGACTCCACGTCGACGGTGTGGCATCCCTGGCCCTCCCCGGCCAGGTCGAGCGAACCGCTGGTGGCGTTCGGGAACTCGGGCCCGCCGTAGAACGAGTTGCCCGAGCCCGGCGTGGCCTCACTCGTGGGGTCGCCCGGGTCGAAGTTCCAGGCGTCGCTGAAGCCGGCCACACCGCTGGCCGGGAAGCCGCCGCCGGAGTCGGCGACGTTGATCCCGATCGTGTGGTCGGTGTTGTACCACACCCCTGGTGATGGCCCGGAGTACGTGACCACTGGCCGGCCGTCGTCGGCCAGCAGGTGCCAGTTGAACGCCCAGGCGAGCTGCAGCATGTTGGCCGAGCCCCAGCCGGTGGCCAGGTCGTAACCCGTCGCCGCGCAGTAGCCGGTGCCGACGTTGTTGCTGTTGCAACCGGACGTGATGTCGTAGAACGGATTGTGCGGCGCGCCGCTGAGCCCCGTTTCGTAGAGTGGGAAGTTGGCGTTGCCGATCGGTGCGCAGGCGGACGAGCCCGAGCCGCAGATGTTCCCTTCGTAGAGCAGATACGAATCTTCCTGGGCGAAGAACCCGGCCAATTCCGGCGCGACGATGCTGGTCCCGCCGTTACCGCCGAGGCTGCCGTCGAAGTAGAGGTTCTGCGGGGTGTGGTACCAGTCCGCGTTCAGCGAGATGTCGGGCACGCCGCGCGACCCGCTGCCGCAGGGTTCGTTGGACTGGAACGAGGGCGCAGCGTATTCGGAGCTGCAACCACCCCCGGAACCGCCGTCGTTGGAGCTGCAGCCGTCCGGCCCGCCGGACCAGGTGACCTCGCTGTTGTAGACCGGGCCTGAGCTCAGGCTGAGCTCGGTCCCGCCGGCGCCGACCACGTTCGGGTCTGAGGCCGGGAAGCTGACCGCCAGGTGGGAGCAGTCGTCGTAGGCGCCGCGGTCACCGGACGCGGCCACCAGGGTCCAGCCCTGGCCGGTCATCTCGCTGAAGATGGCGTCCCGGCTGCTCATCTCGCTGGAGTTGCAGCCGTAGAACTCGGTACAGCTCCAGCTCGTGCTGAACACCCTGGCCACGTTGTCGCTGACCATCTTGTTGTACATGTCGGTGAACGTGGAGTCGTTGAAGTTCGCCCCGTCGTACAGGTACACCTTGGACGTGTTCTGGAACGACCCGAAGCTGTTGGACATGGCCGTCGACCACTCGGCGTCCATCGTGCCCTCGGCGTCACAGCAGGACGGGGTGCCGTCGATGTACACCTCCTGGATGCTGTAGGCCAGGTAGGGGTACTGGGCCTGGAAGCCCTGGAAGTCGCTGATCTGCTGCGAGCCGAACGTGGCGATGGCGATCGTGGACTGCGGCGGCGACTGGCTGGGGTTGGCCAGCGGGTTACAGCAGTGGCCGAGCGCGTACAGCGCGTTGTAGTCGTAAGCCTGCGAGCTGTAGATGTCCGTCGGGTCATAGGCGCCGCCGGTGATGTCCGGCTTCGTGCCGTGCGCGGATGTGCTCGCGTGCGCGGGCTTGTTCGCGTGGGCAGCCTTGCTCGCGTGCGCGGCCTTCATGGCCTGGCGCAGCTTCGCCCGGCTGCCGTTGGCCGTGGCGTGCGGCCCGGCGCGGACGACGGGTCCCGGTGAGTACGCCGGGCTGGCCGGCTCGTGCACCGTGGGTGAGGCCGGGTACATGGTCTGCAGGCTGCTGAGACCTTCCACCGACTCCACGATGCCGCTCAGCGACTTCGGCAGGACCGGGTCGTGGGCGTTGGCGAAGAAGCTCTTGGAGCCGAGCCGGTAGTTGTTGATCTGGACGCTGAGGGCCTTCTCGATCGAGCCGACCGGCCCGGCCAGGTCCACGATCAGGCGGTTCGGGTACAGGTGGGTGACGGACAGGCCGGCGCCCTTGGCCCAGTTGACGACCGCGTTCTGGGCCGCGACGCTCGGGCCGAACCGGGCCGTCCACTGCGCCACGGTCAGGTAGCGGTGGAAGAGCGGCGAGTGCTTGTCCTGGATGGCGTTGAGGAACTGCTTCTCGGCGGCCATGCGCGGGGGCTTGAGCCCGATGGTGAGCCGGATGGTCTGGGACGCGTTGTAGGCGCCGAGGTTGTGGGCCGAGCCGTTACGGACCGGCAGCGGAGTCTGCGAGCTCACTGCCGGGGAATGCTGGGACGCCGCGGCACCCGTCGTTGGCAGTACGAAAGCGGCGGTCACCCCCACCCCGAGGAGCCCGACGGCTAGCCGCAGCCGCCGCAGCGTACTTCGAGCGATCATGTTGATTACTCCTCCTTCGCGACCAACCGCCCGTAGCAGGCCAGGCCGCCCCCACAGTCGGCAGGGGAGGGTCCATACCCCCCCTCGAAGGTACAGAGCCCACTAGACCTGGGTAAATACATCGCAAAGTAGAAAAATTCTCACAGAAATCGGAACGGCGCTGTGGCCCGCCGGGTCCGGCGCGCCCGGTCACTCATAAGTCCTCGTTAAGTTAGCCTGGACGGGTGCTGCCGTCATCGACGCCGGACCTCATCGCGCTGGATCTGCTCGACTCCATCGCGGAACTGGGGAGCCTGGGGCAGGCCGCCGGGCGGCACGGGATGTCGCAGCCGGCGGTCAGCATGCGCATGACCCAATTGGAGCGCAGCCTGGGCGTGACCCTGCTGCAGCGCTCGCCGGCGGGCACCAAGCTGACCCCGGCCGGGGAGCGGATCAGCGCGCTGGGCCGGCGGGTGCTCGGTGAGGTGCACGCGATGATGGCCGACGTGGCGGCCGTGGTTGCCGAGCAGGAGACTCACCTGCGGGTGGCCGCGTCGATGACCGTGGCCGAATACCTGCTGCCGGGCTGGCTCGGTGCCCTGGTCAGGGACTCGCCCAGGGTGATGATGGCGGTCGAGGTGGCCAACTCGTCGAGGGTGCTGGCCCGGGTGCGCGGGGCCAGGGCCGACGTCGGGTTCGTGGAGGGTCACGAGGCCAGGTTCGACGGCATGTCCACCGCGGTGGTGCGCAGCGATCACCTGGTGGTGGTCGTGGCCCCCGGGCACCCGTGGGCCAGGCGCGAGTCGCCGGTCGGTGGCGCCGAACTGGCCTCCGCCGACCTGATCGTCCGCGAGCCCGGCTCGGGCACCAGGGGAGTGCTGGACAACGCGCTGAGTGGCTGGGGTGGCCCCCGGCCGCTGCTCGAACTGGGCTCCACGGCGCTGATCCTGGCCGCGGCCAGGCGCGGCGAGGGCCCCGCGGTAGTCAGCGCGCTCGCGGTTGGCGACGACGTCGACCTCGGCCGCCTCGTCTCGGTGCGGACCGAGGGGATCGACCTGGCCCGTGTCCTGCGCGCCGTCTGGCCCGGCGACCGCCCCCTGGCACCCCTGGCTCACCGCCTCCTCAACCTGGCCATCTCCTGACTCAGCCGCCGCCCAGGCTCCCCGTCACCTCTCGGGGTGCCTCGTGCTCATAAGTAGCGCTTATGGGTACGTAAGGAACTGGGGGCTAGGCTGGGTGGCCGGACGCTCGTAGCGTCGAAGGATGCAGGATTCTGACGAACGGCCGCCGCGCTGGATCAAGGTGCTGGACCAGGATCGCTGCATCGGCTGCCATGCGTGCACCACCGCCTGTAAGAGCGAGAACGAGGTTCCGCTGGGGGTGACGCGGACCTACGTCAAGTCGGTGGAGGTTGGGATCTTCCCGCAGGTGCGGCGGGCGTTTCAGGTCACCCGCTGCAACCAGTGCGCGGACGCGCCGTGCGTGGCGGCCTGCCCGACTCAGGCGATGTACCGGCGTGAGGACGGCATCGTCGACTTCGACAAGGAGATTTGCATCGGCTGCAAGGCGTGCATCGCCGCCTGTCCGTACGACGCGATCTTCATCAACCCCGAGGACAACTCGGCGGAGAAGTGCAACCTGTGTGCGCACCGCCTCGAAGTAGGGCTGGAACCCGCGTGTGTGACCGTATGCCCGACACAGGCGATCCTGGTCGGGGATCTGAACGACCCAAGCTCAGCGGTGGCGGAGATCGTGAGCCGCGAGCCGGTGGCGGTGCGGCGGCCGGAGAAGGGCACCCGGCCGGGCTTGTTTTATAAGGGCGCGCATCAGGCGACGCTGGATCCGCTGGCCGCGCGCCGCCCCGATGGTGGCTTGTTCGCCTGGGCCACTCAGGGCGGTGAACACGATCCTGGGCACGTGACGGGGGGGCATCCGGGACGGCCGAATTCCAGCGCGGAGGCACTGCTGTCCTACGACATTGGCCATCACGCGCCGTGGGGGTGGCGGGTGAGCCTGTACACGTGGACGAAGGGGCTAGCGGCCGGAGGGCTGCTGGTGCCGGTGCTGCTGGTGCTGGCGGGGCGGTTGTCGTGGCAGGACCCGGTGGCGCGGTGGACGGCGCCGCTGCTGGCGCTGGTGTTCCTGGCCGCTACGGGGGTGCTGCTGATCTGGGATTTGAAGCATCCCCGGCGGTTCTACCTGATATTCACCCGGCATCAGTGGCGAAGCTGGCTGGTGAAAGGATCGTTCATTATCGGCGGCTACGGGGGTGCGGCCGCTTTGTATTTCCTCGGGTCGCTCGCAGGCAGTGTCCCGGTCCGGCAGGTGGCCGCCGGTTTGGTGATCCCGTTGAGTTTGGCTACAGCGTGCTACACCGCCTTCCTGTTTGCGCAGGCGCGGGCGCGGGATTTGTGGCAGAGCCCGTTGCTTATGCCGCATCTGGCGGTGCAGGCGGTGCTGGCCGGGGCCGCCGCCACCCTCCCCTTCGCCCTCGCTGTCGGCCCGCACCGGGCCGCCACGGCGGCGGAGGTGCTGCTGGCCGCCACCGCGGGAGCCCACATCCTGCTCACCCTCGGGGAGGTAGCGGTGACCCACCCGACCGAGCACGCCCACCTGGCCGCCGCCGCGATGACCCGGGGCCAGTACGCCCGGTTCTTCTGGCTGGGCCTGGCCGCCGTGGCGGTGGCGGTGGCGGCGCCGTGGGTAGGGGTGGTGGCGGTGCCATTCGCGCTGGCGGGGTTGCTGGCGGGCGAGCACGCGTATGTGCAGGCCGGGCAATGCGTCCCGCTGGCCTGACCAGAAATGGGGGATGGGTGCTGTGACACCGGGGCGTGAGGAACTGGCCGCCCTGGGGGAGCGCGTGTCGGCGGCGCGGGCGGCGGCCGAGGCGCGGGGGGAGACGTTTTACCCCGGGGCCAGCCGGGTGCATCTGGCCGCGTTCCCGCCGAAGGAGCGCTGGGATGACTGGGTAGAGCTGTCCTCCCGCAAATGGCCCGCCCGCGAGGAACACCATTACATGCTGGTGCCGACCACCTGCTTCAACTGTGAGTCCGCGTGTGGCCTGCTGGCCTATATCGACCGGGACACCCACCAGGTGCGCAAGTTTGAGGGCAACCCCGAACACCCTGGCTCGCGGGGGCGCAACTGTGCCAAGGGCCCAGCCACGATCAACCAGGTCACCGACCCGGACCGGATCCTCTACCCGCTGAAGCGGGCCGGGCGCCGGGGCGAGGGCAAGTGGCAGCGGATCACCTGGGACGAGGCTCTCGACGCCCTGGCGGCCCGGATCCGCGCGGCGATTGTGGAGGACCGGCGTAATGAGGTGATGGTGCATATTGGCCGCCCCGGCGAAGACGGCTACACCGAGCGGGTGCTGGCCTCCTGGGGGGTGGACGGGCACAACTCCCACACCAACGTCTGCTCGTCCGGCGGCCGGACCGGATTCCAGTTCTGGATGGGGATTGACCGGCCCAGTCCGGATCACGCGCACGCCAAGGTGATCTACCTGATCAGCTCGCACCTGGAGGCGGGGCATTATTTCAACCCGCACGCGCAGCGGATCACCGAGGCCCGCGCCAACGGCGCGAAGGTGATCGTGCTGGACACCCGGCTGTCCAACACCGCCACCCACGCGGACTACTGGCTGTCCCCCCAGCCCGGCAGCGAGGCCGCCATCAACCTGGCCGTGGCCAACCACCTCATCCAGACCGGCCGTTATGACCGCCGGTTCGTGGCGGACTGGTGGAACTGGCGGGACTACCTGACCGCCTGCCACCCCGGCCAGCCGCCCACGTTCGAGGCATTCGAGGCCATCCTGAAGACCCTCTACCAGGAGTACACGTTCGAGTTCGCCGCGGCCGAGTCCGGCATCCCCGCCGCCCGGCTGGCCGAGGTCGCCGAGGTGGTGGCGGGGGCGGGCACCCGGTTCTCGGTGCATTCCTGGCGCAGCGCGGCGGCGGGGAACCTGGGCGGCTGGCAGGTCTCCCGCACGGTGTTTCTGATCTCCGCGCTGCTGGGTGCGGTCGCCACCGAGGGGGGCACGTTCCCGAACGCGTGGAACAAGTTTGTGCCCCGCCCGATCCACACCCCGCCCCACCCGGCCGTGTGGCAGGACCTGTCCTGGCCCGAGGAGTTCCCGCTGGCCCAGAACGAGCTGAGTTTCCTGCTGCCGCAGTTCCTCAAAGACGGCCGGGGGAAACTCGACACGTATTTCACCCGGGTCTACAACCCGGTGTGGACCAACCCCGACGGGCTGTCCTGGATGGAGGTGCTCACCGACGAGACCAAGGTCGGCTGTTTCGTCGCGCTGACCCCGACCTGGAATGAGTCGGCCTACTTCGCCGACTACGTGCTGCCGATGGGGCACGGGTCTGAGCGGCACGACACCCACTCCTACGAGCAGTACGACGGGCAGTGGGTGGGGTTCCGCCAGCCGGTGCTGCGCGCAGCCCGCGAACGCCTCGGCGACCCCGTCACCGACACCCGGCAGGTCAACCCGGGCGAGGTGTGGGAGGAAAACGAGTGGTGGACCGAGCTGTCGTGGCGGATCGATCCCGACGGCAGCCTGGGCATCCGCCAGTACCACGAATCCCGCGCCCGGCCCGGGCACAAGCTCACCGTCGATGAGTACTACGGCTGGATGTTCGAGAACTCCGTCCCCGGCCTCCCCGAACGCGCGGCCGCCGAAGGCTTGACCCCGCTGGCGTACATGCGCCGCTACGGCGCGTTCGAGATCACCAAACACCAGGGCGGCCTGCACAACTCCGAAGTCCCCGCCGCCCAGCTCACCGACGTCGCGGTCACCGCGACCGGTCGCGTCTACACCACCGCCCCGGCCCAGCCCGGTCCCAACATCGTGCCGGTGGCCGCCCCGGCCGCCGACCCAGACGGTCGCCGCCCTGCCGGCGTGATGGTCGACGGCACCGTCCGCCGCGGCTTCCCCACCCCGTCCGGACGGCTGGAGTTCTGGTCCCAGACCCTGGCGGACTGGGGCTGGCCCGAACACGCCTTGCCCGGCTATATCCGCAGCCACGTCCACCCCGACCGCCTGGCCCCCGGGCAGGTGGTGTTGCTGTCCACGTTCCGGCTGCCCACCCAGATCCACACCCGGTCAGCCAACAGCAAATGGCTGGACGAGCTGTCCCACACCAACCCGGTCTGGATCCATCCCGACGACGCCACCCGGCTTAACATCGCTAAAACGGGGGATCTGGTGCGGGTGGAGACCGAGATCGGCCACTTCGTCGCCAAGGCCTGGATCACCCAGGGCATCAGGCCCGGCGTGATCGCCTGCTCCCACCACATGGGCCGCTGGAAACTCTCCGGCCACCCCCACGTCAGCCCCGGCGGCATGATGACCACCATGGATCTGCACCACACCGAAGACGGCTGGCAGATGCACCCCGCCGGGCATGTCCAGCCCTACCGGTCGGCCGATCCCGACACTCGGCGGATCTGGTGGACCGACACCGGCGTGCACCAGAACCTCACGTTCCCGGTGCATCCCGACCCGATCTCCGGCATGCACTGCTGGCACCAGGCCGTCCACGTGAGCCCCGCCCGGCCAGGGGATCAGCACGGCGACATCGCCGTGGACACCACCAAAGCCCGCGAGGTCTACCAGCGCTGGATGCGCGAAACCCGCCCGGCCAGCACGGTCTCGCCTGATCAGACCCGCCGCCCGCACTGGCTCATGCGCCCGCTCAAACCCACCGCCGATGCCTATCGACTGCCCACCACCTCGGCGCAGGCCACCGCCCACGCCCAGGCCACCACCCACAAGCCATGAAGTCCGTGGACGAGCACCGGGCCGACGTGGCTGCGGCTGTTCCCGCGCTGGCGGCCCGGCCGCTGGGGCTCGACGAGGCAGACGGCGCCGTCCTGGCCGAAGAGATCACGGCCCGCTGGCCGCTGCCCGGCTTCGACAACTCCGCCATGGACGGTTACGCGGTCCTGGCCCGCGACGTCGCGGCGGCGGCACCCGCGATGCCTGTCTTGCTCCCGGTCGAAGCCGAGATCGCCGCAGGGGACACCGAGTTCAGGACGCTGGCCGCCGGGACCTGCATCAGGATCATGACCGGCGCGCCGCTGCCCGCGGGCGCCGATGCCGTCGTCCGGGTCGAGTGGACCGACGGCGGGATGCGCAAGGCCGCGATCCGGCGGCCGGTCGCCCCGGGGGACTCGGTGCGGCGTTGTGGCTGCGACGCCCAGCCGGGGGCAGAGTTGCTGACCGCCGGCACCAGGCTCGGCCCTGCCCAGCTCGGACTGCTCGCGGCCGTCGGGGAGCACACCGTCCTGGCCAGGCCCCGGCCCCGGATCGCGATCCTGTCCGCCGGGAACGAGCTGACCGGGCTGGGTGGCGCCCCGCGGCCCGGACACACCTGGGAGTCCAATAGCTTCATGCTCGCGGCCGCGGCCCGGCGGCTCGACTGCCCGGTCCGCCGGTGTCCGCTCATCCGCGACGACCCGGCCGAGGTGCGCGCCGCGGTCCAGGCCGCCGCTCAGGACGCTGACCTGCTCATCACCAGCGGCGGGATCAGCATGGGCGGCGAGCACGACGTCTTCAAGGCCGCCCTGCAGGGGCTGGACGGCGTCACCTTCGACCGGGTGGCCATGCGGCCGGGTATGCCCCAGGGCTTCGGCGCCGTGGGCGAGCCACCCACCCCGATCCTGCTGCTGCCCGGCAACCCGGCCAGCGCCTTCGTGTCGTTCTGGCTGTTCGCCGCGCCCGCCGTCCGGGCCCGGCAAGGACTCGCCGCCGTGCCGCCGCGCACCACCCGCGCGGTGCTCACCGCACCGGTACGCTCCCGGGCGGGCAAGACCTCCTTCGCCGGCGGCCTTTTCGACCCGGCGACGGGTGAGGTCACCCCGGCGGCCGAGTCGTCTCATCACCTGACCGCCCTGGCCCAGGCCAACGCTCTGATCATCGTGCCTTCACCGGTGACCGCGCTGGCCGCGGGCGACCAGGTGGAGGTCCTGGAACTACCAGCCTGACGGTGTCCCGCGATCCCGGAGAGCGCCTGCGGATTGCTCAGGGCGATCATCCGTTGCGGTCACCGGCACTCCGGCGCGATGAGGCGTGCCCGTCGGCCAGCTCTCCGGGCCGGTTCGGCGGCAGCCTGGGTGATCGGGTGATCGGGTGATCGGGTGATCGGGTGATCGGGTGATCGGGTGGGTGGCGTGACGTGACCTGAGGTTCAGGTCGGGTGCTGGCTGGGCAGGGTGGTGTATCTTCGCCCGGCCGGGGTCAGCCAGACCAGTACACCGGGACTGACCTGTGACAGCGTCCAGCCTTCGGCCTGCTTCACCCGGTGATGCCGACGGCACAACGGCGACAAATTACATTGGCACGTCGCGCCGCCGTCCTCATAGGGGACCGAATGATCCAGGTCGCATCGCCGGGCCGGGCGGCGGCAGCCAGGGAAGCTGCAGGTGGAGGTGCGGGCCCGGATCAGCCGGGCCAGCGCCGCG
>DATAWQ010000001.1:0-41458 GCA_036267135.1 Streptosporangiaceae bacterium | reverse complement strand
ACAACACCCACCGGCCACACCGGACCCTGAACCAGGCCGCGCCGCTGTGCCCGCTGCCAGATAACGTCACCGACCCGGACCATTTCCGTCTCCGGCGGCGTGACCGCGTCGGCGGCGTGATTCATGAATATCGCCTGCTGGCATAGGTTTTCGGCACTCACAGGGCCGGCGCGGCCGACGCAGCCGGGCCACGGGCACCATTACGGTCCTGGTCTCCCACCGGTTTTCCACCGTCCGGATGGCCGACCTGATCGTAGTGCTCGACGGAGCCCGGGTGGCCGAGTACGGATCGCACACCGAACTCATCGCCCGCGGCGGCAAGTACGCCGAACTCTGCGAGATCCAGGCCGCCGCCTACCGCACCTAGATTTAGCAGATCACGGGTTTAGCGGATCACGCCGAGAGGTAGATGGAATTAATTGGCGTAAAGTTCACATTTACCGTGGAGTCGGCCGTGACGAGCTGGCATGGGCCATCACCGTCATAGCCTTGGCACAGGTATGCCTTGGCGCCGCCGGTCTGGTTATTCGTGAACCGGCGAGTGCCGTATACGCCACTCAAGTTGTAGTAGCCATAGTGGTAGTACTCTCTGGGAGCGCCAGCAGTTGGCGGGTTGGGGTAGAGGCAGGCGTCCCCGGACGGACACACCACCACGCCTGAAGCGCTTGCGACCGTTGCCCCGGCCACGGTGACTCCGAGCATCGTGCTTGCGGCGAACATTACTGTGATGGCTTTGGTGAGTGCGCTGCGCATGGGCGTCCCTTCGACTGCGATGTGCGTTCCGAGTCGGCCGCAGGCAGAGAAACTACGGTGGGCACCTACTGGCCTGGGCTGACGTAATTCACCCTGGCGCGAGGTCAAGGTCAGGCCAAGGGATCCTGCACGGGCCTGCACAGCTCTGCAGTCCCTGTGCCACTGGGCTGGGACTGCTGCCGGGCGGCTGCGTTCTCCAGCCCGGCCCGCGCCCTGGTCTCCAGGTCGGAGTCGCCGATGTCGCGGGCGCTGGCCATGGCCTGCTGGAAATAGGCCTGGGCTTCGGGGTAGCGGCCGAGGTCCTGGCAGGCGACGGCCAGGTTCACCGCGATATCCGCTTGCGCGGACCGGTCGCCGATGTCGGCGGCGATCACCTCCGCCTTCTGGCCGTAGACGGCGGCGTCGGGGTAGCGGCCGACCAGCCGGCAGATGGTGCCGATGTTGCATAGGGCGCGTACCTCGCCGGGCCGGTCGCCCAGTTCCCGGGCCAGCGTGAGCGCCCGCAGGCTGTGCTCCAAGGCTTCGCCGTGGCGGTTTTGCCGGGCGGCCATGATGGCGAGGTTGCCGGTGACGCGGCCTTCGGCCAGCCGGTCTCCGGCCTGGCGGGCCAGCGCGAGGGCGATCTGGCCATGCTCGTGAGCGGTCTCGTCCTGCCCGAGATTGGAGTACACGGCACCCAGGCGCAGGTGTGCTTCCGCCTGCGTCCGCAACTCGCCGGCGGCGAGAGCGAGGGCGCGGTGGGCATGGGCGAGTGCGTCCTGCAGGCGCCCCAGCCGGAAGCAGGCGGTGGCGAGACTGGCCTGGGCGCTGCCTTGCACCGCGGCATCGGGGGCATGCAGCGCGCAGCCGTGCACGATCAGCGCATCGTGGTAAAACCCCGCCGTGTCGAGGTAGGGGCCCAGCGCGGCCGACAGCCTGCTGGCGTGGCCGTAGCGCCGGCGGCCGGTCGCGGCCACGGCCGCCGCCACCAGGTTGTGCCGCTCGGCATCCAGCCAGCGCCGGGCCGAGCCGTCGGCGGCGAAGGAGGGCAGCGCGGGGCCCGTCTCGTCCGCGTCCGGTGGGCTCCCGCGCTCGGGCGGTGCCAGCCGACGGGCCGCCGTCACGGCCGCGAGGGTGTAGTACCCGGTCAACCGGTCCAGGGCAGCACCCGGATCCTCGCCCTCGCCGCCGGCTGTGCACAGCTCAGCCGCGTAAGCACGGAGCAGACCGTGCAGGCCGAACCGCGGCGGCATCCCTGGCCGGCGCTCGGCGAGATGGCCGCGGGCCAGGATGTCGATCAGGGCGGCGGCCTGGGCGGGCGTGGTGTCCCACAACGCGGCAGCGCTGTGGGCGTCAAAGTCCTGGCCCGGGTGCGCGCCGAGCAGGCGGAACGCCCGCGCGGCGCCGGGATGATCGGCGGCTAGGCGGCGGTAGCTCCAGGACAGCACCGCGCGCAGGTCGGCCCGCTGGTCCCCGGCCGCGGCGAGCATGGCCAGCCGGCGCCGCCGGATCTCCTCCGCGATCGCCGCCAGCGGTTCGGCCGGCCGGGCCGCCGCTGCCTCGGCGGCCAGCCGCAGGGCCAGCGGCAGCCCCGCGCAAGCCTCCGCGAGTGCCCGGGCCGCTTCCTGCTCGGTCTGCACCCGGCGGTGGCCGACCAGAGCGGTCAGCAGCGTCAGCCCCTCACCGGAGGTCAGCGGCCCAACGGTGATCCGGTGCGCACCTTCCCGGGCGACCAGCCCAGCCAGGTCATCCCGGCTGGTCACCAGCACGAAACACCCGGGAGCCGCGGGCAGCAGCGACCGCACCTGCTCAGCCGAGAACGCGTTATCCAGCACGATCAGCATCCGCCTGCCCGCGGCCAGCATGCGATAGTGGCTGATCCGCGTGGTCAGACCGGCCGGCACTTCCGGATCGGACAGGCCCAGGCCCCGCAGCAAGACCCCGAGCGCCTCGATGGGATCAAGCGGTTCATCCGGGTCATAGCCGCGCAGATCCACGAACAGGCAGCCGTCGGGGAATCGGGCCCGCGCGCCATGCGCCCACACCAGCGCCAGCGCCGTCTTGCCCACCCCGGCCATGCCGGTCAGCACGCACGCGCCAACCGTGCCCGCTCGCCGCCGGATCGCCCGCAGCCGGTCCAGCTCGGCTAGCTCACCGGCCCGCCCGGTGAAGGCGGCCACCGCCGACGGCAGCTCGGACGCGACCGGTCCCGATGGCCGCCGCCGGGTCTCTTCCACCCGACCCCTGGCCTGCCGCAGCGAGTCGGCCTCCGGTCCGGGAACCTCCAGCAGGCCCAGCAGTCGGCCCAGCACATCATCTGGGATCAGCGTCGTGCCGCTTAGGTAGGCGTACACGCTGCGCACCGATACGTTCAGCTGGCCCGCCAGCCGCTGCCGCGACACCGCCTGCCCGGTACGCCGCTCATAATCGCGCAGCCGGTCACGCAGCTCGGCCGCCAGTCCTGGCCCGGACATCACGACCCCCTTACGGCCCTCGTGACACCAGCATCCTACGATCCGGTGACCAGCGTCATCATCGAAGCGGCTCCCGCCACTGGCTGAGTGGCCGGCGTAGTGCGCGAGGTCGTGACGGCGTAGTCCGGCCTGGCGCAGCCGTTCAGATCACCAATAGGTTTCCTGAACGGCTGCGCGAGGCCCGCGGGGCCACAGATGCGGACGCGCTCGTCCGCTACGTTCGCACTCTCCCGGCCGGGATGGTCGCTGCCCCGCGGGTACTCGCCCCACCGCCGTCGCCGCCAGCGTCTCGCTCCCGGCCAGGCTCGTTGGCTGGCCGCGGCAGGAAAGTGACCTCGACGGCGAGGCCGCCTCCGGGCCGGTCGCGGGCGTCGATGGTGGCGCCGTGGGCGGCGGCGATGGCACCCACGATGGACAGGCCAAGGCCATGCCCGTGGCCGTCGCGGCGGGCGGGGCGCGGGCCGAGCCGCTCGAAGGGCTGGAACAGGCGGTCGACCTCGGTGGGCGGGATGACCTGGCCCGAGTTGGTCACCGACAGGACGCCGTGGCCGCTGGTGGTCCCGGTGGTGATCTGGATGTCCCCGCCGGGGACGTTGTGCCGGACGGCGTTGTCGATCAAGTTGGTCACCAGCTGCTGGACCAGGAGCGGGTCGCCTTCGACGGCGGCGGGCCCGAGGTCGGCGTGGACGTCCAGGCCGAGGCGGCTGATCCCGGGGCGGGGGTCGGCCAGGGCGGCGCCGGCGATGGCCGCCAGGTCGAGCGGCTCGCGCTCGCCGGGGCCGGCTTCGCTGCTGGCCAGGGTGAGCAGCGACTCGATGAGGCGTTCCTGCTCGGCGTTGGAGGCGAGCAATTCACGGCTGACGGCCTGCCAGGTGACGGTGGTGCTGGCCGGGTCGGCGAGGGTGACCTGAAGCAGAGCGCGTTCCCGGGTCAGCGGGGTGCGCAGCTCGTGCGAGGCGTTGGCGGCGAAACGCCGCTGGGCGTCGAACGATCCCTCCAGCCGCGCGAACAGGTTGTCGAGGGTGTCGGCGAGTTCCTTGAGTTCGTCGTCGGGCCCGGGCAGGGCCAGCC
The DNA here is from genome assembly GCA_036267135.1 of Streptosporangiaceae bacterium. Classification (GTDB taxonomy): domain Bacteria; phylum Actinomycetota; class Actinomycetes; order Streptosporangiales; family Streptosporangiaceae; genus PALSA-505. The sequence continues at coordinate 37,181 of DATAWQ010000001.1, read as the reverse complement.
GCTCATGCAGGCTGCTGGCCGCGATCCGCCGGGCGGCAGCGGTGATCGTGCTGAGCGGGCGCAGCACCCGGCCCGCGATGATCCAGCCGATCGTGGCGGCGGCCATCGCGATGACCGCCAGGGCGATGGCGGAGATGATCAGGATCCGCCGCTTGTCGTAGTTGACCTGCACCAACCCCGCGGCCAGCAACTTAGCCTGCTGGGCGGCGGACATGACCGGGGCCTTAGCTTGCTGGGCGGCGGTGACGGGGGCCTTGAACTCGTCGTACGAGCCTTCCTGCTGGACGTCGGCGCTGGGGACCCTGAGTTTGAATACGTCGTAGCGGCCCGCCCGCTGGACATCGGCGCGGGGGACTTTGGCATGGACTGCTTCAGTGCCGAAGCTTTTCGTCTGGCTGGCGGACGGCTGGTGCGCGGTGTGCCCGTAGAGCAGGTACGTGAAAACGGCGAGCGCGGCCGCGCCGCAGACCAGGAACGCCGCGCCGTACAGGACGGTAAGGCGCAGCCGGGCGGTGCGGCGGGGCAGCCGCAGCCACCGCGGTGGACCGGGACGCGGGTGAGGAGTGTGCATCAGGGATCTCCGATCCGGTAGCCGCTTTCCCTGACGGTCTGGATCACCGGCGGATCGCCGAGCTTGGCCCGGAGCCGGCCGATGGTGGTCTTCACGGTGCTGGTGAACGGGTCGGCCGCTTCATCCCACACTCGTTCGAGCAGTTCCTCGGCCGGCACCGGCCTGCCGTCCACGGCGAGCAGGCATTCCAGCACGGCGAGCTCCTTGGGCGTGAGCGGCAGCCGCCGTCCGGCGCGGACCGCGACGCGGCGTGCCGGGTCCAGGCTGAGGTCGCCGTGTTCGAGGCTGGCAGGCAGCGGGGCGCAGGCACGCCGGCTCAGGGCCCGGATGCGGGCCACGAGTTCCGCGAAGTCGAATGGCTTGGGCAGGTAGTCATCGGCGCCCAGCTCGAGGCCCTCGACCCGGTCCCTGACCGATCTTGCCGCGGTGAGCATCAGCACCCGGGTCTCGGATCTGCCCGCGGCCAGGGCCCGGCAGACGTCGTCGCCGTGCACGCCGGGCAGGTCCCGGTCCAGCACCACGACGTCATAACGGTTGACCGCCAGGCGCTCGAGGGCCGCGCCGCCGTCCAGCGCCACGTCGACGGCCATCCCCTCCCGGCGCAGCCCGGCCGCCACCGTCGTGGCCAGAATCTCGTCGTCCTCGGTCACCAGAACCCGCATCGCCTGCCCGTCGTCTTGTGCGCCGCACGGTGTGTCAGCCAGCCGTCCGCTTCCAGGATCGCAGGTCACAGGTGACACCCAGGTGACATTTCCGGTCACTCCACTGTCACCTCCCGTTCTGTACAACAGCAGGCGATGACCCGTATCGGCTGCGAGGAGGCCGCGATGAACAGCAAGACCGCCGGTAACCAGGGCCCGCGGCGTGCGGGCGCCCTGGCCGTCGTGGCCGCCGTCGCCGTGCTGGCCACGGCGTGCGGCGGCAGATTTGACCCGTCCCCCGCCGGCTCTGCCCCGGGAGGGGCGGCGACCTTCACCTTCGCGCAGGAGCTTGTCCTCGCGCAGTGCATGCGTGGCCATGGGGTGCCGGACTTCCCTGACCCCAATGCGGCGGGGGGCTTCAGCGATCTGAACGCGTCAACGCTCGACAGCAGCCGGGTACAGGCGGCTTATGGCGCTTGCCGGCATCTGCTGCCGGGCGGCGGCCCGTCTATCGCGCAGCTACAGCAAGAAATGCAACAGGAGCAGCAAGAGCAGCGCAAAGAGCTCCCCGCGCTGCTGAAGTTCTCCCAGTGCATGCGTGGCCATGGGGTGCCGGACTTCCCTGACCCCCCATCGAGCGGCCAGAGCAGTCCAGCGCCTCCCAACGGCAGGGGCATGAGTCCCAGCGCGCCGCGGTTTCAGGCCGCGGTGGGCGCCTGTCAGCATGTGCTCCCTGCGGGGGCGAACCTGCACGTGTCAGCTCACGGGTCAGCTCACGGCTCATGAGCGGGACTGGTTCCCCTGGCCGGGGCAGGCGTCGGCGGGTGGTCGCGGTGGCTGTGCTCGTGCTGCTCTCAGCGGGGGCGGGGACAGCGTGGGCGGCGGGGGCCTTCGGGTGGCATCACTCGTCCGGGACGGGGACGGGGGCGCCGGCCGCGGCGACGCAGCCGGTGGTCAGGGAGGATCTGTCGGCGCAGACACCGGTGGACGCGACCTTGGGGTACGCCAGGTCGTACACGGTGCGGGGGCAGGGCGGCGCAACGCTGACCTGGCTGCCGGCGGGCGGGCGGGTGATCGGTCAGGGGCAGGTGCTGTACCGGGTGGATAACGGCACGCCGGTGGTGCTGCTGCACGGGCCGGTGCCGGCCTGGCGGATCCTGGATGAGGGGCTGACCGGGGCGGATGTGACCCAGCTCAATCGTGACCTGGTGGCGCTGGGATACGCCAGCCGTCCGGATGTCAGCGCGCTTGGCTGGGATTATTTCTCAGCGGAGACCGCGTACGGGGTGCGGCGGATGGAGTCGGCGCTGGGGGTTTCCAGCCCGCCGGGGTCGCTGCCGCTGGGGTCGGTGGTGTTCGAGCCGACGGCGATCCGGGTCACGAACGTGCTGGGCAGCCTGGGGGGTCCGGCGGGCGGGCCGGTGCTGGCGGCGACCTCCGCCCAGCACGTGGTGACGATCTCGTTGAGCACCGCTCAGGAAACGGAGGTGGCGGCCGGGGACGCGGTCGCGATCACGCTGCCGGACGGTGCCAGTGTGCGCGGGAAGATCTCCTCGGTCGGCACGGTGGCGTCCGGGCCAGCCAGTAACGCGACGATCCCGGTGACGGTCACGCTGACGCATCCGTCGGCGGCCGGGACCCTGGACCAGGCGCCGGTGACGGTGTACATCACCACCCAGAGCAGCCCTGGCCCGGTGCTCGCGGTGCCGGTGGGAGCGCTGCTGGCCCGGCCGGCGACGGGGCACCAGGAGGCGGGCGGCGGGTACGCAGTCGAGGTCATCGGCGCCGGTAACACCCGGCGGCTGGTGGCGGTGACGGTCGGGATCTTCGACGACAACTCCGGCCTGGTGCAGGTGACGGGGGCGCTGGCGCCCGGCGAGCACGTCGTGGTGCCGGCCACATGAGCGCCGCTGCCGGGGCCGCCGGGACGGCAGCAACCGGGGCCGCGCCGCCGGTCCCGGTGCTGGAGCTGGAGCGGGTGACGAAGGAGTACCCGGGTGCGCCGCCGCTGCGGGCGCTGGACCAGGTGAGCGTGGCGGTGGCGGCCGGGGAGCTGGTCGCGGTGGCCGGCCCGTCCGGGTCGGGCAAGAGCACGCTGCTGCACCTGATGGGCACCCTGGACCGGCCCACCACCGGGACGGTGCGCGTCACCGGCCTGGACGTGGCCCGGATGACCGACCCGGAGGTGTCCGGGTTGCGGGCGCGGCGGATCGGGTTCGTGTTCCAGCAGTTCTTCCTGGCCGAGCACCAGAAGGTGCTGGACAACGTGGCCGACGGGCTGCTGTACGCGGGGGTGGCACGGGCCCGCCGCCGCCAGTGCGCCGCCGGCGCGCTGGAGCGGGTCGGCCTGGGGTCCCGGGCTGACGCCCGGCCGACCCAGCTCTCCGGGGGTGAGCGGCAGCGGGTGGCGATCGCCCGGGCGATCGTGGGCAGGCCGCCGGTGGTGCTGGCTGACGAGCCGACCGGCAACCTGGACTCCGGGACCGGCGCGTCGCTGCTGGCCCTGCTGGCTGAGCTCAACGCCGCTGGCACCACGATCATCGTGATCACCCACGACCACGCGGTCGCCGCCGCCATGCGGCGCCGCATCGAGATGCTCGACGGCCGCATCATCGGCGACACGGGTCCCGCCCCCGCCGCGGCCGGGGGCTGGCCGGCCAGGGAGAGCCGATCGTGACTACCGCGTCAGGCTCGTCCGCCCCGGCCCCGGCCCGGCTGCGCCCCGCCGACCTGGCCGGGCTGGCCAGCGTGGGGCTGCGGACGCGCAAGCTGCGGGCGGCGCTGTCGGCACTGGGCATCGCGATCGGAGTGGCCGCGATCGTGGCCGTCCTGGGCCTGGCCCGTTCGTCGCAGGCCCTGCTGATAAATGAGATCGACGCCCTGGGCACCAACCTGCTGACCGTCACCAACGGGCAGGATCTCACCGGCCGCACCGCCGAGCTGCCCGACGCCGCGCCGGGCATGATCGGCCAGCTCCCCGGCGTCACCGGCGTCCAGTACACCGGCACGGTCAGCGGCGCCGGCGCCTACCGCAGCCCGCTGATCCCGCCGATCGACACCAACGCGCTGACGGTGGCCGCCGCCAGCCTGGGCCTGCCCGCCGTGGCCGGCACCTCGGTCGCCCAGGGCAGCTACCTCAACGCCGCCACCGCCGGTGAACCGGTCGCCGTGCTCGGCGCGGAAGCCGCTCAGCTGATGGGCGTCGACCGGATCTGGCCGGGGGAACGGATCTATGTCGGCGGCAGATGGTTCTACCTCGTGGGCATGCTCAACCCCGCCACCCTGGCCCCGCAGATCGACACCTCGGTCCTGATCGGCTTCCCCGCCGCCGAGCGGTATCTCGGCCTCGACGGGCATCCGTCGGAGATTTACGTCCGCACTGTCAACACCTCGGCCGCCACCACCGCCGTCGACAACCTGCTCGGCGCCCAGGCCAACCCGGAAAACCCGGACGGGGTCGTCGTCTCCCAGCCGTCGGCCGCGCTGACCGCCCAAGCCGACGCCGCCGGTGCCTTCGACACCCTGTTCCTGGGTCTGGGGATGGTCGCGCTGCTGGTCGGCGCCGTCGGCGTGGCCAACATCATGATCATCTCCGTGCTCGAACGGCGCCAGGAAATCGGGCTGCGCCGCGCGCTGGGCGCCACCAAGGGGCAGATCCGCACCCAGTTCCTGGCCGAGGCCATCCTGCTCGCCCTGGCCGGCGCGGCCGCCGGGGACATCGCCGGCGCCGTCGCCACCGCCAGCTACGCCTACGCCAAGGGCTGGCCCATCGTCATCCCACCCGAAGCGTGGGCCGGCGGCCTCGGCGCCGCCCTCCTGATCGGCGCCCTCGCCGGGCTGCTGCCCGCCCTCCGCGCTGCCCGCCTGTCACCCACCCAAGCGCTCTGGACCCTCTGACCCCACCCACGGCGGGATGTTAGCCGGGGGTTGCGGGTGCCGGCTGGGGGCGGGTCAACTTGCCGGTGTCATTGAGGTGGCGCAGCACCTGGATGTAGGAACCGGCCAGGCTGGTGTGGCTGTACGGCAGGGCACGCTGCTGGCAGAATGCCGCCACCAGGGGCTGGGACCTGCGCAGGTTCGGGCGCGGCATCGAGGGAAACAGGTGATGCTCGATCTGGTAGTTCAGGCCGCCCAGCGCGAAGTCGGTCAGCAGCCCGCCGTTTACGTTCCTTGACGTCAGCACCTGGCGGCGGAGGAAGTCGCCCTGGTCAGCCTCGTCCAGGATGGCCATGCCCTTGTGGTTGGGCGCGAACGAGCAGCCCAGGTACAAGCCGAACAGGCCCTGCTGCACCACGACGAACACCACGGCCTTGACCGGGGGGAGCACCAGGAAAACTACGCCGAGGTAGCCAGCCAAGTGGATGGCCAGCAGCGCCGCCTCCCAGGTCCGGTGCCGGCCAGGCCGGCCGATCAGGGCCCGGACGCTGGCCACGTGCAGGTGTACCGCTTCGGTCAGCAGCATCGGGAAGAACAAGTACGCCTGATACCGGTACACCAGCCTGGTCACCCCCCGGCTGGCCCGGGCCTGCTCGGGGGTGAAAGCGATCGCACCCGTCCCGATGTCTGGATCGAGGTCCTTGGTATTGGGATGGGCGTGATGGCGGTTGTGCTTGGCCACCCACCAGCCGTAGCTCAGCCCTACGCCCAGGTTGCCGTGGAGCAGCCCGGTGACGTAGTTGGCCCGCCGGGACCGGAAAATCTGGGAATGCCCGGCGTCGTGCCCCAGAAAACCCATCTGGGTGAACACGCCAGCCATGAAAACGGCCACCAGCAATTGCCACCACGAGTTGCCGACCAGGACCAGGGCCGCCCAGCCACCGGCCAGCGCCGCGACGGTCAGCACGATCCGCGCGAGGTAATACCTGGGGTGCCGCTCCAGCAGTCCCTCTTGCCTGACCTGCCGCGAAAGCGCGGCATAAGCGCTGCCCCGCTGACCAGGGTCCGCGGTCGGCACCGGGTCCGCGGGCAGCACCGGCGGGCCAGTCATCTCGTCAGAAGATCGCACCCCAGGACTCCCAAGACACACATCATCCTTCAGTAATGAAGCGCCGCCTGGTCCACAGCGACCTCGGCAGAACCATCCCGCACACACACGGCAACCGTCCACCGCAAGTTCAAACCACACTATCCCAGGCACCTGGCCGCCGCCATGCCAGCACATCCGAGCCGCCCATGGGCCGGTCCGCCAGCTCAGGCCGGGCCGCCGTCTACAGCGTCCATGACGTGCCGGAGCCCGGCCGCGGTATCCCGCAGGGTGGCTTCGCCGGTCTTCTCTCCGAGCGTCTCGCACCAGCCATGTTGCGCCACGTCGATGGTGTGCAGCGCCGACCGGCCGGCCGGGGTGAGGCCGCCGGGCGATGTCGGACACCGTCGCGGGGCCGTCACGGCACTGGTCGAGCACTACCCAGCGGGCCAGCGGTCTGCCCGGCCGTCTGGGCCAGCGCCTCACCGGCCGCGGTGAACGACCCGGCCGCCCGATAATTACAGTAGATAAGTTGCGCAAGTTTTCTACTGTAACTATTATGACCTTATGGCCAACAACTCCAGGCGGGTGAACGACCCCGACGTGCTCAAGGCGCTGACCCATCCGCTGCGCCGCCAGATCCTGCGCTTGCTCGTTCAGTTCGGGCCGGCCACCGTCACCAAGCTCGGCGAGCACACCGGCGCCGACCCCGGCCAGCTCAGCTTCCACCTGCGCGAGCTCGCCAAGCGCGGCTTCATCGAGGAGGCGCCCGAGCTGGCGCGGGACCGCAGGGAACGGTGGTGGCGGGCCATCGAAGAGTCGTGGTCCTGGTCCACCCTGGATTTCCAAGACGATCCGGCCGGGCGGGTGATCGCCGACACCGCCTACCGGCAGATGGTGGCCGACCAGTACGAGCGGCTGCGTACCTACGAGTCCAGCCGCAAATCCTTCGGCCCGGACTGGGTCAACGCGGCGACGGCCACGAACAGCCAGTTCCGGCTGACCCCGGCGGAGTTGCTCGAGCTTTCCGCCGAGCTGTCCGAGGTCATGCGCCGCTGGTCGGAGGTCGGGCGGCTGGATCCGGGCGTGCGGCCCGAGGACCGGCTGCCAGACGGGCGGGAGAGCGTGTTCCTCTTCCTGCACGCTTTTCCCGAGCGGCCGCCGCCCCCTGAGGAGCGGTCATGACGGCCATGGTCAGCGCCGAAGCCCCGGCGGACACGCCCAGGAACGCGCTGCGCGAGCCGCAGTTCGCCCGGTACCTGGCGGGCAGCACGCTCTCGGAGTTCGGGGACATGATCTGGTTCGTCGCCCTGGCCTGGAGCGCGGTGCACCTGGCCTCCCCGGCCGCCGCCGGAGTGCTGCTCATGCTCTCCTCGATCCCCCGGCTGGCGTTGCTGATGTTCGGCGGCGTGATCGCCGACCGGTTCGACATCCGCCGGCTGATGATCGGCAGCGACGGTCTGCGCGCCGTGCTGACGCTCGGCGCCGCCGGGATAGCGCTCCTCACGCCCGGCATCGCGCTGCTCGTGGTCCTCACCCTGGTCTTCGGGACCGTGGACGCGGTGTTCCTGCCGTCGGCCGGGGCCATGCGGCCCCGGCTGCTGCGGCCCGGGCAGTACAAGAGTGGGTCCGTGGCGGTCGAGATGACCAGCCGCCTGGCCCTGTCGCTCGGCGCGCCGCTCGGCGGCATCGTGGTCGCGCTCGGGCACCTGCCGCTGGCGCTGCTCGTCGACGGCCTCACGTTCGCGGTCTCCGTGGCCACGCTGGTCACCGTCCGCCCGCGCCCACTGCCCGCGCCCGCACCCACCGCCGATGACCAGGACCGGCCCGGTTACGTGGCGGACCTGCGCCGGGGGTTCGGCTTTCTGGCCCGGCACCCGATGCTGGGCCCGCTCACGATTGTCGGCTTGCTCTCCAACCTCGGCTTCGTCGGGCCGATGAACATCGGCCTGGCCGAACTGTCCGCGCATCGCGGCTGGGGGGCCGCGGGCATCGGCGTGCTGCTCACCGGCTTCGGCATCGGCGGGGGCGCCTCGGCCCTCGCCATGAGCTGGGTGCACATCCGCCGCGGCGCCGGCGTCTCGATGGCGGTGCTCGGCGCGATCCAGGGTGCGGCCGTGCTCAGCATCGGGCTGGCCCCGAGCGTCTGGGTTGGCGCGCTCGCGTCCGGGGTGGCGGGCCTGTGCACCGGCCCGATGTCGGTGATCTCCACCGTGCTCACCCAGGAGGCGACCCCGGACGAACTGCGCGGCCGGGTGTCGTCCTTCACGACGATGACCACGTACGGCGCCGTGCTGGTCGCGTCGTCGGGCATGGGCGTGGCCATCGGCGCGATCGGCCTCACGAGCGCGTACGCGCTCTCTGGCGCGCTCGAAGCCGCCGGCCTGCTGATGCTCGTGTTCCCCGGTCTGCGCCGGGCCCGCATCGAGAGCTGACGGGGCCGGGGGCGGGACACCTTAGTCCCGCCCCCGGCCCGCGAAGACCGTAAGGCCGCCCGGACCAGCCGGTACGGCCCTATCCGGCCAGGCTCAGCCCTCCGGCTGAACCTGATAGAAGGCCACCCCGTGCGGCGGCACGGTCGCACTGATCGTGTTGCCGCTGGTGCTGGTCTCGTGCGTCCACAGGTCGGTGAGCTGGTAGCTGCCGGTTGTGGGCAGCCCGATGGCTGACGCGGTGGTCGAGATCGTCTCGGGCTGAGCGGTCGTGTTGAACAGGCCCACGGCCACGTCGCCGCCCGGCTCGGTCTTGGCGACCACCTCCTCGCTCGACGTGGAGGTGATCATCGAGGAGTCGATGCCATCCTGGTCGACCGACAGCACCGACTGGTTCTTCAGCAGGTTCATGTCGGTCTGGCACAGCTCAGTCAGGTCGGTGCCCAGGATCAGCGGCGATGCGGCCAGCGACCACAGGCTCAGCGTGGTCTTCCGCTGGTTGAGCGTCAGCCCGTCACCCTGGGGATAGTCGACCGAACCGTACGGATTGCTGTAGCCGACGTTGTTCTTGCAGTTGCCGACCTCGACCGAGTCGAAGTCGTTGTAACCGTCGAAGATCTTCCCGCCGTAGGTGGGCTCCCACAGCGAGAGGGTGGTGAACCGCTTATGCACGTTGGCGTAATCGGTCAGCCCCTTGCCGCCGTAGTTCTCGATGTCGGACGTGTATTCCCACTGGTTCGTGTAGGCGTTCAGCGTCGGGCCGAGCACGGTGGAGTAGTCGCCCTCGGTGATGTCGAGCTCCATCGGGCGGCCCACCTGCCGGATCGCGTTGGACCAGGCCTGGATGTCGCCGATGTTGTTGTCCGTGATGCCGTCGAGCTTGATGTAGTCCACGCCCCAGCCCGCGAGCTCCGAGACGATGGAGTTGATGTAGGCCTGGGCGCCGGGGGCGGAGTAGTTGATCCCGGTCATCCCGCCGCAGTTGTAGTTGGCCTGCCTGGTCGTGGTGGCGATCTGGTCGGCGGTGTACTTGGTGCCCATGATCGGGGTGTTCTTCGCCACCGCCTGGTCAGAGATACCAGGCGTCACGTAGATGCCAAACTTCAGGCCGAGGCTGTGCACGTAGCTGGCCACGACCTGGATGCCGTTCTCGCCGTCGGGGCCGGGCGGGAACTTGGCGGGCCGGGTGACCCACCGTCCGAACCGGTCGACGTTCGGGCCCTGGCGGCCCGGGCACTGGTACCAGAAGTCGTCCTGGTTGACGTACCGGTATCCGAGCTTCTCAAGGCCGCTTGACTTCAGCTCCCGGGCCGCCGCCTGGTCCACGGCCGCGTCCGCGCTCCGCCTGAAGAAACTCCAACTGCTCCAGCCCAGCACCGGCTTCAGGTCGGTGCCGGGTGGCGGCTTCGTCTCTGCCTGGGCCATCGGCGCGCTGGACAAGATGGAAACTCCAGCGGGCACCGCGACCATCGGCATTGCGAGCAGCGTGGCCACCAGGCCACGCGTCAGCCTGCTCATGAGGTCCTCCTCGATAGGTTCGCTCCCGTGCTGTGGGCACTGCGCCCGTGAGCGGCGTGCCGTCCTCAGTTCTGGGCGGAACCACCTCCTTCGCTCGTGGGCTTGCCTGGGCAAGCCGGGAGGAGGCCGGGGCAGCACGCAGGCCCCACCGCGGACGCGATCGGTGAAGACCCAGCTAAGAAGCAAGCTCCTGGTGACATTTGATCACCTATGGCCATGTTGGCTCACTTTAGATCAACTTCGGTCACGTCTTCAAGAGTGATTTTGAGCGTAAACATGCACTACTCGTCGCTTACGTGCATCCGGTGAACACCAACCGACCCCCCGAACCCCCACAAGTCGCAGCCGAACCGGCCGGACCTCCTACCCCCCAGCCCCCCGGACTTCCCGTTTCGGGAGGATGGGGTCAGGCGTATCGCGTCCAAGGCGACGGCCAGCGGTTGCTCGCCGACCTACGAGGCCAGGCGGGTCCCGCGCGCCCGCCGGATCGTGGCCCTGGCCAGGCTCGGCGCCCGCGGCCGCCGCCCCAGCCCCGCGGCCAAGGCATGCCCGCCGCCCTGAACGGCCGCGGGACCTCAGTCCGTAGACTGCGCACGTTATGAGCCGACATGACGAACTGATCGCACCGTACGCCGTGCCCTACGCCGGGCTGGGCTTGGATCGGGCCACCGACCGGCGGGCCGATCCCGCCTGGGTCGCCGGGCAGGCCGCCGATCCGCGTGCCCTGGTGTGGCCGCTGTGGCGGGACCAGTGCCTGGTCGGGGGCGACCCACCGGCCCCGGTCGGGGTCCCCGTCGCCGACCTGGACGCCGACGGCGTCACCGGCCCGGCCGGCCTGGTGCTGCTCGGCCTCGACGACGGCGCGCCGCGGTTCGCCGTCGACCTCTCCGGCCTGGCCGAACCGGACGCGCTGGCCCGCGTGGGAGCCGACACGATGGCCGACGTCAGGACGCTGTTCGCCGGCCTGACGGCCGTCCAGGCCGGCGCCCTCGCCTACGCGCGCGGCCTACTGCGCTGGAACCGGCACCAGCGTTACTGCGGCCGCTGCGGCGCCGCCGCCGAGTCGCGCCACGGGGGTCACCTGCGTGCCTGCACGAACGCCGCCTGCGGCGCGCTGCTGTTCCCGCGCATCGAGCCCGCGGTTATCACGCTCGTCGAGACGGTTGCCGCGCCGCGGCGGTGCCTGCTCGCCCGGCACCGTGCGTCGGCCACCGGCGGCTACTCACTGCTGGCCGGCTTCCTGGAGGTCGGCGAGTCACTGGAGGACGCCGTGCGCCGCGAGATCTTCGAGGAGGCCGGGGTCGTGCTGCGCGACGTCGGCTACGTCGGCTCCCAGCCGTGGCCGTTCCCGGCCGGGCTGATGGCCGGATTCCGCGCGACCGCCGTGGACGAGTCCGTGTCCGTGGACGGCAACGAGGTTGTGGAGGCGCGCTGGTTCACCCGCGACCAGTTGCGGGACTACGGCGAGACCACGGGCCGCCTGGGCCGCCCCGACTCCATCGACCGGATCATGCTCACCGACTGGCTCGCCGAAGGGGACAGTTAGGACAAAAGGTATGGGGGCACGATCCCGGGATCGGACGGAAAATCTGCCTCCAACGCCGCGTATTACCACACTATTTATTAAATCTTGACATAGAGGTACAGTCGTCCTACCGCGGCATGTCAGGGGCCTGGCGACCTTGCCAGCGGGGACTCTGACCTGCCCATCTGCTCGTAAAGGAGCACACGTATGGTCAGGCGATTGATTGTTTCCGCGGCCGGGCTGGCGGTGGTGGCTGGCTCGCTGGCGCTCAGCGCACCGGCGATGGCGTCCAGCGCCGGGCAGCACAGTGCCGGGCAGCACAGTGCCGGGCAGCATAGGGCGACGCGGATCGCGGGACCTCACGGGTTCGTGCCCGGCGGTTTGTTCCGGCAGGCGCCCGGCACGCACACTGTCATGAAGAACGGCCGTGCGATCCAGTTCTCCAGCAACTGGTCCGGGTACGCGATCACCGGCACCACCTTCACCACGACGACCGCGAGCTGGACCCAGCCGGCGATCACCTGCTCCGGCAGCCATGAAACCGACATGTCCCCCTGGGTTGGCATTGACGGCTACAGCACGAGCACGGTGGAGCAGACCGGAAGCTCCGGCGACTGCGACGGCTCCTCCAAGGATTACTACGCCTGGTACGAGATGTATCCGCGGAACGTCGTGGTCATCAACAAGACGGTGAAGCCCGGCGACCAGTTCACCGGCACCGTGACCCACACCAGCGGCACCAACTACACGCTGAAGCTCCAGGACATCACCCAGGGCTGGACCAACAGCGTCACCAAGTCGATCAGCGCCAAGGACGCCTCCGCCGAGGCCGTGATGGAAATGGCGGCCAACTTCCTGACCAAGTGGTCCGGCCCCGACCCGTTCACCGGCTTCACCGCGAACGGGCAGCCGGCCGGCTCCTACAGCAGCTCTCAGATCCAGCAGATGGAGATCGACACTAGCTCCGGGACCGTCTGCGACACGACCTCCGGGCTGACCAGTAACGAGAACTTCAACGTCACCTGGGATAACGCCTGCTAGTCCGGTTATCCACCCGGCCTTTATCCAGCCGGCCTGGCGCGGTCTCCGGCCGCGCCAGGCCGGTCAGAGGTGTTGACAGGTGCGTTGGGTGATGCGTTATTCGTTGTAGGTGATCGGCAACCTGGTCCTGCTCGACGCCGAGGCGGTGCGCGAGGCGCTGCCGCTGCCCCGGGCGCTGGAATCGCAGCGGCTGGCCTTCGCCGCGCTCGGCCGGGGCGACGTGGCCGCCTCGGGCAAGCTGCTCCTGGAGGACGGACCGGACGCCACGCTCCTGTGCTACCTGGCCAGGCTGGACGCCGCGTCCCCGGTGGTAGGCAAGTTCGTCAGCGTGAACCCGGGTAACGCGGCGGCCGGGCTGCCCACGGTCTCGGCCACGGTGCTGGTGCTCGACCCGGCGACGGGACGACCCTGGGCCGTGCTGGACGGCACCGAGCTGACCACGCTGCGGACGGCCGCCGCCACCGCGCTCGCCGTGGAGTTGCTCGCCCCGGCCGAGGCCAGCGTGCTGGCCGTGCTGGGCACCGGGGTCCAGGGGAGGCAGCATGTCCGGGCCATCGCAGGCCTGCGGGCCCTGCGCGAGGTGCGGATGTGGTCGCCCACTCCCGGGCACCGAGCCGCGGCCGCTCGGGATCTGGCGGCGGAGCTGGCGATGCCGGTCCGGGCCGTGACGTCGGCGCACGAGGCGGTGCGGGACGCCGACCTGGTGGTCACCTGCACGCTGAGCAGCACTCCGGTGCTGCGCCTGAGCTGGCTGCCGGAGCGCTGTCTGGTGGCGAGCGTCGGCTCGTTCGCCGCCGGGCGCTGCGAAGTCGACGACGACCTGGTCGACCGGGCCGACGCGATCGTGGTGGACGACGTGCCGACCGCACTGCGCAACGCCGGCCCTATCGTGCGGGCCGGTCAGCGGGGCGGGGACCTCGGCGGGCGGCTGCGCGGCCTCGGGGAATTCGTGCTCGGCGCGCCCGCGCCACCTCCGGGCGTGGTGTTCTTCAACAGCACCGGGCTCGGGGTCCAGGACGCCGCCGCGGCCAGCATGGTGCTGCAGCATCTGAAGGGGAAAGGGGGCCGGCCGTGAACGGCCAGCCCCCTTCGCCCGGCCCGATCGCGGCCGTACCGCCGGTTCGGCGGGACCTGGCCGTCAGGCTAACCGCGTCCGGTCAGGACGCGTACTTCATCACCAGGTTGCCGACCGCGGGCAGCGCGGCCTCGACGTGCTTGGCGGCGCCGCCGCGCACGCTCTTGTACGCCTTGAGGATCGTGGCCCGCTTGGAGTTGGCCGCGCGGGCGTCGGTCACCGACAGCAGCGCCTGCGCCACCTCGTCGCCGCGCTTGACCAGGTAGTCGCCGAATTCGGAGCTGCCCGAGGCGTTGAAGTCCGCCCAGTAGGGCTCAAGCTGCTCCACCAGGCCCGGTAGCAGGGCCGCCACCATGTGCTTGATGTGACCGGAGGCAAAGGCGCTGACCGTCTTGTAGGCCAGCTTCACCGCGGTCCCTGAGAGCCCGGACTTGCTGGCGACCTCCTGATCGATCAGTTTCTGGCAGTCGGCAATCACCTGTGGCCGGACTTCCGGCGCCAGCAGAGTCTCCTGGAGTAGGGCTGCCATCGGTATGTTCTTCTCCTCGTTACTGGGGCCGTTGCCCGCTGGATCCCACACGCCGGGCGAGCCCCGCGCGCGTCCGGCGGCCAGGCTCCGCGCACGGCGGTGCCCGCTTAAGCTACCGTGCTCACGCCGATGGTTATGCGAATTTCGCCGCGTTGACGGGGATACGCCTAGCGAACGGTGGGTTCGCCCAGCTGTGCCGGTTCCTCGCTGCCGCTGTCCAGCACCATGCAGACCTTGTTCCGGCCGGAGTTCTTGGCCTGGTACAGCGCGTGGTCGGCGGCCACGAGCAGTTCGTCGAGGTCGCGCCGGGACGTGTGCAGCGCGGCGACGCCGATCGAGACAGTCACGTGGATGCGCGCGTGGTCTTCCGCGCCGCCGTTGACCGGCACCGCGATCTGGGAGATTTTCTGGCGCAGCCGTTCAGTAATCCTGTATGCGTCATCTGCGTTGGACTGAGGTAGCAGGAAAGCGAATTCTTCACCGCCGAAACGGCCGCAGATGTCATAATCACGGAGAAGTGCGCTGAAAGCGCTGGCGATAGCCGCCAGCACGGCGTCGCCAATCAAATGGCCATAAGTGTCATTGACCCTTTTAAAATGGTCGATGTCGGCAATTGCCACCGCGGCGGGAGTGTGCGTGCGCACCGCGCGGGCGACTTCCAGCCTGGCCTCCCGCTGCCAGGCGGTGGCGTTGAGCAGGCCGGTCTTGCCGTCGATACGGGACGCGTCCACGAGCTGGGAATGCCGCAGCGAACGGTGCAGCAGCGGGACGAAGGGCAGCGCCAGCAGCGCCATCAAGGGGCTGCTCATGAGCTCGTGTGCGACGATGACGGCGACGACCAGTTCGGCGCTGTCGCCGAACAGGGACTCGCGGCTGAATACGGACGCCTTGATGCTGGTGGCGGGGTCGGACGCCTTGACCGCGGTGAGCACGAAGACCTTATTGACCGCCGCCTTGAGCAGCCCACAGGCCAGCGCGGCCACGGTCCAGACCAGCAGCCTGGCTTGTGAGCTCGGCGCGAAGCTGTTAATCGCGGGGGTGAGCAAGTGGAAGGCCAGTGCGGCCGCGCCGTAGGACAGGCCGACGGCCGAGGCGGTGAATACGCGCCGGTGCACAAAAGTGCGGCGGAGTCGCCATTGGCTCAAGACCATCCGGGGGATGGGAACAAATAGCGCGTAGAAAGGAGGCAGCAGGAGCGCGAGCGGCAGCTCCCAGACCGCGTTCACGTCCCGCACCAGGCCGATGGGCTCGCCCGGGCGGCGGGTCAGTTCGACCGTGGTGATGTTGCAGGCCAGCAGGATCGCGAAGATTTCCAGGTCGTGCCCGCGAAGGGGGGTGCCGACGGCGGTGGCCGCGAGCGCGGCCAACTCGGCGGCGGGCACGGCGAGCACGAGGACCAGCAGCCAGCCCCGCAGCTCCCACAGCGGCCACTGGCGGATGGTGCGTATCAAGTTGTTGAGCCGACCGTGGCGCACGAGGCGCAACATGACCTCCGGTACCAGCTTGAACTACCGGACATGTGATTCACAAGTAGCAGGACGTAACCAGATTGTCTCACATTGCTATAGATGTCGGGCCGCGTTGTCAAGTCACGGCCTCCCCGAGGGCTACAGATTGCTGGCGATTAGCCTGAAGTGGAGCATTCCAGGCATAAGCTTCCGAATTGGCACCAATACTGATTCATGCCCCGTGCCTGAATCGAGGACTGTGCCTGAATCGAGCACTGTGAAGGGAGGTGTCGGATATGCGTGGCGACGGCTGGAATTGATCTTTGAAACCTGAGCTAATTGCGGGCCGGGCGGGTCACGCTCAGCCCGAGAGCCGCCGCGGTGCCCAGCGTGCCTGCCGCGGCGATCACGATGGCCGGGGCGAAGTGCTGGGCGGCGGCGCCGGCCGCGATCATGGCCACCCCTTGGCCGAGGCTCATGCCGGCCGTGGCCAGCCCGAAAGCCTGACTGCGCTGCGCGTCGGGCGCGGCCGCCACGAACGCGCTGTTCGCCGCGACCTGGAAACAGGCGCAGGCGCCGGACAAGGCGAAGAGCACCAGGGTCACTGGCAACGGCGGGCGCAGCACGATCGGGATCAGGAACACGCTGCACCCGGTGGCCAGCGGGCCCATCAGGCGGGCCCGGCGTGCGGGTTCGACCATCCGCCCGAAGGCCAGGGCGCCGAAGGTGTAGCCGAGGGCCGGGGTGGCGAGCAGCACGCCGGTCGTCACCGCCCCGCCACCCAGCGATCTGGCGTACGGCGCGGCCACGCCCTCGGGCGCGTTGTACAGCGCGGCCAGCCAGCCGAACAGCATCGGGGTGCGCAGGGCGGGGTTGCCGAACACCAGCAGCAGCCCAGGCAGCCAGCCGGTGGCCGGGGCGGCCCGCGTGCCGTCGGGCTGACCTTCGGCCGGCCGCCGGTTCGCGGCGGGCCGGGCGGCCACGCCGAAGCGCACCAGCAGCGCCGAGGCTGCGAACGTGGCCGCGTCGGCCACCAGTGAGGTCCGCACGCCGAAGAACCCCACGATCGCCCCGCCCGCGGCGAACCCGATCACCTGGGCGAACTGAAAGGTGGTAATGGTCAGCGCGGTGCCGACCACGTAGCGGTCCCCGGCCAGGATCTCGGGGTAGATGGCGGCCCGCGCCGCGTTGAACGGCGCGTTGCCCGCCGTCACCACGAACAGCAGCACGACCAGGACCCACAACGGCACCCTGGGCACGGTCATGACCAGCACCAGCGCCGCGCGGGCCAGGTCGCAACCGATCATCACGGTGCGCCGGGGCAGCCGGTCGCCGAGCCCGGAAAGTATGGCCCCGCCGAAGAAGATCGGCATGACCCCCATCACGAACGTCAGCGCGGCCAGCGCCGCCGACCGCGTCCGGTCGTAGACCAGCACGGTCAGCGCGACCCTGGCCAACTGGTCGCCCGCCACCGACAGCATCTGGGCCAGCCACAGGGCGCGGAATTCAGGGACCCCGAACACGTCGCGAAAGCTGGCCCGCCCCACCGCGCCCTCGCCCACCCGATCCCCCCGCCTCATTACTGTCCGCGACTCGCCACATACAACCACAACCCCTACCCCCGCCACCCCCGCCTGCCGGCCACCCCCGCCTGCCGGCCACCCCCCACCCCGCTGGTGCCCTTACCCCACCAGTCACTCTCGTCCCAGCCGGTTACCCCTCATGCCTGCTGCGTTCGCCCAGGACCGTGCCACCCCGGCGCGCAGCACCCACTCCGAACGTGCCCGCCTTCGCTCGGTCCTCACGCACACGTTGCGGCAACGCAACCCCTCTTGAGTCTACGTTGCCACAACCAAACTGTTCCCGTGAGCTTCCTCAGCTGGTACGTGGGCTGGGAGCTCGTCACTGGGAAGGATTTTGGTCGTGAGAACGGCCGGGATCCTTCCCGATGATGAGGTGGGCATCGAGGCCACGTGGGGGGCCCGGTCTGCGTCAGACCTTTCTGCGGCTGATGCCGAGTATGCAGCTGGCCGGGACGAAGCCCCAGTTGCGCGAGTCGCGGCTGCCGGGGGCGTCACCGAACACCACCAGGGATCTGCGCGGTACCACGGTCGCGCCGTTGGTGACCGGCCTGACCCGGGTACCTGCTCAGCGGGACGGGGTGGGTATCGACCTGTTCGACTACCGGGCTCTGCTCAAGCAGGCCGCCAGCGCGATAGGAACAGACCAGATCGCCGATGCGTCCGATCATCTCGAGCATGCGCTGTCCCTCTGGCACGGGCCCGCCTTCGCCGATGCGCGGACACCCGTCGTGGCCTGCATGGCGGCGGCGCTCGAATCGGGGCGGCTACTCGCGATCGAGCGTAAAGCCGAGTGTGACCTTCAGCTCGGCCGGCACGAGACGGTCATCGAGCAGCTCACGTCGATCCTGGTCATGTACCCGCTGCGGGAGGGGCGCGCGCCTCGAGTTCATGCTCACCGACGACCCGCAGCTTGCCGCCATCGATCTGTTCTAGCTCGAAGTTACCAGGGTGGGAAGATTGCCGCATGGAAGGGTCTGGCCGCCGGCGGGCGGCGCTGCAGCGCCGTCTGCGCCGGGGGATGCGGCTGCTGCTGCCGGCTGATCCCGGCCCGGCCGCGATGCTGGACGCCGTCCGCCAGATCAGCCCCGGGGCCAAACGGATCCTGCCGCACCGGATCCAGGTGGACGGGCGCAGCCAGTTCTACCTCAGCCGGGCGTATCCCATCGACACCGAGACGCGGCGGACGGCTGGCCTGCCGCAGGACGTCACGGTCGCCTACTTCCTGAAGTGGGTGGCCGACTCCGCGGCGGACGCGGACAGGTACCGGGAGCAGGGGACCGGGCTGCTGGCTGGGCTGGCGGATCGCTTCGGCGGCGTCTGCTGGCCGAGCCCGGACGGTGGCATGACCAGCGTGGCCGGGCTGGATGGCGCCCAGGGCGCATCGGCTGAGGCTGAATCCGCAGGTGTGGGTGCTGGGCGTGTGGGGAGCGAGCGGCGCTTGGGGCTGGGTCGTTCGGGGCCGGGTCGTTCGGGGCCGGGTCGTTCGGAGCCGGGTCGTTCGATGCTGGGCCGGTTGGTGCGCAGCCGGTTGGTGCCCAGTCGGTTGGTGCTGACCGTTGGGCTGTTGTTCTTGTGCACGGTGGTTTTCTTTGGTTTCGCCGCGGACGACGGGACGGCGGCGAAGTGGCCGCAGATGGCGGTGAACGCGCTGACGGGATTGGTCTTCGCGGCGGCGACCGTGCTGCTGGCCTGGCGGCATCCGGGCCGGCGGTGAGGCGGGGCCTGGCTTCGCGCCGCGGGCTGGCCGCCGGGTCTGGGTGCGGGGCGGGGTCGAGGGCCGATGGCGGAGCCGTTCATTATGAATGAGGTTTGAGACCGAACCGCGAACCACCGGAGGCTGGCAGTCATGAAGGTCCACGTGCTCCACGAGAATCCGGACTGGTACGCGCCGCTGGCGGCCGCGTTCGACGCGGCCGGGGTGCCACATCAGGAGTGGCGGCTTGGCTCGGGCCTGCTGGACCTGGACGAGCCGCCGCCCGCCGGGGTGTTCTGGTCGCGGATGAGCGCGTCCTCGTACAGCCGCGGGCATCCGTTCGCCAAGGACCAGACGCGCGGCGTGCTGACCTGGCTGGAGAGCCACGGGCGGCGGGTGGTCAACGGGCGGCGGGTGCTCGACCTGGAGATGAGCAAGGTCGAGCAGCTCGCCCTGCTGCGCGCGGCCGGGTTCGACGTGCCGCGGACGCTGGCGGTGGCCGGCGCCTGCGGCCTGGCCGCCGCGGCGAGACGGCTGGCCGTCCCGTTCATCGGCAAGCCCAACCAGGGCGGCAAGGGCGCCGGGGTGCGGCTGTTCACCAGCCACGAAGAGTTCGAGACCTACCTGGCCTCGCCCGGCTACGAGGTCCCGGTGGACGGGATCACCCTGTTGCAGGAGTATCTGTGGCCGGCCGAGCCGCGCATCACCAGAGTCGAGATCGTGGGCGGGGAGTACATGTATGCGATCACCGCCGACACCGCCCTGGGCGGGTTCGAGCTGTGCCCGGCCGACGCCTGCGCGGTGGACGCCCAGGGCGGTCAGGGGGACGCGGAGATATTCGCGCTGCGCACGGGGTTCGACCATCCGGTCGTCGGCCGGTACACCGATTTCGCCAGGACGCACGGGATCGAGATCGCGGGCTTCGAGTTCATCGAGACGGCGGACGGCCGTCTGGTCACCTACGACATCAACTCGACCACCAACTACAACGCCGCGATCGAAGCCGTGGCGCCCCGGCCCGCGCTGCCGGCGGTGGCCCGGTTCCTCGGGCGGCTGCTGGCCGACGAGGCCGGGCGGGCGGAGCACGCTCCGGCGGTCACCGGCGCAAGCGACAGGAGGACGACATGAGGTTCGGCTACTGGATGCCGATATTCGGCGGGTGGCTGCGGAACGTGCCGGACGAGGGCATGCCGGTGGCCTGGCCGTACCTACGGGATCTGGCGGTGGACAGCGAGCGGCACGGGTTCGACCTCAGCCTCGTCGCGGAGCTGAGCCTGAACGACATCAAGGGGCACCACGCCCCCTCGCTGGACTGCTGGACGCTGGCCCCGGCGCTGGCCGCGGTCACCTCGCGGCTCGAGCTGATGCTGGCGGTGCGGCCCAACTACCATTCGCCGGCGCTGACCGCCAAGGCGCTGTCCACGCTGGACACGATCGCGCCCGGCCGGGTGTCGCTCAACGTCGTCTCCTCCTGGTGGCGCGACGAGGCGACGCAGTACGGCGCGCCGTTCGACGAGCACGACGCCAGGTACGCGCGCACCGAGGAGTGGCTCGAGGTGGTCGGGCGGCTGCTGCGCGAGGACACGGTCACCCATCAGGGCTCGCTGTACGAGCTGGCGGGCACCGTGCTGGAACCCAAGCCCAGCCGGGTGCCGCCGGTGTACATGGGCGGTGAGTCGCCGAAGGCGAAGGAGGTCATCAGTCACCGCGCGGACGCCTACGTCATGCACGGCGATCCGCCCGACGTCATCGCGGGCAAGGTCGCGGAGATGAGCGCGCGGCGGGCGGACGCGGGCGGCCCGCCGCTCACGTTCGGCGTGGCCGGCTACGTCATCTGCCGCGACACCGAGGCCGAGGCGGAGGCCGAACTCGCCCGCGTGCTCGACGTCAAGTCCTCACCCGAGGCCTACGCCTCGTATCAGGACTTCGTGGCGGGCTCACAGCTCGAGTCGCGGGTGTCCATCGAGGAGTACAGCGTCTCCAACCGTGGCCTGCGTGCTGGGCTGGTCGGCACCCCGGATCAGATCATCGACCGGCTGCGGGCCTACGAGCAGGCCGGGGCCGGCCTGATGCTGCTGCAGTTCTCACCCCAGCGGGAGGAGATGGCCAGGTTCGGGCGGGACGTGATCAGCCGGTACCGGCCCGCCGATTGACCGCTCCGGCCGTGCAACCCGGAACGGGGGCCGGTGCATCTAATGGGCGTAGGGCAGGCCGGCCCCGGGCAAGCCGGCCAGGAACCGATCAGGAGCCGACCTCGAGGAGCGCCGGTCACGTGACAACGCCGGACGAGTTCACCGAGTTCGCGGTAGCGGCTTCGCCGCGGCTGCGGCGGACCGCGTACCTGCTCTGCGGGGACTGGCATACCGCCGAGGACCTGGCCCAGGCCACGCTGGCGAAGATGTTCGTGTACTGGCGGCGGCTGCGCCGCCGGGACGCGGCCGATGCCTACGCCATGCGCACGCTGGTGAACACCTACCTGGCCGGACGCCGCGGCAAGCAGGCCGGTGAACTGCTCACCGGTGAGCTGCCGGAGCGGCCCGCCCGGCCCGAGCAGGCCGAGCTCAGGCTGGTGGTGCTCGGCGCGCTGGCCACGCTGCCGCCCAGTTCCCGGGCGATCGTGGTGCTGCGCTACTGGGAGGACCAGAGCGTGGAACAGGTCGCGGCCCTGCTCGGCTGCTCGGAGGGCAACGTGAAGAGCCAGAGCGCCCGCGCGCTGCGCAAGCTGCGGGGACTGCTGGGCGACGCCGCCGTCGAGTCTTGCTCACCCGGCCGCCCGCTGGCCGGCCTGGCCGAAACGAGGGATGCCTGACATGGATGAGTCATTCCTGCGCGACCTGTTCGAGTGCGCCACCGAGGACGAGCCGCCGATGGGGCGGGTCGCGCACAACTCCCTGCTGGCCGGGCTCAGGCTCCGGCGGCACCGCCGGACCCAGGCCGCGGTCTCCTGCGCGGCCGTGGTGGCCGTGCTCGGCGCGGGCATCCCACTGGCGGTAGGTTCGGCGGGCCGTACGGCCGGGTTGGCCGCGGCCGCCCAGCCGCAGTGGCTCGGTCCCGCCGTCTACGTAGTGAACAGCCATCCGGTGTGGGGTACGGGCAGGAACAAAGACAAAGAGGTACCTGCCACGGTGACCCCCATCTCGATCGCGCCCGGCCGGGCCGGGACGCCGATCACGGTGGGCTATGGCCCCTCGAACCTGGTGGTCACGCCGAACCGGAAGACCGTGTACGTGGCCAACTACGGCGGGGACACGGTGACGCCGATCACGGCCGCCTCGAACCTGCCGGGCAAGCCGATCAAGGTAGGCCGGAACCCGCTGGGCCTCGCCATCACCCCGAACGGCAAGACCGTCTACGCCGTGAACACGACCTCCGGCACGGTGACCCCGATCTCGACGGCCACCAACACGGCCAGGCGGCCGATCAAGGTCGGCCTGAGCCCAGACGAGATCGCGATGGCGCCGGACGGCAAGACCGTCTACGTCGCCAACGGGGCCTCCAACACGGTGACGCCGATCTCGACGGTCACCAATACCGCGAGCGCGCCGATCCGCACGGGCCCTGGCCCGGTGCCTGGTCACGTGGACACGACCATCCCCAAGATCTTCCCGGACGAACTGGCGATTACCCCGAACGGGCGCACCCTGTACGTCACGATGGCCAACAGCCGCCGGGTGCTGCCGATCTCCACCGTCACCGGCCAGGTGGGTCCGGCGATCGAGGTGGGCAGGCAGCCGACCAGCCTCAACATCACCGCCAACGGCAAGACGTTGTACGTGAGCAGCGATAGCAAGACAAAAGCGGTGACGCCGGTCTCGACGGCCACCAACACCGCGGGCCCGGCCATTTCGCTGGGCTCCGGAGCAGAGGTGGCTCTGTTGAGCCAGAACGGCAAGACCCTCTACGTCGCCACCGACGGCGACACAGTGGTGCCTATCTCGACGGCCACCAACACGCCGGGTACGCCGATCAAGATCGGCGCGGGGGCAGACGCGATGGCGCTGAGCCCGGGCGGGAGGGTGCTCTACGTGGTCAACCAGCTATCGGACAACGTGACTGCGATCAGGACGGCCACCAACAGGCCCGGTGCGCCGATCAAGGTCGGGCAGGTGCCGGTGGCCATCGGGGTGGCCGGCTGACCCTGGCCCCGCCGGGGTCCTGAGGTCAGGGCCGCCCGAGGGTCCGGTAGTTCCATCCGGCGGCGCGCCAGGCGGCCGGGTCGAGCGCGTGCCGCCCGTCCACGATGTTGCGCTTGGCCGTCGCCTTGCCGATGACCTCGGGATCGGCCTGCCGGAACTCCGACCACTCGGTCAGCAGCAGCAGCACCTCGGCGTCGGTGGCCGCACCCTCCGCCGAACTCGCGTACTCCAGCTCCGGATGGGCCCGGCGGGCGCGGTCCATGGCCACCGGGTCATAGGCGGTGACCCTGGCGCCCATGCGCGCCAGCGTGAGCGCGACGTCGAGGGCGGGCGAGTCCCGCAGGTCGTCGGAGTCCGGCTTGAACGCCAGGCCGAGCACGGTCACGGCCCGGCCCTCCAGCGAACCGCCGGCCATCTCGCTGGCCAGCTCGATCACCCGGGCGCGCCGCCGCATGTTGATCGCGTCCACGTCGCGCAGGAAAGACAGCGCGTGATCGACGCCAAGCTCGGCGGCCCTGGTGCTGAAGGCCCTGATGTCCTTGGGCAGGCAGCTTCCGCCGAAACCGAGCCCCGGCCGCATGCCGGCCGCCCCGATCCGGTGGTCGTAGGCCAGCACCTCGGCCAGCTTGAGCACGTCGGCATCGGCGGCCTCGCACACCTCGGCCATCGCGTTGATGAAAGAGATCTTGGTGGCCAGGAACGCGTTCGCCGCCACCTTGACCAGTTCCGCGGTCGCGTAGTCGGTGACCACGAACGGGACACCCGCCGCGATCGGCTCCGCGTACACCTCGCGCAGGGTGGCCTCGGCCCCGGCCGAGCGCACCCCCGCCACGATCCGCTCCGGCCGCAGCGTGTCGGCCACACCGTAACCCTCGCGAAGGAACTCCGGGTTCCAGGCCAGTTCCACGCCCGCCCCCGCCGGGGCCATCCGGGCCAGCCGCTCGGCCAGCCCGGCCGCCGTGCCCACCGGGATGGTGGACTTCCCCGCCACCAGGCAGGGCCGGGTCAGCAACGGCGCCAGCGCGTCCACACAGCCGTAGAGCTGCGACAGGTCCGCGCCGCCCGAGCCTTCCCGCTGCGGAGTGCCCACACAGATGAAGTGCACGTCGCCGAACTCGGCGGCCTGCTGGTAGGACGAGGTGAACCTGAGCCGCCCCGAGGCCAGGCCTCGCTCGATGAGCGGGTCGAGGCCGGGCTCATAGAACGGGAGCGTGCCCGCCGCCAGTGCGCTCGCCCGGGATTCGTCGGTGTCGAGGCCCAGCACCTCGAAGCCGAGCTCGGCCATGCACGCGGCGTGCGTGGCACCGAGATACCCGGTCCCGAGGACGGTCAGGCGAAGTGGCACGGCTTATTCCTTCCCTTGGCAGCGAGAGCGGGCCGCCTCAGTCGGTCCTAGCTGCCTCATGCTAGTGGACCGGGCAAACCTTCCCCGCCCGCGTGCGGCCGGCGGATTGGCACCGGGCTGACCCGGCAGGCTCCCCCGGCCTGCCCGCCTTTACGGTCGCTAGAATCCTGGTGTGGCGGCGCTAGCAGGCCGCAGGCACACCGCTGTGGGTCGTTATCGGCCGCGCCCGGTCGCGGGTAAGCTAGCTCCTCGCGTGGTAACGCTACGTGTACGTCAAATCGCGGCCAAATCGGTGCGAAGACGTGGTCCTGGCCTGGCCTGGTCTACCAAAATCACAAACTTCCGTGCGTATCACCAGGTGCGGGGAAGGGACAGGGTGGCTCATGACTGAGACGATCGTGGTCACCGGGGGTGCGGGGTTCCTGGGCTCGCATCTGTGCGAACGGTTCCTGGCGGACGGCTGCTCGGTGATCTGCCTGGACAACTTTTGCACGGGTAAGCCGGAGAACGTCGCCCACCTGCTGGAAAATCCGGCGTTCCGGCTGGTCCGCTGCGACGTCAGCGAGTACGTGCACGTGGGCGGGCCGGTCGACGCGGTGCTGCACTTCGCCTGCCCGGCGAGCCCGGTCGACTATCTCGAACTCCCGCTGCAGACCCTCAAGGTGGGCTCGGCCGGCACCTGGAATGCGCTGGGGCTGGCCCGGGCCAAGGGGGCCAGGTTCCTGCTGGCTTCCACCTCCGAGGTGTACGGCGACCCGCTGGTCCACCCGCAGACCGAGGACTACTGGGGCAACGTGAACCCGGTCGGCCCGCGCTCGGTCTACGACGAGGCGAAGCGGTTCTCCGAGGCGCTGACCGTGGCCTACCGCAAGGCCCACGGCGTGGACGCGAAGATCATCCGGATCTTCAACACCTACGGTCCGCGGATGCGGCCCAACGACGGCCGGGCCATCCCGAATTTCGCCCGGCAGGCGCTGCGCGGCGAGCCGATCACGGTGGCCGGCGACGGCCTCCAGACCCGGTCGGTCTGCTACGTCGACGACCTGGTCGAGGGCATCACGCGGATGCTGCGTTCGTCTCACCCTGGCCCGGTGAACCTCGGCAACCCGAACGAGCTCACCATCCTGGAGCTGGCAGAGACGATCCAGCGGATGACCCGGTCGCAGTCGCAGATCACCTTCATCCCGCGACCGCAAGACGACCCGATGGTGCGGCAGCCGCGTATCGACCTCGCCGCCCAGTTGCTCGGCTGGAAGCCCGAGGTCGGCCTGGCCGACGGCCTGGAACGCGCCATCGCCTGGTTCCGCACCCAGCCCGAGATGACCTGATCCGCGGCCTGGCGGCGCGGAAGACCGAAGAGCAGGAAGATGACCATCGTGAAGCTTTCGATCCTGATGCCCGTCTACAACGAGGCTGAGACCGTCCAAAGCGCGATCAAGCGCGTGCTCAACGTGAACTTCCCCTGCCAGGTCGAGCTCATCGTCGTTGACGACGCGAGCACCGACGGCACGTCCGAGATCATCGACAGCCTGAACGACGAGCGGATGACCAAGCTCAGGCACCCGGTCAACCGGGGCAAGGGCGCGGCGATCCGCACCGCGGCCGAGGTGGCCAGCGGCGACTACGTGCTGCCCTTCGACGCCGACCTGGAGTACCTGCCGGAGGAGATCCCGAGCCTGCTCGCGCCGGTGCTCGGCGGCGAGGCCGAGGTGGTGTACGGCAACCGCGCGTTCGGCAGCCACTCCGCGTACTCGTTCTGGTACGTGGTGGGCAACCGGGGCATTACCACGGTCGCCAACGTCATGTTCAACGCCTACATCGGCGACCTGGAGACCTGCTACAAGCTCATGCCGCTCGACCTGTACCGCAGCCTGAACATCCGCCAGGCCGGCTTCGGCATGGAGGCGGAGATCACCGGCAAGCTGCTGGCCCGGCGGATCCGCCCGTTCGAGGTGCCGATCAGCTATCGGGCCCGCAGCCGCGAGGCCGGCAAGAAGATCACCTGGAAGGACGGCGTCCAGGCGGTGTGGATCCTGGCCAAGCTCCGCTTCAGCGTCCGCCGCGACCGGTAGGGCCTCAGGGGAGCGGCCAGGACTGGTTGGCGCCGCTGCTGCAGCTCCAGATCTGGGCCTGGGTGCCCGGGGTGATGGACCGGTTGGTGTCGTCCAGGCAGGCACCTGATTGCGGGTTGACCAGCGCGCCGTCGGGCTGGGGTTGCCAGACCTGACCGCTGGTGCCGTTGCACTGATACAGGTCGACGAGCGTGCCGTTGGCGGTGCCGCCGCCGGTCACGCCCAGGCATTTACCCAGCGCTTGCAGCGTCCCGTTGGGCTCAGTCGTCCAGGCCTGCGCGCCGGTGCCGTTGCAGGTGTAGACCTGCACGGGGGTGCCGTTGGCGCTGCTGCCTCCGCGCACGTCGAGGCACAGCCCGCCGTACCCGGTGACCGCGCCGGTCGCTTCCTCCGGCGGCAGCCAGGACTGGTTGGCGTTGCCGCTGCAACTCCAGATCTGGACCTGGGTGCCTAGGGTGGTGGAGTAACCGGTGTCGTCCAGGCAGGCGCCTGATTGCGGGTTGAGCAGGGCGCCGTCGGGCTGGGGGTTCCAGACCTGGGCGCCGGTGCCGTTGCACTGGTAGAGGTCGACCAGGGTGCCGTTGGCGGTGCCGCCGCCGGTCACGTCCAGGCATTTGCCGTCGGCCTGGACGGTGCCGTTGGGCTCCTCGGTCCACTGCTGCCCGTTGGTGCCGTTGCAGGTGTAGACGTCCACCTTCGTGCCGTTGGTGTTGCTGTCGTCGGTCAGGTCCAGGCACAGACCCTCGTAGCCAACCAGCGGCGTGCTGGCGATCCCGTCCCCGGACGGCGCGACGGTCCAGGTGAACGACGTGCTGGCGGACGCGCCCGTGCCGTCCTGGGTGGTGACCGTCACGGTGCCGGTGCCCGCCGTGGTGGGTGTGCCGCTGATCGTGCCCGAGCTGGAGATCGAGGTGCCGGCCGGGAGCCCTGTGGCGGAGAAGCCCAGCGTCTGGCCGCTGGTGGCGTCCTTGGCCGTCACCGGCACCGACACCGGGGTGCCGGCGAGTTCCTCCTGCGGCCCCGGGCTGGCGATCGTCACCGGCTGGCCGATCTGCGCGGCGCCGACCGGCAGCGTCCCGGTCAGCGGCAGGCTGGCGTCGGAGTCACCGACCGCGACGCCGTAGCTGCCGGTGGAGACCGCCCAGTTGCTGCTGCTGGCGTTCCAGTACTGCAGGTTGTGCTGGGTGAGCTGGAACGTAACCGTCTGGCTGGCGCCGGGTTGCAGGTTCACCCGGGTGAACCCCTCGAGCTGGCGTGGCGGCTCGCCGGAGGCCGCCGGGTCGCTGACATACAGCTGCACGACGTCGGCGCCGGCCCGTGAGCCGGTGTTCTTCACCGTGGCCGACACCGTCGCGGCCCCGCCCGCGACCAGCGAGCCCACCTTGAGGTTGCTGAACGCGAAGCTGGTGTAGGACAGGCCGTAGCCGAACGGGAACAGCGGGGTCAGGTTCTGCGCGTTGTACCAGCGGTAGCCCACGTCGATGCCCTCGGAGTACTGCACGGTCCCGTTCTGGCCCGGCCACTGCTGCGGGGTGCTGGCCGGCACCTGCGACAGCGAAGCCGGGAACGTCACGGTGAGGTGGCCGGACGGGTCGGCGCTGCCGAACAGCAGCGCCGCGATCGCCGCGCCGTCCTCCTGGCCCGGGTACCAGGCCTCCAGCACTCCGGCCACCGACGACAGCCACGGCATCGTCACCGCGGAGCCGCTGTTCAGCACCACGATCGTGTGCGGGTTGGCCGCGGCCACCGCGGAGATCAGCGAGTTGTCCGCGCTGGACAGGGTGATGCCGCTCAGGTCGGCGCCTTCGCTCTCGTCGTTGCTCACGAAGACCACGGCCACGCTGGCGGCGGCGGCGAGCGCGGCCGCGGAGTTGTCCGAAGAACCGTCGTTGTAGCCGACCGTGACCCCGCTGGGCGCGGCGGCGGTGATGCCCTGCAGCGGTGTGATCGTGCCGCTGGAGCTGACCGAGGCGCTGCCGCCGCCGGCGGTGAGTGCGCCGATGGACGCGTCCGCGCCGATGACCGCGACCGAGCCGTCGGACGCCGACAGCGGCAGCACCCCACCGCTGTTCTTCAGCAGGACCGTGCCCTCCTCGGCGAGTTGCAGCGCGTCGGCCTGGCCGGTGGCGCCGGTGGCCGTCTGCGCCGGCGAACCGCCCGGCGGCTCGTCGAACAGGCCGAAGGCGAACATCTCGGTAAGCACACTGGACACCATGGAGTTCAGCGTGGCCGTGGTCACCGAGCCGCTGGACACCGCGCTGGCCAGGGTGCTGCCGTAGTACCCGTCGTCACCCGGCATGTCCATGTCGAGCCCGGCGTTGGCCGAGGCGGCGGTGGCGTGGTTGGCCTCCCAGTCGGAGGTGACGAACCCGCCGAAGCCGTCCTGCTGGCGCAGCACGGTGGTCAGCAGGTAGGGGTTCTGGCAGGCGTAGGTGCCGTTGACCGTGCTGTAGGAGCACATCACCGAGGACGCCGCGCCCTGCTGCACCGCGTCGGCGAAGGCCGGCAGGTAGATCTCCTGCTCGGTCCTGGTGCTGAGGATCGCGTCGTCGGACGAGGTGTTGCGGTTGGTCTCCTGGTTGTACACCGCGAAGTGCTTGACCTGCGCCATCACCCCGGTGGACTGGACGCCGCGGATATTGGCCGCGCCCAGCGTCCCGTTCAGGTGCGGGTCCTCGCCGACCGACTCGAAGGCCCGCCCCCAGCGCGGGTCCCGCACGATGTTGACGGTCGGCCCGAGGTCCACGGTGCTGCCCTTGGCGGCCTGCTCGGAGCCGATGACCTGACCGTAGAGCTGCTCGGCCGAGGTGTCCCAGGTCGCGGCCACGTCCACCGGCGCGGGAAGCTGAGTGACGTTGGTCATCCCGTCGCCCACCCCGGCCGGGCCGTCCTGCAGGTTCATCGCCGGGATGCACAGCGACCCGATCGCGGGGACGAAGCCCACGTAGCTGGAGCCGCCGGACCCGGTCAGCAGGTCGACCTTCTGGGTCAGGCTCATCTTGGCCAGCACCTCGCTGACCCGCTGGCCGATCGGCGCGCTGGACCCGACCCAGGGGCAGGCGGTGGACACGGCGCTGGCCGGCCCGGCAGGCCCGGCCACGGTCAGCATCGACGCCGCGGTGAGCACGGCGGCCACCCCGGCCACCCGGACTCTGGCCGGTGTTAACGGCAGGCGGAAACCGTGCATGGATACCTCCCGGGGACTCCCGCACAACGTAAACGGGCCGTCACGCTCCGGCTAGATACCGCGACGGAAACAAACCAGAAAAATTCTGCCGGCCCAGCCTCACGTCTTTTGGCAATGAACGGCTGCGCGAGGGCAACGCCGGGGCCGGCCGGACGACGTGCGCCGCCAGTCTTGCCGGCAGCCGCTCCGGAGTCTTAGACTGAATGTTCAGTCAAACCAGATGCCCGACCGCGACGGGCGGCGGGCAGTAAGCCAGGCCGCGACGGTGGTAGCTGAGCCGCCGCGGCGGGCGGAGAGACCGGGACACCCACACTCATGCAGAGCAACATTGGATCTGGCGGCATCGGACCAGACGACACCGGACACCAGGACAAGAAGCTCGCGGATCTCATCGCCGAGCAGGAGGCGATCTTCGTGCGCCGGCAGCCCGGGTCGGCGCGGCTGGCCGCCCGGGCGCGCGAGGCGCTGGCGGGCGGCGTCACGTCGAACTGGCAGATCACCGTGCCGCAGCCGGTCTGGCTGAGCCACGGCCAGGGTTCGAAGGTCTTCGACGTGGACGGCAACGAGTACGTGGATCTGCACGGCGGGTACGGCGTCATGCTGGCCGGGCACGCCCACCCGGCCGTGGTGGAGGCGGTCAGGACCCAGGTCGGCCGGGGCACGCACTTCGCCCAGCCCACCGAGAACGCCCTGCTGGTCGCCCAGGAACTCAGCCGCCGGTTCGGGCTGCCGCACTGGCGGTTCGGCAACTCCGGCACCGAGGCCACCATGGATGCCGTCCACCTGATGCGCTCGATCACCGGCCGGGACCTGATCATCAAGGTCGAGGGCTGCTATCACGGGCATCACGACTCGGTCCAGGTGTCGGTGCTGCCCGATCCGGACGAGGCGGGCCCGGCGGACCGGCCGGCCTCGGCGTCGGCCAGCAGTGGCATCCCGGAGGCCCTGACCCGGCTGACCCTCATCGCCGGCTTCAACGACATCGACGTGATAGCCCGTCTGCTCGATGAGCACCCGGGCCAGATCGCAGGGATGATCGTCGAGCCCATCATGATGAACGCCGGCATCATCACGCCCGAACCCGGCTACCTGGCCGCGTTGCGGGACGTGCTGCACGCCCACGGCGCGCTGCTCGCCTTCGACGAGGTCAAGACCGGGCTCACCGTCGGGCCCGGCGGGGTCACCGCGCGATCCGGGGTCACGCCGGACATCATCTGCCTGGCCAAGTCGATCGGCGGCGGGGTGGCTGTCGCGGCGATCGGCGGCACCCTCGAGGTAATGGAGCACGTCGCCTCCGGCGGGTACGAGATCGTCGGCACGTTCAACGGCAACCCGCTGGCCATGGCCGCGGCCCGCGCCATGCTGTACGAGGTGGCCACCCCCGAGGCCTACCGCCGCGTCGACGCGCTGGCGGCCCGGGCCACCGAAGGCATCGAAGCCGTGATCAAAGACGTCGGCCTGCCCGCTCACGTGGTCTCGGTCGGCGCCAAGGGCTGTGTGGTGTTCTCGCCCGAGCCGGTCCGTGACTACCGGGACTTCCTGGAGGTGGACGACCGGTTCAGCCACGCGCACTGGCTGTTCCAGCACAACGGCGGGGTCTTCCTGCCGCCGTGGGGAAAGAGCGAGCAGTGGCTGATCTCGGTGCAGCACGACGAGGCGGACATCGACCGGCTGATCGCGAACTTCAAGGTATTCGCGGCGGCGATCAGCGGTTGACGTAATACTACGTATTGACTGACCGTTCAGTATGGCCACCGTTCATTACGAAAAGGGTTAAGCCGCAGCGTAGGGACTGGGGGAGGGACAGCCTGATGGCCCACCCGCGAGAGGGATGGCAAGGGGACGCGAGCCGGCGCCCGCAGGTCTCCCGGCGCGGGTTCCTGACCAGGGGAGCGGGCGCCGCGCTGCTGGCGCTGGGGGCGGGATCGTTCCTTGACGCGTGCGCACCGGCCCTGGCGGGATATGGAAGCCTGCCGCTGCCCCGGCCCGAGCACCCGGTGACCTGGCCCATCTTCCCCGGCAACCACGCCATCAAGAGCGGCCTGCCGGCCGAGAGCGACGCGACGCTGAACATCTTCACCTGGGTCGCCTACATCAACCAGGCCGTGGTGAACAACTTCGCCAAGAAGTACAAGTGCAAGGTTCAGATCACCACGTTCAACACGATGGACGAGGCGCTGTCCAAGCTGCGCAACGGGCTCACCTTCGACGTTCTGGTCGGGGCCACCGTGGACGTGCTCGGCCAGCTCATCGAGTCCAAGCTGGTGCAGCCGGTCAACCACAGCTACATCCCGAACATCGCGCAGGCCTGGCCCGACTTCACCAACCCGTTCTACGACCGGGGCTGGCAGTACACCGTGCCGTACACGATCTACACCACCGGGATCTCGTGGCGCAAAGACCTGGTGCACGAGAATCCGTACACGATGCGGAACCCGTGGGCGATGCCCTGGCAGTCCAAGTACCGGGGCAAGGTCGCGATCCTGGACGACTACCGCGAGGGCATCAGCCTCGGCCTGATGAAGAACGGCATCTTCAACCTGAACACCACCGACCAAGGCCAGATCGCGCTGTCCCGGCGGACCTTGCAGGAGCTGTCCAGCCTGGTCAACGTGCGGATCGACAACAACGACTACACGGAGGTCCCGAACGGCGACACCTGGATCCACACCGCCTGGTCGGGCGACATGGCCGCGGCGGCCTACTACATGCCCAAGGGCGTCCCGGTGGACGTGGTCGGCTACTGGTTCCCGGCCGACGGCAAGGGCCCGGTGGCGAACGACACGATCACGCTGCTGAGCGGCTCGGACAACCCGGTGCTCTCGCACCTGTTCCTCGACTACATGCTCGACCTGCACAACGTGCTGGAGAACATCAGCTTCAACGGGTACATGCAGCCGCTGACCGGGGTGACGCCGCAGGTTCTGGTGAAGGAGAAGATCCTGCCGCCCAGCCTGATGTCCACCGTGGTGCTGCCGTCCTACTTCCGGCGCGGGGTGGGCGAACTGCAGTTGCCGGTGGACGCGGACGCCATCTGGCAGCAGGCCTGGCTCGTGGTCAGCAACGGGATCTGAGGCGAGACGATGGCAGCCGGCCCCCGCAGGCAGACCAGACAGCCCAAGCCAAGCGAGAGCACCAGGCGAACCGGGGGCCCTGACCGCAAGAATCTGTTCTGGATCGCGCTGGCCGCCCCCGGCGTGGTCTGGCTGATCCTGCTGTTCATCGTGCCGTTCTACGCGGTGCTGGCCATTGCCATGGGACAGCTCAACCGGCTGTTCGAGTCGCCGGTCGCGATCTGGAACCCGCTGAACTGGAATTCCTCCAACGTCATCAACGCCTACCGCGACGTGGTGGGCAGCACCTCGTTCGCCGGCCCGATCGTGATCAGGACGATCATCTACGTGGCCATCGCGTCGCTGCTGTGCCTGGTCATCGGCTACCCGGCCGCCTACTTCGTGGCCAGGTTCGCCGGTCGCCGCAAGGCCCTGTTCCTGGTGTTGCTGATCGCCCCGTTCTGGATCAGCTACATGATGCGCATGCTGGCCTGGGTCGACCTGCTGCAGACGGGCGGCTACCTGAACCGGGCGCTGATGGATCTGGACCTGGCCTCGCACCAGGTCAACTGGCTGGGCGGCATGTCGGTGACGGTCATACTCGGCCTGGTGTACGGCTACGTGCCCTACATCATCCTGGTGCTCTACGCCGGGCTCGACCGGATCGACCCCGCCCTCATCGAGGCCGGCCGGGACCTGGGCCTGGGCCGGGTGCGGACGTTCCTGCGGGTGACGCTGCCGCTGTCCCGCCAGCCGATACTGACCGGCCTGCTGATCACCGTGCTGCCGATGCTGGGCGACTACTACACCAACCAGCTCATGTCCGGCGCGGCCAGCACGTCCATGGTCGGCAACCTGATCCAGGGGCAGCTCGGCACCCCCGGCCTGGAGGCTCAGGGCGCGGTGCTTTCCCTGGTGCTGCTCGTGATCCTGCTGGCGCCGATGATCTACTACGTGGCCGCCACCAACCGGTCCACCCGGGAAGCCATATGAGTGCCATCAAGGCCACCGCTCCCGCTCCGGGCGCTCCGCCCACGACGGCCAGGTCCGGCCTGGGCCGGCTGATCCCGGGGCGCAACCCGTGGCGGCACCCGTGGTTCCTGGAGGGCTTCACCTGGCTCTACCTGATCTGGTCGCTGGTGCCGATCGCCATCGCGGTGCTGTTCTCGTTCAACAACGGGAAGTCGCAGAGCTCCTGGCAGGGCTTCTCCACCCGGTGGTACTGGGGCGACCCGGTCAACTCCGTGCTGCACAACCCGCAGTTGCACGCGGCCGTGCTGCAGACGATCAGGCTGTCGGTCTACACGACGCTCATCGCGGTGCCGATCGGCGTGGCGTTCGCGCTCGGCATCAACCGGTGGCGCGGCCGCACGTCCTCCACGTTCAACTTCGTGATGATCCTGTCCTTTGTCATCCCGGAGCTGATCTTCGGTGTGGCCATGTTCTTCGTGTTCACCGCGTTGTTCACCGCGGTCCCCCTGGGCACGATCGCGGAGGTGCTCGGCCTGGTCACCTGGAACGTGAGCTGGCCCGCGATCATCGTGCAGGCCCGGCTGGTCACGCTCGGGAAGCAGTACGAGGAGGCCGCCGCCGACCTGGGCGCGAACCAGTTCCAGACCATGCGCCGGGTGATGCTGCCGCTGCTCGGCCCCGCCATCTTCGCCAGCGCCGTGCTGGTGTTCTCCGGCGTGATCGACGACTTCGTCATCGTGGACCTGCTGTCGTCCAACGCGGGCAACACGCCGATGTCGGTGATCATCTACTCCACCCAGCATGGCGGCAACGGCGGCCCCGCGCTCAACGCGCTGGGCACGATCATGCTGGTGATGTCGTTCATCATCGCGATCATCGGCTATATCGGCTTCCGCTGGATGACCCGCGGCGAGCGCGGCAGCCAGATGGCGGCTCTCTCCACGTTCGCGGGCGCCGAAGGCTGAGCCCGGGCGTCGGCCCGGTCCGGTTCTGCGGGCCCGGTTCTGCGGGCCCGGTTTTGCGGGCTCTGGGGTTTGAGGCATCGCGGGGCGGGCAGGGTGACACCTCGTGACCGACGATGTCTACCAGATGAGGTGACGACTGTGCTTACGCTAACCGGCCGGGCGGTGGAGACGATCCGTGCTCTCACCGGCCAGTCTGGGCTCCCCGACAACACGGGGCTGCGTATGTCACTGCCCAACGGAGCAGACGGCGAACCGGGCCAGGTGGCGCTCTCGCTGGAGCGACCGCATCCGGACGACGCCGTGATCGAGGACGAGGGCGCCCGGGTTTTCGTCGGCGCCGACGCCGCCCCGGTCATCGGGGACAGCGAGCTCGACGCCCAGTTCGACCAGGACGGCCGGGCCGCGTTCACGCTCACCGAGCACCGCGCTCCGACGCCGTAGTCCGTTTATCGCGCTGTGCCCAGGCCCGCCTCATGGGTTGGTGCGGCCGCTTACTCGGGGCCGGCCCGGCGTTGGTTTGCTGGGCCGGCCCCGAGGCCGCTCGCGTGTCGGCTCCGGGCGCGGCGGTCGTTTCCTGGCTGGGGTTAGCGGGCACGGTCGCGGCGCAGCAGATCCAGGACCTCGGCCGGGTTCTCGGTGGTGACCCGGATCATCGCCCGCATCGCGTCCGCCAGCGCGACCCGCGGCACGTCCAGTTCGACCGCGGCCGAATCCGTCCACTGGGTGAGCTGCCGGTAGAGCTCGGGGCTCAGGTCAAGGGTGATCCGCACCGGCTTCGTCCTGATGGCGGTCCGGCCGGCCGGGTGCGCGCCCGGCTCGGCACGCCGCCCCGCGGCGGCGGCCATCTGCGCTTTGCGTTGTTCCCGCTGCGTAGTCATGACTGCTCCGTGGTCATGTCCGCCTCGTAGTCATTGTGGCCCGTGATCGCGTCTGTCCCGTGAACATGTCGGCTCGGGGTCGTGTCTGCCTCGTGGACATGTCGGTTCGTGGTCACGTCAGTCTCATGGTCATGTCTGTGGCGTGGTCATGTCCGGTTCTTACTCGCGCCCGTCTCGCCGCTAGCTCCGCCTCGTGGTCACGTCCGGACCGAGCAGAGCGGGGTACAGCGCTCGGTGAGCTCGTGAGCCACCTGGCGCCAGAGCTCGCGGCCGGTGTCGGGAATCGGCATGCCGAAGCTCTGTGCGTACACCTCGAGCCGCGGCACCACCGTCTCCAGCACGTCGTAGCCGAGGCCCTGCAGCGCTTCCCTGGCGTCGGCGGTGGAGTTCGCGCGCGAGATACACCGGTTCAGCAAAATGGCAGCCCTGGGCGCTTTGTCGCGGAGCACCTCGACTTCTTCTATCTCTTCCCGCACCGGCGAGGTGCGGTTGATCTCGATCGGGCTCGGCGCGCATGGGATCAGGATCTCGTCGGCGTACCGCAGCGCGGACAGCGCGATGGCGGCGTGGTCCTCCAGTTGCGGGGCGTCAATGATCACCACATCGTCGTCGCGCGCGATCTCGGGGATGCGGCGGTGCATCTCCCGCGAAGGCAGCGCCACGATCCGGAACGGGAAGGCCGCCTGCGGCGGCATCCCCGGATACATGGCCGCCAGATCAGACCACTCCAAAGCGCTGCCGGACGGGTCGGCGTCCACAAGCAGCACGTTGTTCCCGGCCCGCGCGAAGGTGTGCGCCAGCCAGACGGCGGATGTGGTCTTCCCCGTGCCCGGCTTGAGGTTTGCCAAGGCAACGCTCAGACCAGTCATCCAGGAAGTATCCCAGCGCGCGGCGCAGAACGGTAGTCGGGATCGAGGTATTCGGCCAGGCCAGAAGATCATTATCGGACAATTGCCGTAGTGCAGTAAGCACTGCAATACTGCAATTAGGCGCAGAGTAGCGAAGGTGGCACGCTCGCGGTCCGAACGCCCACGCTCCGAAGCCGCCCGACCGCACCCGGTGCCAGGCCAATGCGCTAGGTGGCCGGGCCAGCGCGCCCCGTGGAGTTCCCCACAGGATGTGAATATTTATCGTGTACTCCGTGTAATACCGCAGGCGAGGCCACTCTCAGCCTGTGAGCAGTTGTGTGGAGTAACCGCCGCGAGCGCCGCGTCCGCCCCTTCACGACCAAGATCGATCCACTTCATCGCAAACTCCCCATCAGTAACACCAGCCACGCCAAGCTCAACAATGGGGAGAGCTCATAGATCTTGAAGAGCTGTATGTGCCCCGACACATACAGCTCTTCCTGTTAATGCCTGGACGCCTCGTACTTCGGGGCTGGCGACGAAGCGCCCAGCCAGCCAGTGACTCGTGGGGCTGGTGGGGCTGGTGGGGCTAGTGGGAGTCGAGGTTTCGCGAGCGCGAGCGCGGGCTCGGGGTGCTGGGTGCGTGCGGGCGCGGTGCATCCGAGCGCCGGGCGCGGGATCGTGGTCTGGGCGCGTTAGGTGGCGG